>NZ_JBXAFV010000018.1:0-94903 GCF_058793475.1 Pigmentiphaga sp. MLSB6-MA01 | reverse complement strand
CCCCCCTCCCCCCCCCCCCCCCCCGCCAGCCGGTACGACATGGGCACGCTGGCCTATATGGGCCCCGGCTACTTCCCGTTCATCCTGGGCATGCTGCTGGCAGCCATCGGCGCCTGGATCGTCCTGCGCGCCGTGCTGATCCGGGGCGTGCGCGTCAGGCTCGCGTCCTGGAACCTGCGCTCGCTGTCCTGGATGGTTGGATCGGTCGTCATGTTCGGTCTCGCGCTGCAGCCGCTGGGGCTCGTCATCGCCCTGGTGCTCCTGGTCATACTGGCCAGCCTGGCCAGCCACGAGTTCACCTGGAAGACCACGCTCATCAATGCGGCGGTCATGGTGGTGCTCAATGTCGGCGGTTTCGTCTACGGGCTCTCCATTCCCTTCCCCGTGCTGCCGCAGATCGCTGCCTTCCAACTGTAGGGTTTCATGGATCTATTCGACAATCTGGCGCTGGGATTCGCCACCGCCCTGACATGGCAGAACGTCGGCTACGCGCTGCTTGGCTGCCTGATTGGAACATTCATCGGGCTGCTGCCGGGCCTGGGGCCGATCTCGACCGTCGCCATGCTGCTTCCCATCACCTATAGCCTGCCCCCGGCAGGAGCCTTGATCCTGCTGGCCAGCATCTACTACGGCGCGCAATACGGCGGATCGACGACCGCCATCCTGCTAAAACTTCCAGGGGAATCCTCCTCGGCCGTCACCATGATCGATGGCCATGCCATGGCCAGGCAGGGACGCGCGGGTGTTGCGCTTGCCACGGCAGCCATCGGTTCGTTCATCGCAGGCAGCTTCGGCGTCCTGCTGCTCGCCACGGTGGCCGAGCCACTGACGGAGGTCGCCTTCCTGTTCGGGCCCGCCGAATATTTCTCGCTGATGGTGCTTGGCCTGGTCGGTTCCATTGCCCTGTCCTCGGACACCATCGACAAGTCGCTGGGCCTGATGGTGCTGGGCCTGCTGTTCAGCCTGGTCGGCACGGACATCAATTCCGGCGAATACCGTTTCACCGGACAGATTTCCGACCTTTACGATGGCATCGAGTTGACCGCCCTTGCCATGGGCGTCTTCGGCGTAGCGGAAATCGCCATCAACCTGGAGCAATACAACCGTGAACGCAACAGGAATGCGACGCTGGCCAACGTCACGCAATTGATTCCAGGGAAAAAAGATATCCGCCGCATGCTTCCCGCCATTGCGCGGGGCACGGCCATTGGCTCGCTGCTTGGCGCGCTGCCCGGCGCGGGCGTGACCATGGCATCTTTCGCCGGCTACGCGCTGGAAAAAAAAGCGTCCCGCTACAAAGATGAACTGGGACAGGGCGCCATCGAAGGCGTGGCCGGCCCCGAGTCCGCCAACAATGCCGCGGCGCAGACCAATTTCATTTCGCTGCTGACGCTGGGCATCCCAGGCAGCGCCATCATGGCCCTGCTGCTGGGCGCCATGATCATCCAGGACATACAGCCAGGCCCCCAGGTCATTTCCAACCACCCCGCGGTTTTCTGGGGCCTGATCGCCTCCATGTGGATCGGCAACCTGATGCTGGTCGTGCTGAATCTTCCCATGGTCGGCATCTGGGTCAAGATGCTGCGCGTGCCGTACCGCATCCTGTTCCCCGTCATCCTGGTTTTCTGCTCGGTCGGCGCCTTCACGGTGCGGGCCTCGGTATTCGACATCTACCTGCTGGGCGCGTTCGGCATACTCGGCTACGTGCTCATCAAGCTGTCGGTCTCGCCTGTCCCCCTGCTGATGGGCATGGTGCTGGGACCGATGCTGGAAAACAGCTTCAGGCGCGCATTGATGGTGTCCCAGGGCGACCTGTCCATCATCTACTCACGCCCGCTTTCTCTTGGCTTGCTGATCGCCGCGGGACTGCTGATCGTGATATCGGCCTACCCTTCCGTGGTCAAGAAACGAAAGACCGTGCTGGCGGAAGAGCCCATATGAAAAACGCCCCCGCGCTTGCCACTTCGCGGCGGCGCTACCCCCCAAGATGAAAAAACCCCGGCAGTCTGGGACTGTCGGGGTTATCGGGCTTGCCTGCGGCCGGGGAGGCCGGCCCGGTCAGTTCCCGGAGGGCTCTTGCACCGGGGCGTCGACCCGCTCGCGCAACTCCTTGCCTGCCTTGAAGTGCGGAACCCGCTTTTCGGGAACCAGCACCTTTTCGCCAGACTTGGGATTGCGCCCGATACGCGGCGGACGCCTGGACAACGAAAAACTGCCGAAACCACGGATCTCGATGCGCTGCCCCTCCGAGAGGGATTGGGCCATCGCATCGAGGATGGTCTTGACGGCGTAGTCAGCGTCCTTGGCGACCAGTTGCGGATACCGGGCCGCCAGTCGTGCGATCAACTCGGACTTCGTCATTGAGTTCATGAAACCTCTTAGAACGCCGTACCGGACAACCTGGCAAACCCTCCCCGGGGCACAGCGGATCCGGCTCCGCCGGTCCGCCAGTGCCGCCCCCTACGGGGCCCGGCGCCGGGCCGCCCCAAGGCGGGCCCCGGCCCCCCTCGGGGGGCTGCCGCGTAGCGGCTGGGGGCTCACCATACGGGGCGCGCGTCAGCGCGCAGGGGATGGGCCTATCACCCGTTCTCGCGCTGGTCCAGCTTGGCCTTCAGCAGGGCGCCCAGGTTGGTCGTACCCGACGAAGCGCTGGCATCGGACATGCGCTGGATGGCATCGGCCGTCTCGGCGCTGTCCTTGGCCTTGATCGAGAGCTGGATCGAACGCGTCTTGCGGTCGATGTTCAGGATCATGGCGTCGATGTTGTCGCCGGCCTTCAGCACCGTGGTGGCGTCTTCCACGCGGCCCGTAGAAATCTCGGAAGCGCGCAGATAGCCTTCGACGTCGACCGACAGGGTCACGACCGCGCCCTTGGCCTCGACCGACTTCACGGTGCCCTGGACGACGGCGCCCTTGTCATGGGTAGCCACGAAGTTGTTGAACGGATCGCCTTCCAGCTGCTTGATGCCCAGCGAGATGCGTTCCTTCTCGGTGTCGATGCCCAGCACCACGGCCTCGACCTCGTCGCCCTTCTTGAAGTTGCGCACGGCTTCTTCGCCGGTTTCGCTCCAGGACAGGTCGGACAGGTGCACCAGGCCGTCGATGCCACCGGGCAGGCCGACGAACACGCCGAAGTCGGTGATCGACTTGATGGCGCCGCGGACCTTGTCGCCACGCTTGTGGTTGATCGAGAACTCTTCCCACGGGTTGGGACGGCACTGCTTCATGCCCAGCGAGATGCGGCGACGGTCTTCGTCGATCTCGAGCACCATGACTTCCACTTCGTCGCCCAGGGTGACAACCTTCTTGGGATCGACGTTCTTGTTGGTCCAGTCCATTTCGGACACGTGGACCAGGCCCTCGATGCCGGCTTCGACTTCGACGAACGCGCCGTAGTCGGTCAGGTTGGTGACCTTGCCGAACAGGCGGGTGCCTTGCGGATAGCGGCGAGCCAGGCCCACCCACGGGTCTTCGCCCAGTTGCTTGACGCCCAGCGAGACGCGGTTCTTTTCCTGGTCGAACTTGAGGACCTTGGCCTGGATTTCCTGGCCGACGGACAGGACTTCCGAGGGGTGGCGCACACGGCGCCACGCCAGGTCGGTGATGTGCAGCAGGCCGTCGATGCCGCCGAGGTCGACGAACGCACCGTAGTCGGTGATGTTCTTGACGACGCCGTTGACGATCGCGCCTTCGTGCAGGGTCTCGAGCAGCTTCTGGCGCTCTTCGCCCATGTTGGCCTCGAGCACGGCGCGGCGCGACAGCACGACGTTGTTGCGCTTGCGATCGAGCTTGATGACCTTGAATTCGAGGGTCTTGCCTTCGTACGGGGTGGTGTCCTTGACGGGACGCAGGTCGACCAGCGAACCCGGCAGGAAGGCACGGATCGCGTTGGTCATGACGGTCAGGCCACCCTTGACCTTGCCGGTGATGGTACCGGTGACGAGGTCGCCGGATTCCAGGGCCTTCTCGAGCTGCAGCCAGGCAGCCAGGCGCTTGGCGCGGTCGCGCGACAGCACGGTGTCGCCGTAGCCGTTTTCGAGCGCGTCGATGGCCACCGAGACGAAATCGCCTTCGGAGACTTCGAGCTCGCCCTTGTCGTCGAGGAATTCCTCGAGCGGAATCAAGGCCTCGGACTTCAGGCCGGCATTGACCACGACGAAGTTATGGTCGATGCGCACCACCTCGGCGGTGATGACTTCGCCAGACTTCATTTCCTGGCGCTTGATGCTTTCTTCGAACAGGGCGGCAAAGCTTTCTTCGCCGGCAGGGGCTTGGGAAACCGAAGACATTGTTGAGTGTTACCGGGTTACGCACCTCATGGGGGCGGCCGAGACATTCGACCTGACACCACACCAATCGGTGGAGTTGCAATACCTCATTGCTGAGGGCCTGTACTGCTTGCTGCGACTGCGATCAGGAACGCGATGCGCCCGAGCGCTCGCCCCACCAGCTCATTACCTGTTCGACCGTCTGGTCGATGGTGAGATGGGAGGAATCGAGCACCAGGGCGTCGTGGGCGGCGGCCAAGGGCGCATTCACCCGTTGCGTATCGCGCGCATCGCGCGCTTCCAGATCGCGCAAAAGGGTTAAGAGGTTAGCCGAAAACCCCTTTTCGATCAACTGTTTATAGCGCCGCTGGGCTCTCGCCTCGGCGCTGGCAACCAGGAATATCTTGAGGTCGGCATCCGGAAAAACAACCGTCCCCATGTCCCGGCCATCGGCCACCAGCCCCGGCGCGCACCGGAACGCGCGCTGGCGGTCGAGCAGCGCGGCCCGGACCGGCGCCAGCGCCGCCACCTGCGAAGCCAGGTTCCCGACTTCCTCGCGGCGGATGTCGGCGGTGACGTCGCGCCCGTCCATGGAGACGCCATCGGCGACGAAGCGTACGTCCAGGGCGGCCGCCGCGGCCGCCGCGCCCTGGGCGTCGTCCGCGGCGATGCCCCGCTCAAGGCAGGCCAGCGCGGTCAGGCGGTACAACGCTCCGCTATCCAGCAGGTGCCAGCCCAATCGGGCCGCCACCCGCGCCGCGATGGTGCCCTTGCCCGAGGCCGTCGGCCCGTCGATGGCAATCATGGGAACACGGGGACCATTCATTCAGGAAACCTATCGTTTTCATCGAATCGATCAATTGGCGCCAATCCACGGACAGGCGCAAAATTCGATAACGATTCTCATTACTAATCAATAAGGAAGACGGCGATGGCCAAGACCCTAGCCTTCGGTGGCCTGCACGTCGTGACCTCGTTCAGCGTCACCTACATTATTACCGGCAGCGTGGCGCTGAGCGGCGCGGTGACCTTCATCGAACCGGCCGTCAACACGGTGGTGCATTACTTCTTCGACAGGTTCTGGGACCGGGGCCGGCACGCCGGCGACACGCCCCGGACTCAAGCCCCCACCAGCCCCGCGTAGACATCGAAATACGTGGGGAAAGTCTTGCTCACGCAGCCGGGATCCAGAATGCGCACCCCCACGGGACCGAACGCGGCAAGCGAGAAGCACATGGCCATGCGATGGTCGTCCCAGGTCCCGATCTCGGCCGGCGTCCAGGTGGCGGGAGGCGTCACGGTCAGGCTGTCCGGCGTGGCCGCCACGGTCGCCCCCAGCTTGGCCAGCTCGGTCTGCATCGCGTGGATGCGGTCCGTTTCCTTGACCCGCCAGCTCGCGATGTTGCGCAGGCGGCACGGCCCGTCCGCATACAGGGCCAGCACCGCGGCCGTCATGGCGGCATCCGGGATCAGGTTGAAATCGGCGTCGAAGGCCTTCAGGCGGCCGCCATCGGCCACCTTGACGCCCCGCGTCTCTATCCAGTCCGGCCCCATCTCGACTTCGGCGCCCATCGCCGCCAGCGTATCGGCGAACGCCACGTCGCCCTGGATGCTGTCGCGGCCGACGCCCGTCACACGGACCGGCCCGCCGCCTATCGCGCCCAGGGCCAGGAAATACGACGCCGACGAAGCATCGCCCTCGACCGGCATGTGGCCGGGCGACCGGTAGGCCGCCTGGGCGGGCACGGTGAAGCGCAGCCAGCCGTCGCGCTCGACCGTCACGCCGAAGCGGCGCATCAGGTTCAGCGTCATCTCGACGTAAGGCTTGGAAATCAGTTCGCCCTCGACCTCGACCACGAAAGACCGGCCGGTGGCCTGGGTGGCCAGCGGGGCCGCCAGCAGGAGCGCCGTGAGGAACTGGCTGGAAACCGATCCATTGACCCTGACCGGCCGGGACAGGTCCGGTTCACCCCAGCCGATGGACAACGGCGGATAGCCCTCGCGCCCCTGGTAGGCCACGCGCGCGCCCAGCCCGCGCAGCGCATCCACCAGGTCGCCGATGGGCCGTTCGTGCATGCGCGGCACGCCATGCAACACGTAGAGGCCGCCCATCATCGCCAGGGCCGCGGTCAGCGGCCGGATGGCCGTGCCCGCGTTGCCCATGAACAGGTCGGCCTGGCCGACCGGAAAACGCCGCGCGCCCTCGACCAGGACTTCGTCGGGGCGCTGGCCCGCCGTGACCGTTATTCCCAACTTGCGCAGCGCGGCCAGCATGACCTGGGTATCGTCCGAATCCAGCAAGCCGGTCAGGCGGGTCGTGCCCTCGGCCAGCGCGGACAGCAGCAGCACGCGATTCGAAATGCTCTTGGAACCCGGCAAATCGATGGCGCCCCGCGCGTGTCGCGCCGGGGCCAGGTCGAGATACGGCGGATGGCGGGGGGAATCGGTCATGGCGGTCATTCGTTCGTATCGGGGGAAGGCTGCCCCGCGCGCCAGGCGCGCCGGGACGTCGACACAGCCTCCAGCATGGCTTGCAGGCCCGCCGCATCGCCCTGGCGCATGGCCTGCTCGAAAGCATCCAGGGCCCGCCGCACCGCGGCGGTCTCCTGCATCATGGCATCGCGGTTCGCCAGGAAGATGTCGCGCCACATATCGGGCGAACCACCGGCGATCCGGGTGAAGTCGCGGAATCCGCTGCCGGCCAGGTCAAGCCGCAGGCCCGCATCGGCGGCACCCAGGACCTGGGTCATATAGGCGAAGGCCAGCAGGTGCGGCACATGGCTGACCGACGCCAGCACGGTGTCGTGCTCGTCCGGGCGCATGGTCCGGATCTCGGCGCCGCAAGTCGACCACGCCTGCTCGACCAGCCTGACGGCCGCGGGCGGATTCTCGTCCAGCGGAGTCAGGATGACCGTGCGGCCCCGGTACAGATCGGGAAAGGCGGCGGCCGGCCCGCTCTGCTCGCTGCCGGCGATGGGATGGCCCGGCACGAACTGGCCGATGCGGCCGCCCAGCGCCTCGCGCGCGGCGCGCACCACGTCCGCCTTGGTGCTGCCCGCGTCGGTCACGATGGTATCCGGCCCCAGGTACGGCGCCAGGCCCTCCAGCGTCGAGCGCGTCGCGCCCACCGGCACGGCCATCAGGACCAGGTCGGCGCGCGCGGCCTCTTCCAGCGACACCGCACGCTCGATCAGGCCGAGCTTGCGCGCCTGTTCGAGCGATGCCGCCTGGCGGCCGACGCCCCAGACCTCGCCGACCTGCCCTGCCCGCCGCAGCGCGGCGGCGAACGAACCGCCGATCAGCCCCACGCCCACGACCGCGAGCACCGGCACCAGCGGACGCGGGGAACCGGCGGTTCTCCGCGCCGAATCCGGATGCGACATGGGCACGTCTCCGCTCAAGCCGATACCGGGTACGACCCCAGCACCTTGAAAAAGGCCACGCGCGCCTGGAGCGCCACCAGGGCCTTGGCCACCTTGGGATCCTGGCGATGGCCTTCGATGTCGACGTAGAAATAGTATTCCCACTGGCCCGTGCGGGCCGGACGGGACTCGAACCGGGTCATCGACACGCCGTTCTCGGCCAGCGGGGCCAGCATCCGGTAGACCGCGCCCGCTTCGTTGGGCACGGCCAGGATCAGGCTGGTCTTGTCGCGGCCCGACGGCGTGGTCTCGAGATGGCCGATGGCCAGGAAACGGGTGCGGTTGTGCGGATCGTCCTGGATGCCCGACGCGACGATCTTGAGCCCCCAGCGCTGCGCCGCCTGCTCGCTGGCGATGGCCGCGACGGCCGGGTCCTCGGACGCCAGGCGGGCCGCCTCGGCATTGCTCGCCGCCGAGGCGCGGGCCAGTTCGGGGTGATGATCGGACAGCCATCCCTGGCACTGCGCCAGCGATTGCGGATGCGAACGGACGATGCTTACGCCATCCAGCGTGCCGCTCTGGGTCATCAGGCATTGCACCACGGCCACCGAGCGTTCGCCCAGGACCTTCACCGGCGAGGACAGGAGCAGGTCCAGCGTGCGGTTGACGGCGCCTTCGTTGGAGTTTTCCAGCGGGACGATGCCGAAGTCCGCGCGGCGGGTCTCCACCGAACGGAAGACTTCATCGATCGTGCCGCACGAAATCGCGTCGACCGCATGGCCGAAATGCGCCAGCACGGCCAGCTCGGAATACGTTCCCTGGGGTCCGAGATAAGCCACGCGGGCGGGCTGCTCCAGCGCCCGGCACGCCGACATGATCTCGGTCCAGATGGCCGACAGCGCCTGGCCCGGCAGCGGACCGCCGTTGAGGTCCTGCAGCCGCCGGATGACCTGGGCCTCGCGCTCGGGCCGGAACACGGCGCCGGCATGGTGCTCCTTGGCCATCCCCACCGCCTGCGCCGTGCGCGCGCGCTCGGACAGAAGCTCGAGCACCTGTGCGTCGATGGCGTCGATGCGCTCGCGCAGCGGCGTCAGCTTCTTTTGCAGATCGTCATCCATGGCTGCGCTCGAAATCCTTCATGAAGTCGACCAGGGCGCGCACGCCCTCGATGGACATGGCGTTGTAGATGGACGCGCGCATGCCGCCCACGCTCTTGTGCCCCTTGAGCTGCAACAGCTGCGCGGCTTCGGCCGCCTGCAGGAACGGCGCGTTCAGCGCGTCGTCGCGCAGCATGAACGGCACGTTCATGCGCGACCGGACCGGCCGGTGCACCGGATTGCGGTAGAACGCGGTGCTGTCGAGATAGTCATAGAGCAGCCCGGCCTTGGCCACGTTGGCCGCCTCCATGGCCGCCACGCCGCCCCGCTGCTTGAGCCACTTGAACACCAGCCCGGCGATGTAGATCGCGTAGGTGGGCGGCGTGTTGAAGCGCGAGCGCTCCTTGGCGACGATGGTGTAGTCGAACGCCGACGGGCAGATGGGCAGCGCCTGGCCGAGCAGGTCCTTGCGGACGATGACGATGGTCAGGCCGGCCGGCCCGATGTTCTTCTGCGCGCCGGCATAGATCAGTCCCGCCCGGCTCACGTCCATGGGCCGAGACAGGATGTGCGAGGACGCATCCACGGTCAGCGCGGCCTCGGGCGCGCCCAGCGCGGCCAGGTCCGGCCAGTCCATGAACTCGACGCCGCCTATGGTCTCGTTGCTGCACAGGTGGACGTAGCTCGCCTGCGGACGCACCCGCCAGGACGCGGGATCCGGCATGTAGGTCCACGGACCTTGCTGCGCGCCATCCACGACGGCGGACTGTTCGGACGTGGCGGCCACCGCCACGTCGCCGTAGCGCCGGGCTTCGGCGCAGGACTTGACCGACCACGACCCGCTGACCACGTAGTCGGCAGCATGCGCCTCGCGGCGGCCGATCAGGTTCATCGGAGCAATGGCGTTCTCGCCCAGGCCCCCGCCCTGCAGGAACAGCACGGCATAGCCGTCAGGCACCGAGAGCAGTTCGCGCAGGTCGGCCTCGGCCTCGTCGCAAATCTGCTCGAAGTGCTTGCCGCGATGGCTCATCTCCATCACGGACATGCCGCTGCCGTGCCAATCCAGCATCTCGGCCGCCGCCTGCTGCAGCACGGCCTCGGGAAGTACGGCCGGACCGGCCGAGAAGTTGTAGGGTCGATTCATGGCAGCCGCCTTATTCGGCCTCGCTGGAAGACGGGGCCTCGGGCTCGGCGTCGGTGCCGTTGCCTTCAGGCTCCTCGGTATCGGACTCGACCACGCGCTGCACACCCGACAGATGCGTGCCCTCGTCGACGTTGATGAGCGTGACGCCCTGCGTGGCCCGGCCCATTTCGCGGATCTCGCTGACGCGCGTGCGCACCAGCACGCCGCCGGTGGTGATCAGCATGATCTCGTCGGCGGGATCCACCAGCACGGCGCCCACGACCTTGCCGTTGCGCTCGGAGGTCTGGATGGCGATCATGCCCTTGGTGCCCCGGCCATGGCGGGTGTATTCGCCGATGGGCGTGCGCTTGCCATAGCCGTGCTCGGTCGCGGTCAGCACGCTCTGCGTCTCGTTCTCGGCCACCAGCAGCGAAATCACCGTGTGCGACTCTTCCAGCATCATGCCGCGCACGCCGCGGGCGGTGCGGCCCATGGGACGCACGTCGTTCTCGTCGAAGCGCACGGCCTTGCCGGCATCGGAGAACAGCATCACGTCATGCGTGCCGTCGGTCAGCGAGGCGCCGATCAGGTAGTCGCCTTCGTCCAGGTCCACCGCGATGATCCCGGCCTTGCGCGGGTTGGAGAACTCGGACAGCGGCGTTTTCTTGACCGTGCCCTTGGCGGTGGCCATGAAGATGTAGTGGTCTTCGCTGTACGCCTTGACGGTCAGCACCACCGTGACCTTCTCGCCATCCGACAGCGGGAACATGTTGACGATGGGCCGGCCACGCGAATTGCGGGTGCCCTGCGGCACTTCCCAGACCTTCAGCCAGTACACCCGGCCGCGGTTGCTGAAGCACAGGATGGAGTCGTGCGTATTGGCGATGAAGAGCTGGTCGATCCAGTCGTCTTCCTTCGTGGCCGTGGCCTGCTTGCCCCGTCCGCCACGCTTCTGCGCCCGGTACTCGGACAGCGGCTGGCTCTTGATGTAGCCCGAATGGGACAACGTCACCACCATGTCGGTGGGCGTGATGAGGTCCTCGGTGTCCAGCTCGGTCGCGTTCAGCTCGATCTGCGAACGGCGGATGTCCTTCGTGTCGGTGCCGAACTCGGCCTTGATGGCCGACAGTTCGTCGCCGATGATGACCGTCACGCGCTCGGGCTTGGCCAGGATGTCGAGCAGGTCGGCGATGGTGGCCATCACGTCCTTGTACTCGCCCACGATCTTGTCCTGCTCCAGGCCGGTCAGGCGCTGCAGGCGCATGTTCAGGATTTCCTGGGCCTGCGTATCGCTCAGGCGATACAGGCCGTCGCCCTGCATGCCGTAGTCCTCCGGCAGGCCCTCGGGACGGTAGGCGCCGCGGCCGCCGGCCGTGTCGGCCTCGGCGCGCGTCAGCATCTCGCGCACCAGCGAGGAGTCCCACGTGCGGGCCATCAGCTCCTGGCGGGCGATGGGCGGCGTCGGCGCCGCCTTGATGATGGCGATGAAGTCGTCGATATTGGCCAGCGCCACCGCCAGGCCTTCGAGCACGTGCCCGCGCTCGCGCGCCTTGCGCAGCTGGAACACGGTGCGGCGGGTCACGACCTCGCGCCGGTGCGCGAGGAAATACTCCACCATCAGCTTCAGGTTCAGCAGGCGCGGCTGGCCTTCCACCAGCGCCACCAGGTTCATCCCGAAGGTGTCCTGCAGCTGGGTATTCTTGTAGAGGTTGTTGAGCACGACCTCCGGCACTTCGCCGCGCTTGAGTTCGATCACGACGCGCATGCCGTCCTTGTCGGACTCGTCGCGGATATCGGAGATGCCCTCGATCTTCTTTTCGTTGACCAGCTCGGCGATGCGCTCGAGC
This sequence comes from Pigmentiphaga sp. MLSB6-MA01, assembly GCF_058793475.1. Classification (NCBI taxonomy): domain Bacteria; kingdom Pseudomonadati; phylum Pseudomonadota; class Betaproteobacteria; order Burkholderiales; family Alcaligenaceae; genus Pigmentiphaga; species Pigmentiphaga sp. MLSB6-MA01. Next base: position 83,206 of record NZ_JBXAFV010000018.1, on the reverse strand, counting down.
AGCGAACGCTTGTTGACCTGGTACGGGATCTCGTCGACCACGATGGCCTGGCGGCCGCCTTTCTCGACGTCCTCGAAATGGGTCTTGGCCCGCATCACCACGCGCCCGCGGCCGGTGCGATAGCCTTCGCGCACGCCGGACATGCCGTAGATGATGCCGCCCGTGGGAAAGTCCGGCGCCGGGATGATCTCGATCAGTTCATCCACCGTGCACTCGGGATTGCGCAGGCAGTACAGGCAGCCGTCGACGACCTCGGCCAGGTTGTGCGGGGGGATGTTGGTGGCCATGCCCACGGCGATGCCCGAGCTGCCGTTGACCAGCAGGTTGGGCAGGCGGGCAGGCAGCAGCAGCGGCTCTTTCTCGCTGCCGTCGTAGTTGGGCCCGAAGTCCACCGTTTCCTGGTCGATGTCGGCCAGCAGTTCGTGCGCGATCTTGGCCAGGCGGATTTCGGTGTAGCGCATGGCTGCCGCGCCGTCGCCGTCGACCGAGCCGAAGTTGCCCTGCCCGTCGACCAGCATGTAGCGCAGCGAGAAGGGCTGCGCCATGCGCACGATGGTGTCGTAGACCGCCTGGTCGCCGTGCGGGTGGTACTTACCGATGACATCGCCGACGATACGGGCCGATTTCTTGTACGCCCGGTTCCAGTCGTTGTTGAGTTCGTGCATCGCGAACAGCACGCGCCGGTGCACGGGCTTCAGACCGTCCCTCACGTCGGGAAGCGCGCGGCCGACGATCACGCTCATCGCGTAATCCAGGTAGCTGCGGCGCATTTCCTCTTCAAGAGAGATCGGTAGTGTTTCCTTGGCGAAGGAATCCATGGGCAAGCTGCTTCAAGAGGTGTTGTCGCATCCCGCTCGCAAGGCTATTTCGCGAGGGCAAAACGGCTTGCGAACGAACGGCGGGCGAAGCTTGGGAGTTTATCACCCCGGCCTGGCGTTATGCTTAGGGCCCGCCCGCCACCCGACTCGTCCATGGCCCCGACCACCCTGCTGCTTCCCGACTGGCTGATCCCCATCGAACCCGGCCAGCTGGTCCTGGCCGGCCACGGCATCGCCGTGCGCGACGGCAGGATCGCCGACATCGCCCCGCACGACGCGCTGCGAGGCCGCCACCCCGGCGCCGCCGAACGGCCCCTGCCCGGCTGCGCCCTGCTGCCCGGCTTCGTCAACCTGCACACCCACGCGGCCATGAGCCTGCTGCGCGGCGCCGGCGACGACCTGCCGCTCATGACCTGGCTGCGCGAGCGCATCTGGCCCCTCGAGCGCAAGCTGATGTCGGCCGACTTCGTCTACGACGGCAGCGTCCTCGCCTTTTCCGAGATGCTGACCGGTGGCACCACCTGCTGCGCCGACATGTACTTCCACCCCGACGAGATCGCCCGCGCCGCCCTGGCGGTGGGAATCCGCGCGGCGGTGGGCGGCACGGTATTCGAGATCCCCGGCGCCCTGCCCGCCGAACAGTTGCTCGCCCAGGCCCTGGCGGCCCACGAGTGGCACCGCGGCGAAGCGGGGCTGCGCTTCATGCTGGCCCCCCACGCCCCCTACACCGTGGGCGACGACATGCTGCGCCGCCTGGCCGCGATGGCCGAGGAGGCCGACCTGGGCATCACCATCCACCTGCACGAGACCCGCGAGGAAGTGCAGGAAGCGCTGGCCATGCACGGCATGCGGCCCACCGAACGCCTGGCGCACCTGGGGCTGCTTTCCCCCCGGCTGGTGGCCGTCCACGGCGTCCACCTGGACACGGACGACATCGCGCTCCTGGCCGCCCACGGCGTCAGCCTGGCCCATTGCCCGGCCTCCAACCTCAAGCTGGCCAGCGGCTTCGCGCCCACGGCCCGGCTGCTCGAGGCCGGCGTCAACCTCGGCATCGGCACCGACGGTGCCGCCAGCAACAACCGCCTCGACATGCTGTCGGAACTTCGCCTGGCGGCCCTGCTGGCCAAAGGCGCCAGCGGCGATGCGCGGGCGCTGCCCGCGCACCAGGCCCTGCATGCGGCCACCCTGGGCGGCGCGAAGGCCCTGGGATGGGACGGCGAGATCGGCTCGATCGCGGTGGGCAAGTACGCGGACCTGGTGGCGATCCGGCTCGATTCCGCCCGGCTGGCGCCGGTATTCGACCCGGTTTCCCACGTGGTCTACGCGGCGGGAAGAGAGGATGTGGACGAAGTCTGGGTGAATGGCCAGTCAGTTGCGAAAAAGCTACAACTCACCAATTCAGCGTCAAAAATCAATCTCGAAAGGATAATGTCGCGGATATCGCAGTGGCGCCTTCGTGCAACGGGTGTGATTTCTGGCACAAACACTTACTTATCCCAGGAGTGAGTGGCATGGGACAACAACCGCAATGCTATACTGGGCATGTATATCCATGTTGCGGCGGGGGTTCGCTGCGAGTTTCATTTCAAGCTAAGAGGAGAAACATGAACAAACGCTCCAAAGTTGGAATCTCTCTGGCGCTCGCCTTCGCTGCCGTGACGGCCTCGGGCGTGGCCTCTGCTCAAACCGCTAAGGTCAACGACAACTGGCAATCCGCGTTCGGCGTGCAAGTCAAAAGCGCTGACGGCCTGTGCTGGCGCAATGGGTTCTGGACCCCCGCCACCGCCGATCCGTCCTGCGATGGCGCGCTGAAGGTCGCTGCTCCCGCCGTTGCTCCGCCTCCTGCGCCGGCTCCTGCCCCCGCTCCGGCGCCGGCTCCCGTACCGGTTCCGGTCAGCCAGAAGGTCACCTACTCGGCCGACGCCTTCTTCGACTTCGACAAGTCCGTCGTCAAGCCCGAAGCCAAGGTCAAGCTGGACGAGCTGGTCAACCAGATCCGCGGCATCAACCTTGAAGTCGTGATCGCCGTCGGCCACACCGACTCGATCGGCACCGACGCCTACAACCAGCGCCTGTCGGTCCGTCGTGCCGAAGCCGTCAAGGCCTATCTGGTCAGCAAGGGCATCGAAGCCAACCGCGTCTACACCGAAGGCAAGGGCAAGAAGCAGCCCATCGCCGACAACAAGACCGCCGCCGGCCGCGCCAAGAACCGCCGCGTGGAAGTCGAAGTCGTGGGTACGCGCAACAAGTAAATCCACTGCCTGACAGCTGGATTCCGGCGGTATCCTTCGGGGTACCGCCGGCTGAAACCCCGCCTTGCGGGGTTTGTTTTTTTGTCGCCAGGCTGTGCCCCCTCTCGGGGCAGCGCGGCCGCTCAGCGGCAAGCAAGGGGCATTTTTTGCCGTCACATGGAGCCCGTCATGACGACCACCGCCCAGGAACCCCGGCCCGTCAACGCCGATGCGGCCGAACTGGCCAAGTTCAGCGCCCTGGCCTCGCGCTGGTGGGACCCTGAAAGCGAATTCAAGCCGCTGCACGCCATCAACCCCCTGCGCCTGGAGTGGATCAGCCAGATGGCGGGCGGACTGGGCAACAAGTCCGTGCTGGACGTCGGATGCGGCGGCGGCATACTCGCCGAAAGCATGGCGGCGCGCGGAGCAACGGTCACCGGCATCGACCTGGCCGAAAAATCGCTGAAAGTCGCGAAACTGCACAGCCTGGAAAGCGGCGTGAAAGTGGAATACCGCAATATCAGCGTGGAACAGCTTGCCGCCGATCAGCCCGCCGCTTTCGATATCGTGACCTGCATGGAATTACTGGAACACGTGCCGGATCCGGAATCGGTGATTCATGCCTGCGCCGCGCTGGTCAAACCCGGCGGCCATGTCTTTTTCTCGACGCTGAATCGCAATTTGAAATCGTTTACCTTCGCCATCCTGGGCGCCGAATACATATTGGGGCTGGTGCCGCGGGGTACGCACAGCTACGACCACTTCATCCGTCCCAGCGAACTGCTGAGCGCAGCCCGGCACGCCGGCCTGGAAGCGGCCGCCATCAAGGGACTGGAATACAACCCCTTGACGAAAATCTACAAACTGAGTGGCGACAGCAGCGTCAATTACATGGTGGCCACGATACGCTCATGAAACCGCTGGTTCTTTTCGATTTCGACGGCACCCTGGCCGATACCGCCCCCGACCTGGCGGCGGCGGCCAATCAGCAACGCCTGCGCCGCGGCCTGCCCGCCCTGCCCTATGAACAACTGCGCCCCATGGCCTCGCATGGCGCGCGCGGCCTGCTGGGCGTGGCCCTGGGGCTCACGCCCGACTCCCCCGAATACGAGGCGTGCAAGCAGCAGTTCCTGGATGACTACGCGGCCAACATCGCCGTGCACACCGTTCTTTTCCCCGGCGTGGAAGACCTGCTGGCCAACCTCGTCCAGGAAGGCTGGACATGGGGCATCGTCACCAACAAGGTCACCCGGTTCACCACGCCGCTGGTGCGCCACCTGGCGCTCGAACAGCATAGTGCCGTGGTCGTCTGCGGCGACACCACCGCCCATTCGAAACCGCACCCCGAGCCGCTGCTGCACGCCGCGCGGGAAGTCGGCGTGGCGCCGCAGTCCTGCCTTTACGTGGGCGACGACCAGCGCGACATCGTCGCCGGCAAGGCGGCGGGCATGAAGACCATCGCGACCGCCTATGGCTATTGCGGCGACGGCGTGCCGGTGGAAGCCTGGGGAGCGGACACGGTCGTGGCCTCGGTCCCGGACCTGCTGCCCGCGATACGGCGCCTGCGGCCGGCCTGAAGGTCGCGGCGGGAGCGCTGACGGCCCTCCCCTTGAAAACCCGCTGCCTTGCCGCCATATGGGATACAATCCTTCCAAGGGGCCGTACCGGTTTCGACGGGGGTCACGAAGCAGCACAGGGCATGTCGAGCACCAGTAAGCTCGTTAAACCACTGGAACGCAAATAAACGCCACTAACGACGAGCGTTTCGAACTCGCCGCTTAAGCGGTGAGCCGCTGCACCGATCTGTCCTTGGGTCGGGCAGAGGAGAGGCAACTTTCCTAAGGATCCCTGTCTAGGGCCATAACCCCCGAAGCAGCCGATCTTGAACTGCAGCAGCGTCATTTACAAGGAATCGGTATGAACTGGGGTCACACGGTTCATGCTTAAACTACGTGAATCGCTGTGTGCCGGCCTGTCGATTGGCTAAGTACACGGTTAAATCCAAATAAACCGACTACACATGTAGAACTGTCTGTAGAGGGCTTTCGGACGCGGGTTCAATTCCCGCCGGCTCCACCAACTCCCCTGACAAACCCCGTGGATTTCCCGTCCACGGGGTTTTTCTTTTCCGCGCCGGCCCGTGTTCGACGCCAGATTGCAAAGAATCAAAAACAATTCCTCGCGCAATGGAAACGTGTTCACACCCGGTTCGCCGGTTTTTGGGAGGATTGTCGTGATAATAGCCATCGGGCGGGCATTGGCCGTCACAGATCGGGAATCAGCCGCTTGCCCAGACTGACCGCCTCATCCTGCGCATACCCCAGGGATCGATAGAAATCGACTACCGCCCCGTTCGCGGTGCGCACAAGCAGGTTGATCTTCGGGCAGCCCCGCTCGACCAGGAGCTGTTCGGCGTGGGCCATCAGCCGCCTGCCATGGCCGCGCCGCTGATGATCGGGGCGCACCGCCAGGTAGTACACCCAGCCCCGATGCCCGTCGAACCCCACCATGGCCGAGGCGACCGGCTCGCCCGCGGACTCTCCGACCAGGAACAGCTCGGGCTGCACGGCCAGTTTGCGCTGGATATCCTTGCGGGGGTCGTTCCAGGGGCGGATCAGGCCGCAGGCCTGCCACAAAGCGAGCATGGCCGCTTCATCGGCGGCCCGGTATGAACGGATGAACATGGTTTTCCAAGGCAATCGACGGGGACGACGTCCCCATGGAAGACTCATATACTATCCGGCATGCCAAGGCGGGCCGCGACGCGGCGGCCTCCAGGCCTCCCGTTCCAGGATCGCGACTACCCCTTGCAGCCATGACGCTACTCCCGAGACTCGCCCTGATCGCCGCCGGCCTGTTCGCCGCCCACAATGCCATCGCCGCCTGCGCGCCACGCAGCAACGATGAATTGAAAGCCATGAGCAACGACGACCTGAAGGCAGACTACTGCGACGCCCGCGCGCAGTCGGTCATCCAGGCCCCCGCTCCGGCGCCCTTGCTTGCGCCGCTGCCTGGCTCGCCGAGCGCTCCCCCACCCGTCGCCGCGCCCGCCGGCAACGCCTGCCTGACCGCCACGGCGCAGCTCGTGCGTGTCATGGAAGCGCGCAAGATCGACGTCGACAAGGTCCGCGAAAGCTGCGGCAAATGACCCATTCCCCCGAATCCGCGCTCCCAGGATCGCCATGAAACGCTTCGCCCCCCTGCTGTCCCTGGCCGCCCTGGCGGCCCAGCCTGCTTTCGCCGCCGAACCCTGGACCGGCGCCTTCTGGAACGAACAATGCGCCCCGGGCGCCAGCGGCGAGGCTTCGCTGGGCTGTTCCGCCTTCGTGATGGGCGCGATCGACGGCATGCGCGTCCAATCCATGGCCACCAAGACCCCGCTGCCGTTCTGTGCCCCGGGCAACGTATCCACCGGGCGCACGGTCGAACTCTTCCAGCAGCGGCTGGCCAGCCGGCCGCAGGATCATGGACTGCCTGCCGTGGTGATCCTGGTGAACGCGCTGGGGGAAGCCTTTCCCTGCAAGCCCTAGATATCGCGGGGGCGAAAAAAAACCGCCTGGGCAAAAGCCAGGCGGCTGGGACGGTCGCAGGCCGCGCCCCGCTGCCTAGAACCTCGCGCCAGAGGCGGAAATCGCGTCCAGGCGCGTGCGCAGGGCCTCGCGTGCCTGGGCGGCCGCGTCCGTCTCGGCAACGCCGGTCTTGGCCATGCGAACGGCCAGGGTCGGTCCCTCGTAGGGCAGCGGCGGCGCCACGCACGTGCTGCTGCGCCCCGGCACCACGCCGTTGGCGAAATAGGCACCGATCGTCGCATCCACGCAGGCATCGCTTTCCGGTACCACGCCATGCGAGTAAGAGCCAGTGACCAGGACCAGGTGCGCCTGCGGCAGCGCATCGAAGGAGCGGCGGGCGCCTTCGGTCGCGGTCTGAGCATCGAACTCGGTCTGCAGCATCAGGATGGGCGCCGACGCTCCGGCGCGCGACACCGGCGGCTTGGAAACCGAAGGCCCGCCCCAGGTCGCGCACAGGCTGCGGGTGACCGAACCGCCCTCGTAGGGATAGCTGGCCGCCATCTCGTTGCCCAATCTCACCCAGTATTGCGGGTCGGCGCTCGTGGCGGCCGTGTCGTTGCACACCACGGTGTTGAACACGGAGTTGAACGTGCCGAACTCGACCGGCGCGGCCGTCGGCTCGTAGGCTTGGAGATACGGCTGGAGCATGGCCTGGGCCAGCCCCCGTATCTCGATATCGTCGCCGAAGGAGTCCGGCACGAACTCGTACTCCATCAATTTCGCGTCCAGCACCGAGAAATCGCGGATGCTGGCGGGGTTGTCGATCAGGACCTGGTTCATGCCGCGCGCGGCGGCGACGAGCTGCGCGCCCTTGGCGACGCGGTTGGTCTTGCTGAGGATCGAGTGCAGATTCGCCTGCTGGCCGAACGCCACCCGCATGGGCTCGGGCAACGCGCGATAGACCTTCGCGATGTCGGCCGCGTTGGTGCCTATCCCGAAACGGTCCGGATGGCGGGCCGCGAAGGGCGCAATGAACTCGTCCAGGACGCGCTGCATGGCCATGGGCTGCATCACGACGTTGACGTCGATGTTGCCGGTGACATCCATCGAGCTGTCCAGCACCATGCGCCCGACCCGTTCGGGGAACAGGGACGCATACCAGGCACCCAGCCAGGTTCCGTAGGAAATGCCGACGTAGTTGAACTTGGCGTCGCCGAGCAGTCCGCGGATCAGGTCCATGTCGCGGACCGTGGCGTCGGTGTTGATGTACTTGACCAGCGGATTGCGCAGGCAGGCGTCGCCCAGCGCATTGGCATTGAAAAGCATGGCCGCGACATTGGCCTCGCTGCGGTCCGAACTATGGTGCTCGGGCCTGAGCAGCCCGCTCGTGCCGCAGTACATGCGGCTGCTGGCGCCGACCCCGCGCGGCGAGAAGCCGATCATGTCGTAGCGCTGGGCGATCGTGCGCAACTGCTGTCCCGTCGTGGTGGACTCGCTGGCGCCGCCCCACAGCGCCGCCAGGTTCAACGACCAGGCCAGGCCGTCGCCGCCGGGGCCGCCCGGATTGATCAGGATCGAGCCCAGCCGCTGCGACCGCTCGCCCGCCGCCACGCGGGAGACGGCCACGACGGCGTCGCCTTTCCCGGGGTTCGAGTAGTCGAGCGGTACGCGTACGGTCGCGCAGCTCAGGCGGTCCTTCAGGGTGAAATAAGCGGGAGATTCGCCGCCCAGGGTTTCGGGATCGCAGGCCCGCCAATTGACGACCTGGTCACGGTACGGCTGCAGGGGATCGACCGGCGGCGGCACGGCCCCATCGCCGCCACAGGCCGCCAGCGCGGCCAGCACTACCGCCGCGAGGCCCCCGGCAATGCCACGGACCGGCAATGCGTTGCCAATGCCTCGCCATTCTGAGAAATCACGAACTCGAATCAATTCGATACCCCCCGTTGCTGATTTATCAATTTGTTGCATTTATTATCGACGGGCACGAAAGGAAGAGCAAGCGCACGGCCGTGACAGACGAAGTGCCCGCCAACCCTGTCCCGCTTTGCCCCGGCAGCCGACTTGGGTCTATGCTGGAAAGCCCTGGAGACGCGACCAGAGCACAGGCGCCTCCTTCCAAAGGAGACCGATATGTCCACGCTCCCGGCAGCCACCTCCGAGACGGTCAGCCACCCCCGCGACATCGAACGCATCGTCGCCGGCCGGGCCACGTCCGACGGGGCCGGCGTCAAGCTCACCCGGGTCATCGACCAGCACCTGCAGCGCCGCCTGGATCCGTTCCTGATGCTGGACGCATTCGGCACCGACAACCCCGATGACTACATCGCCGGCTTTCCGGATCACCCGCACCGCGGCTTCGAGACCATCACCTACATGATCGCGGGCCGCATGCGACACCGGGACAGCGCCGGCCACGAAGGCCTGCTGGAAAACGGCGGCGTGCAATGGATGACCGCGGGCCGAGGGGTGATCCACTCCGAACTCCCGCAGCAGGACCAGGGCGTCATGGAGGGCTTCCAGCTGTGGCTGAACCTGCCCGCGCGCGACAAGATGTCGGCGCCGTGGTACCGCGACTTCCAGGCCGCGGACCTGCCCCGCGCCACGACCGCCTCCGGCGTCGAGGCGACGGTCATCGCCGGGCGCAGCCATGGCGTCGAAGGCGCGGTGGCCCGGCCGGCGACCGAGCCGTATTACCTCGACGTGCACCTGCCGGCGCAAACGCAGTTTGCGCAGCGCCTGCCCGCCGGCCACAATGCCTTCGTCTATGTGTATCGCGGCAGCGTCGTGATCGGCGCCACCTCGGTCGAGGCCGGCCGCATGGCCATCCTGGCCAACGCCCCCGACACGGACGGCGTCGTCCTGGCCGCGCACGGCGGGCCGGCCCGCGCGCTGCTGATCGCGGGGCATCCGCTGCGCGAACCCATCGCGCAATACGGACCGTTCGTCATGAACGACCAGCAGGAAATTTTCCAGGCGCTGAGCGATTTCCGCGACGGGCGCCTGGCTTGAAAGGCATGGACGATGAAACCTGACATCGAATTGCACCGGGTCTATGACCATGCGGCCGTCGCGGCGGGCCGCTACCGGGTCCTGGTGGACCGGCTGTGGCCTCGCGGGATCCGCCGCGAGGACCTGGTCTACGACGCCTGGCCCAAAGACCTCGCGCCCAGCCCCGAGCTGCGGCGCTGGTTCGGCCACCTGCCCGAACGCTGGGCCGAATTCCACCTGCGCTACGCGGCCGAGCTCAAGGGCGATGCGCAGCGGCAGGGACTGGCGGACCTGCTGCGCGACGCCGGGGATCACCCGATCACCTTGCTGTATGGCGCGAAGGATCCCGATCACAATCATGCAATCGTGCTGCGCGAGGCGCTGTTGCGAACCGCCCGCCATCCCTCATGACCCCCCTGACCCTTCTTGTGGAATACCGCCCCACGCCCGTGGGGCAGATGCTCATCCTGACTGACGAGGACGGCCGCCTGCGCGCGGTCGACTGGGAAGATTACCAGCCTCGCATGCACGAACTGCTGGGACACCATTACGGCAGGCAGGGCTACGCGCTGCGCGAGCGCGGCTCGCCCAGCGAGGCACGGCGGCAGTTGGAGGCCTACATGGGGGGCGAGTTGCCGGCCATCGACGGCCTGGAAGTCGCCACCGCCGGCACCGCCTTCCAACGCGACGTCTGGCGCGAACTCCGGCGCATTCCCGTGGGGCAGACCATCAGCTATTCCGAACTCGCCCGGCGCATCGGCCGGCCCAAGGCAGTCCGCGCGGTCGGACTGGCCAACGGCGCGAATCCCGTCAGCATCGTGGTCCCCTGCCATCGTGTCATCGGCGCCAACGCCAGCCTGACCGGCTACGGCGGCGGGCTGCACCGGAAGATCTGGCTGCTCGAACACGAAGGCGTACGGCTGGCATCGCGCGAGGGCCGCCGCCAGCCGGGCTTGTTCTAGGGCCCTCGGCAGGGTCGTGGCGAAGCTCCCGGCATCGGGATGAAAGGTATAGTTGTCGCTCGTCCCGCTACCAATCCGAGACCCGACCGATGGCCAGACTCCTGTACGACCTTGCCGGCGCCAACCCCGACTTCCGCTTCAGCCCCTATTGCTGGCGCGCGCGGCTGGCGCTGGCGCACAAGGGCCTGGAGGTGGAAACCGTGCCGTGGCGCTTCACGGAGAAGGACAAGCTCGCGTTCTCGGGGCAGGGCCGCGTGCCCGTGCTGGTCGACGGTGAGCAGGTGGTATCCGACTCCTGGCAGATCGCGCTGTATCTCGAAGCGGCCTATCCCGATGCGCCCTCGCTGTTCGGCGGACCGCAGGCGCAGGCCCTGGCCAGATTCGTCAACAGCTGGGCCGACTCCGTGCAACTGCCCGGTCTCACGCGCCTGGTGCTGGTCGATATCCCCGCCGCGCTGCACGAAGGCGACCTGTCCTACTTCCACGCCAGCCGCGAGCAACGCATGGGCATGCCGCTGTCCGCGGTCTGCGCCGACCGCGATACCCGCGTCGAGGAATTCCGGGCGGGCCTGATGCCGCTGCGGCTGGTGCTCAAGGCCCAGCCTTTCCTGTGCGGCGACGCTCCGGCCTACGCCGACTACATCGTTTTCGGCGGCTTCCAGTGGGCCCGCTGCGTCAGCGATTTTCCCGTCCTGGCGGAAGGCGACGTCGTCGCCCAATGGCTCGAGCGCATGCTGGAGGCCACCGGCCCGGCGGCCCGGCACATGCCGTTCCTGCGTCTCCCCGCCAGGCACGGCTAACTGCGACATCGCTTGTAAGCGGGCGGTTCGGCCCCATATCCTGTTCCAGCTGGCGCCGGCCGGGGGCGGCGGGGGAAACGTCACGCAAGCCAGGTGCCTCCCCTGTTCGACATGTTCCTGAAGCATCCATCCCCTACGATGATCGATAGCATTTTACGATCAACTGCATTGAATCAATCAATTTGATCAATTAACCAGTGACGTATACCATTCATATACGTCTTTTCAACCCAGCAAGAGAGGAAACCGCAATGTCTCTAGTCAATACTCAGGTCAAGCCGTTCAAAGCGACTGCCCTCAAGGAAGGCAAGTTCGTCGAAGTCACCGACCAGACCCTGAAGGGCAAGTGGGCCGTGGTGGTGTTCTATCCGGCCGACTTCACCTTCGTGTGCCCGACCGAGCTGGAAGACCTGGCCGACAACTACGCCGAATTCCAGAAACTGGGCGTCGAGGTGTACTCGGTCTCGACCGACACCCATTTCTCGCACAAGGCTTGGCACGACACCTCGCCCGCCATCGGCAAGATCAAGTACACGATGATCGGCGACCCCACCTGGCAAGTCACCCAGAACTTCGAAGTCCTGCGTGAAGGCCAGGGCCTGGCCGACCGCGGCACCTTCATCATCGACCCGCAAGGCGTGATCCAGGCCGTCGAAGTGACCGCCGAAGGCATCGGCCGCGACGCCAAGGAACTGCTGCGCAAGGTCAAGGCCGCCATCTACGTGGCCAACCACCCGGGCGAAGTCTGCCCCGCCAAGTGGAAGGAAGGCGAGAAGACGCTGGCTCCTTCGCTGGACCTGGTCGGCAAGATCTAATCAGCACGCAGCGGCAGTAGCAGAAACAAAAGCAGTACCGCCCGGGGCGCCACAAGCGGCCCGGGCGCCATCCGAGAACACAAGATACGGAGCAAAGGGAGCGATATATGCTGGACGCCAATCTCAAGACCCAGTTGCAGGCCTACCTGGAAAAAATCACGCAGCCGATCGAGATCGTCGCGTCCCTCGACGACGGCGACAAGTCTCGCGAGCTCGCTGAACTCCTGAAGGAAATCGCCGGCCTGTCGGAACGCATCACGCTGATCGAGCGACGCGACGACGACGAGCGCAAGCCCTCCTTCACCATCAACCGTCCCGGCGAAAACATCGGCATCCGCTTTGCCGCCATTCCCCTGGGCCATGAATTCACGTCGCTGGTCCTGGCCCTGCTCCAGGTCGGCGGCCACCCGATCAAGCTCGATGCCGACGTGATCGAGCAGATCAAGAACCTGGATGGCGACTTCTCGTTCGAGACCTATGTGTCGCTGTCCTGCCAGAACTGCCCCGAGGTCGTCCAGGCGCTGAACGTGATGTCGCTGCTGAACCCGCGCATCCGCCAGGTCACGATCGACGGCGCGCTGTTCGAGGACGAAGTCGAGAAGCGCCAGGTCATGGCCGTGCCCACGGTCTACCTGAACGGCGAAGTGTTCGGCCAGGGGCGCATGAGCGTCGAGGAGTTCCTCGCCAAGCTCGACAGCAATGCCGGCCAGCGCGACGCCGAAAAGCTCAATGCGCGCGAACCGTACGACGTGCTGATCGTCGGCGGCGGCCCCGCGGGCGCCGCCGCGGCCATTTACGCCGCGCGCAAGGGCATCCGTACCGGCGTCGTGGCCGAGCGCTTCGGCGGCCAGGTCCTGGACACGCTGGCGATCGAGAACTTCATCTCCGTCAAGGAGACCGAAGGACCCAAGTTCGCGACCGCGCTGGAAGAACACGTCAAGGCCTACGACGTGGACATCATGAACGTGCAGCGCGCCGAGGCCCTGGTGCCGGGCGCGAAGCTGATCGAGGTCAAGCTGGCCAACGGCGGCGTGCTCAAGGGCCGCTCCGTCATCCTGGCCACCGGCGCCCGCTGGCGGGAAGTGAACGTGCCGGGCGAACGCCAGTACCGCAACCAAGGCGTGGCGTACTGCCCGCACTGCGATGGCCCACTGTTCAAGGGCAAGCGCGTGTCCGTCATCGGCGGCGGCAACTCGGGCGTGGAAGCGGCGATCGACCTGGCGGGCTTGGTCGAGCACGTGACCCTGCTTGAATTCGCCCCCGAACTGCGCGCCGATGCCGTGCTGCAGCGCAAGCTCAACAGCCTGCCCAACGTCACGGTCATCACCCAGGCGCAGACTACCGAGATCACCGGCGACGGCAAGAAGGTGAACGGCCTGAAGTACAAGGACCGGCAGTCGGGCGAAGAGCGCCACATCGAACTCGAAGGCGTCTTCGTGCAGATCGGGCTGGTGCCCAATACCGAATGGCTCAAGGGCACGCTGGCGCTGAGCAAGCACGGGGAAATCGAGGTCGATGCCAAGGGCCGGACCTCGGTGCCCGGCGTGTTCGCCGCGGGCGACGTGACGACCGTGCCGTACAAGCAGATCATCATCGCCGCGGGCGACGGTGCGAAGGCCGCGCTCAGCGCCTTCGACCATCTGATCCGTTCGTCGGTGGAAGCCGAGGAGCCGGAAACGGTTGCAGTCTCCGCCTGAGTCCGTTGCTGGGTTGGCGGTTGAAGGCCCGCGGGGTTCGCCTCGCGGGCCTTTTTCTTTTCAGGTGGCCGCCGTACCGATCAAGCGGCGGCGTCGCCCGCGCCGGACTCCCACTGTTCTAGCAGGATGGAGATGTTGGCGGCGGTGCGTCCGATGTGCTGCGCGAGTAGTTCGCTCGCCCGCGCCTCATCGCGATCCAGGGTCGCGCGCAGGATGGCCTCGTGCTCGTCGGGAATATCGCGATCCAGCGGGCGCTCGCGCAGGAAGATGCGGCGGTAGCGGTCCGAGAACGCGAGCAGCTTCTCGCAGAACTGGGCCAGCACGGGCATCTGGCCGCCGCCGATCAGCATCAGGTGGAACTCGCGGTGGCGGACTTCCCATTCCAGGAGCGCCTCGGAATCGGAGGCGGCCCGTTTCTCCACCTGCTGCAGGCGGTGGTGCGCCGCCAGCACCGCGACCTCCCAGTCCTCGCCCCCCTGCTGCATGGAGATCCGCAGCGCATGCGGCTCCAGCATGACGCGCAGCTCGGTGATTTCCTGATGGTTGCGCACGGAGACCGGCGCGACCTGATACCCGCGCTGGTCCTGCGCGATCACCAGTCCCTCGGCCGCCAACCGCGAAAGCGCCTCGCGCAGCGGACTGAGGCTGACATTGAGCTGCTGGCTGAGCTGGTTCAGGCGCAACGGCTGGCCCGGCCGGAAGGTGCCGTTCAGCAATTCGTCGCGCAGCGACTGGGTCAGTTGGGAGGTCAGGGATGTGCTCATGGACCGGGGGCGCTCATAAAATCGATATTGACTGTAAAATCGATTTCAATAAATATAAACGAAAATCGACAACCAGGAGGATTTTCCCATGCTGCCCAAACGTATTGATCGCGCCGCCGTCGACGCCCGTATCGGCCCCTATGCCGACACCGAACAGACCCTGGACGAGCGTGCCGACATCTACCAGGAACTGATCGGCTTCGTCCCGCCCCGCATCGAAGCCCGCCTGGCGGTGACCGGCGCGCTCGACCCCAAGCTGGTTGACCTGCAGGAGAAGATGCGCGAACACGCGATGTACCCGAAGTGCTTCGACGTGAAAACCGCGCAGTTGATGCTGTTCGGCATGCTGCTGATGGACCTGAGCGATGCCGCCGTCCTGCACGGCATCGCCGCGCGCCGCGCCGGCGCCACCTGGGAGGAAATGCAGGCGGTCGTCAGCCTGTGCTTCCTCTTCCGGGGGCTCTCGGCGGCCAACCGCGGCGCCGAACTGCTGGCGAACATCGCCGAGCACGAAGCCAAGAAGGAAGCCCAGGGCTGACCCGGCCCGCCGGCCCCGGCGACCCGGCCTTTCCCCATACACGATCGCCGCGTGGCACCGCCACAGACCAACGACCAGGAGACCGCATGACTTCCTTTTTCCATTCCTCCCGACGGACCGGCATGCTCGCGCTGGCCGCCACCGTCGGCTGGCCGCTGGCCGCCGCCGCGCAGGACTACCCGGCCCGACCGGTCCAGCTCATCGTTCCGTTCGCCCCCGGCGGCGCCATCGATCAGATGGCCCGCGCGGTAGGTTCGGCGCTCAGCCGCGAACTCGGCCAGCCCGTGGTGATCGAGAACAAACCCGGCGCGGGCGGCAACATCGGCGCGGAACAGGTGGCCCGCGCGGCTCCCACCGGCTATACCCTGCTGGTCGGCACCTCGGCCACGCACGGCGTCAACCCCTCGCTCTACGCCAAGATGCCCTACGACGCGGTCAAGGACTTCGTTCCCGTGGCCCACTGGGGTTCGGTGCCGAACGTCCTGGCGGTCAATGCCTCGTCCAGCATCCGGTCGGTCGAGGACCTGGTCGCGCAGGCCAAGCGCGAGCCCGGCAAGCTGACCTACGGTTCCGCAGGCAACGGCACCTCGCTGCACCTGGCCGGGGAACTGTTCAAGCAGGCCGCGAAGGTCGATCTCGTGCACGTGCCCTACCGGGGCGGCGCCCCGGCTTCGCTCGATCTCCTGGCCGGCAACATCACCATGATGTTCGACACGGTGGCGGTCTCGCTGCCCAACCTGCGCGCGGGCAAGACTCGCGCGCTGGCGGTCGCCGCTCCCGCCCGCCACTTCGCCCTCCCCGACGTGCCGACCTTCGCCGAGAAAGGCTATCCCTCGGTGGTGTCGGCCACCTGGGCCGGCGTGTTCGCGCCGGCGGGAACGCCGGCGGCCGTCGTGCAGAAGCTGGAGGACGCCAACCGCCGCGCGCTGGCGGATCCGGCGGTGGCCGAAGTCATGCGCAAGACAGGAGTCCAGGTGGAGTTCCGCGGCAGCCGCGATTTCGCCACCTACGTGGCAAGCGAGATCGCGCTGTGGGGGAACATCATCCGGAGCAACAATATCCGCGCGGACTGAGGCCCCACTCCCCCGGGCCCCGCCCGGGGATTCCTCCAGCCCCTGCAATCGCGAAACGTGGCACCATTACGACCGCCCTGCCCGTACCTCTTCGTCGAGCGGTGAAATCCATGCCACACACTCCAGAAAAAAAGCCTGAATCTCTAGGCCAGGCCGCCTATCGGCAATTGCAGGAAGCCATCGAGACCGGCGTCCTCAAACCGGGCGACCGCGTCAGCGTGAACGCCCTGGCCGACCGGCTCGCCATCAGCCGCACGCCGGTGCGCGAAGCCATCGCCTGGCTCGAAACCGACGGCCTCATCGTGCATCAGCCCTATCTCGGCCGCGTGATCGCCGAACTCGACCATCAGATGGTGAACGAGCTTTATGCGCTGCGCTTCGTCATCGAGCCGGCGGCGGTCGGCATGGCGGCCAAGAACGCCACCGATGCCGAGATCGACGTATTGCGCGAAATGCTCGAGTTCGAACGCTCCGTCCTGGACGATCCCATCGAACGCGAGCGCCACAACCGGCGCTTCCACAACGCGCTGTACCGCACCGCGCACAATCGCTACGTGATCAGCACGCTGCGTGCGCTGCAAACGCCCATGATCCTGCTGGGACCGGCCACGGCCACCAATCCCAAGCGGCTGCAGGACGCGTATGCCGAACATGCGGAACTGGTCGAATGCATCGCCGCGCACGACACCGACGGCGCCCGCGCGGCCATGGTCCGGCACCTGACCGGCGGACAACGTGCCCGCGTCAGCTATCTGCTCAATCGGCAAGCCGATTGAGCCCCGTGGCGCTCAACCGCCTACGACGATACCCAGCTTGTCGATCAACCGGGTCCACTGCTCCAGTTCCGCGCGGATGAAGGTCCCGAACTCCGCCGGGGTCGTCAGCGAGGGCTCGGCGCCATGCTCCATCATCTGCCGCACGATATCGGGATCGCGCAGTGCGGCGTTCACATCGGTATTGAGCTTGTCCACCACCGCGGCAGGCGTGCCGACCGGTGCGAGCAGGCCGAACCAGCCTACGGCCGCATAACCCGGCACCCCCGCTTCGGCCACCGTGGGCAGGTTGGGCAGCGCCTTGGAACGTTGGGCGCTCGTCACCGCGAGCGCTTTCAGGCGGCCCGTATCGACGTAGCCCATCACGGTCTGCGCCGGCGCGAACATCAGGCTCAACGTACCGCCCAGCAGATCCGTCACCGCCTGGCCGGTTCCCTTGTAGGGCACGTGCATCATCTCGATGCCCGCCACCTCCTTGAACAACTCCACGGACAGATGCGAGGCCGCGCCGACGCCTGACGAACCAAAGGTCAGCTTGCCGGGCTCAGCCTTCGCCTTGGCCACCAGCTCCTTGATCGTGCCGATGCCCAGGCGGGGGTTGACCACCACCACGTAGGCCGAGGCCGACACCAGCGAGATGGGCGCGAACTGCCCGACATTCTTCTTGTCGAGCGATGCCGTCGAACTCATCATCAGCGTATAGCCGTCGGCCGGCGCCCGGGCCACGAAGCTGGCGCCGATATGCCCGCTGGCACCCGGCCGGTTGTCCACGATCACCTGGGTCTTCCAGACCTTGGTCAGGTGGGCGCCGAGCAGGCGCGCCAGGGTATCCGCGCCGCCGCCCGGCGGGAACGGCACCACGATGGTCACCGGCCGCGACGGAAAGGCTTGCGCCTGAGCCTGGGCCTGGGCGGGCAGCACCAGGGCCAACGGCAGCAAGGCCGCCGCCGTGCAGGCCGCGCGGCGTGCCGTATCGATTGCACATTTCATGATCTATCTCCTCCAGTGAAAACAGTCGCCAGGCGTTGTTCTTGATCGTTCCCGGCAGGGTTCAACGCGCCGCCACGATGTGCGTGCGCAAGGCCATGGCGGGCTCCTCGAACGCGCACTCGACCACGTCCCCCGGCTTCAGGAACAACTCGTCGGCATTGGGCTTGCCCACCGCCACGCCGCCGGGCGCGCCGGTGGAGAACATGTCGCCGGGCTTGAGCGGCAGCAGCCTGGAGAAATGCTCGATGATGTCCGGCAGCTTCCAGATCTGGTCGGAGGTATTGACGCGCATCCGCTCTTCGCCGTTGACACGGCAGGTCACCCAGATGTCGTAGGCGTCGCGCACCTCGTCCATCGTGATGATGTACGGCCCCAGCGGCCCGAAGCCCGGAGCGTTCTTGGCCGTCCAGAAGCGCGATCCCGACGCGACCTCGCGCTTCTGGGTATCGCGGCAGGTCAGGTCGTTCAGGATGGTGATGCCGGCCACGTAGTCGAAGGCATCCTCGCGGCGCGCGCGGTAGGCGGGCTTGCCGATCACGAACACCAGTTCGGGTTCGTAGTCCAGGTGCGGCACGTCCACCGGCCGCTCCACCTCGGCATCCTGGCCGACCAGGCAGGCGTTGAGCTTGATGAAACCGGTCGGTTCCTCCGGCAGTTCCTTGATGAGATCGGTGCGCTTGAGTTCTTCGAGATGGGTGCGGTAGTTCTTGCCCACGCACAGGAATTTTTCGGCATCGGGCACGGGCGGCAGCAGCCGGACATCGTCAAGCGCATAGGCATGGCGCTCGCGCAGCGCGGCGTCGCCCGAGGCCGCATCCAGCAGCCGCCGCGCGCGCGCCAGGCCGGCGTCCCCTTCCTCCAGCAGCGCCCTCATGGAATGCGGGAAGGCGGCTTCCCCCGGCTCCACGGCGGCCGCGCAGCGCGCCAGGTCGAGCATGCTGTCCTTGCACAGCACGCCGACGCGGGCGGCGGACGATTCGGCGGGGACGGTAAAGGTGGCGAGTCTCATGCGGTGGGGCCTCAATCAGCGTATCGAAGTGGGCGATGCTATTCCTGAATTCAGTTAAATTCAACTGAATTCAATTGAATTCAACCGTAAAAAAAGCGCCGACCCCTCCACGGAGGACTCGGCGCGGCGGATGGCCGGGAGTGTCTTACCTGGGCGTGGCGGCCTGGCCTTCCCGGCTTTCCAGGGTGAACGTGGCACCGGCGTCCTGCGCCAGGACGCCGGTCAGCCAGGGCATGATTTCCTTCAGGGCCGCCTCCAGCACCCATGGCGGATTGACGATGAACATGCCGCTGCCGTAGAGGCCCAGCCCGTCGCCCGAAGGCTTGCGCACGGTCAGGCTGACGTGCAGCCAGGGGCGCGCGGGTACGCGCGCCAGCCGCCCCGCGAGTTGCTGCGATTCGAGCCGCTGCACCTGCGGATACCAGACCGCGAAACAGCCGGTGGCGAAACGCTTCAATCCCTCTTCCAGGCAGTGAAGGACCCGGGCGTAGTCGCGCTTGTCCTCGTAGGAAGGATCGATCAGCACGATGCCGCGCCGCGTCGGGGGCGGCAGCAATGCCTTCACGCCATCGAAGCCGTCCGCGGCGTAGACCATGGTGTGGCGCTCGATATCCCGGCCCAGATGGCGGCAATTGCGCCGCAGGACGTCGATCTCGGTGGGATGCAGTTCGAACAGGCGCAGGCGGTCCCGCTCGCGCAGCGCCTGCGCCGCGATGAAGGGCGACCCGGGATAGTGGCGCAGCAGGTCATCCTGATTGAACGCGGCGATCTCGTCCACGTATTCCGCCACGATGCCGGGCAGGTCGTCCCGCGTCCACAGGCGCGCGATGCCGGTCTCGAACTCGGCGTTCTTGCCCGCCCAATCCCCATCCAGCGCGTAGACGCCGGCGCCGGCATGGGTGTCGATGTACCAATATGGCGCGTCTTTCTCGGCGAAATAGCGCAGCAACTGCACGAGGACGAGGTGTTTGAGCACATCGGCATGATTGCCGGCGTGGAAGGCGTGGCGGTAGCTGAACATGGGATTTCCAGAAGAGCGCCCATTGTAGGCGCCCCGGGGCATCGGCCGCGTCGCCGCGTTACATGTGCCACGCATTCCTTGCAATCGTGACGGCTTGCACGGACGCTCCGCATGGAGCCTGCCTGGACCGGCATCGGGGATTACAAATGCATACAGCCAGCTTTGACACCCGGCCGACCGGCCCCGTATGTTGAACCCATCGGCCACCTCCGCCCGCGGGACCGGCCGCTTTCAAGGAGAGATCGATGAGGACACGCAACCTGATGATCGCCGCCATGATTGCAGCCTTCTCAGCCGCGACGCCAATGGCCATGGCCCAGGGCGACGGCCAGGCCGCCAAGGAGTCGGCTGGCAAGTTCGCCAGCGACACGGTGATCACCACCAAGGTCAAGGCGGCGCTGCTCAAGGAACAAGCCACGCAATCGCTGAGCATCAAGGTCAAGACGGTCAACGGCGTCGTGCATCTGGCCGGCACGGCCGACGACAGCCCGCAGATCGATTCCGCCGTACGCGTGGCGCGCGGCGTCGATGGCGTGCAGGACGTCAAGAACGACATCCAGCTCAAGAAACAGGGCGACCGCTGAACCACGCGCCGCTGGCAGGCGACGGCACGCCCGCGCGCCGCCCGAAGTTCCCCCAGACCTGGCTTTTCATTTTGATGAACCACCCCTAATATGCGCCTGGGGGGGCAGGCCATCGGGGGGGCCGCAACGGCCGCGCGCGCCGGACCGGGCGCTTTCGCATGGCTTCCCACTATCGTCCACGCACCTGGAAGCCACCATGCTAGAGCGCCTATTCAAACTCCACGAACACGGCACCAATGCTCGCACCGAGCTGCTGGCGGGAATCACCACGTTCCTGACCATGTCCTACATCATTTTCGTCAACCCGCAGATCCTGTCCACCACGGGCATGGACAAGGGCGCCGTTTTCGCCGCCACCTGCATCGCGGCGGCGATCGGCTCGCTGATGATGGCGTTCGTCGCCAACTATCCCATCGGCATGGCGCCAGGCATGGGGCTCAACGCATTCTTCGCCTTCACCGTCGTGGCCACCCTGGGCTTCACCTGGCAGCAGGCGCTGGGCGCGGTCTTCATCTCGGGCGTCATCTTCATCCTGCTGACCATCACCGGCGTGCGAAGCTGGCTGATCGCCGGCATCGCGCCATCCCTGCGCAGCGCCATCGCGGCCGGTATCGGCCTGTTCCTGGCGATCATCGCGCTCAGCAGCTCCGGCATCGTCGTCGCCAGCCCCGCCACCCTGATCACGATGGGCGACCTGCACAAGCCCGCCCCGCTGCTGGCGATACTCGGCTTTTTCATTATCGCCATCCTGGACGCGCTGAAGGTCCGCGGCGCCATCCTGCTGGGCATCCTGATCATCACCGTGCTCAGCATGGCGCTGGGCATCAATGAATTCCACGGCGTGTTCTCCTCGCCTCCCAGCCTGGCGCCCACCTTCCTGCAGCTGGACATCCTGGGCGCGCTGCACATGGGCTTCGTGCACGTGGTGCTGGTGTTCGTGCTGGTCGAGGTGTTCGACGCCACCGGCACGCTGATGGGCGTGGCCAAGCGCGCCGGCCTGCTGGTCGAGGGCAAGAACCGCATCGGCCGCGCCCTGCTGGCCGACAGCACCGCCATCACCGCGGGCTCGCTGCTGGGCACCAGCAGCACCACGGCCTACGTCGAAAGCGCCTCGGGCGTCCAGGCCGGCGGCCGTACCGGCCTGACTGCCCTGGTGGTCGGCGCGCTGTTCCTGGCCGCGCTGTTCATCTCGCCGCTGGCCGGTTCGGTCCCGGCCTACGCCACCGCGCCCGCGCTGCTGTACGTGGCCGGCCTGATGATGCGCGAGCTGATCGACGTCAAGTGGGACGACATCACCGAAGCCATCCCCGCCGCGCTGACCGCGCTGGCCATGCCCTTCACCTACTCGATCGCCACCGGCCTCGCGTTCGGCTTCATCAGCTACGTCGTGCTCAAGGCCTGCACCGGCCGCGTCCGTGAAATCCACCCCGCGGCCTGGTTGATCGCCATCCTGTTCCTGGTCCGCTTCGCCTTCTTCTCGGCCTGATCCGCGGCCTGGGGCCTAATCCTCGTCGACGAACAAGGTGCAGGCCCCCTCCTCCGCCGCGCTGACCGCCCGCCGCATGTGACCGAACAGGTCGCGCCCCACGCCGCGGCGATGCGGCCGCAGATCGGGGGCGGCCGCGGCCGGGCGGGCATCCAGGTCCGCCAGCACCTCCAGCACGCCGCGCCTCGCATCCAGCCGGACCCGGTCGCCGGTGCGCACCCTGCCGATGGGGCCGCCCTTGAGGCCTTCAGGCGTAACGTGAATGGCCGCGGGCACCTTGCCCGAGGCGCCCGACATGCGCCCGTCGGTCACCAGCGCGACATGGAATCCCCTTCCTTGCAGCACGGACAGCATGGGCGTGAGCTTGTGCAGTTCGGGCATGCCGTTGGCCGCCGGCCCCTGCCAGCGCACCACCGCGACGAAATCCCGCTCCAGCTCGCCACGCTGGAAGGCGGCCAGCACATCGTCCTGCTCGTCGAACACGATGGCGGGTGCCTCCACCACCTGATGCTCGGGCGCGACCGCCGAGATCTTGATGATGGAACGGCCCAGGTTGCCTGCCAGCACCCGCAGCCCGCCGTCGGGCGAGAACGGACGGTCCAGCGGACGCACGATGGCGTCGTCCCCCGGGACCTCGGCGCCGTCCCGCCAGGCCAGCCTGCCATCCTGAAGATAAGGCTCGCGGCAATAGGCAGCCAGCCCCTTGCCCACCACCGTGGTGACGTCCTCGTGCAGCAGCCCTCCCATCCGCAACTGGCGGATGACGAACTGCAACCCGCCCGCGGCCTGGAATTCGTTCACGTCGGCCTTGCCGTTCGGGTAGACGCGCGCCAGCAGCGGCACCACCTCGGACAAGGCATGGAAATCGTCCCAGTTCAGTTCTATGCCCGCGGCCCGCGCCATGGCCACCAGGTGCAGGGTGTGGTTGGTCGAGCCGCCAGTGGCCATCAGCCCGACGATGCCGTTGACGAAAGCCTTCTCATCCAGGACCTCGCAGATGGGCGTATACCGCCCGCCGCCGTGCCATAGCGACACGGCCTGCCTGGCCGCCGCTCGGGTCAGCGCCTCGCGCAGCGGAGTATGGGGGTTGATGAAGGACGTTCCGGGCAGGTGCAGCCCCATGAACTCCATCAGCATCTGGTTCGAATTGGCGGTTCCGTAGAAAGTACAGGTACCCGGCCCATGGTAGGCGCGGCTCTCGGCTTCGAGCAGTTCCGCCCGGCCGACCTTGCCCTCGGCATAGGACTGCCGGATCCTGGCCTTCTCGTCGTTGCCCACGCCGGTTGTCATGGGGCCGGCCGGGACGAACACGGCCGGCAGGTGGCCGAAGGACAGCGCGCCGATGACCAGGCCCGGGACGATCTTGTCGCACACGCCCAGATACACCGCCGCGTCGAACATCTGGTGGGACAGGGCCACGGCCGTGGCCATCGCGATGACATCGCGCGAGAACAGCGACAGTTCCATGCCCGCCTGGCCCTGGGTAACGCCGTCGCACATGGCGGGCACCCCGCCGGCGAACTGCGCGGTGGCGCCGGCCGCCAACGCCGCCTCCTTGATCCAGGCGGGAAAATCGGCCAGCGGCTGGTGGGCCGACAGCATGTCGTTGTAGGCCGATACGATGGCCACGTTGGGCTGCTCCTGCACCTTGAGCATGAGCTTCGCGCGCTCAGGCATGGCCGCGAAGCCATGCGCCAGATTGGTACACGACAGGTGGCCGCGCTCGACCTTCGCGCCGGCCCGGGCCCGGGTTTCCTCCAGCCATTGCGCGCGGCGGTCGCCGCCCCGCGCGAGAATACGATCGGTGACTTCCTGCAGGACGGGATGCAAAGACATGGCGGTCGACCTCCGGGATGCTGGCACGCACGGCGGGTGCCGCGGTGCTGGCCGCGGGCGCATGCGCATGCGCATGCGCAAGTATCGGACCCGCTAGCCTTCCAACGACTTCAAGCGGCGCAACTGGGGAAACAATACCATCCACAGCAGGGCTACCGCGACCGTGCCCGCGCCGCCGATCAGCACCGCCGGCACGACGCCGAACAGCGCGGCCGTCACGCCCGATTCGAACTCGCCGAGTTGATTGGAGGTGCCGACGAACAAGGAGTTCACCGCGCTGACGCGGCCCAGCATTTCGGGCGGGGTCTGCAACTGGACCAGGGTGAAGCGGATCACCACGCTGACCACGTCCGAGGCCCCCAGCACGAACAGCGCCGCCATGGAGACAATCAGGTGCGAGGACAGGCCGAACACGACCGTGGCAAGCCCGAAGACCACGAGTGACGAGAACAGGAGGGTACCGACGTTGCGGTGGATGGGGTGGTGGGCCAGGAAGACCGACATGGCCAGCGCCCCCACGGCGGGCGCCGTGCGCAACAATCCCAGCCCCCAAGGCCCGGTCTGGAGGATGTCGCGCGCATAGATGGGCAGCAGCGCGGTGGCGCCGCCCAGGAGCACCGCGAACAAGTCCAGCGACAGCGTCCCCAATATGACCGGGCGGCTGCGGATGAAGGCAATGCCCGAGAACACGGACTTGAGCGTGACCGGCTCGCGGGTGGACACGGTGCGTTCCGCCCGTATCATCGCCACCAGGCCGCCGCCGACGAAGAAGAACACGCAGGCCACCACATAGGCGACCATGGATCCGAACCCGTACAACAGCCCGCCCATCGCGGGCCCCAGTATCTGCGCGGTCTGGGTGGCGGAGGTGGACCAGGCCGCGGCCTGGGGGATGAGGCCGCGGGGGACCACTCCCTGCACCAGCGCCGCCATCGTGGGCGACTCGAAGGCGCGCGCGGCGCCGCCCAGCGCCACCAGTCCCAGGATGGCATCGCGCGTGAGCCAGCCCTCCCATGTACCGAAGGCCAGGAGACCGGCCGCGATCGACTCCACCACCATGCAGACGCTGGCGATGGCCCGCCGGTCGTAGCGATCGGCCACCTGCCCCACGACGAAGGTCAGCAGCACCATGGGCAGGAATTGCGCCAGTCCGACCAGGCCCAGGTCGAAGGCGCTGCCGGTGATCTCGTAGACCTGCCAGCCCACGGCCACCGACAGCATCTGGAACGACAGGGTCGACATGACCCGGCCGAACCAGAACAGGACGAAAGGCGGGTGGCGCGCGACCGACTGGATGCCGGCGGGATTATCTTCCGAACTCATCACCCATCTCTTGCGCGCGATGGGCGGCAGCCTGCATGGCCCGGACCACGGTCTGGCGGAAATTCGCCTGGGCCAGGACATCCAGGGCGGCGGCCGTGGTGCCGCCCTTGGAGGTCACGCGCTCGCGCAGCACCGACGGCGGCTCGGAAGACGCGGCCGCCAGGCCGGCGGCGCCGGACAACGTGGCCAGCGCCAGCGCGCGCGACTGCTCGTCATCCAGCCCCACGGCCTTGCCGCCTTCGATGAGGGCCTCGATGAACAGGAACACATAGGCCGGCCCGCTGCCCGACAGCGCGGTCACGCCGTCCAGATCGGCCTCGCGCGAGACCCACACGGTGCTTCCCACCGCCTCGAGCACGGCCTGGGCCTGCGCCCGGTCGGCCTCGCCCACGCTGTCGAGCGCGGCCAGGCCGGTAACGCCCTGCCCGATCAGCGCGGGCGTATTGGGCATGCAGCGCACGACGCGCGGCCACGGCTGCGCGTCGGCCCCCAGCCAGCGCGCCAGGTCGGCGGCCCGGATGCCGGCGGCGATGCTGATCACCAGGCTGTCCTTGAGCCAGGGCCGGCTCGCCGCCGCCACCTCCTTCATGACCTGGGGCTTGACCGCGTAGACCCAGATCGCGCAGCGCGACAAGGTCTCGTCGGGCGCCGCCGCGACCGTGGCGCCACGCGCCGCCCACGCCTGCCTGGAGGCCTCGCTGGGATCCACGACGTGGATGTTCCCCATGGGGCAGAACTTGCCGGCCAGGCCGGAGATCAGCGCGGCGGCCATGTTCCCGCCACCGATGAATGCGATAGAAAGCGATTGGGTCATTGAGGTTTCCTTGGGATGCGTTGCGGCCGCGCGGTCAGGACGAATAATCCCGGGCGCCGAAGATGGCGGTGCCCACCCGGACGATGGACGCCCCGGCCGCCACGGCGGCTTCCAGGTCGTCCGACATGCCCATGGACAGGGTATCCAGCCCGAGGCCTTCCCGGTTCATGTCCCGCATGAGCGCCGCCAGGCTGGCGAAGACCGCCCGCTGGCGGACAGGATCGTGCTGAGGGGCCGGAATGCACATCAGGCCGCGCAGGCGCACGCGCGGCAGCGCGGCGATGTCCCGCGCCAGCCCGAGCGCTTCGGCGGGCGCCACGCCGCTCTTGGTGGGCTGGTCGTCGATGTTGACCTGCATGCACAACTGGAGGTCGGCCATGCCGGGTGGCCGCAAATCGGACAGGCGCTGGGCGATCTTGAGGCGATCGATACTGTGGACCCAGTCGAAACAGGCGGCGACCTGCCGGGCCTTGTTGCTTTGCAGCGGACCGATGAAGTGCCATTCGGTGTCGCCCCGCAGGTCTTCCAGCGCGGCCAGCTTCTCGACGGCCTCCTGGAGGTAGCTTTCGCCGAAGGCCCGCTGCCCGGCCGCGTGGGCCTCGCGCACCGCCTGGGCGGGAAAGGTCTTGGACACCGCCAGCAGCGCCACCTCGCCCGGCGCGCGGCCGCAGGCCTTGGCGGCGTGCTCGATGCGGTGGCGGACGGCGCGTAGGTTGTCGGCGATGGGCGACATGGCTTCGGGGGGAAAAGCGACGATTATATAGGCGGGCACCCCGCCAATCCGCCCCGCCCTAGCCCAGCAGCGTGGTCTGCACGAAAATGCCGGCGAACACCGAGAAACCGAACCAGGTGTTGTGCAGGAAGGCGCGGAAACACGCCGCGCGCTCGCGGTGGCGTATCCACCACAGGTGGCGCACGGCGATGGCGGCCGCTCCCGCCAGGCCCGCCGCATAGGCCCATCCGTAGTCCAGCATGGCGCCGACCACGCCCAGCAGCGCCAGGGTCGCCGCGTAGCACACGCCCACCGCGGCCACGTCCCACTTGCCGAAAGTAACGGCGGAGGTCCGCAGGCCGAGCTTGAGGTCGTCGGGCCGGTCCACCATGGCGTATTCGGTGTCGTAGGCGATCGCCCAGAAAATGTTGGCGGCCAGCATGACCCAGCCTTCCAGCGGCACGGTCTCGAGCACCGCCGCGTAGGCCATGGGAATGCCGAAGCCGAAGGCGATGCCCAGATAGGCCTGGGGAATGGCGAAGAAGCGCTTGAACTTGGGATAGGTGACCGACAGGAACACCGCCACCACGGACAGGGCCCAGACCAGGTGGTTCATGGGCAGGATCAGCAGCAGCGCCAGCAGCGTCAGCGCCAGCGTCACGCCCAGCGCCTCGCGGCCCGAGATCAGGCCCGATGTCAGCACCCGGTCGCGCGTGCGCTCGACGTGCCGATCGACGTCGCGGTCGAAATAATCGTTGATGCCGCAGCCGGCCGAACGCATCAGCACCGTACCCATCACGAAGGCGAACACCAGGTACAGCGACGGTCCGCCCTTGCTGGCGGCCCACAGGGCCCATAGCGTGGGCCAGATCAGCAGCAGGATACCGATCGGCTTGTCCAGGCGCACGAGGCGCATGTACAGGCCCAGGCGGTGGGAAAGGGAGACGGGAAACGTAGGGTCCATGCCGTTATGGTACCAGCGCCTTTCACAGGATCGGGTGATGCGCGCCCACCCTTCGTACCCTAGGATGCGCGCTTGCGCGAACCGGGCAGCCGGAACCAGGCGCTTCGGCGCCACGACAACGACAACAGACCCACGACATGAGAAAACTCCTGCTCGCATCCGCGCTGTGCGCGACGCTCGCCAGTTGCGCCACGGTGGACCCCGCCGACACCGCCCGATCCTCCCAGGCCATGGCGACGGCCCAAGCGGCCTTCCAACAGATCCAGTGGGGCTTTCTGCAGCCCTATGTCGGCCACCTGTACGTCAACGACGATGGCGACTGGCTGCAGTTAATGGCGGAACCGGCCCAGGGCGCGCTCGCCATCAGGCTCTACACGGCCAATGGCCTGCTGGACTCCAGCGCGATCCGGCTCCTCGTGCGCCCCGCGGCCCAGCCGGGCACCTACCACATGCTGATCGAGCAATCCGGCATGTTCAGCGACGACCAGGCGACCGTCCGCTTCGACGAAAACGGACGCATGAAAGTCCTCAACGGCTCGCTGAACGATCTGCAACTGTCGCTGGCCGACGCTGCCGCGCATTTTTCCTATCGCGCATCGGCCGCCTCGTTCCACATGAGGCCCAAGCCGCTGCGCCGCGACGTCTATACCCTGCCCGACGGCGGCACGATCCCCGTCAGCCTGGACCCGGCCTCCCCCTACCAGCAGTTGCGCGCCGCCTCGCCGTTCGGCGTCTGGGAACAAAGCGTGGGGCAGACCTTCGTCAGCCGCATCACGCTGTTGAAAATCGACAAGGACGACGCGGGCAACCTGGTTTTCCAGTACAGCCTGCCCGACGGATCGAACCCCGGCCGAGAAGTCTTTCAGGCCCCTTCCAGGACGGATCCCCGGGCATTCCGCGTACTGAGCATGCCAAACCGGCCCGCGGGTTCCTTCGAAAGCAGGCAACTGACGCTGTCGGCGGATGACCGCCTGGTCCACCGGTTCACGGGAACGGAGAACATCTTCACTTACAACGGCGACTATCTCGACATCTACATCAACCGCGGCGACTCCATCCGGATCATGAGCCGGGCGCAGGGACCGGACGATGACTCGCCCTCGACCGGGAACCATATCTATCTTCCCGTGACCCACGAGCGCCTGGCCTCGGCGATGGAAAACCGCGAGCGCCAGAAAGTCGAGCGCGAACGGAGCCGCATCCATGCCCAGCGCCGCGCCGCCGAGCGGGAGGCCGAATCCCAGGCCACGACCAACGCCATCCTGAGCGGCCTGGCCAGCGGCTTCCAGCAGGCCAACCAGAGCAACCTGCGCATGGCGCAGCAGTCGCGCGACTTCGAACGGGACCTGAACCAGAAGCTGCGGCAGATCGAACAACAGAAACAGCAGCGCGACCGCGAAGCCGCCGCGCACGCCGACCGGATCATGGCGGCCAACGCCGCGGCGGCACAGGCCCGCGCCGCGGCGGCCGCGGCCCCTTCCTCGCCGCAGAGGACCGTGGCGGCGGCATCAACGAGCGCCCAGGAAACCCAGCGTCGGCAGGAAGCCGGGCGCAAGCAGGAAGAACAGCGCAAGGCCGAGGAAGCCCGTACCGCGGAACAGGCCAGGCTGGCCAGGGAAAAACAGCGCGAGGAAGAAACCCGCAGGAAAGCGGAACTCGCCCGCCAGGAACAGGAACGCCGGACCCAGGCGCTGCTGGACCATCTCGCGGCCGAGCGCCGCGCCATACGCCTGCAAGCCGCGCAATGCCCCGCCAAGGGGGGGCTGCCCTCGGTCATCGGCATCCGGCCCGGCGTGCAGCCCAAGGTGGCCAACTGCATCACGGTGCATTTCGAGGCGCGCTGCCCCGCCGACCGCCCCGGCACGGGCATGACCGGGTCGATCTGGGCCTACAACGGCATGGGCAATTGCACCGAAACCGGCGACCTGCCGCGCAAGCTCGCCTGCGACGTACGGGAAGCCGTGGTCGAGGTCACGAACGTGACCACCTGCCAATAGCGGCGGCGGGGCCTTGCCGGCCCCCCAACGGAGGCATTTCGTGCGGGCCTATCTCCGGGACAGCGCGCTAGCTCAGCCCGCGCAGCGCGAAGCGCTTGAGCTTGCCCGTTTCAGTACGGGGCAAGGCATCGACGAAACGGATGACGCGCGGGTATTTGTAGGGAGCGATCGTGCGCTTGACGTGCTCCTGGAGGGCCTTGGCCAGATCGTCTCCAGGCGCGAAGCCGGGGCGCAGCACGACAAAGGCGGTCACGGCCTGGCCGCGCTCGTCGTCGGCGACGCCGATCACGCCGCATTCGGCCACGGCCTCGTGCTGGAGCAAGGCGCTTTCGACCTCGGGACCGGCGATGTTGTAGCCGGCCGAGATGATCATGTCATCGGTCCGGGCCTGGTAATACAGGTAGCCGTCCTCGTCCATCATGAAGGAATCGCCGGTCAGGTTCCATCCCTGGCGGACGGCGTTGGCCTGGCGGTCGTCGGCCAGGTATTTGCAGCCCGTGGGGCCGCGCACGGCCAGGCGGCCGACGGTGCGAGGAGGCTGGGGCCGCATGGCTTCGTCGACGATGCAGGCCTCGTAGCCGGGCACCACCTTGCCGATGGCGCCGCGGCGGACCTCCTGGCCGGCGCTGGAGATGAAGATATGGATCATCTCGGTGCTGCCGATGCCGTCGGTCATCTCCACGCCGGTCGCCTGCTTCCAGCTCTGGCGCGTGGCGTCGGGCAGGGCTTCGCCGGCCGAGACGCAATGGCGCAGGCTGGAGATGTCGTAGCCCTGGGCCAGGGCCGCCATCTGGCGGTAGAAGGTGGGCGCGGTGAAGACGATGGTGGCGCGGGTGGCCTGGATGGTTTCCAGCAGCGAAGCCGGGGTCAGCTTCTCGGACAGCACGGTAGAGGCGCCGGCGCGCAACGGGAAGCACAGCATGCCGCCCAGGCCGAAGGTGAACGCCAGGGGCGGCGTGCCGCAGAAGATGTCGTCGGGCGTGGCCTGCAATATCGAGCGCGGGAACAGGTCGCACATCGCCAGCACGTCGCGATGGAAATGGATGCAGCCTTTGGGGCTGCCCGTGGTGCCGCTGGTGAAGGCGATCAGGCAGACGTCGTCGCCGGCCGTATCGCACGCGGGAAAGGACGCCGGCTTGCCGCTCGCCAGGGCTTCCAGCGACTCGGGGCCGTCGTC
This sequence comes from Pigmentiphaga sp. MLSB6-MA01, assembly GCF_058793475.1. Classification (NCBI taxonomy): domain Bacteria; kingdom Pseudomonadati; phylum Pseudomonadota; class Betaproteobacteria; order Burkholderiales; family Alcaligenaceae; genus Pigmentiphaga; species Pigmentiphaga sp. MLSB6-MA01. The sequence continues at coordinate 52,322 of NZ_JBXAFV010000018.1, read as the reverse complement.
GTTGAAAAAGCGGACCTGGGTCAACGTGGGACAGTGCGCGGGACCGGACCGCATGCAGGCGTCGACTTCATCGCGCAGGCGCACGTCGCACAGCGCCGCGCGGACCTGTGCCTTGTCGATGACCGGCTTGAGCTCCACCGCGCGCAGCAGCGGCATGGTCGGCACCGCCACCAGACCTGCCTTGATCGTGGCCAGCAGGGCGATCGCCATGGCGGGGTTGTTCGGGCCCCGCAGAAGGACACGGTTGCCCGGCACCAGGCCCATGTCCTCGACCAGGACGCGCGCCAGGCGGTCCACCCGCTGCTGCACTTCGAGATAGGTGATGGCCGACGGTTTGCCGCCGGTCACGGTCCAGATCGCCGGGCGCCGGCCGTGCCCCGCCGCCACCGCGCCGTCGATCAGCTCGGCCGCGCAGTTCAAGCGGGCGGGATAGCGGACGGCGGGATGATCGAGCAGGAATGCCGGCCAGGCCTCGGGCGGCGGAAGATGATCGCGCGCAAAGGTATCGAGATGCCCCGAGCGTTCCATGAGTGGTCTCCAGCGGTATGCGCGGCCTCACGGCCGGGCAGTGACGGGTCGAAGATTAATTTAACTTAAAATTTTTAAACCTCAAATAATTTTCCGCATCCAGGCAGGGAAAGAACATAGAAAAAATCCCTGCGCCGCGTCGCCCGCGAGGCAGGGATTTCCATGACCCGGCGCCGCGTACGGCGCCCTGGTCCCAAGGCCTATTGCAGCAGGCTGCGCAACATCCAGGCGGTCTTCTCGTGGAACTCCAGGCGCTGGGTCAGCAGGTCGGCGGTCGGCTCGTCGCTGGCGGCATCCGCCACCTTGAGGATGTTGCGGGCGGTCTTGGCCACCGCCTCGTGCCCCACCACCAGCTGGCGCACCATTTCCAGCGCCTCGGGCACGTCGGCCGGTTCGCTGATCGTGGTGAGCTTGGCGAATTCGCGGTAGGTGCCCGGCGCGACGTGCCCCAGCGCGCGGATGCGCTCGGCCACGTCATCGATGGAAGTCCACAGGTCGGTGTACTGGGTCATGAACATGGCATGCAGGGTGTTGAACATCGGCCCCGTCACGTTCCAGTGGAAGTTGTGCGTCATCAGGTACAGCGTGTAGGTATCGGCCAGCAGCTTGGACAAGCCCCCGGCCACCGCGGCGCGGTCCTTGTCGGAGATGCCGATGTCGATGCGCAGCGCACCGGCGGCCGAGCGGGCCGCGCCACCATTGCTTGCGGGTTTCTTGGCAGTTGCTTTCTTCACCATTGCTTGACTCCTTGTCAAAGTCGAAACCGACGTCACAGGATACTAGATTGGGATGGATCGCGGCATGACAAGCGCTATCCGCCTCAGGCCGCCTGCGCGCTGGGATCCAGCATGGCCACGCCGTTCAGCCGACAGGCGTGGATGGCGGCGATCAGGGTGTCGATGGCTGCCGTGCGCGGGAAACTCTTGCGCCATGCCAGCACCACGCGCCGGTCGGGCACGGGGTCCTCGAAGGGAATGTAGCGCAGCAGATCGCGTTCATCGGGCTGCGGCGGGATCGACGACATGGGCAGCACCGTGATGCCTATGCCCGAGGCCACCATGTGCCGGATGGTCTCCAGCGACGACCCCTCGAAGGTCCGCTGGATGCCTTCGGTGGTCGCCGAAAAGCGCGACAGTTCGGGACAGACTTCCAACACCTGGTCGCGGAAGCAATGGCCCGTGCCCAGCAGCAGCATGGTCTCGCTCTTGAGTTCTTCGGCATTGACGCGGCTGCGGCTGGCCAGCGGATGGCCCTTGGGCACGGCCACCACGAAGGGCTCGTCGTACAGCGGCTGGATGGTCAGCCCGGCGTCGGGCAGCGGCAGGGCCATGATGGCGCAGTCGATCTCGCCCTGGCGCAGCAGCTCCAGCAGCCGCACGGTGAAATACTCCTGCAGCAGCAGCGGCATCTGCGGCGCGATCTCGATCAGCCTGGGCACCAGTTGCGGCAGCAGGTAGGGACCGATGGTATAGATGACGCCCACCCGCAGCGCGCCGGACAGCGGATCATGGCCTTGTTTGGCGATCTCCTTCAGGTTCGCGCTCTCTTCCAGCACTTTCTGGGCCTGGGCCACGATGCGCTCGCCGATGGGGGTCACGCCCACTTCGGTGCCGCCCCGCTCGAACAGCGTCACGCCCAGCTCGTCCTCCAGCTTGCGGATGGCCACCGAAAGCGTGGGCTGGCTGACGAAACAGGCCTCGGCGGCACGGCCGAAATGCCGCTCCCGCGCCACCGCCACGATGTATTTCAGTTCAGTCAGGGTCATCTCTCGCCTCTTTTCAAGCCTTGAGGAAATCCTCCCGCCCGCGCATCCATCGCGCCAGGTGGGCGGACACCACGTCTTGCGCGCGCGCCTGCAATTCGGCGGCGGCTTCATGCGCCTGTTCGGCAATCTCCAGGTCGGCATCCAGGTCGGCGAACCGCATCAGCGCCAGGCCCGACTGCCGTACGCCCAGGAACTCGCCGGGCCCGCGCAGCTCCAGGTCGCGCCGCGCGATCTCGAACCCGTCGGTGGTTTCGTGCATGGTCCGCAGCCGCGCCTTGGCGACCAGCGACAGCGGCGCCTGATACAACAGCACGCAAACCGACTCGGCCGCGCCCCGCCCTACCCGGCCGCGCAACTGGTGCAACTGCGCCAGGCCGAAGCGTTCGGCGTGCTCGATCACCATCAACGAGGCATTGGGCACGTCGACGCCGACCTCGATCACGGTGGTCGCCACCAGCAGGTCGAGATCGCCGTCCTTGAAGGCCTGCATGACCGCCGCCTTCTCCGCGGTCGGCAGCCTGCCGTGCACCAGGCCCACGCGCAGCTCCGGCAGCGCCTGCCGCAGCGTCTCGAAGGTATCGACGGCGGTCTGCAGTTCCAGCGTCTCGCTCTCTTCGACCAGCGGGCACACCCAGTACACCTGGCGGCCGGTCCGGGCAGCCTCGTGGATGCGCGCGACCACCTCGTCGCGGCGCGTGTCCGACAGCAGCTTGGTGATGACCGGCACCCGGCCCGGCGGCAACTCGTCGATGACCGAGACATCCAGGTCGGCGAAGAACGTCATCGCCAGCGTGCGGGGAATGGGCGTGGCGGACATCATCAACTGGTGGGGAAACACCTCGTCCTCGCCGCCCTTGTTGCGCAGCGCGAGCCGCTGGCCCACGCCGAAGCGATGCTGTTCGTCGACGATGGACAGGCCCAGCCGCGCGAACTGCACATGCTGCTGGATCAGCGCCTGCGTGCCCACCGCCAGCGGCGCCTCGCCGCTCTCTATCAGCGCGGCCGCCTCGCGCCGGCCCTTGGGCGTCAGGCTGCCCGTCAGCCAGGCCACTTTCACGCCCAACGGCTCCAGCCAGCCCACCAGCTTGCGGAAATGCTGTTCGGCCAGGATCTCGGTGGGCGCCATCAACGCCGCCTGGTAGCCGTTGTCGATGGCCTGCGCGGCGGCCAGCGCCGCCACCACCGTCTTGCCGCTGCCCACGTCTCCCTGCAGCAGCCGCTGCATGGGATGCGGCCGGGTCAGATCGGCGGCGATTTCGTCGCGCACCCGCTGCTGGGCGCCGGTCAGCTCGAACGGCAGCGCGCGCAGCAGCCGCGCCACCAGCCCATCGGCCGCGGTCGAACGCGCCAGCGGCGGCGCCCGTTTGTCCAGCCGGGCGGCGCGCGCCCGCGCCAGCGACAGTTGCTGGGCCAGCAGCTCGTCGAACTTGATGCGCAGCCAGGCCGGATGCGCGCGATCGACCAGGGGCTGCGTGGCCACGTCGGGCGGCGGCGCGTGCAACAGGCGCACGGCCTGGCCGAACGGCATCAGACCATAGCGTTGCAGCAGCGCCTCCGGCAGCGTATCGCGCAGGTCCGCCCGCTCCAGCGCCGCGGCGATGGCCTTGCGCAGCGTGGCCTGGGGCAGCCCCTCGGTAGTGGGATAGACCGGCGTCAGGCGATCGGGCAAGGGGGTATCTCCATCGGCGACCGTGGTGCGCGGGTGCACCATCTCCATGCCGAAGAAACCGCCGCGCGCCTCGCCCCGCGCGCGGATGCGGCGCCCCACCGCCAGCTGTTTCTGCTGGCTGGGATAGAAGTTCAGGTAGCGCAGCGCGAGTTCGCCGGTGTCGTCTTCGATCGCCGCCACCAGTTGGCGCCGCGGACGATAGGCGACCTCGCAGCGCGTCACCACGCCCTCGACCTGCGCCCACATGCCCGGCAGCAGCCGCTTGATCGGCGTCAGCTGCGTCTCGTCCTCGTAGCGGATGGGCAGGTGCAGGACGAAGTCGTCCGCGACGCGCAGCCCGAGCTTGCGCATCTTGCGCTGCTGCGGCGTCAGCTCGCTTTCGTCCTGGGCGGCGGGGCGCGCGCTCATGTATCGGCCAGGATCAGATGACCAGGATCGCCTCGACCTCGAACTCCGCCCCCTTGGGCAAGGCCGCCACGCCCACCGTGGAGCGGGCCGGGAAAGGCTGGGGAATCAACTGCGCCATGATGTCGTTGGCCGTGCCGAACTTGGACAGGTCGGTCAGGAACAAGGTCAGCTTGACGACCTGGTCCAGCGTGCCACCCGCCTGGCGCACCACCGCTTCCATGTTGGCGAAAGCCTGGCGCACCTGCGCCTCGAAACTGCCCGTTTCCAACTGGCCGGAGGCGGGAATCAGGCCGATCTGACCCGACAGATAGACGGTCTTGCCGGAAGCGGGCACGGCCACTGCCTGGGAATACGGACCGACGGCCGCCGGCGCGGCGTCGGTGTGGATGATCTGCTTGCTCATGCTTGCCTCGATGGATAAGGGGATCCGCGCCCATGGGCGCCTATGCGTAAAGCTATCAGAAATTCGTTTGCCATAGTGCCTGCCCAGAGACAGGGTAACAATTTCCCCTATTGCTAGAATGGCCTTCAAAGCGCGAATCCCTCCAAAAGCGTACGCTGCGCGCCGCGCAATCAAGAAGACATTCGACCCCCAGGCAGCAGGAATCCCTTCGTATGAAAGCAACCTCATGGCGCGAGCGTCTGCTGGGCAAGGCCCGGGACCCGCTGTCCCCGGACACCCGGCATTCCCTCGCGCTGGCGGCCTTCCTGGCCTGGGTGGGACTGGGCGCGGACGGCCTGTCCTCCTCGTCCTACGGCCCGGAGGAGGCATTCCGCGCCCTGGGCACCCATACCCACCTCGCCCTGTTCCTGGCCATCGCGACCGCCATCACGGTGTTCGTCGTCGCACTGGCCTATAACCAGGTCATCGAGCTGTTCCCCACCGGCGGCGGCGGATACCGGGTATCGACCGCGCTGCTCGGCCCCACGGCCGGCCTCGTCTCGGGCTCGGCGCTGATCGTGGACTACGTGCTGACCATCGCCATTTCCGTGGCCAGCGGCACCGATGCGCTGTTCTCGCTGCTGCCGCCAGGCTGGCAGACGTCCAAGCTGTGGACCGCCTGTGTGATGGTGCTCCTGCTGACATGGCTGAACCTGCGGGGCGCCAAGGAAAGCATCAAGGTCCTCCTGCCCATCTTCGTCGGCTTCGTGGTCACGCACGCCATCCTGATCGCCTGGGGCATCTTCGCGCACGCCGAAGGCCTGCCGCTCCTGATTCCCGACACGATCCGGGAGGTGCGCGAATTTTCCCAGGAAGCCGGCTGGTTCTTCGTGCTCGCGGTCTTCCTGAAGGCCTACTCGCTGGGCGGCGGCACCTATACCGGGATCGAGGCGGTCTCCAACAACGTCGACCGCCTGGCCGAGCCGGTGGTCCACACCGGCAAGGCAACCATGCTGTTGATGGCCATCAGCCTGGCCTTCACCGCCGGCGGCATCATCCTGCTGTACCTGCTGTGGAACGCGACGCCGGTGGAAGGCCAGACGCTGAACGCTGTCGTGTTCGGCAACGTCCTCGGCGAAATGGGCTTCGACGGCAGCGACCTGTTCGTGGCGCTGACCGTGGTCCTGGCCTTCGAGGCAGGCCTCTTGTTCGTGGCCGCCAACACCGGCTTCCTGGGTGGCCCCTCGGTGCTGTCCAACATGGCCGCCGACTCCTGGATGCCGCACCGTTTCCGCTACCTGTCGAACCGGCTGGTCACCGAGAACGGCATCCTGCTGATGGGCATCGCCGCCTTCGCCATCCTGCTGCTGACCGGGGGCAAGGTCTCCGTCCTGGTGGTGCTGTATTCGATCAACGTCTTCCTGACCTTCACGCTATCGCTGGCGGGGCTGTCGCTGTACTGGATACGGAACCGCCACAAGCCCCTGCACAAGAAGCACTGGCGCCAGCGGCTCGCCCTGTCGCTGGTGGCCGTCACCATTACCAGCTCCATCCTGGTCGTTACCATCGTCGAGAAATTCTTCGAGGGCGGCTGGGCCACGCTGCTCATCACGAGCGTGCTGATTTTCATCTGCCTGGGGATACGGTCGCACTACCGGGAAACGCGGCGCCGCATCGCCGCGATCGACGACATCTTCGCCGACCAGGCGTTCGGCTCGGACTGCTCGCCGCCCGCGCTCGACCCCTACGCGCCCACGGCCGCGTTCCTGGTCGGCTCCAGCCGCGGCGGGGGCCTGCATGCGCTGCTGTGGGTGCAGCGCATGTTCCCCGACCACTTCAAGAACTTCATCTTCATCAACGCCCGGACGGTGGACGCTCAGGTCTACGGCGGCCCGGAAGCGATGGAGGCGATGAAGCTGCAGGCCACCACTTCGCTGAAATTTTTCGAACGCTTCTGCAACAGCTACGGCATGGCCGCGACCAGCCGCCTGGGATTCGGCACCGATGCCGTGCAGACCCTGGAAAAGCAGATCACCGAAATCCTGCAGGAATATCCCAACACCATCGTCTTCGCCAGCAAGCTGGTGTTCAAGCGCGAGAATTTCGTCACCCGCCTGCTGCACAACCAGGCGATCAACTCGCTGCAGCGGCGCATGCACATCAACGGCCAGCAGTTGATGGTCCTGCCCATGCTGATCGACTAGGGCGCCGGGCACGCCGGAGCGCGGTATCCTTAGGGGAATCTCCCGGAAACCGCGCTCTCCATGCTTCGCTTCGAACACCTCATCCAGATCAACGACCCGCTCGTCCCCCTGCTCACGCCGCTCACGCGCGAGCAGATCTGGCGCGGGCTGTTCATCCGGGCCCACGAGCCCACGGAATTCGTCATGGGGCTGGAAAGCTGCACCATCGAGGCGGAAACCGTCGGACAGGAGCACACCGTGCTCAGGCGCGTGCTCGACTTCGGGCCCTTCCAGGTCCACGACGAGGTCACGCTGACGCCCATGATGCAGGTCAAGGTGCTGGCCGCCGCCACCGACCTGTGGCCCCGCAGCGAGGCCACGGTCCGTATCGAGGAACCCGGGCCGGACGTGCTGTTCCTGCGCTTCATCTACGAGCTGGACCTGCAGGAAGGCCACAGCGAGCTGGACGAAACCGTCGTGGCCCTGCGCAAGCAGGCCTACATCGCCGCCGACATGGACACGGTCCAGCGCATCCGCGAACTGGCCGAATCGGGCCGGCTGGTGCACTGATCCGCCAGGCAAGAAAACGGGGCCTCGCGGCCCCGTTTTTCATTGCTGGCAGACGGCAGGCCCCGGCTCACTTTTCCACGAAAGCGCGCTCGACCACGTAGTCCCCGGCATGGCCGGTGTGCTCGGACGCCTTGAAGCCCAGGCCGTCCAGGATGGCGGTGACGTCGGCCAGCATGTGCGGGCTGCCGCACAGCATGGCGCGGTCGTGCTCGGGATTGATGGGGGGCAGCCCGATGTCGGCCGCCAGCCTGCCGCTGGTCAGGAGATCGGTGATGCGGCCCTGGTTGCGGAAGGGCTCGCGCGTGACCGTGGGGTAATAGATCAGCTTGTCGCGCACCATGTCGCCGAAGTATTCGTTGCCTGGCAGTTCGCTGCCGATGTAGTCCGAATAGGCCAGTTCGCTGACCCAGCGCACGCCGTGCACCAGCACCACTTTCTCGAAGCGCTCGTAGACGTCGGGATCCTTGATGATGCTCATGAAGGGGGCCAGGCCCGTACCCGTGCCGAACAGGTACAGGTTCTTGCCGGGCAGCAGGTCGTCCACCACCAGGGTGCCGACCGGCTTGCGGCTGACCAGGATGGAATCGCCTTCCTTCAGGTGCTGCAGGCGCGAGGTGAGCGGGCCGTTGGGCACCTTGATGCTCAGGAACTCGAGATGTTCCTCGTAGTTGGCGCTGGCGATGCTGTAGGCGCGCATCAGCGGCTTGCCTTCGACTTCCAGCCCGATCATGACGAAGTGGCCGTTGTGGAAACGCAGCGCGGGATCGCGCGTGGTCTTGAAGCTGAAAAGCGTCTCGTTCCAGTGGTGAACGCTCGTGACGCGTTCGGTATTGAAAGCGGCCATGTCCTGTCGGATCCCATCTAGATAGTCGGGCCAGTTTACCAAACCGTGACTGGCCGCCGGACGTAAACCTCAGATTTTATGCGGATTAGCGGGCAGTAAGGCGAAATTGGACGCATCTTATGAACAGGGGTTTTAAGCATATTGCCGATGACCGGGGTAACCCCTTGTTTCCTCCATGACGGCCGCGGATGACCTGGATCAATCAACCCGTCCCGGATCTCCTGTGTAATGCTTCTAGCAGGCATGCTGCAACGACGGTTCCCAACCCATCCCCTCCAGGAGGCCGAACGATGACTGCCATGATGAAAGCCGCCGTATTCGTCGCGCCCGGGCGCATCGAGATCGCGGACAAGCCCATTCCCGGCGTGGGCCCGAACGACGCCCTGGTCCGCATCACCACCACGACCATCTGCGGCACCGACATCCACATACTGAAAGGCGAATACCCCGTCGCCCCCGGCCTGACCGTGGGCCACGAACCGGTGGGCGTGATCGAGAAACTCGGCAGCGCCGTGACCGGCTACCGGGAAGGCCAGCGCGTCATCGCCGGCGCCATCTGCCCGAACTTCAACTCCTATGCCGCGCAGGATGGCGTTCCGTCGCAGGACGGCAGCTACCTGGTCCCGCAGGGACTGTGCGGCTGCCACGGCTACAAGGCGACCGCCGGCTGGCGTTTCGGCAACCTCATCGACGGCACCCAGGCGGAATACGTGCTGGTACCCGATGCCCAGGCCAACCTCGCCCCCATCCCCGACGGACTGACCGACGAACAGGTGCTGATGTGCCCGGACATCATGTCCACCGGCTTCAAGGGCGCCGAGAACGCCAACATCCGCATCGGCGACGTCGTGGCCGTGTTCGCCCAGGGCCCCATCGGCCTGTGCGCCACCGCCGGCGCCCGGCTGTCGGGCGCGACGACCATCATCGCCATCGACGGCAACCCGCACCGGCTGGACATCGCGCGCAAGCTGGGGGCGGACGTCGCCCTGAATTTCCGGGAGTGCGACGTGGTGGACGAGATCATGAAACTGACCGGTGGCCGCGGCGTGGATGCCTCGATCGAGGCCCTGGGCACCCAGTCGACGTTCGCGTCCGCGCTACGCGTGCTCAAGCCCGGCGGCACCCTGTCCAGCCTGGGCGTCTATTCCGAGGACCTGACCCTGCCCCTGTCGGCCTTCGCCGCCGGCCTGGGCGACCACAAGATCAACACCGCGCTGTGCCCGGGCGGCAAGGAACGGATGCGGCGGCTGATCAACGTGCTGGAATCCGGGCGCCTGGACCTGGGGCTGCTGGTGACCCACGAGTTCAAGCTCGACGACATCGTGGCGGCCTACGAGCTGTTCGCCAACCAGCGGGACAATGTGCTGAAGGTGGCGGTCAAGCCGCATTGAAGGATATGGTGCGAGGCGTGCCCCGCGCCTATCCGCGCAATGAAACGGGAACGGTTTTTCCAGGCTTGGCGTCGGGCCTGATATCGGCCAGCCCGGTACCCCAGGCGGCCAGCATGCCCTGCGCGACATCGCGAAAGCCCGGGTAGCGCGCGGCATGGTCGGTGATCATCGGCGCGATCCCGTGCACGGCTTGCGTGATCCGTTCGCGCGCTTCGTCCATGTCCGCCTTGCTCAGGCCCAGCCACGTGGCCCCGTAGATCGCCAGCATGCTGCCCGACGCCCACACGCGCTTGCCCTGCAAGGGCAGCGCAGGCAGGCTCGTCGCGAATCTCGGATAGACGGTGCTGCTCAGGACGTCGTAGACCGGCGCCAGCCGGACATCATCGACGCCGGTATAGACCAGCGCGAAATTTTTCAGATGCGCATCGGCATTGCGGACGGCGTAGTTCAGCAATATCAACGCATAGAGGCGGCGTGCCGCATCCCTGAATGCCGCGCGCGGCACGTAGGCACGGGTAAGCCTGGCCAGATCCTCCAGCGTCCCCTTGTACTTGTTGACGGCGTCATTGGGCTTGAGCGCGCAGTAATCCTCGACCGCCAGCATCCGGCCGTCGGCGGTACGGTCGAAGCGTCGTACCGCCAGTACCTGCCCGTCGGCGGACAGCCGTGCCTCGGGCACCTCGAGGCCGGCCGCGCGAGCGACTTCCAGGCAAAGGAACTCGTTGATCGCGAGTCCCGGCAGATCGTCGAAACCCGTCTTCAGGATGAACTCGTCCGTCCAGACCGTCGCCCTGTCCTCGGGCCGCACGAGCGCCTTGGGCATGACGCCGGACACCCCTTCCGCCACCCCGCCTTCCAACAGCCGCAGCAGGTTTTCCCGCGAATTGGCCGACGCGAGCAATCCCGCCATGTCGGCCTTGCTGGAGGCCGCGGCAAGCGTGGCACCTCGCGGCACCACCTGGACGCGTCCGATCGTGTTGGCGCCCGTCAGCGCAAGCAGGCCGAAATCGCTGACGTCGGCATGCGGGCCCAGACGGCGGATCATCAGATCCTTCTTGAACCCCTCGGGCAGATTCATCTGGAAGAAGGGATGCAGCGTCTTCCAGTCGTACGACGCCGCGCGCACCGGCATGAGCAGCGAAACAAAGCGATTCGGCGGCACGTCGGGAAGGTAGCCGAAGACATACCGGGCCGCTTCCTCGGTAAGCGTTCCCACCAGTTCGCCGCTCACATGGACATCGAGCGTCGCGCGGCTCATGGCTGGCTCTTCGTTGCTTTCGGACCGCGCGCGGAACGCTTGCGCACCCGCTGGCGCGCGGGGATATCGCCCGCCTCGGCAGACTCGGCCAGGACGTCGTCGAGCGTGCGCTGATGCCCTGGCCGACGCGCGATCAACTCCAGCCCCACGGCATCGAAAAGGCTCAGCATCTTGACGGCGCCGATTTCGGGCAATGCCCCCGTCTCGAACATGCTGATGCGGCCGCGCGCCACGCCGCTCATCTCGGCGACCTGCTGTTGAGTCAGATCGGCCGCCATGCGGGCACTACGGAAGGCTTCTCCCAGCTCGGCAAGGTTCATGTTCTATATCCGGAACATTATTGGCAAAATCCTAGATAATGAATCGTATATGGAACACTACACCATCGCAAGCCATGTCCCTTATTCGAGACATTAGAAGGAGAAACCCATTTAATGTCTCATAGGCATTACATTGAATCAGAGCTCGCCCAAAACAAAAACGACGCCCGCATCGCAAGATGCAGTACGTCGTTTTTGAATGAAACCTTGGTGGAGCGGAGGAGGATCGAACTCCCGACCTTCGCATTGCGAACGCGACGCTCTCCCAGCTGAGCTACCGCCCCACGTGCAGACCGCAACTATACCGTATTTTTTTGATACGTGCGTGGCGCCCCGAACAGCAGATCCGGACCGATTTCCGCCACCTGACGCGCGCCGCAAAGCTGCATGCCGCGCTGGAATTCCTCGCGCAGGATGTCCAGCGCACGGGTGGCGCCCGCCTCGCCCGCGGCGATCGCGCCCCACAGCGTGGCCCGCCCCACCAGCACGGCGTTGGCGCCCAGCGCCAGCGCCTTCAGGATGTCGCCGCCGCGCCGCACGCCGCCGTCCACCATTACTTCCATGCGGCCGGCGGCCGCCTGCGCCACGCCCGGCAACGCGTCCAGTGTCGCGGCGGCGCCGTCCAGTTGCCGGCCACCGTGGTTCGACACGACCACGGCGTCACAGCCCATGCGCGCCAGCCTGTCGGCGTCGTCCGGGCGCAGCACGCCCTTGACGATGAGCTTGCGCGGCCACTGGTCGCGCAGGGCCTCCAGGCGTGCCCAGTCGAATGAGGGATCGTAGCTGCGGCCCACGGACGAGGCCAGGCGGGTGGCATCGGCGCCGGGCGCCTCCAGGCCTTTCAGGCTTTCCATCACGGGCAGGCCGCGGCACAGCATGTCCAGCGCCCAGGCCGGCCGGCTGGCGAAGTCGCACAGGTTGCGCGCGGTGTAGTGGAACGGGAAGGACAGGCCATTGCGGAAGTCGCGCTCGCGTTTGCCGCCCACGGGCAGGTCGACCGTGATCATCAGGCCTTCGTAGTCCGCCGCCCGCGCGCGGGCGATCAGCGACTCCAGCAGCGGCCGGTGGCGCAGGATGTAGGCCTGGAACCACAGGCGCCCCGGCGCGGCATCGGCGATCTGCTCGATCGAGGCGGTAGCCGAGGTCGACAGCGTATACGGCACGCCCGCCCGGGCGGCGGCGCGGGCGATGGCGATGTCGCCGCCACGGCGGCCGAATCCGACCGCACCGGTGGGCGCGACGGCGAGCGGCAGGCTGGACGGGGCGCCCAACACTTGCGCGCCCGTATCCACCCGAGAGACGTCGACCAGCGCGCGCGGCGCCAGCCGCACGCGCCGGAAGGCCGCGCAATTGTCGGCCAGCGTCAGTTCGTCCTCGGCGCCGCCGTCGAAGAAATCGAACATGGCGCGAGGCAGGCGGCGCCGCGACGCGCGGCGCAGGTCTTCGATACTGTAGGCGCGTGGCGATCCGGTCATGGCCCCGCGCCTATTCCGCCGTGATGCCGGCGGCCTTGATCACCTCGGCCCAGCGCTTCTGGTCCTGGACCAGGAACTTGCCGAACGCCTCCGGCGTATCGCCGATGACCTCCGCCCCCAGCTCCTTCAGGCGCTTTCGCACGTCGGGCTGGCGCAGCGCGTCGACCATGGCCTGGTTCAGCTTCTGCACGACCGGCTGCGGCGTGCCGGCGGGCGCCAGCAGTCCTACCCATGGCGCGGTGTCCTGGAAGTCGGGGAAGCCGACCTCGGCCATCGTGGGCACGCCGGGAAACTCGGCGCTGGCCTGCGGCGTTCCCACCGCCAGCACCTTCAGGCGCTTTTCCTGGACGTTGGCGGCCACGCCGATGATGGGATAGAACATGAACGAGACGCGCCCCGCCATGACCTCGGTCAGCGCCGGACCGTTGCCTCGGAACGGCACGTGGATCATGCGCGCGTGGGCCATGGTCGACAGCATCGCGCCCGCCAGGTGGGCCGACCCGCCGTTACCCGCCGAGCCGTAGCTGATGGTGTCCGGCCTGGCGCGTGCCTGCTCGATCAACTGCTTCATGGACTGGATCGGCGACGGGTAGGCGGTGACCGCGACCATGGGCAGCGACGCCGCGTTGGAAACCGGCGCGAAGTCCTTCAGCGGATCGTAGCCGGCCTTGGCGCCCAGCAGGAGCCAGTTGACGTTGTGCGACAGCGAGGCGAACAGCACCGTGTATCCATCCGCCCCGGCCGCGGCGACCTCGCGCGTGGCGATCAGCGAGTTGGCGCCCGCCTTGTTCTCCACCACCACGGGGTGCCCCAGCGAGCGCGTCATTTCCTGCGCCAGCACCCGGGCGATCACATCGGTGGGCCCACCGGCGGCGAAGCCGACGATCATGCGTATGGGCCGGTCGGGATAGGCGCCGGCGGCCGATCCCGCGGCGGCCGCCAACATGGCCGCCAGCAACAGTGTCGATATCTTTTTCATGAGGTCTCCTCCTGGTTGTTGCTATCGTTCCACCCGCGCCATGCTCACGCCACCGCGCCGAAATAGCGGTCGGCCATGACCTGGCAGCGCTTGATCAAACGTGGCTCGTCCGGGCCATAGTCGGCCACGGCGTTGTGGATGGTGCCCATGTTGTCCCACATCAGCACGTCGCTCACCGCCCAGCGATGGCGATAGCGAAACCCGGGCTGCAACTGGTGGGCGAACAGGAAGGCCAGGACCTGGTCGCTTTCATGTTCGGGCAACTCGTTGATGCGCACCGCGTACCCCGGGTTGGCGTACAGCACCTTGCGGCCGGTAATGGGATGGGTCAGGAAAACGGGGTGCGAGACGGGCGGCCTGGCGCGGCGCTGCGCCTCGGTCAGCGGCGGACGCTGGCTGCCCTTTTCCCGGCGCATCATTTCCCAGAACTTGTTGAAGTCGTGCAGGACGGTCATGCCATCCAGCCGCTGCCTCAGGTCCTCGGGCAACGTGTCGTAGGCGGCGTGCATGTTGCTGAACTCGGTGCAGCCCAGCGGCTCGCCGTCGCGCACGGGAATACGGATCCCGTACAGGATATTGGCGAACGCGATCGTCTTGCTGTAGGACATGTCGGTATGCCAGTCCTGCCCGGCATCGGCCAGCCCCACTGGCTTGCCGTCCTCCACCATGTTGGACAGGATCATGACTTCGGGCATGCCCGGCTCCTGGTAGCTGTTGGCCACGTTGACCTCCAGCGTGCCGAACCGCGCCGCGAAAGACCGCAAGTGCGCGGGAGTCAGGTCCTGCCCGGGGAAACTCAACACGCCATGTCGCCCCAGCAACTGCTCGACCTGCCGGAACTGCGCATCGTCCAGCGGACGGGACAGGTCCAGGTTCTCGATACGCGCGCCCAGGCTCTGGCCGCTTTCCACCACCTTGATCATTCCTTCCTCCATGAGTGCGATCATCCTGCGCCGCTACCAGGCGGCCTCCAGCAACTGACGCAATTCGTCCACGCCGGCCACCCGGCGAGGGTTGAACGCCAGCCCTCGTTCTCCCAGCGCCTCCCGCGCCACCTCGGGCAGCGCCTCGGCCGCCACGCCCAGATCGCGCAGCCGCGACGGCGCGCCCACCGCCCGCTGCAAGGCCCGCAGCCTGACGGCCACCGCTTCGGGCCGGGTCTCGCGCCCTCCGCTGAGCGCGCCGGCCGCCATGGCCAGTTCGGCGCTCGCGGCCGGCAGGTTGTAGTCCGCCACGTGCGGCAACATCACCGCGTTGGCCGCTCCGTGCGCGACGCCGCAGCGGCTGCCCAGCACATGGCAGAGCGCGTGATGCAGGCAACTGCGCGCCGACGCCAGCACGATGCCCGCCAGATTGGCGGCGATCAGCAGATCGGCGCGCGCCTGGACGTCGCCGGGACGTTCGGCCACGGCCGGCAGCGCCGCCGCGAAGCGTGCCAGGCCGTCCAGCGCCAGTGCCGTGCTGAAAGGAGACCGCTGGCCGGAATACAGCCCCTCCAGGCAATGCGCGAGGCCGTTCATGCCGGTATCGAGCACGATCCGCGCGGGTATCCCGAGATTCAAGTCCGGGTCCAGCAACACCACGCGGCAGGCGCAGCGTTCGTCCCAGAACAGCAACTTGCCGGCCCCGTGCGCGATGCCGAACGAGGGCGTCATCTCCGCGCCCGACGCAGTCAGCGGCACGGCAAGAATGGGCAGCTTCGGGCGCCGCAGCGCCGGGACATGCACCGTGCCGGGAGGTGTGGAACGGGTCGCGTGCCGCGCCAGTTCCCCACCCTCGGCAACCAGCAGCGCGGCCGCCTTCGCGGTGTCGATGACGCTGCCCCCGCCGAAAGCAACCAGGCAATCGGCATCGTGGCGCCCGATGTCCCGCGCCACCCGCTCGACGGTTTCAATCGAGGAATGCGGCGGCACATCGATGCTCTGGGCGGCGGACGCGCCCAGCGCATCCACGAGGCGGCCGTATTGCGGCATGGCTCGCGACCGGCGGCTGGCCAGAACCAGCGGGCGCCGCCCTCCCAGCCGTGCCAGCTCCGGTCCGGCCTCGTCCACCGCGCCCGGCCGGAACACCACGCGCGTCAGCGAAGCGTGCGACTGGAAAGCCGCGGGACGGGGAAAAGGGGAAAGGCCTGGGGTCATGCTCATGAGCAGCGGGCATTGGCGATGCGGTCGCAGTGTATCGACGCCGCCAGGGTCGCGATAGAATCCAACCGGGAAATCATCGTTTCCATAACGAAAACAGACTCATACCCGAGCGGGAGACAAATTGGACAAGCTGCGCTGCATCGAGGTGTTCATCGAAGTCGCCCAGGGCCTGAGTTTTTCCGGCGCCGCCCAGCGGCTCGGCATGGCCAAGGGCAATGTCACCAAACACGTCGCCTGGCTGGAGCGCGAGCTGGGCGTCCAGTTGCTCCAGCGCACCACCAAGAGCGTGAGCCTGACCGAATCCGGCCTCGCGCTGCTGGAGAACGGCCGCGACCTGCTGGAACACATGGAAGGCGTGGAAACCGCCGTGCGCCGCTCGGTCAAGGAGCCCAAGGGCATGTTGCGCGTGGGCACGCCCCCCTCGTTCGGCGCGTTCCACCTGGTACCGGTGATCACCGCGTTCTCGGCCGCGCACCCCGACATACGCGTGGTGATGTACCTGGACGACGGCCGCACCGACCTGGTCGGCGAAGGGCTGGACATGTCGGTGCGCATCGCCTCCTCGCTGAAGGATACGAGCCAGGTCTCGCACCGGCTGGCCAGGGTGCCGCAGGTGCTGGTGGCATCGCCCTCGTACCTGGCCCGGCGCGGCCGCCCGGCATCGGTCGAGGACCTCGCGCGCCATGACTGCATGGTGCACGCGCTGAAATCGCCCACCAATGCCTGGTCCTTCCAGGGCCCCGGCGGCAAGGTGACGGTCAGGGTGGGCGGGACCATACGCGCCAACTTCGGCGAACCCCTGCGGCATGCCGCCCTGCTGGGCCACGGCATCTCCATGCACCCGATCTACATGGTGTCCGAGGACCTGCGCCAGGGCCGGCTCGAAGCCGTGCTGGCCGACCACCAGCCGACGGAACTGGAGATCCACGCGGTCTTTCCCAGCCGGCGCAACCTGCCGCTGCGTGTGCGTACCTTCCTGGATTTCCTGAAGGGCTGGTTCAGCCAGCCGCGCTGGGAAGACGTCGCTTCATAGTTACCAAACCGGAAACACTGTTTTCTCCCGCCGCCGCTGGTCCGGGCGCCGGGGCGCTGCCTATACTGCCGCCTCGCGCCATTCCCACCACCGCGCCCGCCACGAGGCGCGCCGCGCTCCGTCGCGGCCGAGAGGAGACAGATCATGCCGACAATGCCGCAAAACCTGCTGGGCGGCCTGCTGCTGGCCGCGGCCCTGCCCGCCGCCGCAGCCTACCCGGAACGTGCCGTGCGCATCATCGTGCCGTTCGCGGCCGGCGCGACGCTGGACCTGATGACCCGCGCGGTGGCGGAGGAACTGGCCCATCAGCTCGGCCAGCCGGTCGTGGTCGAAAACCGCGCCGGCGCCAGCGGGATCATTGGCGCCGACGCGGTGGCCAAGGCGCCGGCCGACGGCTACACCCTGATGATGGCGCCGTTCAGCGTGCTGGCCGTCAACGCCAGCCTGCACAAGAACCTGCCCTACGACAACCTGCGCGATCTCGCGCCCGTGGCCCTGGTCGCGGTGGCGCCGCACGTGCTGCTGGCCAGCGCCCAGTTGCCCTACCGGACGCTGGGCGAGTTGCTCGCCGCCGCCAGGGCGCGGCCCGGGCAGATCGCCTATGCCTCGGCCGGCGCGGGAAGCTCCGCCCACCTGGCGACCGAGGTCCTGCTGTACAAGGCGGGCGTGAAAATGGCGCACGTGCCCTACAAGGGAACGGCGCCGGCCTACAACGACCTGATCCCCGGCCGCGTGGCCGTGATGATCGACGGCGTGGGCGCGGCGCTGCCGCGCATCCAGTCGGGCCAGGTGCGCGCGCTGGGCGTGACCAGCCCCGAACCGGTGGACGTGCTGCCCGGCGTGCCCACCCTGGCCCAGGCCGGCGTGCCAGGCTACGACGTCACGCCGTGGTACGGCATGGTGGCGCCGCGCGGCACGCCCGAGGCGGTCGTCGCCACGCTCAACGGCGCCGTCAACCGCGCCCTTGCCACCGAAGGGTTGCGCCGCCGGTTCGCCGACATGGGCCTGCAGCCACGCGGCGGCAAGGCCGCCGATTTCGGTGCCTACATGGCGAGCGAAACCGCCAAGTGGCGCGAGGTGGTACAAGAAGCACACGTCAGCATCGAATGAATGGCCGCATGAGCATGCCCCCCGCGAACCCCCGCCTGTTCTCCCCGCTGCCGCTGCGCGGCATCACCCTGCCCAACCGCATCGGCGTCGCGCCCATGTGCCAGTATTCGTGCGTGGATGGCCTGGCCACTGCCTGGCACATGGTGCACCTGGGCAGCCGCGCGGTGGGAGGCGCCGGCCTGGTGCTGCTGGAAGCCGCCGCGGTCACCGCCGACGGACGCATCAGCCCGGGCGACCTGGGCATCTGGAATGAAGCCCAGGCCCGGGCGCTGGCCCCCATCGCGGGATTCATCGCCGAACAGGGAGCGGTACCGGGCATCCAGCTCGCCCACGCGGGCCGCAAGGGTTCGACCAGCCGTCCCTGGGAGGGCAAGGCCGGCATCCCGCCCGGGCGTGGCGGCTGGCCGGTCATGGCGCCCAGCGCCCTGCCCTTTGCCGACGGCTATCCGCTGCCGCGCGAGATGTCCGAGACCGACATCGCCGGCGTCGTGGACGCATTCGCCGACGCGGCGCGCCGCGCCGTCGCGATCGGCATGCGAGTCGTCGAACTGCACATGGGCCATGGCTACCTCATGCACCAGTTCCTGTCCCCCTTGGCCAATCTGCGGCGCGATGCCTACGGCGGCGACTTCGAAGGCCGCATCCGCGCGCCCTTGCGGGTCGCCGCCGCCGTCCGCGAAAGCCTGCCGCCCGAGCTGCCCTTGTTCGTGCGGCTGTCCGCCACCGACTGGCTGGACGGCGGCTGGGACCTGGCCCAATCCATCTGCCTCTCGCAGCGGCTCAAGGCAGTGGGCGTGGATCTGGTCGACTGTTCCAGCGGATCCATCCAGCCGGGGTCGCAGGGCAGCGGAGAACCGGGCTTCCAGGTTCCCCTGGCCAGCGCGATACGCCGGGACGCCGGCATCGCCACGGCGGCGGTGGGCGGCATCACCGATGCCCGCCAGGCCGAGGGCATCCTGGAACGCGGCGATGCCGACCTGATCCTGCTGGCACGCGCCCTGCTGCGCGATCCCTATTGGCCGCTGCGCGCCGCCGCCGAGCTCGAGGCGGCCGCGGCGGGCTGGCCAGTCCAGTACCAGCGCGCCGTGACCCGCATGCGCGGCTAGGGCGATCCGCCGCCAGCGCGATTTGAGTTACTCGCCGTCTTGCCCAACAATGCGGCATGGATAGACCTATCTCGAACCATGGCGGCGGCATGACACGGACATCCCTGGGAATAGGCGCGCGAGGCGTGAAACTGGCCGCGTCGTCGCTGGCGCTGGCCTGGCTCGCGGGCTGCTCGCTGCCGCCGCTTGCCGACCGCTCCGCGTCCTCGGCCCTGGCCCCGGACGCCGCCCGCCAGACCTCGCTGGGCCGCGTGATCGCGCCGCAGGCGGACGGCCATCCGGGCAAGACCGGCTTCCATCCCCTGGCGGACGCCCGCGATGCCTTCGCGGCACGCATGCTGCTGGCCCATGCCGCCGAACGTACGCTGGACATCCAGTACTACATCTGGCGCGGCGACATGACCGGCACCATGATGCTGGAGGCGCTGCATGCCGCGGCGGACCGCGGGGTGCGGGTGCGGCTGCTGCTGGACGACAACGGCATCGCGGGCCTGGACGAGACCCTGGCCGCGCTGGACGCCCATCCCAATATCGAAGTCCGGCTATTCAATCCGTTCGCCATCCGGCGGCCCAAGATGGTGGGCTACCTGTTCGAGTTCTCGCGCCTGAACCGGCGCATGCACAACAAGTCGTTCACGGCGGACAACCAGGCGACCATCGTGGGCGGCCGCAACGTCGGCGACGAATACTTCGGCGCCACCGACGGCGTATTGTTCGCCGACCTCGACGTGCTGGCCGTGGGCGGGATCGTGAACGACGTCTCGGCCGACTTCGACCGCTACTGGGCCAGCGCCTCGGCCTATCCGGTCGCCCAGTTGCTGCCGCCCGTCCCGGCCGGCAGGCTGGACGAACTTGCCGCCGACTCCGCCTCCATCGAAGCGAACCCGGCCGCGGCCGCCTATGTCCGTGCCATGCGCGAGCAGCCTTTCGTGCGCGACCTGCTGGCAGGTACGCTGCCGCTGACCTGGGCCCCCGCGCGCATGGTCAGCGACGACCCGGCCAAAGCCCAGGGCCGGGCGAAACCCGACGGACTGCTTGCCCATCAACTGGCTGCCATCATCGGCACACCGGAACAGGAACTCGATCTGGTGTCGCCCTACTTCGTGCCGGGCGCCCAGGGGACCGCCGCTTTCGCGGCCATGGCGCTGCAAGGGGTGAAGCTGCGGGTCCTGACCAACGCGCTGGAAGCCACCGACGTCCCGGTCGTGCATTCGGGCTATGCCCGCCGGCGCAAGGACCTGCTGGAGGCGGGCGTGCGCCTGTACGAAATGCGCAGCGGTTCGCACCACAGCGGCAAGCCCGAAGGCAAGCAGTTGTTCGGCAGTTCGGGCTCCAGCCTGCACGCCAAGACCTTCGGCGTGGATCGCGCACGGGCCTTCATCGGATCCTTCAACTTCGATCCGCGCTCGGCCAACCTGAACACCGAGCTGGGTTTCGTCATCGACAGCCCCGAACTCGCCCGCCGCATTTCGGAAGCCTTCGACACCACCGTGCCCGACAGCGCCTACGAGGTCTGCCTGACGCCCGAGGGCAGCCTGTACTGGCTGGAACGCCAGGACGGCCGCACCATCCGGCACGACACCGAACCCGGTGCCGGCCTGCTCAAGCGGCTGGCCATCCGGTTGATGTCGTGGCTACCCATCGAGCCCCTGCTCTGACAAGGGCGGCGGCGCCGTCAATGCCCGGTGCCGTCGGAATTGCGGCTGGCCTCGAACAGGAACCAGGTGCGCCGCTCGGTCTCGTCCAGCCAGTTCTCGATCAGGCTGGCGGTGGCGATGTCGCGATGGGTATCGCAGATGTCGTGCGCCTCGCGCAGGTGGCTGGCCAGGGTCTTGTTGTCCTCGCGCAGTTCGGCCAGCATGTCCAGCGGCTGGACGTAGTCCGCGTCGTTGTCGAGGATGCGCTGGAGCTTGGCGATGTGGCCGATGGACTTGATGGTGGGGCCGCCTATCTTGCGCACACGCTCGGCGATGACGTCGGTCATGGCGAAGATCTCGACGCCCTGCTCGTCCAGCAGCACATGGTAGTCGCGGAAATGCGGGCCGCTCATGTGCCAGTGGAAATTCTTGGTCTTCAGGTACAGGGCGAAGACGTCGGCCAGGATACCGTTGAGCACGCCGCTCAGTTCGCGCGTCGCTTCCGCGCCCAGGTCGGTGGGGGTGGCCAGCGGGGCCGCGCGGCGCTTCTTCAACTTGGCTTGACGTTCGGTGTCCATTCGCTTCATGACGTGCTCCAGGGGAGAGTTGACGCGGGCGGCGCCGATGCGCAAGCCTTGCGATGGCCGCATCCGCCCTCCGATTATGGAATGCATGATCGGCCAGGGCAACCGCCATCCTCCAGCCGGGTTTTCTAATGGTAAACCCGTACCCCTCTTATGAATGGGTGTAGACTAGTGCGCTCTCGCATTCCGGCCCGCGGCAAGCACTCCACCGCCGGCCGCCTCTTCCCGAGCCCTGCCGCTTGAACTCCGACTCCCCTTCGCTTCCGGCCTCGACGCGCTCGCTCTGGAAGGCCCGCGCGCTCGTGACGGTATCGCTCATGACAGGCGTCATGGGCAGCAGCGTCCCCACGCCGCTCTACCCGCTCTATCAGGCACAACTGCACTTGCCTTCGTTCACCACGACGGCCATTTTCTTCGCCTACGTGGTCGGGGTGCTGAGCGCGCTGCTCATCGGCGGCCGCCTGGCGGACCGCGTCGCCGACCGCCGACGGCTGCTGTTGCCGGCGCTGGCGATGGTGGCGACCGGCGCGGTCCTGCTGGCCCTCGCCCACAGCCTGGGCATGCTGCTGGCCGGCCGGCTGCTGGCGGGGCTGGGCACCGGCACGCTGACCGGCGCCGCCAACGCCGCCCTGCTCGATCTCGAACCGCCGCAGCACAAGCAGCGCGCCGCGCTGTTCGGCACGGCGGCCTTCACGCTGGGCTCCATCCTGGGGCCGATCCTGAGCGGCCTGGCACTGCAGGCCGGCCTCTATCCCACGGTCCTTCCCTTCCTGATCATCGTCTCGATCGCCCTCGCCGTCGGTTACGGACTGTGGCGCATGCCGCTGCGCCGGACCGCCTCCCCCGCCCAGGCGCCGCATTCGCCGCATGCCGTGCACGCCTCCCCCCGCGCGCTGCCGGCCCGGCGCGTCACCCAGTTGATGCTGCTCTGCTGCATCACCTTGTCCATCGTCTGGGGAGTCGGTTCGTCGCTCATGGCGATGGGACCGTCGCTGGGCGAGAAACTGCTGGGCATCCACGACTATGCGCTCAGCGGCTATGCCAGCTCGCTGCTGGCGGCATGCGCCGGTACGGCGCAATTCCTGAGCCAGCGGACCTCCAGCACGTCCGCCTTCCGCTACGGCAACATGGTCTTCGCCAGTGGGCTGGTCTGCGCCATCGCATCGCTGCTGGCCACCCAGGCCTGGCTGATGGGCGTGGCGGTGCTGATCACGGGACTGGGGTTCGGCGCGGCGTTCATCGGCGCCGCCGGCATCGTCAACCAGATCGCGCCGCCCCAGCGGCGCGGCCTCATGGTCTCGCTGTTCTACATCGCGGGCTACATCGGCAACGCGTGGCCCATGCTGCTGGGCTTCATCACCGACCATGCCGGCCCCATGGCCGCCGCGATGACGCTGCTCCTCACGGCCATCGCCGCGTCGGCCAGTTTCGTGGTCCTGTCGCGCCGGCTGTTGCCCATTCGCTCCTGAGACGCCGCCCGCCCTCGAAGTTACCCACCTCTGGTGTGGACAACTTTGGGGACAGCCATGGGACTACACAAAAAAACCTTTTCTCACCAATGACTTACCCGACGTGATGAAAAAATGGGCATGACGATGAAACCGGAAGGCTTTTCTCCATGACCGACCGACGCAGCTTTCTCGCCACCGCGAGCGCCCTGGCCCTGGCCACCCTGGGCTATGCGCCCGCCGGCGCGGCGGCCCCCCTCAGGCTGGGCAGGCGCGCGCCCTTCTCGTTCGACCACCTGGTGCAGGAAGCGCGCGAGGCCGCCTCGCGCCCTTTCCAGGCCATCCCCATGCCGAACTGGCCCATCCTGGAGCGCCTGGACTATGCCGCGCTGGGAGAAATCCGCTTCAAGCCGGACCACGCCTTGTTCGCCGACGGCCCCGGCCAGTTCCCGGTCACCTTCTTCCACCTGGGCCGGTTCTCGCCCGCGCCGGTGCGCATGTACGTCCTAGACGACGACGAGGGCGGCCAGGCTCGCGAGATCCTGTACGACGAAAGCTACTTCGACATGCCCGCCGACAGCCCCGCGCATGCGCTGCCGCCCGGCATCGGCTTCGCCGGCTTCCGCTTCCAGGAGAGCCGCGCGGCCGGACCTCCCGCTCCGGACTGGCGCACGAACGACTGGGTCGCCTTCCTGAGCGCCTCGTACTTCCGCGCCATCGGGGAGCTCTACCAATACGGCCTGTCCGCGCGCGGCATCGCGCTCGACATCGCCGTCCCCGACCGCGCCGAGGAGTTCCCTGCCTTCACGCACATCTATTTCGTGCCGCCGCCGGCCGGCGGCGATACCGTCACGGTCTACGCCCGGCTGGACGGCCCCGGCATCACGGGTGCCTTCCGCTTCGACATGACGCGCGGCAAGGCCGTGCTGATGGACATCGACGCGGCCCTGTTCCTGCGCCGGGACATCGGGCGCCTGGGACTCGCCCCCCTGACTTCCATGTACTGGTTCTCGGAAGCCTGCAAGCCCACGGCCATCGACTGGCGCCCCGAGGTCCACGACTCGGACGGACTGGCGATGTGGACACGGGACGGCGAATATATCTGGCGCCCGCTGAACAATCCGCCGCGCATCGTCGCTTCGGCGTTCGGCGACGAGAATCCGCGCGGCTTCGGCCTGCTCCAGCGGGACCGGAACTTCGACCACTACCTGGACGGCGTCCACTACGAGCGCCGCCCCTCGCTATGGGTCGAGCCGCAGGGCGACTGGGGCCCGGGCGCCGTGCACCTGGTCGAGATTCCCACCGACGACGAGATCCACGACAACATCGTCGCGATGTGGGTACCCGCCGCCCCGGCGACGAAAGGCAGCGAGTACCGGCTGAAATACCGCCTGCACTGGACCGACCGCGAGCCCTATCCGCCAGCCACCGCCCGCTGCGTGGCGACCCGCCTGGGCAACGGCGGCCAGCCCGGCCAGCCACGCCCCCAGGGCGTGCGCAAGTTCATGGTGGAATTCCTGGGCGGTCCGCTGGCCGGCCTGCCCTACGGCGTCACGCCGGAGGCCGTGCTGTGGGCCTCGCGCGGCAGCTTTTCCTATGTGTATGTCGAGGCGGTGCCCGACGACATTCCCGGCCATTGGCGCGCGCAGTTCGACCTGACCGTGGACGGCGCCGATCCCGTGGAAATGCGCCTGTATCTGAAGAGTGGCGGCCAGACCCTGTCGGAGACCTGGCTGTATCAATACCACCCGCCGGAAAGCCGCGCCTGACCGCGCCGCGCGGTATCCCCCGGCCGCCGGGTTTTCCAATAGACTCGCAGAACACCGCCCGGAATCCGCTTCGATGGATTACTCCACCAAGAACATCAAGAAATTCATCTACAGCCAGTACTTCTACATGGGGATCCGGCAGGCCCTGGGCGTGCTCATGCCGGCGCTGGTGCTGCTGGGGCTGTTCCATCAGGCGGCCCTGGGCCTGGCGGCCACGTTCGGCGCGATGTGCGTGGCCATCGTCGACCAGCCCGGCCCCCTGCGGCACCGGCGCAACGAGATGCTGGGCTGCGCGCTGCTGGGCACCCTGGCGGCGGCCATCACCGCGCTCGCCACGCCGTATCCGCTGGCGCTGTGGCTGGCCGTCATCGCGCAATGCTTCGGGTTCTCGCTGCTGGCGGTATACGGCCGCAAAGGCGGGCTGATCGGTTTCGGCTGCCTGCTGCTCATGACGCTGACCATGCACGACGTCATGGACGCCCGGGCCGCCGCCCTCCATACCGCCGCCGTCCTGGCCGGCGGCCTGTGGTACACGGCGTTCAGCCTCGCGGTCAACCGCCTCCTCTGGTACCGGCAGGCGCAGCAGGCGATCGCCGTCTGCATCTTCGCCTCGGCCGAGTACCTGGAGGCCAAGGCCCGCTTCTACGATCCGGACGTCGACATCGAGGACAATTACCGGCAATTGATTGCCCGCCAGGCCGCCGTGGCCGAACAGCAGGAGGCCGCGCGCGACGTGGTGCTGCGCGAGTTGCCGCGCCGCTCCGACCGCCGGCGCGACCAGTCCCGGACCCTGCTGTTCAACCTGTTCATCGACATCGTCGACCTGCACGAGACCATGGTCGCGGTCCACACCGACTACCTGCTGCTGCGCCGGATGTTCAAGGACTCCGACCTGCTGGTCTTCTTCCGCGATCTGCTGCACAAACTCTCGCAGGACACCGAGGCGGTCGGGCTGGCCGTGACGCAGGGCATGCCCAGCAAAAGCAAGTTCACCGTCAAGGCCGAGGTCCGCGCCATCGAATACGAAATCGAACTGCTCAAGCAGCGGGGCTTCCCCGAAGCCGAGCCGGAGGCCTACGCCGCGCTGATCTCGACATTCCGCCGCGCCCGCAACGCCGCCTACATCGTCGACCGGCTGCACCGCCATACCGACGTCGCCCACCTGGACGAACCCAGTTCGCTCCAGGTCGACGCCTCGCTGCAACGCTTCCTGTCCCGCCAGGACTTCAGGCTGGGCCGCCTGAGCAGCAACCTCAAGCTGAGCTCGCCCTACCTGCGGCACGCGCTGCGGGTCACCCTGGCCGCGGCGATAGGCATGACCGTCTCCAGCGAATGGCTGACCCCGCACCATGCCATCCATGGCTACTGGGTGGTGCTGACCATACTGGTCATCATGAAGCCGGGCTTCGCCCTGTCCAAGCAGCGCAACCTGCAGCGTCTGGCCGGAACGCTGATCGGCTGCGCCCTGGTCCTGGCCCTGCTGTTCTTCGTGCACAACAAGTTCGTGCTGCTGGCGGCGATGTTCGTGGCGGTCGTCATGGCCAACAGCCTGGTGCTGCTGTACTACATCGGCAGTTCGGCCTTCAATACCGCCTTCGTGCTGCTGAGCTTCCATTTCCTGGCGCCCGGCTCGCTCATGGTGGTGGGCGAGCGGGTCATCGACACGCTGGTCGGCTCGGCCATCGCGCTCGCCTGCAGCTATGTCTTCCCCTATTGGGAATACCGGATGCTCAGGCCGCTGCTGCGGCGCGCGGTCGAAGCCAATCGCCACTACCTGACGGCCAGCCTGGGGCTGGCCGGCACCTCGGTCGACAACGTGGAAGTGCACCAGGAAAACGTCGACTATCGCCTGGCCCGCAAGAACGTGCACATCGCCTTCGGCAACTTCACCAACTCGTTCTACCGGATGATGCTGGAGCCCAAGTCCAAGCAACGTTCTCCCGCGCAGTTGAACAGCCTGGTGATCCAGTTGCACGACCTGGCCGCGCAGGTCGGCGCGGCGGCGCCCCTGATCGCCGCCTTGCCGGCGCTGCCGCCGCCCATGACCGAGACGGTGGAAACGGTGGACCGCCTGCTGCGCGACGCCAACGCCGGCAGGCCGGCACAGCCGGACGAGGACGAGCGGCTCAAGCAACTGACCCGGGACATGGACGGCGCCGTGGCGGCCGCCCAGGCAGGCACGGCGCCGGTCGACGCCGAGCGCGTGCTGGTCCTGCAGCAACTGGCCTACCAGATCAAGCAGATGGTCAAGACCGCCCTGCTGATACGCGCGACGGTCCCGCAGGTGCACTAGCTCAATAGCCCCAGCACGTCCCGGCAGCAGGCTTGCCGCAGGTGCGGTAGTTCACCGAGAACCACAGTTTGCCCGCCCCCCGGGGCGTGCCGTCCTTTTTGACATCGTCGCGCGGCAGTTCTTCCAGCGTATCGCGCGCGGTCTTGGTAGGCGAGTTGCTGGCGGCATCTGGCACGAGTTGAATGCGGCCCAGTTGCGACGCGGTCTGCTGGTCGTACACCACATCCTGATCGCCCAGGGCACCCATGACGAGCGATGCCTCGCGTACCGCGGCGGCATAGCTGTCCGTCGCGCCCGCGCGGCTCAGATCGGCCTTCAGCGTGCTGACCGCGAGGATGGCGGCCAGGGGCGCCGGCGCGGCGGTCTTGTAGCCCGACAGCGGCGCGAGCTGGCCGGCGGCGATCCTGGCGCGCAGGAGCGACGCCCACTGGAACTCGGCGAATTCGGGCAAACCGCCACTGGCATAGCCGATGTCCCGGGTGAAGTACACCAACGATCGATAGGCGTCCTCCTGCATGCCGCCGGGCTCCTCGTCGCTGGCCATGCCCACGCGGCTGGGAAGCTGGTCGGTCGTGATGGGGCGGTCGTCGCCGTCGCGCAGCCAGGCCTTGCGCTCGTCGATCATGCGCTGCCAGAAGGCCTCGCGGGTCGGGACGTCGCTGTAATTGGCGGCGACCTTCACCCACACCGGCAATTCCGGGCCGCCGTCGGCGATGCCGCGCAGCGCCGAGAACGTGTGATGTCCATCGGTGAGATACAGGTCACCGTCCCAGCCGACCACGGCCGTCTTCAGGACATCGGCATGCGTGCCGAACGCCTCCTCGCAGGCAAAGCTCCCGGGAGCATTCAGACGCGCCTGGCGCGCCTCGTCGATGGTCTGGAATTTCCGGGCACGGGCGGTGGCTCCCATATCCTCGCAATAGTCGTCGAATTTTTTCCCGACCGTGCGGTTCAGATAGTCGAGCTGCGACACTGGATCGGCTCGCCATGTGCCGCGATCGAAGTCTCCCTGCCAGCGCCCCAGCTTGTAGTAGACCTGATCGTAGCCGATGGCCGCCTGCGTCGGATGCAGTTCCTTGATCTTGACCTGAATGATGTCGCCGGCCTTGGCGTCGAGGTAGGCGGGGTTGCGCGCCGGGCCCGGATCCGGTTGGACGGGCGGCTCGGGATCCGGGATCGTGGCGGCCACGTCACTCCCGTCGCCGCCACAGGCCGCCAGCAGTCCGGCCACGACAAGGGCGGCGAGGCCGCCGCGGACCTTGTGCGCGAATACATCGGCATTGTTCGCCATGGGCTTGCATTCCTCCGTCAAAAGGAGGCACATGCTAGGGAGCCCACATGACGGGCAGGTTGCAATCCGGCGTCCGGTCAAAAACCTGACCGGATGGTAATGAACGATCTGATGGACCGGGACCGCCTCGGGACATCCTCAGCCGTGGGTCGGCCCCAGCAGTCCATGCTTGTGCTCGGCGTCGCGGCGCGCCGGTTCAGGTCCCGCCGCCAGCCCCTGCAGGATGCCGCAGTCGCGCGCGGCCCGTTCCTCGGGGCATAGTCCGCGCAAGGACTTCAGCGTCGTTTCCAGGGTTTTCAGCTCGGCGATGCGGGTGGCGACGTGCCCGATGTGTTCGTCCAGCAACGCATTGATCTCGCCGCAGTTGTCGGCCGGATCATCGCAGAACCGCAGCAGCCGCCGGATTTCGTCCAGCGTCATGTCCAGCGCGCGGCAATTGCGCACCAACGACAGCCGCTCCACGTGCGGTTCGCCATAGATGCGGTAGTTGGCGGCGGTGCGGGCCGGTGGCGGCAACAGGCCTTCACGCTCGTAGTAACGAATCGTTTCGACCGGCGTGCCGGTCAGCGTGGACAGTTCTCCTATCTTCATCGTATTCCCCGCAGGGCCAGGTTCTGATCCTAGGATACGCCATTGTCCCCGCTTGACTCTATACCGGCTACAGGGTTTCAAATGGATCCAACACGCCAATGGAGCCGACTGATGTCCGATTCCTGCAAACACTGCCACTGCGGCGGCCCGGAGGCCGCGCCCGAAACCACCCGCCCCCCCGGCACGTCGCCGGCCTCGCCCGAAGGACTGCGCACGTCCCTGTTCAAGATCGAACAGATGGATTGCCCGACCGAGGAACGGCTGCTGCGCAAGGCGCTCGAGTCCATGGACGGCGTGCGCACCCTGTCGTTCGACCTGATCGGCCGCACACTGAAAGTCGGCCACGTGCTGGACGACCCGCAGCCCATCATGGCGGCCATCGCGGGCCTGAACATGTCGCCGGTGGCGGTCGACATGTCCGCCCCGCCCGAGGAACAGCCGGCCGAAGCGACGCCGCGCCAGCCGTGGATCCGCATGGGCCTGGCCGGCGCCTTCGCGATCGGCTCGGAAGTGCTGGCCTACGCCACCGGCGCCGATACCTCGCTGCCCGTGGCCGCGCTGGCCCTGGCGGCCATCCTGCTGGGCGGCCTCGGCACCCTGCGCAAAGGGTGGCTGGCGCTGCGCCATTTCACCCTCAACATCAACCTGCTGATGACCGTGGCGGTGATCGGCGCGGTCCTGATCGGCCAGTGGCCCGAGGCCGCCATGGTGATCTGGCTGTTCGGCGTGGCCGAAATGATCGAGGCGCTGAGCCTGACGCGCGCCCGCAACGCCATACGCAGCCTGACGGCGCTGGCGCCCGAGCGCGGCCTGGTCCGCCAGGGCGACGGTTCGTGGCAGGAACTGCCCGCGCGGCTGATCGGCGTGGACGCGGTGGTGCGCGTGCGGCCGGGCGAGCGCATCGTGCTGGACGGCACCGTGGTGGGCGGCTCGTCCAGCGTGGACCAGTCTCCCATCACCGGGGAAAGCATGCCGGTGGCCAAGCAGGGAGGCGATCCGCTGTATGCCGGCACCGTCAACCAGCAAGGCGTGCTCGAATACCGCGTCACGGCGGCCGCGGGCCACACCATGCTGGACCGCATCGCGCAGACGGTGCAGGACGCCCAGGGCAAGCGCGCGCCCACGCAGCGCTTCATCGACCGCTTCGCCCAGGTCTACACGCCCGCCGTCTTCGTGGTGGCGATCATCGTCGCCGTTGCCGGGCCGCTGGCCCTGGACATGCCCTGGTTCGACTCGGTCTATCGGGCGCTGGTCCTGCTCGTCATCGCCTGCCCATGCGCGCTGGTCATCTCGACGCCGGTCACCATCGTCAGCGGACTCGCCTCGGCCGCGCGGCGCGGCATCCTGATCAAGGGCGGCCTGTACCTGGAACAGGGCCGCCGCCTGCGCCGCCTCGCCTTGGACAAGACGGGCACGCTCACCCACGGCAAGCCGGCCCTGACCGATGTCGTCCCGCTGGGCGCCTCGCCCCTGCCCCGCGCCCGCGCGCTGCAACTGGCCGCCAGCCTGGACGCGCTATCGTCCCATCCGGTGGCGCACGCCATCGTATCGGCCCACGATGGCGCCACGCTTCCCGTCGCGGATTTCGCCTCGCTGGCCGGACGCGGCGTCACGGGCCGGATCGAGGACAAGACCTATGCGCTGGGCAGCCTGCGCCTGGCGCGCGAACTGGGCGCGGCGGACAGCGCGCTGGAAACCGGACTGGAAACGCTGGAACGCCAGGGCAAGACCGTCGTCATCCTGTGCGAGGAAAACATCGCCGTGGCCATCCTGGCGGTGGCCGACACGATCCGGGACTCCAGCCGGACCGCCGTGGCCGAACTGCGCCGGCTGGGCGTGGAACCCGTGGTCCTGTCCGGGGACAACGCCGCCACGGTGCGCGCGGTGGCCGCGGAACTGGGCATCGAGGATGCGCGGGGCAACCTGCTGCCCGATGACAAGCTGGCCGCCGTGGAAGCGTTGGGCCAGATGGCACCGGTGGGCATGGTGGGAGACGGCGTCAACGACGCCCCCGCGCTGGCCCGCGCCGACATCGGCTTCGCGATGGGCGCGGCGGGTACGGACACCGCCATCGAGACGGCCGATGTCGCCCTGATGCAGGACGATCTGCGCAAGCTGCCCGAGTTCATCCGCCTGTCGTACCGGACCTCCCGGGTACTGTGGCAGAACATCGTGTTCGCGCTGGCCATCAAGCTGGTGTTCTTCGTGCTGACCTTCACCGGCGAAGCCACCCTGTGGATGGCGGTGTTCGCCGACGCGGGCGCCAGCCTGCTGGTGGTGTTCAACGGGCTGCGGCTGCTGCGCCAGCCGCGTCCGGATCAGGCCGCCTTGCGGCGGAACACCAGCCGGTCGGGGCTGGATGCCGAGGCGTCGTAGCCGTAGCCTTCGGCATCGAAACCCTGCAGGCCCTCCGGCCTGGCGATGCGCTTCTCGATGGCGTGGCGGGCCATCAGGCCCCGCGCGCGCTTGGCGTGGAAGCTGATCACCTTGTAGGCCCCGCCCTTCCAGTCCTCGAACACGCACTGGATCACGCGGGCCTTCAGCGCCTTGCGGTCGACGGCCTTGAAGTATTCCTCGGATGCCAGGTTCACCACGACCGGATGCCGGTCGGCCTCCTGGCGCTGGTTCAGGTAGTCGGACAGCTCGCTGCCCCAGTATTCGTACAGGTTCTTGCCCTTGGGGGTCGCCAGCCGCGTCCCCATCTCGAGCCGGTACGGCTGCATCAGGTCCAGCGGCCGCAGCGCGCCGTACAGGCCGCTCAGGATGACCACGTGCTCCTGCGCCCAATCCAGCTGCCGGCCCGTCATGCTGCCGGCATCGAGTCCCTCGTAGACGTCGCCATTGAAGGCCAGCACCGCCTGCTTGGCGTTTTCCGCCGTAAACTTCGGCGTCCACTTGGCGTAGCGTGCCACGTTCAGTTCGGCCAGCGCCGGGCTCAGGCTCATGAGGCCCGCGACGTCGTCGGCGGACTTGGTTTTCAGCACCGAGATGAGCTTCTTGGCGCGATCCACGAACAAGGGCTGGGTGGACGTCTCGACGTGCGCGGGCGTGTCGTAATCCAGTTTCTTGGCGGGGGAAAGAAGAAACAGCATGGCGGATACCGGAGCAAATGAAGTCAGGCGTTAATGTAGACCAATTGTGCCCCTGCGGGCTGCCGCGCCCCTATGCGCAATGCTGCGGCCGGTGGCACCAGGGGCCCGCCCATTTACAGGCGCCCGACGCGCCGGCGCTGATGCGTTCGCGCTACAGCGCCTACGTGCTGGGCAGGCACGACTACGTGCTGGCGACCTGGCACCCCTCGACCCGGCCGCAGGCCCTGGACCCCGATCCGCCCGGCTTGAAATGGCTGGGCCTGGAGGTACGCGCGGCGGCGCAGGCCGACGCGGAGCATGCCACGGTGGAATTCGTGGCCCGCAGCAAGCTGGCGGGGCGTGCCCAGCGGCTGCACGAGAACAGCCGCTTCGTGCGCGAGGACGGGCGCTGGTACTACCTGGACGGGACCTTCCCCGGGCGGAGTGGGTAAACTGGCGGGCGGCGCCCCTGGGCGCCGCTTCCGGCCCTCACGGCCCCGACCAGACTTTCACGCCATGCCCGTCCATCCCCTGCACGCCCATCCGGCCTTCACGTCCGAGTTCTGCGAATACGAGTACAACAATCTCGCCCGCATCCCCGACCATCCCACCTATACCGCCCGCTGGGCCGCCGACGGCGCGCTGGCCCGCCGCACCCAAGGCGCGCAACTGGGTCTGCCCTACGGCGGCGCGCCGGCCGAAACCCTGGATTACTTCCCGCCGCGCAAGCCGGGCGCCCCGCTGCTGGTATTCATCCACGGCGGCTATTGGCGTGCGCTGGACAAATCCCATTTTTCCTGGCTTGCCCCCGTCTACGTGGCGCGCGGCGCCGCGGTCGCCATCCTGGACTACGGCCTGGCACCGGCCACGCCCATCGAGGAGATCGTGCGGCAGATGCTGCGCGCGCACGCCTGGCTGTACCGCCACGCCGCCGAACTGGGCTTCGATGCCCGCCGCATCGTGACCAGCGGGCATTCCGCCGGTGGCCAGTTGACCGCGATGATGCTGGCCGCGCGCTGGCGGGAATGGTCCGCCGATCTCCCGCCCGACCTGGTCAGCGGCGGACTGGCGCTGAGCGGCCTGTACGACCTCGAGCCGGTCGCCAGGGCGCCGTTCCTGGCCAATCTCGAACTGACGCCGGCTCGCGTGAACGCGCTGTCGCCCGCCTACTTCGTGCCCGATCGCCGCGTGCCCTTGATCGCCGCGGTCGGGGCGTCGGAAACGAACGAGTTCCGCCGCCAGACCGGCTTGATCGCCGCCTGCTGGCCAGGCAACGTCAAACGCACGCTGGAACTGCCCGCTTGCCACCACCTGGACATCTGCGACCGGCTGGCCGATCCTGGGCAGGAATTGTTCGCGGCGGCCTGCGAGCTGCTGGGCCTGTAGCCCTCCCGGGGGCGGTCCGCCGCCCCACCCCGGCCACGCCGGCGTCCGGCCATAAAGTTGACGAAATTAACTACATAGTTTACTTTATCAACTATATTTCAAGGAAACGCCATCGTGGTCGAGGAAAACGAACTGCTGGCCGAGCGACACGGCCATGTCCTGCTGCTGACGCTGAACCGCCACCCCAAGCGCAACGCGCTCGGCCTGGCGATGCTGCAGGGCCTCGTCGATGCCCTGAATGGCGCCGATGCGGACCCCGACACGCGATGCGTGGTCATCGCCGCCCGGGGCAGCTGTTTCTGCGCCGGCGCCGACCTGGAAGAAGCCCGCCGCCTCGCGCGCGAGCAGCCGGAGCTGGCCAGCCGGCGCAGCGACCTGCTGGTCGACATCAACACCATCGTGGCGCGCCTGGGTACGCCCGTCATCGCCGCCGTCAACGGCCCGGCCATCGGCGCGGGCGCCGGCCTGTCGCTGGGCTGCGATCTGGTCCTGGCAGCGCCCGCCGCCCGCTTCGGTTATCCCGAGGTCAAGCATGGCATCTCCGCCGGTATGCTGATTCCCAACCTGATCCGGCAGGTGGGCCCCAAGGCCGCCTTCGAACTGGTGGCCACCGGCGACCCCATCGACGCCGAACGCGCCTACGCGCTAGGCATGATCAACCGCATCGTCCCGGAAACGGAACTGCTTTCAGCCGCGCTCGCGCTGGCCGAGCGCCTGGCCCAGTTCGCGCCGGCCGGCCTGGTGGCTTCCAAGCGCGCGTTCCAGCAGGCCTACGAGTTGTCGCTGGAAGAAGCGGTGCGCGCCGCGCGTGACGTCAACGACCGGATCCGCGCCTCCGCCGGCTGAGCGCTCCTTCGATTCCCCCACACTGCCTCCTCCATCATGCTTGCTACCCGACTGACCTCCCTCCTGGGCATCCGCCACCCCATCGTCCAGGGGGGCATGAGCTGGGCCTCGTCCAACGCCGAGCTGGCCCTGGCCGTTTCCGAGGCTGGCGGCCTGGGCGTGATCGCCGCCGGCCCCATGTATCCCGACGACCTGCGCGCCGCCATCGCCCGCGTGCGCGCCGGCACTCGCCAGCCCTTCGCGGTCAACGTGCCGCTGTACAACAAGCGCTCGGCGGAGTTCCTGGACATCGTCCTGGAAACCGGCGTGCCCGTGATCATCGCCTCGCAGGGCGGCCCCAAAGCCCATATCGGCCGCTTCAAGCAAGCCGGCGTGACGTGGATACAGGTCACCGCCAATCCCCTGCACGCCCGCAAGGCCGAGGACGCCGGCGTGGACGCCGTGATCGCGGTCGGCGGCGAAGCCGGCGGCCATCCCGGTCCGGACGAAGTCGGCACGCTGGTGCTGGTGCGGGCGACGGTCAACGCGGTGACGGTGCCGGTCATCGGCGCCGGGGGCATCGCCGACGGCGCGGGCATCGCCGCGATGCTGGCGCTGGGCGCGAGCGGCGCGCAACTGGGCACCCGCTTCCTGCTGACCCCCGAATCGGGGCTGCACGCCGCCTACAAGGACCTGGTGCTGAACGCGGGCATCGGCGACACCGCCATCGTCGGCCGCGGCCGCTCGCCCATCCGCATGGTCAAGAACACGTTCTCGGCCGAGTACGAAGCGGCCGCCAACCGCGGCGCCGACGATACGGAACTGGATGCCCTGTTCGCCCGCAGTTCCTTGCGGCAGGCCGCCAAGGACGGTGATGTGGCTCTGGGCAAGGTCGAGGCCGGACAAAGCGCCGGCCTGATCGACAAACTGGAGCCGGCCGGCGAACTGGTCGAGCGGCTGGCGCGCGAAGCGGAAGCGGCCCTGGCCGGCGCCGCTTCCTGCATACGCTGATTCAGGCCTGCCCGAGGTTGCCGGGTTCGTACTCCACGCCCGAACCCAGGCCGCCCGGCACCGCCAGCTCGCCGGACTCGACCTCCAGGCCGACGAACGGATCGTCCAGCAGGTGATCGAACTCGGCCAGCTCGGCGCCGGCGTGGATGCTGCCGGCGACGCTGGCCACGTGCACGCCCTGGGCCGCCAGCAGGCGCGGCCCGAAGATCGCGCCGAACCGGTAGCCCACACCCGCCGCCTCGCACAGGCGAACCGCGATCAGCGTGTTGCGTATCCCCCCCAGGTAGTGCACCTTGAGGTTGTAGGAATCGGCGGCGCCCATGCCGATCAGGCGCACCAGTCCCGGTAGCCCGGCGATGGCCTCGTCCGCTTCGATGGGCAGCGCGCCCGCGGCGTGCACACGGCACAATCCATCGATGTCCGCCGCCGGCACCGGCTGCTCCATCATCACCACGCCCATCGGCCGCAGCGCCTCGCACACACGGATCGCTTCGTCGGCCTGGTAGGCCTGATTGGCATCCACGGTCAGCGTGACGGCCTCGCCCAGCCGCTCGCGCACGGTGCGCACGCGGGCGACGTCGAGTTCGGATTCGCCGCTCAGCTTCAGCTTCAGATAACGATAGCCCTGCCGCGCCAACCTGGCGGCCTGCTCGGCCATATCCTCGGGGGACTTGATCGAGACGATGCGCGAGGCCTCGACGGTATCGCGCACCTTGCCGCCCAGCAGCACATGCAGGGGGACGCCCAGCATCCGGGCCTGCAGGTCGTAGATCGCGCAGACGAAGCCCGACAGCGCGCAAGCTTCGGCCCCGGCCACCGCTTCGAGCCGGCTGTGCAGGGTTTCGAGCGCGAACGCGTCCTGCCCCAGCGCCTCGCGCCGCAGCGTCTCCAGGACCGGCTCGATGCGGGCCGTATCGGGCTTGAAGATGGGCGTGCCCAGCACGTGCCCATATCCCGCCTGGCCATTGCGCGCGGTCAGCACCACGATCCAGCCGTCCACGTGGGTGATGGTGCCGCGCGCGAAGCGCCAGCTGGGATCGTCCTGGCGCTGCGAGCAGGCAATGATGTCCACGCGGTCTATCGTGGAGGCCGCCCCGGCCTGGGCCGGGGTGCGCGGGGTGTTGACGGTCATGGTCATTCGAGCTTGAGGTTGGCCGACTTGATGAGGTCCTTGGTGCGCTGCGCGTCTTCCACGACGAAACGCGTGGTTTCCTCGGGCGAGAGCGTGGCCAGCTCGGTGCCCTGGGCCTCCATCAGCTTGCGGTATTCCGCCTTCTTGGTGACCGCGTTCAGCGCGGCGTTGAGCTTGTTCACCACCGCCACGGGCGTGCCCTTGGGCGCCGCCACCGTGTACCACGAGGCGGACTCCGCGCCGCCCAGGCCCGCCTCGGCGAACGTGGGCACGTCGGGCAGCAGCGGCGAGCGCGCCTTGGACGCGTAGGCCAGGGCGCGCAGCTTGCCGGCCTTCACGAAGGGCAGTTCGCCCGACAGGTTCATCACGCCCACCTGCAGGCGCCCTGCCACCAGGTCGGTGATCGCGGGCGCCGCGCCACCGTAGGGGATGTGCGCCATTTCGACCTTGGCCTGCTGCTTGATCAGTTCCCCGCCCAGGTGGGGCGAGGTACCCGTGCCGGACGAACCGTAGTTCAGCTTGCCGGGATTGCTGCGCGCGAGCTCGATCAGTTCCTTCGCGGTGTTGGCCTTGACCGACGGATGCACCACCAGCAGGTTGGGCTGGTTGGCCGCCAGCGCGATGAAGGTGAAGTCCTTGATGCCATCATAGGGCGTGGGCTGGATCAGCGGCGTGACGATGTGGGCCGCCGCGGTGCCGAACAGCAGCGTATAGCCATCGGCCTCCGCCCGCGCCACGTAGGCCGCGCCGATGGTCGCGCCCCCGCCCGCCTTGTTCTCGACCACCACCTGCTGTCCCAGCTCGGTGCCCAGCTCCTTGGCCAGGCTGCGCGCCACGAGATCGGCCGGGCCGCCCGCGGCATAGGGATTGACCAGCACGATGGGCTTGGTGGGATAGCCCTGGGCCTGTACACCCGAGGCGGCCAGCACAAGCGCCGCCGCCAATAACGATTGCTTGAACAGCTTCATGTGAGTCTCCTGGTTTTAGACCTCCCCCGGCCTCGTACCGCAGGAGGAGGCGAGATCCGGCTGTCGCCGGCACGGCCTTAGATGACCTTTCTTTCGCGCAGCGCCTGGATATCTTCCTTGCCCAGGCCCAGCCTGTCCCCCAGCACCTGGTCGGTGTGCTCGCCCAGCAGCGGCGGCCGCCCCAGGCTGGGATCGTCGAAACCCTCGAACTTGAACGGCACCGGCAGCGCCTTGAACGAACCGAGCTGGGGATGCGCGAACTCGCGCACCATGCCGCGCGCCAGTACGTGCTCGTTGCTCAGCACCTCGTCCACGCTCAGGATCGGACCGGCCGGCACCTTGGCCTCGTCACACAGCCGGCAGAACTCGTCGCGGTCCAGGCGCGCGACGGCCGCCGACAGGCCGGCCATCACTTCCTCGCGCCGGTTGACCCGGTCGATGTTGCGCACCAGGGTCGGATCTTCCGCCCACTCGTGCAGGCCCAGCAGGTCGCACAGCGGCTTCCAGTGCTGGTCGCTGCCCGTGACCTGGACCCATTTGTCGTCGCGGCAGCGGAACGCGGCCGAGGGCACGCGGCCCGGATGCTCGGTCCCCAGCCGGGGCGGCACCTCGCCCAGCGCGAAGAAGCGCGCGGCGGCCAGCGACAGCAGCCCGACCTGGCCGTCCAGCATCGAGAAATCCACATGGCAGCCCTTGCCGGTCGCCTGCCGGCCCATCAAGGCCGACAGGATGGCGATCGCGACCCACAGGCCCGAGGTCAGGTCGGCCACCGGCAGCCCCGGCTTGACCGGGCCGCCGCCACGCTCGCCGGTCAGGCTCATGATGCCGCCCATGGCCTGGAACACCGTGTCGTAGCCCTTGCGGGGCGCATAGGGGCCGGTCATGCCGAAGCCCGTGCACGACACGTAGACCAGCGCGGGGTTGCCCTGGGACAGCCGGGCGTAGTCCAGCCCGTAGCGCTGCAGCGTCCCGACCGGAAAGTTCTCCAGCACCACGTCGGCCTGCGCGCTGAGCTTGCGGATGAGCTCCTGCCCTTCGGCGCTGCGCAGGTTGACGGTAATGGACTGCTTGCTGCGGTTGAAGGCCATGTAATAGGCCGACTCCGTACCGCCCTCGCCCTCGACCTTGGGCTCGAAACCGCGCGTCTCGTCGCCCGTGCCGGGCTGCTCGACCTTGATCACCGTGGCGCCCAGCTCGGCCAGGATCATCGTGGCGAAGGGGCACGCCAGGACCCGGGACAGGTCCAGGATGGTGACGTTTTCCAGCGGACGCGTCATTTCGCCGCCTTGCGGAAGCCCCGCATGATGACGTTGGTGTCGCGCCCCGCGGCCAGGCCTTCCTCCAGCGTCAGCTCGGCCACGCGGTGGAACAGCCGCTTGGTGGTGCCCATCGCGATGGGGCTCCAGCTCGCCAGCTTGGCGGCGACCTCCAGCGCGGCCTCCAGCACCCGGTCATCGGGTTCGACGCGGTTCGCCAGGCCCAGCGCCAGGGCGCGCGGGCCGTTGATCGGCTCGCCCATGGCCAGCAGTTCGAAGGCATGCTTGCGGCCCAGTTGGCGAACCAGATTGGACATGACCACCGCCGCCACGATGCCGTGCTTGAGTTCGGGGTAGCCAAAGCGGACGTTCTCGGCCATCACGGCCAGATCGCAGGCGATGGCCAGGCCCGCGCCCCCGCCCAGCGCATTGCCCCGCACCGCGGCCACGACGGGCTTGGACATGCGCGAGAAAGCCAGGTGCAACCCGGTGGTCAGGTCGGCGCGTGCGTTCACGGCCTGGGGATCCTCGGGCACCAGCGCGCTGAATTCCGAAGTATCGGCGCCGGCGCAGAACGACTTGCCCGCCCCGGTCAGCACGACGGCATGGACCTCGGCATCGCGCTCGGCCTGCCACAGCGCATCCACCAGCGCCTGCGTCAGCGCGGTATTCAACGCGTTGTGCTTCTCCGGCCGGTTCATCGTCAGGATACGGACGGCCCCTTGGTTCTCAATCAGGAGTTCGGACATGCTCATGCTCGCGGTTTTCCAATATAGTTGATTTTATATACTACTTAATTGATAAATTCAACTATTTTGGCGAACCGTGGGCCTGGCATTGCCCCGGGAAACCGCGGATCTGGCTCCGCCAGTCCGCCGGTTTCGCCCCTGGGGCGCGCGTCAGCGCGTAGGGGGGTTACCCCCTCCGGGGGGGCTTCAGCTCTTCCAACAACCCGATCGTGTGCTCGGTCAGCTTGTCGATCGCCCGTTCGAGCACGTCCCGCTCTTCGTCCGTCAGCACGGACAGCATCTTCTCGTTGCGATCGACGGCCTTGGGAAACACCTTGCGGTACAACGCCCGGCCCTGCGGGGTCAGGTCGAGCCGCACGCCCCGGCCGTCCGACTCGTCGGCGCCCCGCTTGACCAGGCCGCGCTCGATCAGCTCGGCCACGCTGCGGCTGGCCTGGCTCTTGTCGATGTTGGCCTCGTGCGCCAGCGCATTCAGTGACAGCGGGGCGAACGCGCCCAGCAATCCGATGATGCGCCAGTCGCGCGAACCCAGTTCGTACTGGCTCTCGTTCACCCGTGCGGCGATGCGGCTGGAGACGAAGGCCAGGCGGTTCAGGCGGTAGGAAAACAATTCCTTGAGGTTCGCGGGAACAGGTCTTGTCATACGTCTTTCTCGATAGGTGAACGCAGGAATTTACCTCACTCGGACCCGGCCTGGGACGCCTTGGCCCGCCTCAGCTTGAAGCTGCTCATGGCCGTGGCGACCAGCGTACCCGACTCGTCCCTCACCTCGCACTGGCAAAAGGCGATGGATCCGCCGGCATGCCTGACCTCGGCGCGGGCCGTCAGGTCGCCCCTGCCCGGCGCGATGAAATGGATGTTCAGGTCCACCGTGCCGGAAGTCTCCAGGCCGGACTCGGCTGTACGGGTGGCGATGGCCATGCTGGAATCCATCAGCGTGGCAATGGCTCCGCCATGGATGACTCCGCGCCGGTTGGCCAGCCGCGCGCTGGCGGTCATGACCAGCACGGAGCGGCCCAGATCGGCCTCGTGCACGGAGATCCCCAGCCAGGCGGCGAACGGCGCGACGGCCGAGCCCGCCAGGGGCCCCACGGGAATGACCGCCGCCGGCTCCATCACGGCGCAGGCGTCCGGACTATCCATGCACGGCTCCCGCTTCCACGCCCAACAAAGGATTCATCCCGCTCTGGGCGACGCGGCTGTGCAGCGTGCGGCCCAGGGCCTCTTCGCACATCGCCGCGGTCTCCATCAACCCGGCCAGGTCGATGCCCGTCGACACCCCCATGGACTCGAACAGATTCACCAGGTCCTCGGTCGAGACATTGCCGGTATGCCCGCCGCCGTACTTGACCTTGGCCGGATGCCCCCCCACGCCGCCGAAGGCGCAGTCGAAATAGCGGCAGCCCGCCTCCAGCGCCGCCACGTAATTGACCAGGCCGGTGCCGCGCGTATCGTGGAAGTGGGCCACGGCCGTCACCTCCGGCAGTTCGGCGTGCACCGCCGACATCAACTGCCTGACGGTCTGCGGCGCGGCCATGCCGGTCGTATCGCCCAGCGCCACGTGCATGACGCCCAGCCGGGCGAAACGCCTGACGTCCTCCAGCACGCTGTCCGCCGATACCTTGCCCTCGAACGGACAGCCCCAGGCGACCGACACCGTGCCTATCATGCGGAAACGCCCCTGCGACGCCGCCACCATGTCGGCCACGTTCTGCCACTGGTCGGCGCGGCTGCGCCGCAGGTTCTTCATCGAATGCGATTCGCTGGCCGACACCAGCAGGCTGATCTCGTTGGCGCCGAAGCCGACCTCCAGGTCAGCCACCGCGCGCTCCACGGCGCGCACGTTGGCGCAGGTCGCCTTGTACCAGACCCCGTCGCGGCGCGGCAGCGTCCGCAGCAGCTCGCTGGCGTCGCCGAACTGGGGCACGACCTTGGGATTCGAGTACGAAGTCGCCTCGACGCGCTGGAAGCCGATGCTGGCGAAACGGTCGATCAACGCCACCTTGGTGGCGGTGGGGATGAAGGTTTCCTCGTGCTGCAGGCCATCCCGGGCAAAGCATTCGCAAAGCGTGACGTCGCTCATCGGTCTAGCCTCCCTTCGCGCCATGCGCGTTCGCCAGGCCGAACAGCTCGATGGCATGGGCCTTGAGCTTGTTCTTCTGGACCTTGGAACTGCCCGTCATGCCGATATTGTCGAACGTATCCACGATCTCGAGGTAGCGCGGCACCTTGAAGTTCGCGCAGCGCGCCTTGCACCAGTCGATCAATTCCTGGCGCCCGGCCTCCTTGCCTTCCTTGAGCAGTACGAAGGCCGCCGTCACTTCGCCCAGGCGGGCATCGGGCACCCCGATCACCTGGGCCATCTGCACCGCGGGATGCGCGTGCAGGGTTTCCTCGACTTCCGCCGGCGCGACGTTCTCGCCGCCGACCCGGTACATGTCCTTGAGCCGCCCGACCATGCGCAGCCGGCCTTCCGGCGACATCTCGCCCAGGTCGCCGGTGCACAGCCAGCCTTCCGGCGTCAGCGCCTTGGCGGTCGCCTCCGGCATCTTGTAGTAGCCGCGCATCACGTGCCAGCCGCGCACCTGGATCTCGCCCTGGCCGCCGGGAGGCAGGACCTCGCCACTGTCCTGGTCGACGATGCGCACCTCGGTGCCGGGATGCGGCAGCCCCCAGCCATGGGCGCGCAGTTCGAAGGGATCATCGCGCGACGACATGATCACATTGGGCGACGCCTCGGACTGTCCGTAGGCATTGCAGACATGGTCCACGCCCATCACGTCGCGGATCTGCTGCATGACCTCGGGCCCCGCCGCCGCCCAACCGCCGCGCAGATGCAGCTTCTTGGGATCGAAGTCGGGATGGCCCATCATCATCAGGAAGATGGTGTCGTTGCCCGAAGTCAGCGTGCACCTTTCCACGTCCATCACGCGCAGCGTCTCGGCCACGTCGAACTTGGGCAGCGTCAGCAGGCAGCAGCCCGCCACCAGGCTGACCAGGACGGACAGCGTCGTTCCCGACACATGGAAGAAGGGCCGGATGCTGAAATAGCGATCATCGTGCCGCACGCCTATCCGCTGCCCGGCGGCCCAGGCGTTGGTCAGCATGTTGGCGTGGGTCAGCATCACGCCC
Source organism: Pigmentiphaga sp. MLSB6-MA01 (assembly GCF_058793475.1). Lineage (NCBI taxonomy): Bacteria > Pseudomonadati > Pseudomonadota > Betaproteobacteria > Burkholderiales > Alcaligenaceae > Pigmentiphaga > Pigmentiphaga sp. MLSB6-MA01. Next base: position 10,014 of record NZ_JBXAFV010000018.1, on the reverse strand, counting down.
TTGGGGAACGACGTGGTGCCCGAGGTGAACTGCATCAGCAACAGATCGTCGGGCGTCATTCCAGCGGCCACCGCCTCGATGGTGTCGGGCGCCACATCCTGGCCGCGGGCCAGGAAATCCGCGTAGCGCTCGGCGCCCGCCGGGCAGGGACCATCGCCCACCATGACCGCGCGGCGCAGCTCGGGCAGCGCCTGGCCCGGCAGGCCGGTATCCAGCGCCGGCTCGACCGCTGTCAACAGCTGGACGAAATCGATGCCCAGGAACGCGTCGGCGAACACCAGCAGCTTCACGTCCGCCTGCTTCAGGCAGAACTGCAGTTCGTCGGTCTTGAAGCGGGTGTTGACCGGTACGGTCACCGCGCCCAGCGTCGCGCAGGCGAAGAAGGTTTGCAGCCATGTCGCGCCGTTGCCCAGCATGATCCCGACATGGTCGCCCTTGCGCACGCCGCTGGCATGCAGCGCGGCGGCGATGCGGCGGGTGCCGGCCAGCACCTCGTCCCAGGTCAGGCGGTCGGCCTGGCAGACGAAGGCTTCGCGCGAGCCGTACTCGCGGGCGGTGTGCTCCAGGGTGCGATAGAGCGTGGTGGGACGGTCAAGCATTTTTCTGCGCTCCCGCACCGAAGCCCGAGATCGCGCGCTTCCAGTCGCTGTGGCGCAGGTTCTCTTCGATGGCCAGCAGTTCCACGGCCATCGCGCCCTCGCGCGTGGTCTCCACGCCCTGGTCCACGCAGCGCTTGGTCAACCTGACCGTCAGCGGCGCGGCCGCGGCGATGTGCCGGGCCATCTCGAAGGCGCGCGCTTCCAGCTCGGCCGGCTCATATACGTGGTTCACCAGCCCGATGGCCTTGGCTTCCTGCGCATCCACGGTACGGCCGGTGAACAGCAGTTCCTTGGCCATGCGCACGCCCACCATGCGCGGCAGCCGCTGGGTGGCGCCGATGGTGCCCCAACCGACTTCCGGATAGCGGAACTTCGCTTCGGTGGAGGCCAGGATGAAGTCGCTGGCGCCGGCGATCTCGCAGCCGGAACCAAAGGTCGCGCCGTGCACCACGGCGATGACCGCCTGCGGCAGGCGCTCGAGGGCGGCATAGGCGGTGAAGCCCTTGACGCGGCGTGCGGTCAGCTCGGCGGTGGACATGCCCTGCCGCTCTTTCAGGTCGGCGCCGGCGCAGAACACCGGCCCTTCGCCACGGATCACGACCACGTGCACGGCCTCGTCGGCGGCAAGCGCCTCGGCCGCGGCGATCAGCTCGCCGCACATGGCCGTGTTGAGCGCGTTGCGGCTCTCGGGCCGGTTCAGCGTCAGCGTCGCGACATGGTCCTCGACCTCGACGCGGATGGTGGAATATGCACTGCTCATGCGAACCCCTGGATGTCTGGTGGCCTACGATAGTTGTTTTTATACACTACTTTGTTGACGATAACAACTATGTGGCCGCCAATCCGGCCGGGCGACACGTTGCCGCCCCCGGGGCCAGTTCCCGCCAAAAGGAGCTTCGCACAGGCCGGGAATGGGCCCTAGCCTGGCGTCGCGGGAGGCACACGCCCCAGCACACCATCGTCCATGTACAGGCTGCGGTCCGCCAGCGGGGCGGCCAGGGCCTCGTTCTGCTCGGAAAGCAGGATCGCCAGCCCCTGCCCGCGCAGGACGCGTATCGCCTCCACCAGCCGCTGCACCACGATGGGCGCCACGCCTTCCGAGGGCTCGTCCAGCAGGATCACCCGTGGCTGGGTCATCAGCGCCCGGCCGATCGCCAGCATTTGCTGTTCCCCGCCGCTCAACGCACCGGCCGGACGGTGCGCCAGCGGTCCGAGTTCCGGAAACAGGCGGCCGACCCGCTCCACGGTCCAGGGCTCGGCGCCGGAACGAGGCCGGCCGGCGGCCACCTCCAGATTCTGCCGCGCCGTGAGCTGGGTGAAGACACGCCGGTCCTCGGGTACCCAGGCCAGACCCGCGTGGACCCGCCGGTCGGCGCGCCAGCCGGCCATGGAACCGCCTCCCAGCCACACCTGGCCCGAGGTCTCGACCAGGCCGGCCAGCGCCCGCATCAGCGTACTCTTGCCGGCCCCGTTGCGCCCGACCAGGGCAACGATCTCTCCCGCCTCGACCTCGAGATCCACATCGAACAACGCCTGCGCCCGGCCATAAAATGCGCACAGCGCGCGAGTCTGCAGCAAGGCCGTCATGCCGGCTCTCCCGCCGCGGCCGTCCCCAGGTACGCCGCCCGCACCGCCGGGTCCCCGGCTATCTGCCGCGGCGTCCCTTCGGCGATCAGGCGACCACGCACCAGGACCAGCACTTTGTCGGCGAAACCGAACACCACGTCCATGCTGTGCTCGGTGAACAATACCGCCAACCCGCCGGCGGCTTCCTGCCGGACGATGGCCATCAGGCCGCGGCGGTCGGCCCGCGTCATGCCCGCCGTGGGCTCGTCCATCAGCAGCACACGGGGCCGCAGCGCCAGGGCACTCGCCAGCTCCACGCGCTTGAGCTCGGGATAAGGCAGTTCCCCGCACAACCGGCCGGCCAGCGCCCCCAGCTCGAAACGCTCCAGCCATGCCCGCAACTCGGCCGGATCCACGCCGGCCCCGCGCCCGCGAACCCCGCGCCAGACGCCCGGATCGCGGGCGGCAAGCGCCAGCGCGACATGCTGCCCCACGCTCAGCGACGCGGCCACCTGGGCGATCTGGAAAGTCCGTCCCATGCCCAGCCGCGCCCGCGCGGCAACGCCCAGGCGGGACAGCTCGCGCCCATCGAATCCGATCTGCCCGGCATCGGGCCGGAGCTGCCCGTTGATACATTGGAAACAGGTACTCTTGCCCGCGCCGTTGGGCCCGATCAAGGCCAGCATCTGGCCGCTCTCCAGCGTGAACCCGACATCGTCCACCGCCCGCACGGCTCCGAACGACTTGGACAAACCCGCGACGACGAGCCTCATCGCTGCGCCCTCCCGCCGGACCGTCCCGGGGAAGAATGGCCGACCAGCCGCCGGATGCCGGTCAATCCGCCCGGCGCGAGCAGGATCACCGCCAGCATGGCGAGGCCGATGGCGGCTCGCCAGTACTCGGTGGCGCGTGCCAGGAAATCCTGCCCCACCGTATAGGCCAGGGCGCCCAGCCAGGGGCCGGCCAGCGATTGCAGGCCGCCCAGCAGGACCATGACGAGCGCGTCGACCGAACGCGGAATGGCCAGCAGATCGGGCGCGACCGAGCCCTTGGCGAACACCGTCAAGACGCCCGCGGCTCCCGCCAGCGCCCCCGCCAGCATGAACGCCGTCCAGCGCACCGCGAACACGGACAAGCCCAGGCTTTCGGCGCGCAAGGGCGCATCGCGAACCATGCGCAACGTCAGTCCGAAAGGTGCATGCATCAAGTGCCGCAGCAGCACGCCACCGACGCCCGCCACGCCCAGGACGAACCAGTAATACCCTTCGCGCGACGCCAGCCACCCCTGGGGCCAGAAACCGAACAAGCCATTGCTGCCGCCCGTGACGGCATCCCATTGGAAGGCGATAGACCAGGTAATCTGGGCAAAGGCCAGGGTCAGCATGGCCGCATAGACCCCCGCCGCCCTGAGAACGACAAAACCGAACACGGCCGCCCCGGCCAGCGCCAGCAGCATGCCCGCCGCCAGGCACAGCAGGATGGCGGCGATGCCGCCGGGGCCCGAACCGGCCAGCCCCGGCAGCGCGGCCGCCACCAGCGGCGCGGCCAGCGCCCCGCCATAGGCGCCCAGCCCGAGGAAGGCCGCATGGCCGAACGAATGGACGCCTCCCGGCCCCATCAAGACATACAGGCTGGCGGCGAAAAGGCCGGCGATCAGGACATCCACGGCCAGGACCAGCACATAGGCCATGTCGCCGGCCAACCAGGGCAGCAGCGCCAGCGCCGCCATGCCCGCGGCCAGCAACAGCCCGCCACGGCGCGTGGGCAGCGGCAGCGGATTCAGCTCGGCACGCGCCGCGCGCGGCGGCGCCACGGGCCGCCCGAACAGCCCCCAGGGACGGAAGGCCAGCACGACGGCCATCAACAGGAACTCGATCACCAGGGTCAGCTTGGGCAGCACCAATTCCAGGCCGCCTATCGACACCGTCCCCAGCGCCACGCAGGCCGCCTTGATCACGCCTATCAGCATCGCGGCCACGAAGGCACCGATCACGCTGCCCATGCCGCCCACGACCGTCACCACGAAGGCCTCGGCCACGACCTGCAGGTCGTAGGCCAACGATGCCGGCTCGCGCGGCATCTGCAACGCCCCCGCCAACCCCGCCAGCCCGGCGCCCAGCGCGAACACCTGCGTGAACAGCCGCCGCTCGTCCACGCCCACCGCCAGCGCCATCTCGCGGTCCTCGGTCGCGGCGCGCAATTGCAGGCCCCAGCGCGTGGACGTCATGATCCATTGCACGCCAGCCAGCACCAGCAGGCCGATCGTCATCAACACCACGTCATACGACGGCAGGTTCAGCGTGCCGGGCGCCAGCACGCCCGCCAGCCCCGGCGCCTTGGGTCCGAGCCGATCGTCCGCCCCCCAGGCGGCCAGCGTCGCATCGCGAATGATCAGCACCAGCGCGAAAGTCGCGACCAATTGGAAAAGCTCGGGACTGCCATAGAGCCGGCGCAACAGGCCTCGCTCGATCAGCGCGCCCACCGCGGCCACCGCCAGCGCCGCGCCCGCCACCGCGCCCCAGAACCCCAGGGCGCCCCACAGCGGTATCAGCGCCTGGGCCAGGGTGACGCCCAGATACAGCCCCAGCATCGCGAGCGAACCGTGCGCGAAATTGACCACCCGCGACACACCGAAGATCAGCGTCAACCCCAGCGACAGCAGGAACAGGCTGCTGGCGCTGGCCAGCCCGTTCAGCAGTTGCGCCAGCACCGCTCAGCGCGCCGGACGCAGCTTCGCCACCTCGGCATCGGTGGGCTGGTATTTGGCGCCGTCGGCGTAGCGGAAATCCACCATGACGCCCGTGCGCTGTGCCCCGCTGCCCTCCAGCGCGGTGCGCCCGACGAAGGCGCCCAGCGTCGATTGGTTATCCTGCGCGCGGAAGACGATCGGCCCCCAGGGCGACGAAAGCGGCATGTCGCGGAATGCGTCGACGATCTTTTCGGGATTCGTCCCGCCCGCGCGCCGCAGCGCCTCGGCTGCCGCATGGATGGTCACGTAGCCCACCACCGACCCCTGCCGCGGCGGCTCGCCGTACTTTTTCCGGTAGGCATCCAGGAAGCGCTGGTGCTCGGGCGTCTTGATCGCATACCAGGGGTAGCCCGTCACGATCCAGCCCTCGGGCGCCTCGTCCTTCAGGGGCTCCAGGTATTCGGGCTCGCCCGACAGCAGGCTGACCACCTCACGTCCCTTGAACAGGCCGCGCGTGGCGCCTTCGCGGACGAACTTGGTCAGGTCCGTGGCGAACAGCACATTGAAGATCGCGTCCGGCTTGCTGGCCTCCAGCGCCTGCACCACGGGCCCAGCGTCGAGCTTGCCAAGCGGCGTGGCCTGCTCGGTCACGAACTCGACGCCGGGCTGCGCGGCCTGGAGCAGCGTCTTGAAGGTCTGCACCGCCGATTGCCCGTACTCGTAGTTCGGATAGACGATGGCCCAGCGCTTCTTGCCCAGCCTGGCCGCCTCGGGCACCAGCATCGACACCTGCATCCAGGTCGATGGCCGCAGGCGGAAGGTATAGCGGTTGCCGTTGGCCCAGGTGATTTTGTCGGTAAGGGGTTCGCTGGCCAGGAATGGCACCTTGCGCTGCCGCGCATAGTCGCCCAGCGCCAGCCCGATATTGGACAGGAAGCCGCCGGCCAGCATCGCCACGCGTTCGCGCGAGACCAGTTCTTCCGCCGCGCGCACCGCGTCGCCCGGCACGCCGTTGTCGTCCCGGATCAACAACTCCAGCGGACGCCCGTTCACACCGCCCGCGGCGTTCACCTCCTCCAGGGCCAGCAACATGGCCTTGCGATAGGGTTCGAGGAAGGCGGGCTGCGCCTTGTAGCTGTTGATCTCGCCGATACGGAGCGGGTCGGCGGCGTGCGCGGGCGCGGCCAGCCAGATCGACAGACCGAGGAAACCGGAAGCAAGCGATATGCGAAGCATGGACAGACTCGGACTAGGCCCCACGAAGAAGATGCCCGGCATGCGGGGCAGGCGGACGCCGGCACCCCTCCTTTGCGGAGGAGTGCCTATTGTACGGGCGCAAAGCCCTGCCGGAGGGCTCAAGCTGCCGCGTTCAGGCCCAGCCGCTGCGCGTACTGCCGCAGCGCGTGCATTTTCGGCTCGGCGAAGAAGACGGGTTCGGTCCCGTCCAGGGCGGGCGCGGCGCCCCGTTCGCCATCCATCGCCAGCAGCGGCAGCACCAGGTCGTGCGAGCGCCCCACCTCGTCCCGGCCCAATATGCCCGGATAGACCTTGTCGAGCTGGAGCAGGTCCAGCAGATCCTCGATGATCGCAATGCGATAGGCATCGCCTCCCCCCAGCCTGGCACGCATGTAGCTGGGCTTGAGCGCGGTGCGCAGCACCGACTGCCCGGTCTTGCGCCACGCCGCGGCTTCCGCGTCGTCAAAGAAGGCCCCCGCGAAAAGCAGCGCCTTGCCCGCCTTCGTGGGATAGGCAGCCGTCATCGAAACCCCCAGCCGCTGGCGCAGGAAACGCACCTGCACGACCAGATTGCGCCGCCCGACTTCGTTCAGGCCGTGCTTGTCCAGATCCCACTTGATCCAGTTCACGATACGGCGCGACAGGCTGTGCGGCCGCCAGCCCACGCCCTTGCCGGGCGCATTGGCCACGATCCAGTTGGTGACCAGCTTCTCGTGCCATTCAAAGCGGTTTTCCGCGCCATCGGCCACGAGGTCGTCGAAGGCATGCAGGTTATGCAGCCAGTTCTCGCCCCAAGGCCGCCAATGCCAACCCCGGTTGTCGGAAAGCACCCTTTCCACGCCGAAGAAATGAAAGGCCTGCGGCCCCACCATGCTGGGAGTCCTCTGGCAGAAGCTCCAGCGGCTGGCCGGGTGGCGCAGCACGGGGGCCTCGACCGTATTGAACCAGGCCAGGTATTCGTCCTTGCGGCCCAGGTGCGTACCCAGCAAGGTCATGGGCTGGGCATAGCGCAGCCCCCACCAGAACCGGTGCAGGCCTTGCGAGCGCGCACCCCAGAAGCCGGACAACTTGGAAGAATCCGTGAGGTAGGACATGGCGGGACAGCTCGATGACTAATTGGGTATCGGCGTGCCGGCGGCACGCCGTGGATAGCACAGCCAGAAGGAAGCAAAGCCCGCACACGGAGAACGGCATGGTGGGTCGAGGCCCGGGAAGGCCAACTCGCACTAAAGTTTTCCGGGTCACCTGCCGTTAACGTTGGCGTACGAACGTTATTGCATAAATGGGCCGACAATTCAATATGTAAAAAAATACGACACTCTCGGTTTTTTACTCCAACTACGACTATCGCAAACCCTTAATTTTCAAGCAAAGCCGCCCGCCAGGCGCTTGTAAGCGCTCGCCAGCATTTTCCGGCGGAATTGCAACATTTGCTGAATCTCCCACCTTCGCTCCCTTTCCCTAGGGAAATCACCTAGTCTTCACGGTCACGCGCTCACACGCCCCGGCCACGCCACACGTCCGGCTCAGGACACCCCCAAGCCCTCCGCCTTCCTTCCCCTTCCGCTTGCGTCCCGCCAGCATGCCGGACCATTTGGTCCGGATTATGAAAATCCACGAACGCAGGGAATGACCTGACTTGCCGTCTCGACTCCGCAAAGTTTAGTATTCAAAAACTATTTTTATATACAAAACATTTCGAGAGGAGACAACGGGCATGACCTTCCCTTCCCTGTCCACCCGCCGCAGGCTGCTGGCCACGGCCGCCCTGCTTCCGGCCGCCGCCTGGCTGCCGGCGCGCGCCGCCCCGGGCGACCTGACCGAGTTCACTTTCACCATGGGTGTGAATACCGTGCCGGGAACGGCCCTGATCGACGCCACCGCGCAGGACCTCGACCTGTGGCGCAAGCACGGCCTGAGACCGGTCGTGCCACCTCCCCTGGGCGGCGGAGACCGGCGGACCTGGAGCCCGCAGGAAGAAAACCACTCCGACGTGCGGCTCTACGGCATGGGCGCCACCATCAACTACCTCAGCAAGGGAGTGGAATTCGTCATCGTCGCCGATCTCGGGACGCGCGCCGAATGGCACATGTGGTCCATGGCGGATCGCCCCGTAGACGCCCGGCAACTCAAAGGCAAACGCTTCGCGGTCACACAGTTGTCCGGCACGGACAGGCTGTACGTCGACCTGTTCCTGAAATCGCTGGGCGTCCACCAGGACGATGTCACCCTGGTTCCCACGGGCGGCGTGCCGCAGAACTACCAGGCGCTCCGGAGCGGCCAGGCCGACATCTGGGTGACAACAGGACATGCGGCCATCCTGATCGACCGGGAGCAGCGCCTGCGCAGCGTCGCCAAGATCTCCGACTTCGTCGGCCAGGACTGGGACCCGTACGTGATCGTCGCCAGGCGACGCACGCTGGCGGAACGGCCCGCGCTGGTCAAGGAAGCCGTCGCCACCATCCTGGAAGCCGTCCGGCACATCGACCAGGCACCGCGACAGGAAAACGTCACCCGCCTCATGCAGCGCTTCAAGGTCGACGAGGCCACCGCCGGCAAGTTGCTGTCCACGGTATCGCTGAACCCCTCGGGCAAGATCAAGCTGTCGACGATCGAGAAGATGCGCAACCACTACGTGGATACCGGCGTGATCAAACGCGATGCCCTGCCCGTCGACGCGATCTTCGATGCCTCGGTCGTCGGCACGGTTTCCTGACATCCCCCTTCCCTCAACCAGGAGACATTCCATGCAGCGTCTTCCTCGCCCCCCGTTCTCCCCTATCCTGCAGCCGGCACGCCGGCGCTTGCTCAAGACCATGGCCGTGTTGCCGGCCGCCGCCTGGCTGCCCGGCTGTGGCGGCGATGGCGATCCCGCCCCCGTCGCCAGCGCCCCCACCCCATTCACCTATGAAATCGGCGTGAGGACCGTTCCCGGCACGGCGTTGATCAATGCGACGATCCAGGACCTGGGCCTCTGGGCCAGTCACGGTGTCCAGCCGGTCGATCCCGTTCCCATCGACGACCGCCGCGAGTGGACGCCGGAGGCGGAAAACAACTGCGACGTCCGGCTCTACGGCATGGGCGCCACCATCAACTACTTGAGCAAGGGCGTCCAGTTCACCATCATTGGCGACCTGGGAACCCGGGCCGAATGGCACATGTGGACCCTGGCGGACAACCCCATCGCGCTCACAGAACTCAAGGGCAAACGCTTCGCGGTCACCCAACTGGCAGGCACCGACCGCTTTTATGTCGATCTCTTCCTGAAATCACTCGGCGTCAGCCAGGACGCCATCGTCTATGTTCCCACCGGCGGCGTGGACACGAACTACACGGCGCTCAAGAACAACCAGGCCGACATCTGGGTCACGACGGAACACACCGGCATCCTGATCGACAGGGAGAACAGGCTGCGCAGCATGGCCAAGATCTCCGACTATGTCGGCAAGGACTGGGACCCCTACGTGGTTCTCGCCAAGCGCAGCACGCTGAAGGAAAAACCCGCGCTCGTGCGGGAAGCGGTCGCGGCCATCTTCGAGGCCGTCCAGCACATTGACCGGGCACCGCGCCAGGAAAACCTCGACCGCCTGATGAAGCTCTTCAAGGTCGACCAGGCCATGGCCGAGAGATTGTTTGCCACCGTGTCGCTGAACCCCTCGGGCAAGATCAAGCTGTCGACGATCGAGAAGATGCGCAACCACTATATCGAGAACGGACTGATCACCGCCGGCTCTGCGCCGCTGTCGGCGATCTACGACGCGTCCATCCTCGGCACGCGATAACACAGCCACGCGGAGCGGCCGCGACAAGCGGTCGCCATGACAAGCGCGGTCAGCGGTGGTGGGGTAGAAAGACAAAACCCCCGGCCGGTATTCCGGTCGGGGGTTTTGAGGGTAAGGTAGCCTGACGATGACCTACTTTCAC
>NZ_JBXAFV010000017.1:0-153232 GCF_058793475.1 Pigmentiphaga sp. MLSB6-MA01 | reverse complement strand
GCAAGGGCGTGCATGTGTGAGCGCGGCAGTAGGAATAGCCCGGGGGGCTATTCCCGCGCGAGTTCACGCCCGCCCCGGCAACCGTGCCAACTCCGGGTAGTCCCGCGTAGCGGGACCGGCTTCGCTGCGCCCCAACGCGAGCCGCCCCACCCCACCGATCAAGGACGGTTCAAGAACCTGATCCCTGCCATTCACGACCGTCGATGCGGCCTAAAGCAACGTCTGCCCGCCATCGATCACGATGGTCGAGCCGGTCACGAAGGCCGACGCATCGGAGGCCAGCCAGACCACGATCTCCTTCAACTCCTCGGGACGCCCGATCCGGCCCAGCGGCACGTTCCTGACGAAGGCGGCGTGCCTGGCCGGATCGCTCATCTCCGCTTCGGTCAGCGGCGTCAGGAAGCGTCCTGGCGCCAGGGTGTTGACGCGAATGCCTTGCGGCGCCCACTCCATGGCCAGCGCGCGCGAAAAATTGATCATGGCCGCCTTGGCCGCGCTGTAGGGGGAATTGTTGGGCCGGCCACGCAGCCCGGCGGCCGAGGCGATGTTGATGATGGAGCCGCGGCCTTGCGCGTGCATGGCTCGTCCCGCCGCGCGGCAGACATAGAAGGTCGAGTCCAGGTTGGCGCCGATCAGGCGCTTCCATTCGTCGTCGGCCAGTTCCAGCACGGGCTTGCGCTGGCTGCCTCCGGCCGAGTGCACCAGGATGTCGAGCGCGCCGAATTCATCGAGCACGGCCGAGACGGCGCGATCGACCTGGGCGGAATCGGTCGCGTCGGCGGCCAGCGGCAGCGCGCGGGCGCCGGTCGCGCGGATTTCCTCGCAGGCCGCCTCGACGTCCCGCGCGGTGCGCGCCAGCAGCGCCACATTGGCGCCGGCCTGCGCCAGCCCCATCGCGATGGCCCGGCCCAGGCCCTTGCCGGCGCCGGTGATGAGCGCGGTTCGGCCGTCCAGCCGCATGGTGTTCCACAGGGATGCGTTCATGGGCGGGTCCTAGTTGAAGACGATGTGGGCCTGCTTGATGACGTCGGTCCAGCGGGCCAGGTCGCGTTTCAGGAAGTCCGCGGCCTGTTCGGGCGTGCCCCCGATGATCTCGGCGCCGAGGTCCTTGAGGCGCTGGCGGATGTCCGGCTGCTGGAGCCCGGCGTTGACCGCCTCGTTCAGCTTGTCGATGACCTTGCGAGGCGTGCCGGCCGGCGCGAACATCATGTACCAGGCGCCGATCTCGTAGCCTTTCAAGCCCGCCTCGTCCACGGTCGGGACCTGGGGCAGCAGGGCCGAGCGCGAGCGGGACGTGACCGCGAGGGCGCGCAACTGGCCGCCGTTGATCAGGGGCAGCAGCGCGGGCATGTTCTCGAAGGCGAGCTGGACGCGGCCACCCACCAGGTCGACCAGCGCCGGCGCCGTGCCCTTGTATGGCACGTGCGTCATGTCCACGTGGCCCATCAGCTTGAACAGTTCGCCACCCAGGTGGGACGACGAGCCGTTGCCGACGGAAGAGAAGGCCAGCTTGCCCGGATTGGCCTTGGCGTAGGCCAGCAGCTCGGGCACGGACTTGACCGGCAGCGAAGGATTGACGACGAGCACGTTGGGGACGATGGCCACGAAGGCGATGGGCACGAGATCCTTGATCGGGTCGTAGCGCAGGTCCGGGAACATGCTGGGCGCCGTGGAATACGACGGCATGCTGCCCAGCGTGATCGTGTAGCCGTCCGGAGGCGACTGGGCGACGTGGGCGGTGCCTATCGTGCCCGAGGCGCCGGGGCGGTTCTCGATCACCACGGGCTGGCCGAAGCGCTGGGAGATGACCTGGCCCAGCGCGCGGGCCAGGATGTCGTTGGCGCCGCCGGGCGTCCACGCGCTGATCAGGCGGATGGGCTTGGCCGGGTAATCCTGGGCGGCGGCGCAGGCCGCGGCCGCCATGAGGCCGGCGGCGGCCGCGATGCGTAGGGAATATTTCATGGGGAGTCCTGTCGCGTGGAGGCGGTCACGCCGGCGTGATTTCGAAGGTGCACAGCGTCTCGACCGGCGCGGTGTAGATCAGGTCAGGCACGCTCAGGCTGGCGCGGGCCATGGCGGCGCGTTCCGGTCCGAAGACCTCGACGAACAGGTCGGAGGCGCCGTTGGACACATAGGGCGCGCGCTCGAAGCCCGGCGCGCCGTTCACGTAGACCACCAGTTGCACGACCCGCACGATGCGATCGAGATCCTTGAGCACCGCCTTGGCCTGGGCGAGGTGGTTGATCGCGCACAGCCGGGCCGACTGGTAGGCCTGTTCCACCGTGACCTTGTCGCCGACCTTGCCCAGGTAGGGAAAGTCGCCGTTGGTATGGCCCAGTGTGCCCTGGCAGAAGAAGAGGCCGCCGGCGGCCACGCCGGGTACCAGGGCCGGGTTGGCCTTGATGACCGGGGCGTCGGGCAGCGTGATGCCCAGTTCCTTCAGGCGGGTTTCGATCGCGGACATGGTCGTTGCTTCCTTGTTATTCGAGAGAGAGGTTGGCGGCCTTGATGGCGTCGCGCCAATAGGTGAATTCGGAGCGCCAGAAGCGGTCCAGTTCGGCGGTGTTCATGGGCGAGGGCACGGCGCCCAGTTCCTTGAGCTTGGCCACGGTCTCGGGATCGCGGGCGGCGGCCAGCACGGCCGATTCCAGGCGGGCCAGCACGGCGGGCGGCAGGCCCGCGCGGGTGAAGATGGAGATCCAGCTCGAATTCTTGAACGCGGGCAGGCCGGACTCGGCGATGGTCGGCACCTCGGGCAGCACGGCGATGCGTTCTTCCGTGGTTACGCCCAGGGCCGTGACCTGTCCCGCCTTGATCAGGCTGATCGGACCGGTGACGTTGTCGAACACGGCGGTGATGTTGCCGGCGAGCAGGTCCTGGATGGCGGGCGCGGCACCCTTGTAGGGCACGTGTGTCATCTGGATGCCGGCCATCTTGGCCAGCAGTTCGCCCGACAGATGCTGCACGCCGCCGGCGCCGCCCGTGCCGAAGGTCACCTTGCCGGGGTTGGCCTTGGCCCAGGCGATGAACTCCCGCAGGTCGTGCGCGGGAACGTTCTTGTTCAGGATGATCACGTTGGGCAGTTTGCCCACCATGGCGACCGGCTGCAGATCCTTGATGGGATCGTATGGCAGGTTCTTCTGCGTCAGCGGATTGATGACCGCGGTGGTCACGATGTTCACCAGCACCGTGTAGCCGTCGGGTTCGGCGCGCGCCACCTCGGCGGTGCCGATGGCGCCGGAGGCGCCGGGACGATTGATGACGACCACGGGCTTGCCGAGTTCGACGGACATTTTCTGCGCGATCATCCGGCCCACGATGTCGGTCGAGCCGCCGGCGGCGAAGCCGATGACCAGCTTCAGCGGCCGGTCGGGGAAAGGCGCCTGGGCCTGGGCGGGCGCGCCGGCGCAGGCCAGCGTCGTAAGCGCGGCGGCCAGCAGGGCGCGCCGGGTGCGGGGGTGGCGGGTGCTCATGGAAACCTCCGGGGGGGAAGGGAGTCAGCGCCGGATGGCGGCGCGCACGTGGGCAATGGCTTCCTGGCGCGTCCCGATCCAGATGTCGTCCGCGGCCTTGGCTTTCTCGATCAACTGCTCGAACACATGGATGCCCGTGATGCGGCCGAATACATGGGCGTGGATGGACGGATCGATGCGCACGGCGCCTTTTTCCCGCGTGCGCACGTAGTCCAGCCAGTCGTCGAACATCTCGACCATCATCCGCGGCGAGTTGCCGTAGCGGATGTACATGGGGGTGTCGTTCAGCTCCATGCCACCGGGGAACGCGGCGATTTCGTGGTCGCCGAACCGGACCAGGTAGGGCAGGTCGTCGTTCATGGTGTCGCCATGCCATGCGTAGCCGGCCTCGGCCAGCAGGCGCGCGGTGCGCGGGCTGGGCGTGGCGCGGGGGCTGATCCAGCCCTGCGGCCGGCGGCCGGTGGCCCGCTCGAACAGCGCGGTGGTGCGCGCCAGGTTGGCGCGTTCCTGTTCCTCGTCCAGGTAGGCGGGGATCACGTCCATGCCATACGAATGGGCGACGATTTCATGCCCGGCATCGGCGATGCGGCGCACGATCCCGGGATAGCGCTCGGCCAGCACGCCGCAGATGATCATCGTGCTGCGGATGCCGTGTTGTTCCAGGATGTCCAGGATGCGATGGATGCCGCGGCGCATGCCGTATTCCACCCACCCCAGCGCGTTCAGGTCCGGCACGCCGGGCTTGAGCGGATTGCCCATCGGGCCCAGCGACGGCCAGGCGCCGTCCGACCACCCTTCGCAGGCGACGCGGAAGAATACGGCGATGCGCTTGCCGCCGGGCCAGAGGAAATCGGGAGGCAAGAGGTATTCCTGGCCTCCGGCATGGACATCGAGGGTGGGTGCGGGCATGGGGTGGTCCTTGCGATGGGAAGGGAGGCGGGGAAGCGGATCAGACTTCCGCCACGCATTCGATCTCAAGCAGGAAATCCTTGCGCGGCAGGCGGGCCTCGACGGTGGTGCGGGCCGGCCATTGCATGGGATCGTTGCCGAAGAATTCGCGGTAGACCTCGTTCATCTCGTCGAAGTCGGCCCGGCGGTCCAGGAAGATGTTGACCTTGACCACCTTCTCCAGGCTGGAGCCGGCCTCTTCCAGGATGTTCTTCAGGTTGGTCAGGCATTGCCGCATCTGGGCCGGAAAGTCGCCCTTGGCCAATTGCATCTCGCCGAAGTAGGCGGGGCAGCCCGACACGAAGACGAGGTTGCCGGTGCGCACGGCATGGGCGTGGGGCGCCTTGGTGCGGGTGACGTTGGGGCTGTAGATGACGGTTTTGGTCATGGTGGAAATCTCCGTGTTCGGTGGTTCCAGGGGGTGGGGAAGCGGCGGGCGAAGGGCGCGCCGCGCAAAGGGGGGCGTTGTCGTTCAGGCAGCGTGGCGGTCTCCGCCCACGGGCGCGAGGAAGCCGCCATCCAGCTCGTCCAGCGTGTTGATACCCAGCATGGCCATGCCGCGGTCCACTTCGTCGCCCAGCAGCCGAATGGCATGGCGCACGCCCGCGGCGCCCGCCACCGCCATTGCATAATTGAAGGGCCGGCCGACGAACACGCAGCGGGCGCCCAGCGCGACGGCCTTGAGCACGTCGGTGCCGCGGCGCGCGCCGCCGTCCATCATGACCGCCAGGCCGTCCGCGGCCTCGACGATGGCGGGCAGGACGCGCAGGGGCGAGACGGCGCCATCCAGTTGCCGGCCGCCGTGGTTGGAAACGATGATGCCGTCCACGCCATGCTCGCGGGCCCGCGCGGCGTCGGCGGGATGCAGGATGCCCTTGAGCACCAGGTGTCCCTGCCAGCGCCGGCGGATGCGGGCCACGTGCTCCCAGTTCAGATGATCGCGCGCGGTGAAGTCGCGCATGACGCGGGATGACAGGATGGGAGCGCCGCGGGTGGCGAACGAATTCTCGAAATGCGGCATGCCGTGCCGCGCCAGCGTGCGCAGGAAGGTGCCGCACAGCCAGCGCGGATGGCTCATGCCGTCCCAGGCCAGCCTCAGGCTGGGGCGCAGCGGCGTGGAGAAGCCCGTGCGCACGTTGTTTTCGCGATTGGCCATGACCGGGATGTCCACGGTCAGCACCAGGGTACGGTAGCCGGCCCCCGCCACGCGGTCGATCAGCGGATCGATGCGGGTCACGTCGCCGGGCAGGTAGGCCTGGAACCAGGTGCCCGGCGCATGCCGGGCGACGTCTTCCAGGGGAATCAGCGAGCTGCCGCTCATGATCGACGGCATGGCCGCCTCGGCGGCGCCGGCGGCCAGCACGATGTCGCCCCGGTAGGCCGACAGCGCGTTGATGCCCATGGGGGCGATGCCGAAGGGATGCGCATAGCGCGTGCCGAACAGCGTGATGGCCTGGCTGCGCCGGGATACGTCGACCAGGGTGCGGGGAACGAATCCGTATTCGGCGAAGGCCGAGACGTTGTCGCGCAGCGAGCTGTTGCGTTCGGCGGCGCCCGCCACGTAGCCGAAGATGGGGCGGGGCAGGCGGCGGCGGGCCAGTTCCTCGAAGTCGTCCAGGCACAGCGCCTCGCGCAGGATGCGTGGCTCGTCCAGGCCGGCCGGCCGCGAGGACGGCTGGGCCGGGGTGTCGCCCAGGGATGGGGACGCGGGCGTGGGGTCGGCGTTGGCGCTCATTGGGATCGCGGCGTGCGGAAGTTCCAGTCGACGCCACTCTACGGACCCCGGTTGTATGAAGAAAGCGATAAAATCCAAATAAGCTATTTCGCTTTTTGGAAAATAGATCCGCCCGCCACGCCATGACGCTCAAGCAACTCGAGGCCTTCTACTGGGCGGCCACCTGCGCCAGCTTCGCCATCGCGGCCGAGCGCCTGCATCTGTCCATTTCGTCGCTGTCCAAGCGCATCAACGAACTTGAACAATCGCTGGGCGTCGGTTTGTTCGACCGCTCCGGCCACAAGGCGGAGTTGAGCGAGGCGGGACGCCGGCTGGTGCCCCGCGCGTGGAACCTGTTGCAGGAAGCCGAAGCCGTGCGGCGCTGCGTGGCCGTGGACACGGGATTGACCGGCCGGTGCCGGATCGGCGTGGGTGAACTGACGGCGCTGACCTGGCTGCCCCGGCTGTTGAAGCTGGCCCGGCACGAGCATCCGGACCTGGTGGTCGAGCCCACGGTGGAGGTGGGCGCGGCGCTGGAGCACGGACTGGAAAGCGGCCAGCTCGATTGCGCCGTGATCGCGGGGCGCTCGCCCCGGCCGGACATCTGTTCCGAACGGATAGGCGAGGCTCGCTTCTCGTGGGTGATCGCCTCGGACACCGAGCCCTTGGCGAGCGCGATGAGCGACCGCCTGCTGGATGCCCATCCCCTGATCACCCTGGCGCTGGGTGCCGGTACCACGCGGCTGCTGGACGACTGGCTGAACGACAGCGGACTGGATGTCCGCCAGCGCCTGATCTGCAACAACTGGGGCGCGATCGCGGGCCTGGTCAGCGAAGGCGTGGGCGTAGGGATGCTGCCCGCCGCCTGGGCCGCCGAGCTGGCCAGGCGCGGCCGGATACGGGTGCTCAAGAGTTCGCCCGCGCTGGGGGCCTTGCCCTATTCGTTCCGCTGGCGGCGGGACGATACGCGGCCGGTGGTGCCCGGCATGCTGGCCATTGCCCGCCAGGCCATTGATTTCTCGGCGCGGAACCGGCTGCTGTAGTCCGGTCCTCAGTCGAGCTTGATGTTCGCGTCGCGGACCAGTTTCGCGTTGAGCTTGAGGTCCTTGGCGATCAACGCGCCCAGTTGTTGTGGTGCGCCGGGCGAGACGTCAAAGCCGATACCCCCCAGGGTCGTTCGTGTCGCGGGTGCGTCCAGCGAGGCATTGATCGCCTGGTTCAGATACGCGACCACGGCGGCCGGCGTGCCGGCGGGGGCCAGCACGCCATACCAGGAGTTGGTCTCGAAATCCGGATAGCCCTGTTCGGCGATGGTGGGCAGGTCGCGCGCCAACGCGGACCGTGCCTTGGACGTGACGCCGTAGCCGCGCAGCTTGTCGTTGGCCAGGTAGGGCAGCATGTCGGGCAGGTTGTTGAACATCAGGTCCACCTGCCCGCCCAGGATGTCGGTCAAGGCCGGCGCGCCGCCCTTGTAGGGCACGTGCAGGATGTCCACGCCCGCCATCTGCTTGAGCATCTCGCCCGCCAGATGGGCGGAGGTGCCCGTGCCGAACGAGGCGTAGGACAGCTTGCCTGGATGCCGCCTGGCGTAGGCGATCAACTGCGGCAGCGTCTTCGGTTCGAGCCCGGGCCGGCCAACCAGGATGTTCGCGGTGGCGCCCAGCAGGGCGACCGGCGCGAAACCGTGCTCGGTGTCGTAGGGCAGCCTGGCGTAGAGCGAGGGATTGATGGTGAAGCTGTTGGCCACCGTGACCAGCGTGTAGCCGTCGGGAGCGGATTTCGCTGCCTGGTCGACGGCGATGACGGTACCCGCGCCAGGCTTGTTCTCGATGATCAAGGGTTGGCCGAACCGGCCTTGCATACCCTGGGCGACGGCACGAACCACCTGGTCCATGGTGCCGCCGGGCGGGAACGGCACCAGCCAGCGAACGGGGCGGGCGGGGTAGGGCTGGGCGTGGGCGGGCATCGCGGGCAGCAGCGCGGAGCCTGCCGCGCCGGCCATCGTCTGAAGGGCCTGGCGTCTATCCATGGGTGCGTATCCTTTCGAGCAAACGGGAGGTGGCCCGCTCCGTGCCGAGGGCACGCGGGGGTCGGCAAAAGTATCGGGAGATCGAGGGCGGGCGGCAATCGTCCCAGCGGATACACTCTGTTCTCGCCGCGAGAACGGACGCCGCATATCTGCCCGCGCGCGGGTCTCCGTCCGTGGCGGGCAGCGCGAGGATCCCCATGTTTTCCAAGACCCGATTGGCCCATATCGATTTCCATGCCCCCTCGGCCGAGGTCGGCCCTTTGCTGATCGGTGTGACCTTGCTGGTGGACGGCGTAGGGGGGCGCATCGTGGAGGCCGAGGCCTATGACAGGGAAGACCCCGCCTCGCACAGCTTCTCGGGGCCGACGCCGCGCAACGCCTCGATGTTCGGCGAGCCGGGGCGGGCCTATGTCTACCGGTCGTATGGCATTCACTGGTGCCTGAACCTGGTCTGCCGCGAATCCGGTCATGGCGCCGGGGTGCTGATACGCGCGCTGGAGCCTACCCATGGCCTGGATGCCATGCGCGAGCGGCGCGGCGTGGACGACCCCCGATTGTTGTGCTCGGGACCGGGGCGGGTGGGGCAGGCCCTGGGCATCGATCGGCGCTTCGACGGCCTGTCGCTGGACCAGCCGCCGTTCGAACTGGTGGCGCGGGAAGGCGTGCCGGATGTCGCCATCGGGCCGCGCATCGGCATCTCGAAGGCGCTGGACGTGCCGTGGCGCTTCGGGATGGCCGGATCGCGCTTTCTGAGCAAGCCGTTTCCCCGGCGTTGAGCGCCGTTCGCCGCGGCCATAGAAAAAGCCGAAGGCGGGTTCCCGATTTTCGAATTGTTGCGGGGGGCTGGCGCGGCCACAATCGCGGTCATCCGGCATTCATGCCCATACCCATAACAGGAGACCCGCCATGCGCGCACGCATTCTTGCCGCGGTGCTGACCTGCTGCCTCGCTCCGGCAGCAAGCCAGGCCGCACCGGCCGATACCTATCCCGACCGCCCGATCCGGCTGATCGTGCCTTATGCCGCCGGGGGCGGCGTCGATCTGCTGGCCAGGAAGTTCGCCGAGGCACTGGGCAGCCAGATGGGGCAGAGCGTATTCGTGGAGAACAAGGTGGGCGCGGGCGGCACGCTGGGCGCGGTGTCGGTCTCGCAGGCCAGGGCGGATGGCTACACACTGCTGTTCGGCGGGTCGCCCATGATCACGAACAGGCTGATCAACCCTTCGGTCGGCGTGGACGTGCTGAAGAATCTGGCGCCCGTATCGCTGATCAACATGAATCCGTTCGTACTGGCCGTTGCGGGGACCGCGCCGTACCGGTCCATCCAGGACATCGTGGCCGCGGCCCGGCAGGCGCCCGGGAAGCTGAACTTCGCCTCGGGCGGCGTGGGCACGGGCTCGCATCTGGCGGGCGCGGCGCTGGCCACGACCACCGGCATCGACGTGGTCCATGTGCCTTATCGCGGATCGGTGGACCTCGTGCCGTCGTTGCTGGGCGGGCAGACGCAGTTCTGTTTTCCTGTCGTGACGGCGGCGCTGCCGCAGGTCGAGTCGGGCGCCGTGCGCGTGCTGGGGGTGACCTCGGCCAAGCGCCTGCCTATTCTTGCCGGCGTGCCCACGCTGAAGGAGGCGCTGGGCAGCGACGATGCGGTGATCGAATCGTGGAACGGTGTCTGGGGGCCGGCGGGCATGCCCACGGACATCGTGGCCAAGTTGAACCGTGCCATCCACGAGACGTTCAAGCGCGGCGAACTGAACGCGTTCTTCGACAAGAACGGATCGCCGGTGGAGCTGTCGCCCACGGCGGACGATTTCGCCGATTTCCTCGCGAAGGAAACCGCCAAGTTCTCGCGCATCGTGCGCGCTTCCAAGATCGTTCAATTCTAGGCGGCATCGCCGCACGGCCAAACCATGAATCAGACTTTCCTACCGCTGGCGGGCGTACGCGTACTGGATTTTTCGCACGTCATCGCCGGCCCCCTGGCGACGTTCTATCTTGCGCAGATGGGCGCGGACGTCGTGAAGATCGAGAAACCCGCCGGCGGCGACGTGCTGCGCCGGTCCGAGCGGGGGCCGTCGGCCTTCCTGTCGCTCAATGGCGGCAAGCGCTGCGTGGCGCTGGACTTGCGCACCGAGACCGGGCGCGCGGAGATCCTGGAGATGGCGCGCGAGGCCGACGTGTTCGTCGACAACTTCCGACCCGGATCGCTGGAGCGGCACGGGCTGGGCTATGACGCCATCCGCGAGGTCAATCCGCGCATCGTCTATTGCTCGATCTCCGGCTTCGGCCGGACCGGACCCTGGGCCGACCGGCCGGCGTACGACCACGTGGTGCAGGCAATGACGGGGATGGCGATGATGGGCGGCGTCGAAGGCGACGACCCCATCAAGACCGGTTTCCCGGTCGTGGACGCCGCCACGGGCATGCTGGGCGCGCTGGCCATCGTGAGCGCGTTGCACCAGCGCAACCGCGACGGCCGCAGCATCCTGCTCGATGTGTCCATGGCCGCGGCGTCGATGCAACTGATGTACAGCTACGCCGTCGAGGCCCTGACCAAGGGCGTGTCGCCGCGCCGCGTCGGCAACCAGGGCTATTCGGGCAGTCCCGCCGCCGACTTTTTCCGGACCCGCGACGGCTGGATCGCGCTGGGGGCCAATACGCCCGCGCAGTTCTCCCGCCTGCTGGAGGTGCTGGACCTGGGCGAACTGGCCACCGATCCGGCCTTGTTCGATGTGTCGGCCGAACCGGGCGAACAGGTGTCCTTCCTCAGGGCGAAGGACCCCACGCTGCTCAAGTCGCGCCTGCGGGAGCGGATAGAAGCGTGGGAGGCTGCGCCGCTCGAACAGCGGCTGGCCCAGGCCGGCGTGCCGGCTTCCAAGGTCCGGTCGGTGGCGGAGTTCGCCGCCGACGCCGTCGCCAGTGGCGCGCTGGAGCCGGTGGTGCTCCGGGATGGCGAGGACAGCGCGACGGTGCCGGGACTGGGGTTCCGCGCCTGGGCCTGAATCCGTTCAGGCTGCCTGCGTGGCGGCCATCTGCCGGGCCGCCCAGACGACGGCCTGCCGCAGCGGCTCGACCCCGGGCAACTGCATCACGGGCTGGCGCGCCAGGAATGCCAACCGGCTGACCGGGATATCGTCGGCGATGGGCAGGATGTGTACCCGGCCCATCCCGGCATAGTGGCGCACGGGCGACGACGGCGCGAAGGTCAGCATGCGGGTGGCCGCGGCCACCTCCAGGTTCGTGTGATAGGGAAAGGACTCGATACGCGGCTGCGGCGGCACCAGGCCGGCTCCCAGGAACACGCGCTCCAGCACCCGGCGGGCCTGGGATGCCTTGGGCGGGACGATCCATTCCTCGTTCGCGAGATCGGTCAGCCGAAGCGAGGCATGCCGAGCGAGCGGGTGGTTCGTCGCGCAGGCGAACAGCCGGCTTTCCTCATGCAAGGGTTCGATGTGCAGGTCGGTCAGGTGGCCGCCCTGCACGGGCAGCTCGTCCAGGTGGCAGATCGCGCAATCGATTTCGCTTCGGTCCAGGCCGCCGTACAGCACGTTGATGCCGCCGTGCGTAATGGCGATGCGGGGCAGCGTGCCGGTGGATTCCATCCTGGCCATGGCCTGTGGCAGCAGCCAGGCATCGAGCAGCGGCAGGACGCCGACGCGTACCAGCGGCGTGCTGCCACGGACCACGCTTTCCAGCGCCGTGTCGAACGAGGCCAGGGCGATGCGCAATTGCCGCAGCGCGAGATTGCCGGCGTCGGTCAGGCTGCCTCCCCGCGCGCTGCGCTCGATCAGGGTGGTGCCGAAGACTTCTTCCAGCGTTTGCACCATGCTCGTCACCGTGGGTTGGCTCAGGTGCATGGCCTGCGCCACCGCGGCCAGAGAATGGTGTTCGGCCACCAGCTCCAGCAGACGCAGGTGCTTGATGCGCAACTGGTCGGTCCGGTTCCGCCTGCCGTCGGTGCTCACGGCTGCGTCTCGCGGAAAACCGGGGATGCCCGGGCGCATCGCTCCAACGGCGTCATGGGTTGCGGGGAAGGCTGCGGTCGCCCTGGCCCAGCGGCAACTGCATCATGACGGTATCGACCCAGCGGCCGTGCTTGAAACCGACGCTGCGCAGTACGCCGGCGTGCTCGAACCCGACCTTCCTGTGCAGGGCGATGGAGGCGGCGTTGCCGCTGTCGCCGATGACGGCCACCATCTGGCGCCACGGCCCGTTCTGGCAGCGCGCGATCAGCGCCTGCATCAGCGCGATCCCGATGCCGCGTCCGCCGGTGCCGTCGGCGACGTAGACGGAGTTTTCTATGGTGTGGCGATAGGCCGGGCGAGCGCGGTAGCTGCCGGCATAGCTGTAGCCGACGACCGTGCCGTCTTCTTCCGCCACCAGATAGGGCAGCCCTTGTTCGAGCACGGCTGCGCGCCGGGCGCGCATGTCTTCCACCGTGGGCGGGACTTCCTCGAAGCTGGCGATGCCGTTCAGGACATGGAAGGCGTAGATGGCCTGGATGGCGGCCAGATCGGTGTCGCGGGCGTCGCGGACGGCGAGCGTGGGCGAAGGGGAGCGGAGCGCGGACGGGCTGGACATGGCGGTGGATGTTCCTGGAGCCCGGCTGCGGCCGGGCGCAAGCCGTTACTTTACCCAAGAACGCCGTCCCGCGTGGGTCCAGGAACGCCGCCCCGTGCGGGGCGGCGCAATCGCCGGTCAGTTCTTGGTGGCGTACAGGTAGATTTCGGTGCGGCGGTTGGCGGCGCGGCCTTCCACCGTGTCGTTGCTGGCGATGGGATCGTTGGGGCCGCGGCCTTCGGTGGTCAGCCGGGCGGGCGAGACGCCCTTGTTCGTCAGATAGTTCGCCACCGCCTGCGCGCGGTTCTGCGACAGGGTCTGGTTGAGCGACATCTGGCCGGTGTTGTCGGTATGCCCGACGGCCTTGGCGCGCAGCTCGGGGTGCTCGTTCAGGGTCTTGGCGACGCTGTCCAGCACGGGCAGCAGGGCGGGCTTGAGCGCGTAGCTGCCGGTGTCGAACGAGACGCTGCTGGGCACGTTGACCTTGAGCGAACCGTCGTTCTGTTCGGTCATGTCGATGCCCAGGTCCTTGGAGCCGGACTTCTCGACGTCCTGCTTGACGGTCTTCCAGTTGTAGCCGACCAGTCCGCCCGCCACGGCGCCCAGGCCGGCGCCGATGGCCGCGCCCGTGGAGTTGCCCAGCAGCGCCCCCAGCCCGGCGCCCAGGGCGGCTCCGCCGCCGGCGCCGATGGCCGTGTTGGTCTGCTGCTGGTTGGCGCAGCCGGCGACGAAGACGCCAAGCGCCGCGACCAGGGCAATTTTGGAGAGGGTGTTGGTTTTCATGTTGACCTCCTGGAGTGGACTGGGCAGGGGCGCCGTTATGTATTCACGACGCTTTAGCCTGGCTGATGTTAGCTCTTCAGTATGACCGGAGATCGCAACATTTTGTACGTTTTGAGGATGGTTTGCATTTCCGCCCGGGCGTTCAGCCCGTCGCGCGGCACTGGTTGCGCGCGAACTGCCGGATGCGGTCCATGGCGTGCAGGGAAGCGGGGGAATCCGGTTCGACGGTGATGAACATGTGGGGCTCGTCGTCGTACTTCAGGACATCGATCGCGCCGCCCGCCCGCCGATATTGCTCGCCGAAGGCGTCGGCGCGGAGCGGGTCGACTGTGGCGTCGGCGGTGCCTTGTATCAGCAGCACGGGCGGCAGGTGGCGGGCGTCGCCGCGCTCGATGATGCGCTGGGGGTTGTCCCGTTCCATGGCGGCCTCGTCCGGCCAGAAGGCATGATGCGCATCCAGCAACGGGGCCAGTTGGCGTTCGCGGGCCATCCGGTAGTGTTCCAGCGGATCCAGGATCGGCCAGCAGACTATCGCATAGCCGGGCAGCGGTACGGAAGAATCCGGCCGTGCCACGCCTGGGGCATGCCCCAGGAGCGCGTTCAGCATCAGCAGATGGCCGCCGCTGGATGTGCCCAGGCCGCCGACCCATTCCGGGCGGCTGCCCAGCGCGTCCGCGTGTCCGCGGGCCCAGTCCAGGCCCGCCTGGACATCGGCGAACGTGACCCCGGCCGCGGCCTGGGGCGGCATGCGGAAATCCAGCGCGAAGGTGGCGATGCCCTCGTCGGCCAGGGCTTCGTGCATGGAAGCGTTGTTCAGGCGGTTGCCGCGGATCCAGGCGCCGCCGTGCACGTCGATCAGCAGGGGAACGGGGGCGTTGCAGCGGGGACGGTACAGGCGTCCCGGCAGCGCCCGGCCGTCGAGGGCGGGGAACTCCAGGTCTTGAACGTCGAATCCGGACATGGGGCAGGTTCGCTGGGGGCGGACGTCCTGTTTGGCCGCGATGTCCCGATCTTCGCACACTTGGCGGTTTCGCGTCCTTTCCAGGGAAGCACTCCGGGCCGACGGCTGGATGCAACAGCCGGATTACGTTTACATTCGCTGTTTTGACGTATATCCGGCAGAATGGCTGTGCTTGCCGCGGCGGGCCACGCCCCTTCTCCCGGAAGCTGCTTGCCGGCAAGCTCACTCAAGGAGAGAGAGCATGAAACGTCGTCAGTTCCTCTACGCCACCGCTACCGCTGGCCTGCTGGTCGCCGCGGGGTGCACCACGACCGACCCCAACAAGAGCGGCGACAGTTCGCCCGCCGCCAAGCGCAGCCGGATCGATTCCGGCGTCAACGAAACGCTGAACCGGCTCTATTCCAGCGTCGATGGTTCCCGCGAACTGGGCAACAAGGCCCGCGGCATCCTGGTTTTCCCGAGCGTGATCAATGCCGGTTTCATCGTCGGCGGCGAGTACGGCGAAGGCGCCCTGCGCGAGAGCGGGCGCACCACCGGCTACTACAGCACCGCCAGCGGGTCATTCGGCTTCCAGGCCGGGGCGCAGTCCAAGGCGCTGATATTCATGTTCATGAACCAGGCCGAGCTCGACCGCTTCAAGTCCAGCAACGGCTGGACCGCCGGCGTGGACGGATCGGTGGCGGTGGTCAAGGCGGGCATCAACGCCGCGGTCGACACCAACACCGCCCGGGCCCCGGTCGTGGCCTTCGCGCTGACCAACGCAGGCCTGATGGCCGGCCTGACGGTGGAAGGCACCAAGATTTCCAAGCTGAACCTGTAGCGTTTGTCCTGGCCGGCGGACGGGGATGACCTTCCTGTCCGTCGCGGGATCCTCGCATTGCCGGGGCGAGGCTGCCCCCGGAAACTGGCGGCACCTTCGCGGACGGCCGGGTATGGCGCCCGGCGCGCGAGGGGGGAGTCCCGCCCATGTCCCTTCCCGTTTTCTCCACCCGGCGGCGCCCGCAGCGCGGCCAGTCCATGGTGGAATACGTCGTCATCGTCGCGCTCGTGGCCGTGGCCGCGATTGCCGTCTACCAGTTGTTCGGACAGGTGGTCCGTTCCCAGACCGCCGCGATGGCGAGGGAGCTCGCGGGCGAGGACGGTTCGACCGAGTCGCGCGCCGCGCAGACCGCGGCCAAGGGCGCCAGGTCCCAGGCTTCCGCCCGTTCGCTCAAGTCCTTCACGGGCAACGCCGCGCAGGCAGGCGCGAACTAGATGCGCGCCGGGGATCGCTCGCAGGCCGGGCAGGCACTGGTGCTGGCGGTCGCGCTGCTCGCCGCGGCGGCGGCGGGGCTGGTGCAGCTCTTCGACGGCGGACAGCTGTTGCGCGAGAAGATCCGGCTGGCCCGCGCGCTCGATGCGGCGGCCTATAGCGGCGCGCTGGTCCAGGCCCGGAGCCTGAATTTCCTTGCCTACGCGAATCGCGCACTGGTGGCCCACCAGGTGGGCATGGCGCATGCCATCACGCTGGCATCGTGGGCGAAGTTCGGCGATGCGCAGGCCCGTCGGTTCGCGTCTTCCAATCCGCCAGCGGGCCTGATCGGCGGCCTGTTCGGTGCCGCCCATGGCCGGGCCTATCGAAGCGCCGCGGGCGCGGCCGGCGCGGGAGGCGCCGCCGATTGGCAGGATGGTGCCCTGGCTCGGGCCTTCGCCGAGCACGATCGTGTCGTGCACGACGTCCTGCTGCGGGCACAGGCGGCCGTGCAGCAATCGTTGGCCGATGTCCGCATGCAGACGATGCGGACCGTGCTGGCCGCCCACTATGACGACGATGCGGCGCATCTGGATGCGGCCCTGCTGGCCGACACGCTGCCGGGGTTCGTGGTCCGGCATGGCGGCGCGGCCCGGGCCCCGCTCAAGAGCATGGTGGAGGAAGCCCGTTCTCACTACGGTTTTCTCGCGCCGCGCGATCATGACCACCGCAGCCTGTTGCCGTCGGAGTGGCGGTGTCCCTGGCTGCGGCATGAACTGCGGCGCCGCGGCGCGACGTCGCTCGTGGGCCTGGAGACCTGGCGATCGGACGACACGCTGTCCTTCCATGCCCTGCGATCCAACCGATGGATAGGTTGCTACTACCGCGAATATCCCATGGGGTGGGGCAGTGTCAAAGGCGATGCCTCGTTGCAGGACGACGAGCTGCCGCACGTCGACGAACCTCCCGAGGATTTTGCCGACCAGGACTTCTGGCGGTGGGTGCGCGGACATACCGATTGGCGCCTGCTGGATGGCACGGCCAATCCGCTCGCCAACTCGTTCGCGCTGTCGCAAGGCGTGGTGTGGCAGGGCAGGGGGCTGCCGTGGTTCACGGGACTGGCCGACCGGGAGACCGGGGAGCCGGCCTTGCGCTTTGCCGCAAGAGCCACCCGTGCCGCGGCGGCCATGCGGACGACGGATGCCGCGGGTCCGCGCGGCGGAACGGGCCGCCTGGCGTTCGGGACCGGGCTTGGCGCGGGCGGGCTTTCCGCGGTCAGTGCCGCGTCGACCTACTATCGCCGGCCATCGGGGCGGGCCGATGGCGGCACGGAGCGGCCCAGCCTGTTCATGCCGTACTGGCAGGCACGCCTGGTCCCGGTCGAGCCCGCGGAGCGCGAGCAGGCATGGCGCAGGCAGGGCCCGGCATGGTGACGGCGAGCATGCGCGGCCAGGCCATTGCCGAGGCCCTGCTCGCACTGGGCGGGATCGGGGCGTTGTGGGTGCTGGGCTCGACGCTGGGGCGATTGCAGGATCTTGCCTTGCAGACCGAGTTCGCGGGACGTCACCTCGCCTTCGTCGTGGCGCAGGACGCGCCGCGGGAAGTCCACGAGCGCACGCATGCCTATTTTTTTCGACCCGATCGCCATCGCTGGCGCAATCACGATGGATCCGCATTGCTGCCCGCGCAGGCCGGGCGGTTTTCCGCGGACATCAGGGAGGCGGGCCGGCTGCCCGAGCAGGCCCAGCCTGGAGGAACCGCCGAGCCGGCGCGCATGCTCAGGGGGGAACTGCTGCCGGCGTATCCGGGACTGGTGGCGGGACGGGTTTCGGTGAGCCCCGATCTCGCGCCGGCAGCCAGGCGGGGCGGGTGGCAAGCCGTGGCGCCGCTGTCCAGCCGGTTCGCCATCCTGGTGGATGCCGGCCATGCCAGGGACGACGGGGATGTCCAGGCGCGTATCGCCGGCGCGCCCAGGGCCTGGAGCGACGCGGCGCGGCGAACGGAGCGGGCGGGCCGGACCCTGTCGGCGCTGTCGCACGTCGATCGCTCCTGGGGGCGTCCGCCGCCGGAGTTCGACTGGCTCATGGCGTGGAAAGGGCTGCTGCCTCCGGCCGCGGGAGAGCGGCCATGACCGGCGCGGCCCGCCATCGCGCGCCCATGAGCGGCTGCCTCGCGCTCGCCATGGGCATGTTGTGGAACCACGCGGCATCGGCCCAGCCGGGCATGCCTCCTGGCGCCGTCGATCTGGGATGGGGAGGTCCGGTGCGCGTGAACGGGGTTCGGATGGATGTCCGTCTGTTCGAGGTCCGGCAATCGCCGGGAGATCTCGCCGACAGTCTGGCCAGGCAACCCGGGCTGGATCCCTGGCTGCTGCCCTTGCCCGATGGCGTGATGCTGAGCGGCCTGCGAGGCGACCGTCCATGGCTGATGCAGCTTCGTCAGTCGAGGCCCGGCGCGACGCAGGGCGTGCTGGCTGTCGGCCTGGCGGGAAAGGCGGAGGGGCGCGCCTTGCCCGCCGCGTGGGCGCCTCCGGGCGCGAAGCTGCTGCTGGACGTGCGGACCCAGGACGAACGGGGGTGGGTGGTCCAGCAGGTCTATGTCCATGATGCCGACGCCGTGGCGTTTTCCCGGTCGCTGCACGCGGGCCTGAGCGCGCAGGGATGGCGCGGCGGGGGCGGCGGGCTCATGGCGTGGCGGCAGGCGCGGCGGGTGCTGCAACTGGTGGTGGTGGCGCGGCGGCAGGGAAGCGGCCTGCTCGCCATCGAGACCGAGGCTGGAGAATGAAGAGGCGAAGAGTCATGATCGTGACGCGCGGGACGCTGGGTGAACGGGGGCAGAGGGGGCAGTCCATGGCGGAATATCTCGTCGTGGCCATGTTGCTGGTCGGCGTCGCCGGCGGTGGTCTGTTCGGTGAAGGGGGCGGCGTGCTGGCGTGGCTGCTCGACGCCCTGCGCGGGTTTCACCTGCGTTTCGCCGGTTCGCTGGCCTTGCCGCTATGATGCCGCGCCTGCCCCGTTTCTGCCTGGACCGGAAGTGGTGGGTGCTGGCCGTGGCGCTGAGCGCCGGGGGCCTGGCCGCATGGCTCGGCCAGCGCCAGATACAGGGGCGCATCGACGCCATCGAGGCCGATGCGCGCGCGGCGCGTATCGCGGTGGTGGTGGCCGCCTCCGACCTGGATGCGGGCCAGCGCCTGACGGCGGAGTCGGCGGCGGTGCGCGAGATCCCCGCGCAGTGGGCTCCGTCCGGGGCCGTCGTTCCTGGCCGGTTCGGCGATCTCGAAGGCGGCGTGCTGGCCTACCGGGTACGGGCCGGCGAACCCCTGCTGGCGCTGCATCTCGAGGCGGGCCGCCCGGCCCCGCTGGCCCAGCGCCTGGGCGAGGGGCGCCGGGCGGTGACCATACCGGTGGACGAGATCAGTTCGGTCTCGGGTCTGCTGCAGCCGGGCGATCTCATCGACCTGTACGTGACCTTCGATCATCGAGGCAAGCGCACGACCATGCCTCTGCTGCAACGGATGCGCGTGCTGGCCACGGGACACCAGACCGAGACGCCGGGAGCGGCGGGCGACGTGCCGCGCGGGGCCTTCTCCACCGTGACGCTGGACGCGACGCCGGACGAAGCCGTCAAACTCATCATCGCCCGCGATGGCGGCGTGCTGACCGCCATGCTGCGCCGGCCGGGGGACGGCAGTCCGGCGCCGGGCCGCGTGGCCGGAGGGCTTGCGTCCCTGCTGGGGCTGGGGGAAGGCGAGCTGCCCGGGCCGCGCCGGCAGGCGGGAGCGACGATCATCTATGGCGACCGGGCGCCGCGCCGCATCCCCGGCCTGGGGGAAGCCGACGCGGGGCAGGGAGTCCAGCCATGAGGTTCGCCTGGGCGGGGCGGGCCTTGCGCGGCGGTCCGGGGGTCGTGTTCGCCGTGCTGTCCGGCGCGTCATCGGCAGCCGGACCCGCCGCCGATTGGCCGGCGTGGCTGGAGCAGGAGGCCGCCGCGCCATCGGCGCCGGCTTTCACTGCCGGCCAGGATCTTCCGGACATCGAGATGTACGTCGGCGAGACCCAGGTGTTTCCGGCCCCGGGCGTGGGCCGGGTCGCCGTGGGCAACGGTCGTGTCATCAACGCCGCCACGGCCGACGACCGAGAGGTGGTGGTGTTCGCCAATGCGGCCGGCACGTCCTCGCTGGTCATCTGGGAGCGGGACGGCGCCATGCGGCGCATGCGTATTTCCGTGGTGCCGGGGCAGTCCTCGCGGGTGCAGCGCGAGATCGAGGCTTTCCTCGCCGCGATGCCCTCGGTGCGCAGCCGCGTCGTTGGCGACAAGGTCATCGTCGAGGGGGATGACCTGAGCGACGCGGACCAGGCGCGTATCGCGCTGCTGGCCCGCCGCTATCCGCAGGTCGTCGATTTTACCGGGCAGCTCGGCTGGGAACGCATGGTGATGATGGACGTCCAGGTGGTCGAGATGCCGCGCTCGCGGCTGCGCGAACTGGGCGTGCGCTGGGATGGCGGCAGCACGGGCGGCCTGAACGCGGGGCTGGCGTGGGACGCCGCGGTGGGGCGGCCCCTGCGGGCGGCCGCCGGAGACGCCGCGCAACGGCCCGGAGGCGGCCCCATTGCGCTGCCATTTCCGGCCCTATCACCGGCGGGGTATCTGGGCGTGAACGCCATGCTGTCCGCGCGCATACAGGCCATGGCCCAGAGCGGCGAGGCGGTCATCCTGGCCCAGCCGCAACTGTCGGCGCGCAGCGGCTCCACCGCGCGCTTCCTGGCCGGCGGGGAGGTGCCGTATGCGACGGTGGACAGGAACGGTGCGTCGAACACGACCTTCAAACCCTATGGCGTGACCCTGCAGATCGCGCCCCGGGTCGATGCCGGCGGTACGGTGCGGTCCGTCATCGACGTCGAGGTCAGCGCCGTGGATCCTTCCGTGGTGGCCGCGGGCGGTCCCGCGCTCAAGGTGCGCAGGACCGCCACGGAGTTCAACGTGCGCTCGGGCGAGACGCTGGTCCTGAGCGGCTTTCTGTCGCGCGAGCAGTCGCTGGACCTGGACGGCCTGCCCGGCCTGTCCAGCCTGCCCATCCTGGGACCCTTGTTCGGGTCCAGGAGATTCCAGCGGCGCGAGACCGAACTGGCCATTTTTGTCACCCCGACCGTCGTCACGCAGCGCAATCCCGATCTGCGGGAGCGCATCGATCGTGGGCGGCGGGTGCTGGACGACACCTTCGGGCCGGAGCGATTGAACGTGCCCGTGCGGCCCGACGTATCTTTCATGGAGCGATGATGCTGGACGTGGAGATTCTGACCGACGGCGACCGCGGGACGTCGCTGAGCGTGGCGGCCCCGGCGGTGATCGGGCGGGGAGACGGATGCGAGATCCGCCTGCGCCACTGGCGGGTCGCGCGCCGGCATGCCCGGCTGGATCAGCGGACCGAAGGCGTGTTCGTGGAGGACTTGGGCTCGCTGGGCGGCACCCTGGTCAACGGCCGCCGCATCCTGCAATACGGACCGCTGCTGCCGGAGGACGAGATCGCCGTCGGCGCCGTGATGCTGCGCGTGCGGCCCGCCGCCGCGCCAGGGACGGAGGCTTCGCGTTCAGGCGGCCCGTCGGCGCCCGCGTCGGTGGGCATGATGGCCGTGCCGGATGCGCGGTCCCTGGCCGCCCGGACCCACGAGGCGGCGATGGTCGAATGGCGGCGCCGGTTGCATGCGCGCCTGCTGGAGGCCCTGGATCTGCGTCGCCGGGATGTGTCCGCCATGAGTGACGCGGCGCTGCGGCAGGAGGCCGACCGCCTGCTGGAGGCGCTGGTGCTGGACGCCGATGCGGAAATCCCCGCCGGCCTGGATCGCGGCGCGCTGCGCCGGCAGGTCGTGGACGAGGCGGTCGGCCTGGGGCCGCTGGAATCCTTGCTGGCCGACCCGGACATCTCCGAAATCATGGTCAACCGGCACGATGAACTCTATGTCGAACAGGGAGGCGTGCTGAGCCGGCACCCGGCGGTGTTCAGCAGCGATCAATCCGTTCTGGGGGTGATCGAACGCATCGTCTCGCCGCTGGGCCGCCGCATCGACGAGAGTTCTCCCATGGTCGACGCCCGGCTGCGCGACGGGTCGCGGGTGAATGCGATCATTGCGCCGCTGGCGTTGAAGGGGCCGGCGCTGACCATACGCAAGTTTCCCGCGCGCCGCCTGCGGATGGCGGACCTGGTGGACGGTGGGGCGCTGGATACGCACATGGCGGGATTCCTGCGGCTGTGCGTGGAGCGGCGCAAGAACGTCGTCGTTTCAGGAGGGACCGGTTCGGGCAAGACGACGCTGCTCAATATCCTGTCGAATTTCATCCCGCCGGCCGAGCGCGTCATCACGATCGAAGACGCCGCCGAGCTGCGCCTGGCGCACGAACACCTGGTCGCGCTGGAGGCGCGGCCGGCCAACCTGGAAGGCCGCGGCGCGGTCTCCATCCGCGATCTGGTGCGCAATGCGTTGCGCATGCGGCCGGACCGCATCGTGGTGGGCGAGTGCCGGGGCGCCGAGGCGCTGGACATGCTGCAGGCGATGAATACCGGCCACGAGGGTTCGCTGACCACGCTCCATGCCAATACGCCCCGCGATGCGATGTCGCGTCTGGAGACCATGGTGTTGATGGCGGGCATGGACCTTCCGCTGGGCGCCATACGCGAGCAGATCGCCTCGGCGATCGACATCGTGGTCCAGCAGAGCCGCAGCGCGGCCGGGCAGCGGCGGGTAACCGCCATCGTCGAGATCAGCGGCATCGAAAGCGGCCGCATCCAGTTGCAGGAGCTGTTCCGCTTCGAGCGCCCGGATGCGGGGCCGTCCGATGGCACCGGGTACTTCCGGGGTTGCGAACTCATGCCCAGTTTCCTCGACGAATGGCGAGCCGAGGGCGTCGCCGTCTTGCCGCAATGGTTCTGCGCGCGCACGCCGGCGCCGGACCGGCCCCGGAGGCCGGCATGAGTCCGGGGGCCATCGACGGGATCATCGTCTGCGCGGTGCTGGCCTGCGTATCGCTGTTGGTCTGGCTGGCCTGCGGATGGATGCGCGACAGCCTCGCGCGCTATCGGGCGGTGTTCACCGAAACCGCGCGGGTGCGCATGAGCGAGTTCTTCCTGTTCGTCGATGCCAACCAGTTGTGGGTGGCGCACGTGGCCCTGATCGGCATCCTGGCCGCCGCTTGCGGGTGGTTCGCGCGAAGCTGGATCTTTGCCGCCGCCGGCGGGGCGGCCGGCGCCTGGCTGCCCCGCCTGGCCATCCGCCATCTGCGCGCGCGCCGCCTGCGGCGGTTCGATGCGCAATTGCCCGACGCGCTGCTGGCCCTGGCAAGCGCCTTGCGCGCCGGCGCCAGCCTGCAGGCGGGACTGCGCCAGATCGCGGCCGAGGCCGAGGCGCCGCTGGCCCAGGAGTTCACGCTGCTGATGCGCGAGCAGCGCTTCGGCGTGGGCATGGACCAGTCGCTGGCGAACCTGCATGCCCGCATGCCTACCGATGCCGCAGGCCTGGTCGCCTCGGCGCTGCGGATCGCCGCCGACACCGGCGGCAACCTGGCCGAGACCCTGGAGCGGATCGGCGCGACCGTGCGGGCGCGGCTGCACATGGAAGGACGGATACGGGCGCTGACGGCCCAGGGCCGGTTGCAGGCCCGGGTGGTGGGTATCCTGCCGTGGTTGCTGCTGGGGGTGTTGCACCGCCTGGAGCCCGAGGCGATGGAGCGCCTCTGGACGACGCCGGAGGGATGGGCCGTGCTGGCGCTGGTCGCGGCGCTCGACATCCTGGGGCTGTGGATGATCGCCCGCATCGTCCGGATCGACATATGAAGCGCGAGTGGACATGACGGTACTGCTGATCGGCCTGGCCGCGGCGGCGTTCGCGGCCCTGCTCTGCCTGTTGCTCATCGATCCGCCAGCCTTGCCGGACCGGACGGCGGAGGCGCCGCCGCGCGCCTTCCGGCTGGCCTGGCCCCTGGTCTCGGCGGCGGCCCACTACGGCCGGCCGTGGCTGTCATGGCAGCGCCGGCGCCGTATCGAGTTCCTGCTGGTCCAGGCCGGGCTGCGCCACGGTCTCGCGCCTGTCCACATCCTGGGAGCGCAGGTATTGTGCGCCTGCGCCGGCGGATTCGCCGCCGCCCTGCTGGCGGCGCCGTGGAGCGGGATGCCAGCCTTGATCGCGTGGGGCGCGGCTGGCGCGGTGGCGGGGGCGGTCTATCCGCGCCTCTGGCTGCGCGACCGGGTGCGCGGCAGGCGGCGGGAGATCCTGCGGGCACTGCCGTTCGTGCTGGATATGACGACCTTGTGTGTCGAAGCCGGCCTGCACGTGGGCGCGGCCTTGCAGCAGGCGGTCCGGAAGGGGCCGCCCGGGCCGCTGCGCGACGAGCTGCGCCGGGTCCTGGGCGACGTGCGCACAGGCGTGCCCCGCACGCGCGCGCTCAAGGACATGGCCGAACGCCTGGAGATTCCCGAGATCCGCGCCTGGGCGGGCACACTGGCCCAGGCCGACGCGCTGGGTATGAATCTCGCCCCGATCCTGCGCGCGCAGTCCGACCAGCGCCGTGCCGAACGCTTCCTGCGTGCCGAGCGGCTGGCGCTGGAGGCGCCGGTCAAGATGCTGCTGCCCCTGATCGCCTGCATCTTCCCATGTTCCTTCGTCGTCATCGGCTTCCCGATCGCGGTCAAGCTCATGGATCCGGGCTGGTAGCGGCATGGGCTGGGGCCGCGCGACCGCCTGGCCGGACCGGCTGCGGGGAGGGTTGGGGCACGCGCCGCCCGGGCCGGGCGACGGCCTGTGGATCGTGCCCTGCCGGGCCATACACACCGTGGGCATGGCCTGGCCCATCGATGTCGTTTTCGTGGACAGGCGGGGCAGGGTGCTGCGCATCGTGCCGGCATTGCGCCCGGGGCGGGCGGCCTGCTGCTGGCGTGCCTGGGGCGTGCTGGAGCTGGCGGCCGGGGAAGCCGCGAGGATGGGGTGGACAGAAGGGGGACGAGTCAGCCGGCGCCGCGCACCGGCGCGCAAGGGGTCCGGCGCATGAGGCGGGTGCGGCGCCGGCCGCACCCCGCGGGCATCAGCCGCGCGTGTCGTCCAGCACGCGCTGCGCTTCCTCGCGCACGCGCGCCGGGGCGGTGCCGCCGATGTGCGAGCGCGATGCCACCGAGCCTTCCAGCGTCAGCACCGCGTGGATGTCCTCGCCCACCAGCGGGTGGAAGACGCGCAGCTCGTCCACCGACAGGTCGGCCAGGTCGCAGCCGCGCTCCACGCAGGCGCGCACGGCCAGCGCCACCGCTTCGTGCGCGTCGCGGAAGGGCACGCCCTTCTTGACCAGGTAGTCGGCCAGGTCGGTGGCGGTGGAGAAGCCTTGCAGCGCGGCGGCGCGCATGGACTCGGGCTTGACCTGGATGCCGCCGGCCATGTCGATGAAAATGCGCAGCGTGTCGCGCACGGTATCGGCGGTGTCGAACAGGCCTTCCTTGTCTTCCTGGTTGTCCTTGTTGTAGGCCAGGGGCTGCCCTTTCATCAGGGTCAGCAGCGCCACCAGGTGGCCGTTGACGCGGCCGGTCTTGCCCCGCGCCAGTTCCGGCACGTCGGGGTTCTTCTTCTGCGGCATGATGGAACTGCCAGTGCAGAAGCGGTCGGCCAGGTCGATGAAGCCCACGCGCGGGCTCATCCACAGCACCAGCTCTTCCGACAGGCGCGAGATGTGCGTCATGACCAGCGCGCCGGCGGCGCAGAACTCGATCGCGAAGTCGCGGTCGGACACGGCGTCCAGCGAGTTGCGGCACACGCCGTCGAAGCCCAGCGTGCGGGCCACGCGTTCGCGGTCGATGGGGTAGGAGGTGCCGGCCAGCGCGGCGGCGCCCAGCGGCAGTCGGTTGACGCGCTTGCGGCAGTCGGCCAGGCGCTCGGCGTCGCGGCCGAACATTTCGGCATAGGCCAGCAGGTGGTGGCCGAAGGTGACGGGCTGCGCGACCTGCAGGTGGGTGAAGCCGGGCAGGATGGTGTCGGCGTGCTGCAGCGCGAGCGTGGCCAGCGCGTGGCGCAACTGGCGCAGCAGGTCGGCCAGCGTATCGATCTCGGCGCGCAGCCACAGCCGGATGTCGGTGGCGACCTGGTCGTTGCGCGAGCGGCCGGTGTGCAGGCGCTTGCCCGCGTCGCCCACCAGTTCGGTCAGGCGGCGTTCGATGTTCAGGTGCACGTCTTCCAGGTCGAGCAGCCACTCGAAGCGGCCGGCGTCGATTTCAGCCTCGATGGCGGCCATGCCGCGGCCGATGTCGGCAAGGTCCTGCTGGGTCAGGATGCCGACGGCGTGCAGCATGTCGGCATGCGCCAGCGAGCCCTGGATGTCGAACTTGGCCAGGCGTTTGTCGAAGTCCACCGAAGCGGTGTACCGTTTGACGAGGTCGGACACCGGTTCGGAGAACCGGGCTGACCAGGCTTCGGCCTTCTTGGCGAACTGGTCTTGGGGGCGGGGGTCGGTCGATTTGGACATGGCGCGGATTATAAAGCGGGTTATGGCGGTTACTGTAGCGGGAACGGGCTCGCCCGGGGTGTTGGTCGTGGGGCGGGACGCGGCGTTCTGCCGCCGCCTGTCGGCGCAGCTCAGGACGTTGGCCAGGCGCCTGCCGATGCATCTCTTGCCGCCCGTCGTCGGCGCCGACCAGGCGCGGCGGGCCGAGCCGGCTCCAGCGGTGGTGCTGCTCGACCTGAGCCTGCCCGACGCTCAAGGTTACGCGCTGGCCCGGGCCTGGGAACGGTCGGGTCCCCGGCTGGTTCTCTTCCCGCCCTCGCTCGACAGCCTTCCCCAGGCCCGGCAACGGTATGCGGCCGACCTGCTGGTGCCGCCCATACGCATCGACCACCTGGAACAGGCGCTGCGGCGCGCGCTGGGCACCGGAGACACCTCCGACGCCCTGGTGGCCCAGGGACCCGACGGCACGGTGGCGGTACCGGTGGACGAGGTGCTCTACCTGCGCGCCGACGGCAAGTACGTCAGCCTGCGTACCCGCCAGGGCGAATTCCTGACCGATCGTGCGCTGGCGGACCTGTCGCGCGCTTTTCCCGAACGCTTCATACAGGCTCATCGCAATGCGCTGGTGGCCCGCTCGGCCATCGCCGGCGCGCGCCTGGTCACCCCGGAACTTACCGGGGGGGATGCCGATCCCTATTGGGAACTGCTGCTGCATGGCGTGCCCGACCGGATCGCGGTGGCGCGCCGGCGCTGGCCGCTGGTGCGGCGCTGCCTGCCGGAAGGCCGGGCGGCCGCGTCCTTTTCCCCGGAGGCGATTTGACCGATACCGCCGTCGAACTGATCGACGACCTGGGCACCCTCGACCCGGCCGCCTGGGATGTCCTGGCCGCCGGCAACCCTTTCGTCTCCCACGCCTACCTGCATGGATTGCAGGCCACCGGCTGCGCCGTCCGGCGCACGGGCTGGCAACCCACCTGTCTCGTGCTGCGGCGCCAGGGGGAGCTCGTGGGCGCCATGCCACTGTACGTCAAGGCGCATTCCCGGGGCGAATACGTGTTCGACCAGGCCTGGGCGGAGGCCTTCGAGCGCCATGGCCTGCCGTACTATCCCAAGCTGCTCTGCGCGGTACCGTTCACGCCCGTGGGCGGTCCGCGGCTGCTGGCGGCGGCCCACGAGGACCGGGTGCTGCTGGCCCGCGCGGCGATCGAGGTCGCGCGGCAGGCGGGCGTCTCGTCCCTGCATGTGCTGTTTCCCCGCGACGAGGACCTGCGGGCGCTGCGCGAGGCGGGCTACATGCTGCGCGAGGGGGTCCAGTTCCACTGGCGCAACGACGGCTACGCCAATTTCGACGCCTTCCTGGGCGCGATGAACCACGACAAGCGCAAGAAGATCCGCCAGGACCGCAAGAAGGTCGAGCAGGCGGGGATACGCTTCCGGCACCTGCGCGGCGGGGCCATTTCCGCCGGCGACCTGGCTTTCTTCTATCGCTGCTATGCCGCCACCTATGCCAACCATTGGTCCTCGCCCTACCTGAAACCGGCATTCTTCCAGGCGCTGCGCGCGGCCATGCCCGAGGCGCTGCTGCTGGTCATGGCCGAACGGCAGGGCGAACCCGTCGCCTGCGCGCTGAACGTGGCGGCCGGCGATACCTTGTACGGCCGCTACTGGGGCTGCGTGGACTTCGTGCCGGGCCTGCACTTCGAGACCTGCTACCTGCAGGCCATCGACTACTGCATCGCCCAAGGCATCGCCCATTTCGAGGGGGGCGCCCAGGGCGTGCACAAGATGTCGCGCGGCCTCTTGCCGGTGCCCACCTGGTCGGCGCACTGGGTGGCCGACGAACGCTTCGCCGCGGCCATCGCCGATTTCCTGGACCGCGAGACCCGCGGCATGAACCAGTACCTGGACGAGCTGGAGTCGCACACGCCCTTCAAGGCGCCGGCCGGTTGACCGGGCAGGGCGGGGGGGGGGGCGGGACGTCGGCGGGCCATCGGCCGTATGATGTGAGCTACTCCTTGGCACTGACTTACACGATGAAAGGCAATTTCTTCAACCTCTACGCGCACCGGTTCGCGCGGGTGGCCGTGGGCGTGCCCCGCTGCCGGGTGGCCGACCCCGCGTTCAACGCGGCGCAGACGCTGGACCTGGCGCGGCAGGCGGTCGCGCAGGGGGCGGCGCTGGTGGCGTTTCCCGAGCTGGGCATTTCCGCCTATACCTGCGACGACCTGTTCCACCAGGGGGCGTTGCTGGAGGCCTGCGAACGGGCGCTGGGCGACATCGTGGCCGGATCCGCCTCGTTGCCCGCCGCGCTGATCGTGGGGCTGCCGCTGAGGGTGAACCATTCCCTGTTCAATTGCGCGGTGGTGGTGGCGCGGGGGCGGATCCTGGGCGTCGTGCCCAAGACCTACCTGCCCAACTACGGCGAGTTCTACGAAGCGCGCCAGTT
This sequence comes from Pigmentiphaga sp. MLSB6-MA01, assembly GCF_058793475.1. Lineage (NCBI taxonomy): Bacteria > Pseudomonadati > Pseudomonadota > Betaproteobacteria > Burkholderiales > Alcaligenaceae > Pigmentiphaga > Pigmentiphaga sp. MLSB6-MA01. Next base: position 124,619 of record NZ_JBXAFV010000017.1, on the reverse strand, counting down.
CACCTCCGGCGACTGCGCGGTCGCCTCCCATGTCGAGCTGGCCGGACAGCGGGCGCCCTTCGGGGCGGCCCAATTGTTCGAGGCGGCCGACGTGCCGGGGCTGCGCTTCCATGTCGAGATCTGCGAGGACGTGTGGGTGCCGATCCCGCCGTCGTCCTTCGCGGCGCTGGCTGGAGCCAGCGTGCTGGTGAACCTTTCCGCGTCGAACATCGTGGTCGGCAAGTCGGGATACCGCCACCAACTGGTCAGCCAGCAGTCGGCGCGCTGCCTGGCGGCCTACCTGTACACCTCGGCGGGGCGGGGCGAATCGTCCACCGACCTGGCCTGGGACGGCCAGTCCATCATCTACGAGAACGGCGAGCTGCTGGCCGAGTCCGGCCGTTTTCTGGACGACTCGCACCTCATCCTGGCCGATGTCGATCTGGAACGCCTGTCGCACGAGCGCATGCGGCAGACCACGTTCGGCCAGTCGGTGCTGCGCCACAAGGCCGAGGTCGAACGGTTCCAGGCGGTTTCCTTCGAGGTCGGCCTGGCCGTGGACGGGCCCCTGGCGCTGCGTCGCCGGGTCGAGCGCTTCCCCTACGTCCCGGCCGATCGCCGCCGCCGCGACGAACGCTGCGGCGAGGTCTACAACATCCAGGTCCAGGCGCTGGTGCAGCGGCTGTCGGCCATCGGCATGGACAAGGTGGTGATCGGCGTGTCCGGGGGACTGGACTCGACCCATGCGCTGCTGGTCTGCGCCAAGGCCATGGACCGCCTGAACCTGCCGCGCGCGAACATCATCGGCGTGACCATGCCGGGCTTCGCCACCAGCGGCCGCACCTTGCAGCAGGCGCGCGCGCTGATGCGCGTGGTCGGCTGCACCGCGATGGAGATCGACATCCGGCCCAGTTGCGCGCAGATGCTCCAGGACATCGGGCATCCGTACGCCTCGGGCCAGGAGGTCTACGACATCACTTTCGAGAACGTGCAGGCGGGCGAGCGCACCAGCCACCTGTTCCGGCTGGCCAATTTCCACAACGCCATCGTGATCGGCACCGGCGACCTGAGCGAGCTCGCGCTGGGCTGGTGCACCTATGGCGTGGGCGACCACATGTCGCACTACAGCGTCAATGCCAGCGTGCCCAAGACCCTGATCACCCACCTGGTGCGCTGGGTGGCCGAGACGGGCGCGGTGGGCGGCGACGGCAGCCAGGTGCTGCTGGACATCCTGGGCACCGAGATCAGTCCCGAACTGGTGCCGGGCAAGGCCGACGGCGCGCCCGCGCAGCGGACCGAGCAGTTCATCGGACCCTACGAGCTGCAGGACTTCAACCTGTACTACATCCTGCGCTACGGCTTCGCGCCTTCGAAGGTCGCCTTCCTGGCGCTGGCCGCCTGGCAGGACCGCGAGCGCGGCGACTGGCCCGAGGAGGCGCACGTGCCGCGCAACCAGTACGAACTGGCCGCCATCAAGCGCAACCTGGGCATCTTCGTGCACCGCTTCTTCAAGACCAGCCAGTTCAAGCGTTCGTGCGTGCCCAATGCGCCCAAGGTCGGCTCGGGCGGATCACTGTCGCCCCGCGGCGACTGGCGCGCCCCCAGCGATTCCGAAGAGGTGGTCTGGAAAGCCGACCTCGCGAACATTCCCGATTCTCCGCCGGCCGCCTGAAGGCGGGCGTCCGGCCGGCTACAATCCTTCCCATCGCATCTTCGATATTTTCGCCAGCGTTTCCACAAAGGTCCAACCATGAAGCAAGTCACCGCCATCATCAAACCGTTCAAGCTCGACGAGGTCCGCGAGGCGCTGGCCCAGGTTGGCGTCAATGGTCTGACCGTGACGGAAGTCAAGGGCTTCGGCCGCCAGAAGGGGCACACCGAGCTCTATCGCGGTGCCGAATACGTGGTGGACTTCCTGCCGAAGATCCGTATCGAACTGGTGATCGCCGACGAACTGGTCGACCAGGCCGTGGAGGCCATCATCCGCGTGGCGCGCACGGGCAAGATCGGCGACGGCAAGATCTTCGTCACGCACGTCGAGCAGGTCATCCGCATCCGCACCGGCGAGACCGGCGAAGCCGCGGTCTGAGCGGTTCCCCGGCGCCGGCCGCCCCTGGCGTCAAGAGGTCCTAGCGGCCGGCATCGCCTTGCAGCTTGGCGTGGTGGTAGTCCCACACCTTCTGCAGCAGATGCGGCTTCCACAGGTTGCCGCGTATCTTTTCCCGTTGCGCCGCATCCAGCACCTGGGGCGCGCCAAGCTGGCTCGCCAGATACTGCCGGTGGGCCGTTTCCTCCAGGTAGCAGGCCAGCACGAACACCTCCAGCACCCCTTCGGCCGCCACCACCGCGCCGTGCGACTTCAGCATTGCCACGCGAGCGTTGCCCAGGCAGTCCGCCAGCTCGTCGCCCAGTTCGCGCGTGTTGATCGACGCCGTTTTCGGGAACTCCCGGATCTCTCCCAGCAGCGCCGCCTGCATGGTGACGGGTTCGACCCGCCTGCCCACACTGCTGAACAGCGTCGACCACAGCGGGTGGGTGTGGGCCACCGCGCCGACGTCGGGGCGCCTGCGATAGATCGAGGCGTGAATGTGGAATTCCATGGGCGGCCTGGCGCCGCCGTCCAGTGGTTGTCCGTCCAGGTCCACTTCGACGATGTCGGCGGCGCTGATGGCGCTGCGCACCGACGCCCCCGAGTTGATCAGGAAGCGGTCCGCGCCGGTGCGGGCGCTGAAATGGCCGTTGAAATCGATGATGCCGGCCGCCTCCATCATCGCCAGCGCATCGGCGATGCGCTGGCGGGTGCCGGCCGTGTTCGGATGGTTCTGCATGCCGCGTGTCCCGGGTCCTGTCGTCAATCGAGCGTGATCTTGCCGGCGCGTATCACCTGGCCCCACTTTTCCGTTTCCTGCTGCATGAAGCGGCCGGCTTCGGCGGAAGTGGTGATGAGCGGATCGATGCCCATTTCCTCGAATTTCCGCTTGGTGGCCGGCGAGGCCAGCACCTCGTTGATGGCGCGTTCGTATTTCTGGACCACGTCGCGCGGTGTCTTGGGCGGCGCGACCACCGCGTACCAGGCGTTGGCCATCATCCGCGTCATCGATGGCGGTCCCGCCTCGGCGAAGGTCGGGACCTCCGGCAGCAGCGGCGAGCGCTTGTCGTCGGCCACCGCGAGAATGCGCAGCTTGCCGCTTTTCTGGTACTTGCCGCTGGAACTGAGCGTATCGAAGAACACCGTGACCTGCCCGCCCAGTAGGTCGACCAGCGCCGGTCCGGTGCCCTTGTACGGGATGTGCAGCATGCTCGTTCCGGTCAACTGCATGAACAGCTCCGCGGCCAGGTGCGACGACGAGCCCGCGCCCTGCGACGCGAAAGCCACCTTGCCCGGGTTGGCGCGCAGGTAGGCGATGAACCCGGCCAGGTCGTGGACCGGCAGGCTGGGGTGGATGGCCAGCACGTTGGGCACGGTGCCCAGCATCGCCACCGGCACCCATTGCGCGGGATCGTAGCTGAGCCGGGGGTACAGGTGCTGGTTGACCGCGATCGGCCCGTACGGGGCGAACATCAGCGTCGAGCCGTCCGGCGCGCTTTTGTAGGCGTTGTCCGCGCCGATGTTGCCATTGGCGCCGGGCCGGTTTTCGACGATGACCACGCCGAAAGTCTGTTGCAGCCCTTCGGCCACCTGGCGCGTGATGGTGTCGAGGTTGCCGCTGGGCGGGAACGGCACGACCAGGCGGACCTGCTTGGGCGCGGCCCCGGCGGGTAGCCAGCCGGCGGCCAGGGCCAGGGCGAGGCCAAGCGTCGCGGCGCGGCGCGCCAGGAAAGGGGAAGCCATTTCTTGTCTCCAGATCGGGACGCACTGTGGGCGTGCGTTGGGTTTTGCCCAGTGTAAAGATTGAATCTATACTCGATCAAGATTGATTATTTAATCCATGAAAGGATGGCGGTGAGCAAGACGACCCCCCGGTCCGAGTACCTGACCGCCCCGCAGGCGGCGGAACTGCTCGATGTGAAGATTCCTTCCCTGTACTCCTACGTGAGCCGGGGGCTGATCCGTTCCGTCACCCAGCCGGGCACCCGCGCCCGCCTGTATTTCCGCGAGGACGTGGAGCGGGCCGCCACCCGCATGGGCGGGCGCGCGGGGATACCGGAAACGGTCGAGTCGGCGGTGCGCTGGGGCCAGCCGGTGCTGACCACGTCGATCACCGACCTATCGGAAGGCGGGCCGCGCTACCGGGGCCGGCCGGCCATCGAGCTGGCACGGAGCGGCCGCAGTTTCGAGTCCGTGGCCGAGCTGCTGTGGACAGGCGTCGACGTGCCGGACCTGCTGGCCTGGGATGCAAGCCCGCCGCCTTCCCAGGTGCTGGATGGCATCGAACAGGCCGCGCGCGGCAGCGATGCGCTGACCGGCGCGAATCTGATGTCGCTGGCGACGTCCGTGCTGGCCATGGCGATGTCGGGCAAGCCGGATTTCGAGCGCGGCACGACCGCCGCGGATGCCGCGCGCCTAATCCGGCTCCATGCCTGCGCGATGGGGTTGCTGGGCCCCCGCAAGCAGGTGTTCCGTCCGGCGCGCGCGCTGTCCATCGCACAGATCCTGGCACGCGGCCTGGCTGGCGAGGACGCGGCCGATGCCCGCGCGGCGGCCATCAACGCGGCCCTGGTCGTATGCGCGGACCACGAACTTTCTCCGGCCACGTTCGCTGCGCGCGTGGCCGCGTCGGCGGGGGCCGACCTGGGTGCCTGCCTGCAAGCCGCCATCGTCACGCATTCGGGCATACGCTTCGGCGGCGGATGCGACCGCACCGAAGACCTGCTGCGCGGGGTCCGCAGCGAGCAGGAACTGCAAAGCCTGATCTCGGCCTACGTCTCCACGGGACGCCAGATCCCAGGTTTCAACCCGGTTTCCTATCCCAAGGGGGATCCCCGCGCGCGCTACCTGATCGACCTCGCGTCATCCTTGCCGGCGGGCCTGGGGGACCAGGCCCTGTCCGGGCTTGCCACCGGGCCGGCCGGGGGCGACATGTTGCACCCGCGCATCGACGTGGGCCTGGTCAGCCTGGCAAGGGGGCTGGGGCTGCCTCGTGGTTCGGCCTCGGCATTGTGGATGATCGGCCGCAGCGCGGGCTGGGCGGCGCATGCCATCGAGCAAAGGCTGGCGGGCTTCACGATGCGGCCGCGGGCCAAGTACCTGAGCCCGGTCTAGCCGCATGGCGCCTGGTTTATTTCATTGGGTAATTAAAAAATGATGAATATGTGGTTTGGTTGCATATGTGATTTTGTTACGGTTGCATCCTTCGTGAATCACATCAACCAAGCCAAGGACGCCGTTTCATGTTCAAGAAGATCATCGTGCTCGCGGCCACGTCGGCCGCGCTGCTCACGGCAGTGACGGGGACGGCGCAAGCCCAGGACAAGCCGCTGCTGAACGCCTCGTACGACGTTGCCCGCGAGGTGTTCGCCGCGGTCAATCCCAAGTTCCAGGCGTATTGGAAGGCCAAGACCGGCCACGACGTCAAGATCGACCAGTCGTTCGCCGGCACTTCGCGCCAGGCGCAGGACATCATCCAGGGCAAGAAGGTCGACGTCGTGACCTTCAACCAGGTGCCGGACGTGGACATCCTGGCCCAGCGCGGATTGCTCCGCAAGGATTGGCAGAAAGCCTTCCCGAACAACAGCTCGCCGTACTACAGCACCATCGCCTTCCTGGTGCGCAAGGGCAATCCCAAGAACGTCAAGGGCTGGGACGACCTGGCGCGCGACGACGTGAAGCTGGTGTTCCCGAACCCCAAGACCTCGGGCAACGCGCGCTACACCTACCTGGGCGCCTGGCTGTACGCCAACGAGAAGTTCGGCGGCGACCAGGAGAAGATCAAGCAGTTCGTCGGCAAGGTCCTGCACAACGTCGTCAACTTCCCCACCGGCGGGCGCGGCGCGACCGTGGCGTTCGCGCAGAACGGGCAGGGCGACGTGCTGCTGACCTTCGAGTCGGAAGTGATCAACATCGCCAAGGGCGAGGAATTCAAGGCGGGCGGCTATGAAGTCGTCGTGCCGCCGGTGTCGGTGCTGGCCGAATTCCCCGTGGCCGTGGTCGACAAGGTCGTGGACGAGAAGGGCACCCGCCAGCTCGCCACCGAGTACCTGAACTACCAGTACACCCGCGAGATCCAGCTGCTGCTGACCACCTTCAACTACCGGGTCAACCACCCCGACGTCGCCAAGGTCGTGGCCGACCGCTATTCCAAGGTGCGTCTGATCGATCCGACCAAGGTGCTGGGTTCCTGGGACGACATCACCAAGAACCACTTCGGCTCCAACGGCGTGCTGGACCAGTTGCTGGCCAAGCGCTGATCGTGGCGGCGCCGGCCGCCAGGCCGGTGCCGTACAATCCTTCCCGGCAAGGCGCGGCCACCCCGCAGGGGGGCCGCGCTTCTTCGCTTCCGCCCCGATCCCGCCGCCTACGCCGTGAATCCGTCCTTCCGCTTTTTCCGCCGTCCGCCGGTCCTGCCCGGCTTCGTGCCGAGCTTCGGCTTTTCGGTGCTGTTCCTCAGCCTGGTCATCCTGGTGCCCTTGTCGGCCCTGCTGCTGTATGTCGGCGACATGACCTGGGCCCAGTACTGGCGGGCGATTTCCGACCCCCGCGTCGTGCAGAGCTACAAGGTCACGGTGTCCGGGGCGTTCTATTCGACCGTCATCGTCACCGGCGTGGGCTTCGTGCTCGCTTGGATCGTGTCCCGCTACGACTTTCCCGGCCGGCGGCTGATCGACGCGCTGGTCGACCTGCCGTTCGCCCTGCCCACGGCGGTGGCCGGCATCACGCTGTCGGCGCTGTTCGTGCCCAATGGCTGGCTGGGGCGCTGGTTCGAGCCGCTAGGCATCAAGATCTCGTATGCCTACCCCGGGCTGGTGGTGGCCATGATCTTCACCAGCCTGCCGTTCATCGTGCGCTCGCTGCAGCCCGTGCTGGAAGACCTCGAGCCCGAGTTCGAGGAAGCCGCTTCCACGCTGGGCGCCACGCGCTGGCAGACCTTCTGGCGCGTACTGCTGCCCAGCCTGGTGCCGGCGCTGATCTCCGGCGCCTCGCAGGCCTTCATCCGCAGCCTGGGCGAATTCGGCGCGGTCATCATGATCGCCGGCAACATCCCGTTCCAGACCGAGATCACGTCGCTGATGATCTTCGTGCGCCTGCAGGAGTTCGACTATCCTGCCGCCGCCGCCATCGCCTCGGTGGTGCTGATCGCCTCGCTGTTGCTGCTGTTCCTGCTGCAGGTCGTCCAGGGACGACTACTACGCAAATGAATGAACCCACCCCCTACGCGCTTCGCGCGCCCCCTCAAGGGGGCGACGCTGGCGGACCGGCGGAGCCGGATCCGCGGCGTCCTGGGTCGGGCGGGGCCTTCTGGCCTTATGGATAACTGACACGATTGCCATGACCAACAAACGGCCCACTCTCGTCCATCAATGGTTGCTGATCGCGCTGGGCATCGTGCTCGCGGTGCTGATCCTGGTCGTGCCGCTGGCGCTGATCTTCTCGCAGGCGCTGTCGGGCGGCTGGAGCCTGCTGGCCCAGAACCTGGACGAAGACTTCATGAAGCACGCGATCGGCCTGACCGTGCTGACCACGCTGGCGACGGTGCCGATCAACCTGGTGTTCGGCATCCTGCTGGCCTGGTGCGTGACGCACTACGACTTCTTCGGCCGGCGGCTGCTGACCACGCTGGTCGACATCCCCTACGCCACCTCGCCGGTGGTGGCGGGCCTGTGCTACCTGGTGGTCTACGGGCTGGAAAGCACGCTGGGCAAGTGGCTGTACAGCCATGACATCCAACTGATGTTCGCCTGGCCCGGCATCATCATGGTGACGGTGTTCGTGACCTCGCCCTACGTGGCCCGCATCCTGATCCCGCTGATGCAGGCCCAGGGCGCCGACGAGGAAATCGCGGCCCTGTCGCTGGGAGCCTCCGGCTGGCAGATCTTCCGTCGCGTGACCCTGCCCAACATCAAGTGGGCGCTGCTGTACGGCATCGTCATCACCAATGCCCGGGCGGTGGGTGAATTCGGCGCGGTGTCGGTGGTGTCCGGCACCATCATGAACCAGACCCTGACGCTGCCGCTGCTGGTGGAACAGCTCAACAACGACTACAAGACCGCCGCCGCCTTCACGGCCGCGGCGCTGCTGGCCTGCATGGCCATGCTGACATTGTTGCTCAAGACCATCATGGAGTGGCGCCAGAAGCGGCGCGACGATGCGCCGGCGCATTTGTCGCCCGAGGCGATGCCCAAGCGCTGACGCCCGCCGGGCTCAGGCCGGCCGGTCCGGGCCCCGCAGCAGCACCAGCACCACGCCGGAGCCGCCGTCGTTGGCCCGGGCTTCGACGAAGGCCAGCACTTCTTCCTTCTGTACCAGCCAGCGCCGCACCTTTTCCTTCAGGATGGGCGTACGGTTCTTCGATCCCAGCCCCTTGCCGTGGATGATGCGCACGCAGCGCATCTCCTGCCGCACGCAGGCGCGCAGGAAATCCCCCAGCGCCTCGCGGGCTTCGTCCACCCGGTGGCCATGCAGGTCGAGCTGGGCCTGCACCGTCCACTGGCCGCGCCGCAGCTTGCGCACGATGTCCTGTCCCAGGCCGCTGCGGCGGTAGGACAGCGTGTCGTCGGTATCGATCAGCCAGTCGGCGCCGTAGTCGTCGGAAATGGATTCCCGCAGCACCTCGGATTCGTCTTCCCAGCGCTTGTAGGGCAGGGGAGCGGGCGCGACCGGCGAGGGATCGACCCTGCCCGTGTCCTTCAGCGGCACCACCCCGCCCACCAGCGCCCGAAACTCGACCGCGGCCCGCCGGGCTTCCTCCGCCCGCCGCCGCGCCTCCCGCTCCGCGGCTTCCGCCGCCAGCCGCTGGTCCTGCAACTCCCGCTGCAACACCTTCAGGCTGGACAGGCCCCCCCCTACGCGCTTCGCGCGCCCCCCAGGGGGCGATGCGGGTGGACCGGCGGAGCCGGATCCACCGCATCCTGGGTCTGTGTCGATCTTCTTGGTACGAGACACCACTTGTCTGCCTTGATCCAGGGCGCCGCGGATCCGGCTTTGCCGGTCCGCCAGTGCCGCCCCCTTGAGGGGGCGCCCAAAGGGCGTAGGGGGTGGGCTTCTCTTGGGGTTAAACGGCTTCGCCGTCCAACCAGCGCTGGGCGTCCAGGGCCGCCATGCAGCCCGTGCCGGCGCTGGTGATGGCCTGGCGGTACACGTGGTCCTGCACGTCGCCGGCGGCGAACACGCCGGGGACCGAGGTCATCGTGGCCAGCCCGTTCAGGCCGCTGCGGGTGATGATGTAGTCGTCCTTCATGTCCACCTGGCCCTTGAAGATGCCGGTGTTGGGCTGGTGGCCGATGGCGATGAAGACGCCGGTGACGGCGATGTCCTCGGTCTGGCCGGTCTGGTTGTTGCGCAGCCGCGCCCCGGTCACGCCCGAATCGTCGCCCAGCACTTCCTGCAGTTCGTTGAAGACCTTCAGGATCACGCGGCCTTCCTGGACCTTCTCGTTGAGCTTGTCGACCATGATGGGCTCGGCGCGGAACTTGTCGCGGCGATGGACCAGGGTGACGGTGCGGCAGATGTTGGCCAGGTACAGCGCTTCTTCCACGGCCGTGTTGCCGCCGCCGACCACGGCGACGTCCTGGTTCTTGTAGAAAAACCCGTCGCAGGTCGCGCAGCCCGAGACGCCGCGGCCCTTGTAGTGTTCTTCCGACGGCAGGCCCAGGTACTTGGCCGAGGCGCCGGTGGCGATGACCAGCGCGTCGCAGGTGTAGGTGCCCGAATCACCGACCAGCTTGAACGGCCGCTGGTCCAGGTGCGCGGTGTGGATGTGATCGAAGACGATGTCGGTATTGAAACGCTCGGCATGCTGCTGGAAGCGCTGCATCAGCTCCGGCCCCTGCACGCCGTTGACATCGGCGGGCCAGTTGTCCACCTCGGTCGTCGTCATCAACTGGCCGCCCTGTTCGACGCCGGTGATCAGCATGGGCGACAGATTGGCCCGGGCGGCGTAGACGGCGGCGGTATACCCGGCCGGCCCCGACCCGAGGACGAGGACTTTCGCGTGTTTGTCTTGGCTCATGATCTCAACAATTTCCTGGCGCCGAGCGCCGATTCGCAACCATCATCATAGGTGATCCCGCCCCCCGGGAGTTTCAACCCCGGAGCCTGGCGCGTAGGCGGAATTGTATATTTCTATGGCTGCGATAGCCTTGGAGCGCTTGACCGGGCGCCGGCCACTTATAATCAGCCCATGGCACGTACCGCTACCGCGGGGAATACCCGCAATTCGCAGAACACCGGCAATTCGACCGGTGCCTTGCCCGGCCGCCTGTCCCGCCTGTTCCGCGAGGCGCGCTGGATCCTGTTCGCCGCCCTGGCGGTCTATCTGACCCTGGTGCTGGCTACCTACAACTCGGGCGATCCGGGGTGGTCGCACGCCGTCCAGATCGACCATGTCCACAACAGCGGGGGCCGCTTCGGCGCCTGGCTGGCGGACCTCATCCTGTTCCTGATCGGCGCCTCGGCCTGGTGGTTCGTCGTACTGCTGCTGCAGCGCGTCTACGCCAGCTACCTGCGGCTGGCCCACCAGTTCCTGCGCGGCGGTTCCGAATCCGACGTGCCCCAGCGCGTGCGCTGGGAGCAGGGCCTGGGCTTTTTCGCCCTCATGGTCGGCTCGGTCGGGCTCGAGGCGCTGCGCCTGCGGTCCTTCGGCGACTCGCTGCCGCACGGCAGCGGCGGCATGATAGGCGAGACCATCGCCAAGTACGCCTCGTCCTCGTTCGGCTATACCGGCGCGACCCTGCTGCTGCTGGTCCTGTTCGCCATCGGCGCCAGCCTGTTCTTCGGATTCTCGTGGCTGGTGGTGGCCGAAAGGATCGGCTCCTGGCTGGAGTCGGGGCTGCGCCGCGTCAGGAACTCCTGGCAGGCCCGGGAGGACCGCAAGGTGGGCGAGGTGGCCGTGCAGGCCCGCGCCGAGGTCGTGGTCGCCAAGCAGGAAAAACTGGTTCACGAACAACCCGTGCGCATCGAGCCGGCGGTCACCGTGGTGCCCAAGTCCGAGCGCGTCGAAAAGGAAAAGCAGCAGGCCCTGTTCGCCGAGATCACCGACAGCCAGTTGCCGCCGCTCAGCCTGCTCGATCCGCCGCCGCCGGCCCAGGAAACCGTGTCCACCGAGACCCTGGAGTTCACTTCGCGCCTGATCGAGAAGAAACTGGCCGACTTCGGCGTCCAGGTTTCCGTGGTCACCGCCCAGCCCGGGCCGGTCATCACCCGCTACGAGATCGAACCGGCGGTGGGCGTCAAGGGCAGCCAGATCGTCAACCTGGCCAAGGACCTGGCGCGGGCGCTGAGCCTGGTCAGCGTCCGGGTGGTCGAGACCATACCCGGCAAGAACCTGATGGGCCTGGAACTGCCCAACCTGCGGCGCCAGACCGTCAAGCTGTCCGAGATCCTGGGGTCGCAGACCTATCACGGCAGCTCGTCGATGCTGACCATGGCGCTGGGCAAGGACATCGCCGGCAAGCCGGTGGTGGCGGACCTGGCCAAGATGCCCCACCTGCTGGTGGCCGGCACGACCGGCTCCGGCAAATCGGTGGGGATCAACGCCATGATCCTGTCACTGCTGTACAAGGCCGATCCCACCCAGGTGCGCCTGATCCTGATCGACCCGAAAATGCTCGAAATGAGTGTCTACGAGGGCATTCCGCACCTCCTGGCGCCGGTCGTGACCGATATGCGGCAGGCCGCCAACGCGCTGAACTGGTGCGTGGCCGAGATGGACAAGCGCTACCGGCTGATGAGCAAGATGGGCGTGCGCAACCTGGCCGGCTACAACACCAAGATCCACGACGCCATCAAGCGCGAGGCGCCCATTCCCAATCCGTTCTCGCTCACGCCCGATGCGCCCGAGCCGCTCCAGCCGCTGCCGATGGTGGTGGTGGTGATCGACGAGCTGGCCGACCTGATGATGGTGGTGGGCAAGAAGATCGAGGAACTGATCGCCCGCCTGGCGCAGAAGGCCCGCGCCGCCGGCATCCACCTGATCCTGGCCACCCAGCGGCCCAGCGTGGACGTGATCACCGGCCTGATCAAGGCCAACATCCCGACCCGGATCTCGTTCCAGGTCTCGTCCAAGGTCGATTCGCGCACCATCCTCGACCAGATGGGCGCCGAGGCGCTGCTGGGCCAGGGCGACATGCTGTACATGCCGCCGGGCTCGGGCCTGCCCACCCGCGTCCATGGTGCGTTCGTGACCGACGACGAAGTCCACCGGGTGGTCGAACAGTTGAAGGCGCAGGGCGAACCCAACTACGAGGAAGGCATCCTGGAAGGCTCCATCGAGGGCGAGACCGGCGATGGCCTCGGCAGCGTGACCGGCATGGGCGACGCGGAGTCGGACCCCATGTACGACCAGGCGGTGGAAGTGGTGCTCAAGCATCGCCGCGCCTCGATATCGCTGGTGCAGCGCCACCTGCGCATCGGTTACAACCGTGCCGCCCGCTTACTCGAACAAATGGAGCGTTCGGGTATGGTTTCCGCCATGCAGTCCAACGGCAACCGGGAGATCCTCGCCCCCGCCAGCCAGGACGAATGACCGGTCCTGCCGCGCTGCGCCACGGAGAGTCCCCTATATGACGTTCGTTTCCAAGACCACCGCCTTCCTGGCCCGCGCCGCCGCCGGCGCCGGCCTGGCCGCGGCCCTGGCCCTGCCGGGCGCCGCGCTGGCGGGCGCCATCGACCAGTTGCGCGCCTTCGCGGGCAACACCCAGTCCGCCCGCGGCAGCTTCTCGCAAGTCACGCGCGGGTCCTCGGGGCAGGCGGCGCCGGCGCAGTCCGGCAGCTTCTCGTTCCAGCGCCCCGGGCGCTTCCGCTGGGAAGTGGCCAAGCCCTACGAACAACTGATTGTCTCGGATGGCAAGCAGTTGTTTCAGTACGACCCGGACCTGAGCCAGGTCACCGTGCGCGAGGTGGGCGAGGCCATCGGCTCCTCGCCGGCGCAGATCCTGTTCGGATCCGGATCGCTGGAGCAATCCTTCACCGTGGCCGAGCAGCCCGAGCGCGACGGCCTGCAGTGGCTGCGGGCCACGCCCAAGACGCCGGACGCGGGTTTCTCGCGCGTGGACATCGCCTTCAAGGACGGGCTGCCGGCCCGCCTGGAGCTGCTGGACGCCTTCGGCCAGACCACCGCCATCACCTTCAGCGGCATCGCCCGCAACCCGCAACTGCCGCCGGACAGCTTCCGTTTCACGGCGCCCGCGGGCGTGGATGTGGTGCGCATGGGCGGACAGGCGCCGGCCGGCGGCCGCTGATTTCCGTTTTCTCGTCCATGTCCGACCTGTTCCCCGACGATACGCCCCCGCCCGCCAAGGTGCCCGACGCCGCCGCGCCGCTGGCCGAGCGGCTGCGGCCGCGCGCGCTGGACGAGGTCGTCGGGCAAAGCCATCTCCTGGGGCCGGGCAAGCCGCTGCGCGTGGCCTTCCAGTCGGGACGGCCGCATTCGATGATCTTCTGGGGGCCGCCGGGCGTGGGCAAGACCACGCTGGCGCGGCTCATGGCCAACTCCTTCGACGCCCAGTTCATCGCCATGTCGGCCGTGCTGGGCGGGGTCAAGGACATCCGCGACGCGGTGGTCGCCGCCCAGGCGGCGCAATTGAAGGGGCGCCGCACCATTCTTTTCGTCGATGAAGTGCACCGCTTCAACAAGGCCCAGCAGGATGCCTTCCTGCCCTATGTGGAAAGCGGCCTGTTCACCTTCATCGGCGCCACCACCGAGAATCCGTCGTTCGAGGTCAATTCGGCCCTGTTGTCGCGGGCGCGGGTCTACGTGCTGCAATCGCTCAGCGCCGAGGAGCTGCGGCTGCTGATCGCCAAGGCCATCGCCATGCTGGGCGACATCGAGTTCGACGAAGCCTCGCAGCAGCAACTGGCGGCCTGGGCCGACGGCGACGCCCGCCGCGTCATCAACGCCGTCGAAGTGGTGGCCGATTCGGCGCGCGGAGCGGGGCGCGCGCAGGTCGACGCCGAATGGCTGGAGACCGCGCTGTCGCAGAACCTGCGGCGCTTCGACAAGGGCGGCGACGCCTTCTACGACCAGATCAGCGCCCTGCACAAGGCCGTGCGGGGATCGGATCCGGATGCGTCGCTGTACTGGTTCTGCCGCATGCTGGACGGCGGCGCCGATCCGCGCTATCTGTCGCGCCGCCTGATCCGCATGGCGGTCGAGGACATCGGCCTGGCCGATCCCCGCGCGCTGGAAATCGCGACCTCGGGGGCGGATGTGTACGAACGCCTGGGATCGCCCGAGGGCGAACTGGCGCTGGCCCAGGCCGTGGTCTATCTGGCCTGCGCCGCCAAGTCCAACGCCGTCTACAACGCCTACAACATGGCCAGGCGCTTCGCCGCCGACAACGGCAGCGCGCCCGTGCCCATGCACCTGCGCAACGCGCCCACCAAGCTGCTCAAGCAACTGGGGCACGGCAAGCAGTACCGCTACGCGCACGACGAACCGCACGCCTACGCGGCCGGGGTCGACTACTTCCCGGACGGCCTGCGCGCGAAGTTCTACCAGCCCACCGACCGCGGGCTGGAAGCCAGGATCGGCCAGAAGCTCGCCTTCCTGCGCGAGCTCGACAAGGACGCGAAGAAGGGCTAGCCGCCGCGCGTGTCCGCCCGGACGCAAGGCTTTGGCCAGGTGAATGCCCGCCGGGGAGGCTAAAATCAGGCTACCCGGATCAGGCCGCCTCGTGCGCCGCCCGCCGGGGCGACCTTTTTCCCCTTCTCAACACGGCTTTTTCCCATGCTCGATATCGCTCTGCTGCGCAAAGACACCCAGGCGGTGGCCGCCCGGCTCAAGGACCGGGGCTACACGCTAGACCTCGACGGCTTCCATTCGCTCGAGTCGCGGCGCAAGTCGGTGCAGACGGAGACCGAAACCCTGCAGGCCCGCCGCAACGCACTGGCCAAGCAGATCGGCATGCTCAAGGCCAAGGGCGAGGACGCTTCCGCCGTGCTGGCCGAATCCCAGGCCATTCCCGCCCGCCTGAAGGCGCTCGAGGAAGACCTGGCCGGCATCCAGCGCGACCTGCAGGACATGCTGCTGGCCGTGCCCAACCTGCCGCACGCCAGCGTGCCCACCGGCGCCTCCGGCGACGACAACGTCGAAGTGCGCCGCTGGAGCCGCGACGGCAACGATCCCGCGCCGCTGCCCTTCGAGGCCAAGGACCACGTCGCCCTGGGCGAACCGCTGGGCCTGGACTTCGAGACCGCCGTCAAGCTGTCCGGCTCGCGCTTCACCCTGATGCGCGGCCCCATCGCCCGCCTGCACCGCGCCCTGGCGCAGTTCATGCTGGACGTCCAGACCAGCGAGCACGGCTACACCGAGTGCTACACGCCCTACATCGTCAACACCGCCACCCTGGTCGGCACCGGCCAGTTGCCCAAGTTCAAGGACGACATGTTCTGGGTGACCAAGGGCGGCGAATCGGTCGACGAGAACGGCGAAACCGTGCCGCGCGAAGACCTCTACCTGATCTCCACCTCCGAGATCACCCTGACCAACACCGTACGCGGCGAGATCGTCAACGCCGAATCGCTGCCCATCAAGCTGACCGCCCACACCCCGTGCTTCCGCTCCGAGGCGGGCAGCGCCGGCCGCGACACCCGCGGCATGATCCGCCAGCACCAGTTCGACAAGGTCGAGATGGTGCAGATCGTCCACCCCGAGCGCTCCTACGATGCGCTGGAAGAAATGGTCGGCCATGCCGAAACCGTGCTGCGCAAGCTCGGCCTGCCGTATCGCGTCGTCCTGCTCTGCACCGGCGACATGGGCTTCGGCGCCGCCAAGACCTACGACCTGGAAGTCTGGCTGCCGGCCCAGGCCGCGTATCGCGAGATTTCTTCGGTGTCCAATTGTGAAGCCTTCCAGGCCCGGCGCCTCCAGGCACGCTTCCGCAACGCCCAGGGCAAGCCCGAACTGCTGCATACGCTCAACGGTTCCGGCCTGGCGGTGGGCAGGGCGCTGGTCGCGGTCCTGGAGAACTACCAGCAGGCCGACGGCAGCATCGTCGTGCCCGAGGCCCTGCGGCCCTACATGGGCGGGGTGGAGCGACTCACTCCGTAACATTCGCTGCCTGTCCGACTCCCCGGGGTGCGTTAGGGTTGAAAAACCTACATCCCGGAGGAGCCAGCCATGTTGAAATGGGCATTGATCTTTTTCGTGGTCTCGATCATCGCCGCGCTGTTCGGATTCACCGGCATCGCCGCCGGCGCGGCGGCCATCGCCAAGTTCCTGTTCTTCTTGTTCCTGATCCTGTTCGTGATCTTCCTGGTGCTGGGGCTCACGGTGTTCAAGAAGCTTACGGATTAGCGACTGGAGGACACAGCGCGAATTTCTGTGCTATATTTGCGGGCTGTTGTCTGGTTCCGGCCACGGGCCAGGCAAGCACTGAAAGGTGCACGGAGAGGTGGCAGAGTGGTCGAATGTACCTGACTCGAAATCAGGCGTACGGTAACCCCGTACCGTGGGTTCGAATCCCACCCTCTCCGCCAGTTTCTACGCCATTTTCAGGCGTTCAATGAAGCCCGCGAAAGCGGGTTTTTTTGTTGGGGTGGTGGGGGATTTATTGACCGGCTGCCTCACATCCAATCGAGGCTGTTCTCCGGCGCCCTATACTCTCTGTCCATGTAGGAACTGAAAGATGGACAAAGACGACAACGGCATCCTGGGTCAGATCCACGGCGAGGCCATCGCCCAAGCGACCAACGCGCTGCCCGATCCGGCAACCGCCACGAACCTCAACCCCAGCGTGTTAATCACCGTCGAGCATGTCGGCCGGGTTCGGATCCGATTCGTCCGAAAGCAGGCCAGACACAACAAGCACCGCCACTATTTCTGGGCTGCCGTGCGGGCCGAGCGGGTCACTGCCGAATAGCCCGCACGTACCCCTGCAACCCCATCAGTCTGGCCCCGAGCCTGTCAGCCTCTGCCGCCACGTCGATATATCGGTCGACGCACTGGCCGACCACGAACCGCAGCACGGCGGCGTTGTCGGGGGCTCCATCCAGGCCGGATCCGGTGCTGGGATCCTGGGGGGCGACACCACCACGGCCGGCGGCGTTGAGTTGCTGGCGCAGCCGGTCACGCTCAGCGCGAGCACCAGCAGCAGCATCGGCATATTGCGCCTCGCGGGCGCGGGATTCTGTTCTGACATGCTCAACCGCTCCTTGCATTTGCGACTCGACCGCTCTGGTTGCCGCCTCGGCCTGGCGCGCAGAGTCTGATATCGCCGCCCGTTCCCGGCTCCAGTCCCGCTCCAGCGCCGCGATACGCTCGCCGTAGCGCCAACCCTGGGCGAGACCTACGGCGATGCCTGCGAGCGCCGCCACGGTCCCGTATCGCAGCCAGGCGGGGATCATGCGGCCCCCTGAACGCAGATATCCCGCGCCAGCGCCCGTCGCTTCGTGAGCCCAGGCAGCGGCATCAGAATGCCGGCGATCCGCGCATTGTCCCAGCGCGGCAACTGATGGCAGGCGTCCAGCAGCCGGCCGGCGGCCAGGTATCGTGCCGCGGTGGACGCGCGCTGATTGCACGCGATGGTGGGCCCGAGGTTGTAGACGGCATCCGCGAACGCCGCCAGGACCTCGACTGGCAGGCCAGGCACGCACCGCTCCACTTGGTCCACGGCCGCCAGCATTTCGCTGGTGAGCAGCCCACGGCATTCGTCCGTGCTCTTGTAGTCGTCCATCTGCACACCGCGCGTGTAGCCGAAACAGATGGTCGGAATGCCGACGGGGTCGCGGTAGGCCCAGTTGCGCAGCCCCTCGGCGGGCGCCGCGATGGCGACAGCGAGAGCGGCCGCTGCGGCCCGGGTTTGCGTGGGGGTCATAGCTCGCACCTTTCATGGATCGCTGCCATCTGGGCATCGTGCAATTCCTGGCGGCGGCGCTCTTCGGCTTCAATGGCCGCCCGCTCGCGCCGGTCGCGGCGTCGCTGGTAGTAGACGTTGGCCAGCGCACCCAACAGCGCGATCAGCACGCCGGCCCAGCCGATCCAATTCACCGACGCGATCCAACCCAGGACGCCGATGCCGGCCCCCGTTTCCGTCGTTCGGCTGGCATAAAAAATTGCAGAATCTTCGATTTGCATCATCAAACCCTCGCGGTAAAGCCGATGATCCACAGATTCCCGGCGGGGTAATCCGCGGCAGTGATGCTCTTGGGATTGATCTGGCTGCGACTGTTCAAACGAATTGCGAAATTCGTGGATGGAGACGGCTGTGTGGGTTGCCGGCGGCTCTGGGCGCGCACGATGAACTTGCACAGAGCGTCCAACGAACTGGTGATCTTCACACCCGACGTGTTGTATACGTTGAGGGTGATCGAAGAGCCCGCGACCGCGGTCAGTACCGGGTGATATGGCGTAGCGAATGCCGTGGCTCCGGCGTCGTAGCCGAACACATCGCCCCCGGTGGCAACAAGAATGAGGTCGCCCGTCGTCGGGTTGTAGCTGTCGATAGTCAGGTTTTGCGAGTTGCCGACGATATTGAAACCGCTGTTCCACTCAATACGTGCCGAGTGAACGAGGCCCTGCGCGCGCACGAATGACACGCGAGTCGTGTTTTTGTCGACCTGGGTCGCTTGTGCCAGCCACTGGCCTGGCTCGGCACCTCCCTGCTGATCCACGTTGATTGCGGCATTCGGACAGTCAGCATGCGTGATGACAAGATAGCCGCCCGCCGCATCCCACGCGATCGACTTGATCCCGTTGCTGAAAGGCACATTCCAATCGCCACTCGAGGAACGTGAAACCATTCCCGCTATGTCGCGGTAAAGGGTGATTTCGGTGGTGTTCTCGCCTACCGATGTGCCGAGGCGCAGCCCTGTCTGTGCAAGCGTTTCATCGACTGCGGCGATCACGCCACCAGTGATGTTGCCGCCGATGTTGTGGTGGATTCGAATGACGGCATCCGTGGTCTCGATCTGCATGCCAGCGCCAGCAGCGTTCCGAAACCCTACGGGGGCATGCCCGCTGTAGTCGATCAGTTGCCAGAATTTGAATGGATCGGATTGATCGCCGTTGTTTCGGATCGTGCCGACGATTGGGGATAGGGCGACACGAGATATGCCAGGGAAATATTCCCATGCGCTAAACCACTTTTGCAGGGAACGCTCGACGGTCTCGATGAGGGCTGCGGGCGAGTGTTGGTAACCCACCAGAGCTGATCCCGCCGCGGCAGATAGGGCGGCCTTGAAGTTGTCGACCACGCCGGCAGCTTCGCCGGCAGAGGCTGCGGCGTTCAGTTCCGACTGATGCGCCGCTTCTGCACTAGATCCGGAATTGGTTGCGCTCACCTGGGCCGCGGCCAGATTGTTGCCACTCTGAACGGCAGCGATCTGGGCATCAGCGGACGCGGCCTGGGCCGCGGCTACTCCGGCATTTACCTCCGCCAACAGGCCGCCTTCATTGATGGCGGCGTTGTTATTCCAAACCTGCGTCGCGAGAGACGGCAATAGGCCATTCTCGGTTTCAACATATGTGCCAACAGCGCCGTGCACATATTCGTGATTCTTCGCGACGTCTTCACTGAGGACTGGAACGTCTTGGGCTGTCATTTTTGGTTTCCCAAAAAACAAAAAACCCGCTCAAGGCGGGTTTCGGTTCATGCGGAATTCAAGATTGGTCAGGTCGGCGGCAGCGGCCACGCGATCTCGATCGGAAATCCTTCTTGTTCGTTGATGCGATTGAGTGCCACGCGATAGCTCTTCCAGGCAGTCAGGCGTGTCTGCTCGTCTGCCGTGTTGGTGCCGAGATCGACGGCGTCCTGCAAGGGGGCAATGCGTAATGCGGCCGTAGAAAGCAGCGCATCGCGCTTCGCGAAAGCTCCTTGCTCGAGTCGCTCGCTGGATGCGGGAGGGGCGGCTTTGGCGGAAGGCGTGGCATTCGACCAGTCGATAATTTGACCCATCGCCTGAGCGTCGATCAGCGCGATATAGTCTTCATCGGAAATCTCGATGCCGTCCGAGGGCCAGGTTCCTGCTGATTCGTATTCGGCACGCATATCAAGAGGGAAGAAGCCGCACTGTTGCCTGGATGCGATGATTGTCATAGTGGCTCCTCAGTAGCCAATGGCCTTGTAGGTGTAGGCGGTGTTTTCGTATACGCCGGTTGGGTTTTTTCCATACCCAAGAAATGTGGATAGTGACGATCCGTTCGGTGCCCAGCCTGTCGGCTTTGAACCGCTTCCGCTATCGGATGAGGTGACGTTCAAGATGGCATTGGGAAACGCGATGGGCAACGTGACGATGTCACCATCGCCAGTCGGGAGAGTTAGGCTTCCCCATTGGATGATGATGTCTCGGCGTACCCCGCTAACGAGCGACGGCACTTTCATGTAGCCACTGGTAGACAGGGTGGCGGAGAGCTGAGCCAGGTTCAGGGCATGCGGCCCCTGCGTTGCCGTCCCGACCTGGAGCGGATCGACCAGCGCATTCGAACCATTGCCGCGCACGATGGCGGCGCCTCCCTGGGCGAGCGCAACTGGAGTGCCCCCAGATACCAAGGTTGATACCGCGAACGCCCCGGAGGTAAGGTTCACAATGTGCCACTCGCCAGCCAGGGGCGGGAGAATCACCTGCACATTGCCGGTCAGCGTGCCGGTCAACAGGATGAGCTGTCGACAGTATTGGGCGGGGGTGAGAGTGACATTCACGGAGGTAAGGGCAACAGAAGTCGCTCCGCCGGCCGCCAAGGGTGTCCAGTTTGCAGCGCTTCCGTCAGTGGCATCTGGATTCGATGTATTGGCATCGACAAGATTCATCCACAATCCATCGTTGGCGATATTCAACAACACCGCGCCTTTCGGATAGCCTCCCACACTGCTCGCAAAGTCCGCGTCAAAGTGAAATAGGCCGCCTGCTGATTGCCATTGCTGAACGGCCGTTATGGCAAACAGAATTCCGTTGAAGTCGGCACCAAAAGGCGGAACGCCGCCCGCCGCGACAGGAGTAAAGGTCAATGGCGGAAAGCCTGTCGTGAATGACGCAAGTCCAGGCGTTGCGCTGACCTGAGACGGAACAGGAATGGTGTTCTTGGTGCCGCTGTCGGCGAACGGCAATTGGATCTTGAAGGGTGCGTTAGATGCCAGCATGGATGAGCCCCGATGAGGTAAAGAAGACGCCTTGACCGAATGGCAATCCGGCGCCCTCGTTAAAGCCAAATGTGGTGGGTAACGCGACCTGCAGAATGTTGACCAGTACCCCAGCGGGCCGCGGAATCGCTCCGGATTGGGTCAGAATCGCAATCTCAAAGGGAGCTAGGTCAAACTCGAAGACATAGCGCATTTCCATGTTGCCGGTGTCGGTCACGTAGCACCGTCCGCGGCTGCTGAACATGGTTTGCAGCAGGTTGTTCAGCGATGGGGACGTACAGTCCGAGATATTGGTCAGCGCCTTGATCAGTATCAGCGTGCGATAAGCGTCGTCTGCCAGCACATAGGTCTCGGTGGGCAAGTCTCCCGCGTAGAGCGGCGCCTGACCGAACGGTTGCCAGTCGCTGGCTTCCTGGTAGCCCAAGAACGTGATCTCGCCTGGGATGGTCAATTCGCGCCCAACGCCCACGATCCTGCCCCAGATGTCGAGGCCGAACCCTTGCGCCGTGAGTACGTTCCACACATAGCTATAGAACACCTCCAGATCGGCATCAGCATTGACGCTTTCATCGAAGCTGTTAAGCAGTGCGATGACGGTCGGGCTGTTGCCATATTGGCTGATCAGCGTGTCGCGCACTAGGCCGGTGTTGGGAGTGACGTTGCTCATACGAGCGTTACCGTGATGTCATCAGGGGCGATGGTTGGCCGGCGGTCGATCGGCACAACGACCGATGTTTCGGTTGCCGTGGATGTGCCGATCAGCACGGAAAGGAGTTGCACACTCGGACTGACCGCGGCGACCGGTGCGTAGTAGCGGCTGGCGAGGATGGTCGAGCCGATGCGGGCGCGAATGCCGCCATCCGTCCCATTAAAAGCAGCGACCACAGCAGCCTTGACCAGGGAAACGATGTTGGCCGGCAGGCTCGGGTTATTGACGATCTCGATCGCGTATAGAACGGGAAGATCTGTCGGGATCTCGAATTTGACCGTGTAGGAGGGATAGGGGTAGCCGTAGCCCTCGGTGTCCTGCACGACAACCGATGTGTTGCCGTTGTAGTCGGAACCATTGCTCTTCTTCTGCCAGATCGCGCGCGCGATGTCCGCGGCGGCACCACCGATAGCGGCGACGTAGATCGAGTGCGGCACCAGGGTATAGCCGCCGATGGTCAGTGGCGCGCTGGTCGGGTTTTCGGTCGCGTACGCGTCCAACACGCCGTCCACGTTCAACACGTTGGCATAAATCGCCTGGATCGAACCCTTGGCGTTGATGGCCACCGAGTTGCGCCGCCGTTCCTCGAATTCCGCCCGACTTTCCACCGTGGCACCCGGCGTACCGTCGCCGCTGTTGTTGATGGCGTCACAGCCCGGGATGGCCTGGTAGATTCGGTTCAGCGAGCCGGCTGGGCACGGGATAGGCCCTGTCACAGAGCATGCGAACTGCAGGTCAATGCTGCCGCCGGCCGGGATCGTACCGGCCTGGGTGCAGACGTACAGGTTGCCGTCGGTGGCCTGCGCGCGAGCGCCGACCTGGATGACTGTGCCGGCCAAGCCGATACAGGTCGCGATCACCGCCGTGGGGCGCCCCGGCTTTCGATCGATGAAATAGATGCGGCCGATGGCGTCCTGCATGCGTCCAGCCGCAAAATCGGGATCCACTTGGTTGACCAGAGAGGCAATGGCGGCGTTCTTTTGGCCAACAATGGCAGTCTGCGAGGCAGCCAGTTGGCCCTGCGGGGTCTCTGGTGCTGGGTTCAGGCCGCCGCCGAATGCAGCGTCCATATCCGCGCGCACGCCGGCCAGGATGTCGGCCTCCTGCGGCAGCACGAGGCCGGCTGGCGTGAACTCGATATCGGGCACGTTGGTTGGCATGGGGTCCTCAGAAGTTGACGATCTGCTCGATGTCAGCGCTGTCGGTGACGATGACCTGGCCGGTGATGGTGCGGTCAGCGAAATTGATCGCATCGCATCGAGCGGCAATGACGCCGGGCACGGTCAGCGCGGCTTTGACGATGGCGGCCTGCACGACGGACAGGGGTGGCCATTGCCCGAGGATGTCCTGCCAGTACGGAATGCCCTTGGTCGTGTCGTACCAGCACTCTCCCTGGAACAGCTTGACCGCGCAGGCGACATCCTGGGCAAGTGCGTAGGGGTTGGTGGCGGCGGCGATGTTGCCAGCGGCATCCACCACGAGATCCCAGGCCGTCCGATCGAGCAGCAGAGATTTCATGATGGGTTCGGCTCCGCGGTGTTGCTGCTGCCCGGTTCGACGCCGCCATGCGTGTGCGTGCTGACGCTGATGCCCGCGGCGGTCAGATCCTCGATCACGGTGACAGGGCCCCGCAGAACCGCATCGCCGCCATGCTCGCCCTGGCCCTGCACAAGATGGCCGTCGAGTTCGATGACTGGCGCGGACAGCGTGATCTTGGAGGGGGACGAGATCTCGATGCCCGCATCCGAGAAGCGCAGCCATTGCGCGGGCGTACCGTTGAGCATGCCGCCCAGGTACATCCCATCGGCCATGTCGAACATGCGCGCGGAGCCCGGATTCGCCTGCGCACGCGTGGCCTTGACGGACGAGATATCCCGGTCCGCGAACACGGCAACGCCGATATCGCCTGGCTGCGGGTCGATGATGACCGCATTGGCGCCCCCCTGGATGCGCAGGTACGGGAGCCGGTAGACCGTCACGTGTGGCACCGCGTTGCCGAAGCCGTCGAGCTGGTTCACCAGCGGCTGCACGTCCACGAAGCCGACCGGCGAGAGGGCGCCGTCGTTCGTGCAGGAGATGATACGGACGAGGGTGGCGGTGCGGACATTCGCCAACATCTGGCGGATGACGAAGGTCAACACATTGAATTGCGATCCATTTGTCCGTGGATCTATTGCGCCTTGGAATCCTAGTTCGGTTGCCATTTATACCGTCCTGATTTGGCCGCTGGCGGGGAAACCTTGAATATGTGTAAACCAATTGCCATTGGGTACTTCCGCGTCGATGGCGTGCACAACGTTATTCACATTCCAGCGCCCATTCGCACCGAGGAGAGAACTGCGGACATCCACCTGACCGCCCTGAACGATGTTGGGATTGAATACAGATGTCAGCTCCAAGCCATTACTCGAGAAGTTTGGAAAGCTAGCCAGCCCGGTTTCAGGCGAGATGACGGGTATGCCTCCAGCCCGAGCGCCGTCCTTCGGCCAAATGGCCAGCACTCCGCGTTCGAGAACAGCATTGATCTTCGCGGCAATCGCGGCGGCCTGGATCTGCATCCAGGCGGTTCCAGGGAGATAGGGCGAACTAAGAACGACGTGCACGCCGTTGTTTTCAAATGCGGCGCCGATTTGCTTTGCCAGATCTGCCATAATCAGCGCTACGTCAACAGGCCCGCTATATGAGCGAGGCTGAACCGGCTTCACGATCTCGAACAAGCCGGCGAGGGCGATGACGTTGAGATAGACCTCGGGAGCTTGTCGGGAGTCGCGCCAAGAGCTGGTGATCGTTCCCGCATATATCTCGGACAATCCAGATTCATCGTTACCCGCCGAAACCGAAATGAAGTTTCTCCGGACCTGGGTGTTGATCGGGCCGATCACGGTCAGTCGGTTCATCAAGCTTTCGCTCAGTCCATACATCCGCAGTTGCAGCGCTCCCATGGAGCCGCCACCAGGATTGGAAATCGTTGCGGTGGTTCGGTAGCCTTTCAATGTGACCACATCGGCGCCATTCTCTCCGTATTGACCCTCCCCAAGAGAGATCGTTACTTCGATTCTCTTCTTGCTGAAACTCATAGTTCTGTTGCCTCCAAATATGCGAGCAGGAACCGCGCGCCCAGCTCCGCATATTGCGGATCGTCTGTCCCTTGCGTGTCGTAGAAAATCAAGTCCCCGACGAAGCCCAGATACTCCTGTCGTATCAGCCTGACGCGATCGCGGCACAGCACGCATGTGCGTATCGGTTCGTCGTTGATGGCGAGATCGAGATACGTTCCCGTCGTCTTCTCGTATACGTTGATTTGGCAGCTTTGGCCCGCAAGAACGACGCTGAGTTTCTGGGATGGCGTCGCAGCAAGAGGTATGATTTGCACCGAATCGCCTCAGATCGAGAGAGCAAAATGAAAAGACTTGCTGCCGCCGCTGCGGCCTTGATACCTCTGGCCTCGCATGCTTTGGGCGATCCAGAGAGGTGCGCTGCTCTTGGTGCTGCGTGGCCAATGGCGATTGCAGCTCACAATCAAGGCCTGACCCCGGAAGAGGCCTTTAAGGTCGTGGCTCAATACCGCGTCCTGAGCGAACAAGAAGTCAAATCCGTCGTCAATGAGGTCTATTTCAACCCTCAGCTGATCGGCATCAGCGGCGCAGATCTGCAAGCTGCGGCCTCCAAGCGGTGCTATTACGAGCAACAGCCGGCAAAGCCCCTCAAGTAGCCTCATGGCATCGCCCCCGCCTGCGCCGTCGTCGGTGGCGCCGCGCGCACCTGGCCTGTGCTCTGCGGGCTCGCGCCATTCACGCTCTTGATCTGCTCGGCCGCCAGCGGCTGGTTCCCGCTCGCGGAATACATGGACTGCGCCACCACGCGCACTTCACGCAGCGATAGGTCCACAACCAGCATGCTGACGCCGTTCTGCACCTCGCGGCGGTAGTCGTAGCTGATCAGCGTGGCGTTCAGGTAGGTGGCCTCGGGCGTCACCACATCAAAGAGATCGACCGAGCGCACCATCGTTTCGCAAGTCGCCAGGAAATTGGTCCGCGTCGCGCGGTCGGCCGCGATGGCCATGCGTACACGCACATCGAAGGGCGTCGCCACCTTGTTGTAGCTGGCGAAGGTGTTGGGCTCCTGCGGGTAGTCGGAGACACGGGACTCGTTGCGGAAGTCCAGGCCCACGAAGGAGTCAGGCTGAAGCGCCAATTGACCGCCCTGGTAGATGCCCCACACGGGCGCGATGGCCTGCGCCAGGGCGCTCAGGATGGCGCCGCTGATGCCGTCGGAAGGCGGGATGACGACGGTGCGCGGGAGCGCGGGCACGCCAGGCACATCCGGGACATTGGGGAAGGGGATCAGCGGCATCAGTACGCTCCCTGGTTAATCTGTCCAGACAGCATGGGGTGGCTTTCAACAGCGCTACGCATGTCCTTGGCGATCTCGTTGGCATCCGTCGCGCGGGTCGAAATATTGATCTCGCCGATACGCACATCGACAGATCCTGAACCCCCAATGCTGCGGAAGGGGGCACCGCGCGCGCCGATGCTGCGCAGGATGTCTGCGTCCGCCACGTATCCCGCGCCATTCTCGTGGTTGATGATGCCGCGGATCAGCGCCAGCATTTGGCCAGCGTCGTTGACGTCGATCTGCTGGTTCGCGCCCAGGCCAGTAGATTTCACCAGCGCCTGAATGTAGGCGTTGACGTCGTTCTCGACGGCCGGCGCGTAGGTGCGCACGATCTCGTCTATGGTGTCCAGACCTCGTGCGTAGTAGCGGCGCAGTTGGCTGTACAGCGCTGCGATGCCTTCGCCCATGGATTGGAAGACGGCGAATCGACCGCCGGGACCGGATTCCTTGCTGGCGCCGGCCTGACCGACGAAATTGAGGTTCCCTGGATTGTTGTTGCGAATGCCGCGTGGCAGGGGGGCGCCTGCCACGCCCGACGTTGTCCCCGACCCCAGGGAGCCGGGGACGCCACGGAATCGATCCCAGACCGCGCCGAGGAACTCGCCGGCCGGCATATGGAGGGATGCGCCCAGCCAATTCCCCGAGTCCGCCTCTCGCCGCCCCCTGGCGGAGTCAGTATCGGGCAATCCCAGCCAGCGGGCTGCCTGCAGGCCCCCATAGGCGGCCGCGCCGGCCAGCCCCAGCCGGCCGAGCACCGCCAGGCCGCCGGCAGCCATACCGCCGCCCAAGATGCCCAGGGCGGCCCCCAGGAGCTTGATGGCTGCGGCGGCTGCCAGGAAGCCTGCGGCGGCGGCCGTGACGTTGGGGTGCCGCGCCATGAGGTCCAACAGCTGGTTCAGGTACGGCAGCGCAGATACCAGCACCGTATTGGCGATCCCCTCGAGCGTGGTCTTGAAGTCCGCCCACTTGGCGTTGAGCTCGGCCAGCTTCTGGATCTGGGCGTCCGTGAGCTGCAGCAGGCGGCGCTGAGCGGATACCTGTGCTTCCAGCGCCCCTGGGCCCTGCTTGAGCACAGAAAATTGCTCGTCCGAGAGGCCCATGCTACGGCCCCAGGCTCGGGCCATTTCCGGGTTCATCTCGTTGAGCCTTTGCAGCACGCGAGACATCTCCAACACCATTTCGCGGGGGCCGCGCATGGCCTCGTTGATGTCGCCCCCTCCAGGACTGTTCATGATGGCGCGAAGGGCCTCGCCAATTTCTCCAGTTGTGCGGAACCGTCCGATCTCATCCGCCGCCCGTTGGAACAACCCGGTGGCGTCCGCCGCCGTGCCCCCCGCGCGCTCGAAGGTCTTCTCCCACGCCTTGAGTTCCGAGGCCGACATCCGCAAGTTGCCGCCCAGGTTGCGGAGCTGCGTGCCGGTCTGGAGCGCATCCTGCATGAAGGACTTGAGCCCCTTGCCGGCAGTCAGGATAGCGATCAGGGAGAGCGCCTCGCGCTTGGTCTTGGCGAAGAACTCGGCGGCCTGTTTGCCGCGGGCCTCCATCTCCTTGGCTGTGCGCGCAGCTTCGTCGGATGTCTGCTTGAGGCCCTTGCCGACCTGGGCGCGGCCCTTGTTGAAGTTCGACGGGTCGAGGCCCAGGGTGACAACGAGCGCGTCGATGATCGTCGCCATGTCGCTATTCCCTCGGTGCCAAGCTGTCGTTGTGTGCGTCAACCACGGCGACCTCGATAAGGTTCCACATGTCTTCGACGCCATAGACCGTGTCGAGCTCGTAGAGAGTCGCCAAGCGCTTCGAGACCACCATGCCGATCAACTTAGGCACGTTCACATACTCCCGCAGGCGCGGATCGTGTTTGCCATGGCCGGCACCCGTCAGGATTGGACGCCGGCCTGCAAAAAATCCGCGTGCAGCTTGAAGAGCTCCATGCGCAGCTTCAGTCGGGTGGCGATTTCCTCGATGTCGTCCTCGATCAGGTCGCGGACCACCTTGGGGCTGGGCTGGCACTGCACGCAGCGGAACATCTCATCCAGCAGCGGCTCGGCCTTCTCCCATGGGAGGTTGCCGAATGCCTGGATACCGTACCGGGCGAGACCAGCGAATCCGGCATCCTTCAAGTCGTCGGGCACTTCCACGCCCGAGCCGGCCAGGGCCGACAGCGCGCGCAGTGCCCAGCGTTCGGCCTGGGAGGCGGGCATCTCGGTCAGAACGAAGACCTTGCCCTTATCGCGCCCGGCGGCGTCGATGGTGATGGTGAGTGTTTTGCGTGCCATGGTCAGAACGGAGCCTGTGTGCAGGATTCGAAGGTGACGGTGAACTTGCGGGACTGAAGGATGCGGCGCCCGGCCGGCATGGGGCTGTAGCCCGTCAGGAAGCCCCGCGTGAGCGCCCATTTCTGACTCGTGCCGGGCAGCTTGACGCTGGCCTCGGCGATGAACACCTCGCGCGCGGTGCGCTGGAACGCTTCCCAGGTGTCGAATACCACCATGGAGGGAGAGTCGGCCTGCAGCGTGATCTCCAGGGGCACGGGATACGGGGTGTAGCCGCCCGAGAGATGGCCGTCCACGCCCATCACGACTTCGGCCGGCGCGACATCGGCGGCCGCGAACATGTCGTCGGTGGAGTAGCCCTGCAGTTGTTGCGGGGTCGGGAAAATGCCGGCCACGGCCAGCATGATGACGGAGTTGGCATTTGTGAGGGTGGCCATGGTTGTCCCTTACATGAGTTCGATGGATGCGAGCGTGAGCTTCTGCACGGCCTGGCCGTCCATGTACCAGAAGGTCATGGGCGGCGTACCACGCGCAGCGCGGACCTGCGCCGACGCCGGCTGAATCTGCAGGTACCAGCCGCGCGTGGAGAGTGTGGTGGAGATGTCCAGGCCGGCGGCGTTGTTCACGAGCGCCGCCTGTTGGGTCGACAGCACCACGCCAGACCGTACTGCGCCGAAGTTCAGCGCCGCGTTGATCGGGTCCATGCAGGCCTGCTCGATGAGGCTGTAGCCGCCGTCGTTGTAGGGAATCGATGGTGCCGCGGTCAGCAGCGACATGAGCGCGAGTTGGAACCCGTTGTTCATCCAGATCTGGTTGACGTAGCTATCGGCCCAGGCGTAGTCGCCGGAGACCTGGCCCGGGTAGAAGAACACGAACTGGTCGTTGGCCGTGGCGTACGCGCCGTAGAAGTTGTAGCCGTTGGCGATCAACACATCGCCCGTGGTCTGGTCTTGGACGGACGCCGAGAGGCCGCCTTGGCCCTTGAATGCCAGCGTGATCCGACCGTTGAGTCGTTCGAAGTCGATGCTGGCGATGGTGCCCAGCACGAAAGCGGCATGCAGCTTGTCCTGGTAAACCGGGATGCTGCCGAAGTAGTTGGCCGCCTTGATGAGCGCACCCCAGCAGGAGGAGCTGTTGGACACGACCGCCTGCGCATCGGTGTCCCAGCCGGCGTAGGCGTAGCGTCTGTTCGTGCTGTTCGTCCAGGCCGAGAATGCGACCTTCTCGTCGGTATCGGGCTCGAAGGTGGTGGTGAAGGACGCCCAGTTCTGGGTGATCTTCGTTATGGCGGCCATGGTGGTAGTTGGCACGCCGGCCACAGCGCCCTGGGACAGGACGGCGCCTGCAGCCTGGGTCAGCTTCAGGCTGGTCGAGAGCGTGCCCGTGGCGAAGGTGATGGTCGACGCCGCTCCGTCCGTCGTGGACGCGATGACGAAGGCCTGGCGCTGCGCGTCGTAGGTGACGGCCGGACCGCTTGTGAAACCAGCGGCAATGATTGTCGCGGCGTTCGAGAAGCTGGTGGCCGCCGACAGGTTGATCGTGCCCGAGGTCTTGACGACGCCATCCACGGTCAGGATCAGGGTTCCCGATAGGGCCTTGATCTGATCCAGCGTCATGCCGGTCAGCGAACCGCCACGCACGTAGGCGGAGACATCATCGAGCGGGTATTGCGCGAAGAGCAGGGCGCCGGGTTTTTTCGTGGAGTTGTCGTAGCCGTTGAAGTACACGGCGCCCATCTTGGCTTCGTCCGATGTGGGGCCGAAGAAGTCCGCAACATCGTCAGCGTTCGAGAAATCCATCACGGCGCCGATGGGCACCGCGGTGCCATCGGTCAGGATGAGGCCATTGAGGTCCAGGGCCGAGCCGCCGGCCCCGATGACGCCAGGATTGACCTGGACTATTGCACTTGCGGGGATGGTCATGCTTTCGCTCCCGATGGATATGAGACATCGACGTTGACGAGACCCACCGACAGCGAGCGCGCGAACTGCTGCGGTAGCGTGACGGCGGGGTTGATCTGGAAATGCGCTTCGAACGTCCAGCGCTGCTCGTACTGTTGTTCGCCGTTGATGAGCGGGGTTTGGCGAGCGTCAGACGCGAAAAGAGGTTGCAGGTTGGCGTCGACTTCGCGGAAGAAGTCGCAGGCCTCGGGGTCGCGCAGCAGCATCGTGAGCATCGCCGCGCGGTTGCCAGACTCCTTGCCATAGCAGTCGATCTGTGCCGCCCACTCCGTCGCGCGAGAGACGGTTGCATCGGACGCTTGGTCATCGTCGCGGTATCGTCGCACCGTGGTAGCCAGCGGCAATTGCAGGAGGGGCGTAACGGCGATGAAATCGCTGTCGGGCATCGGCGCACGGTTGCCCTGGGCGCGAATGACGGGACAGTCGACATACCGCAGCATGAACTGGCGCAGCGCGGCCATGATCTGCTCTTCCGTCAGCGTCTGATCTGTGGCGAGGCCCATTGCTCAGTCCTGAGGCCAGTACCCTGGCTCGGTGACGTTGATGAGAGTATGGAGCTGGTCGAGGACGTATTGCGGCAACTCCGAATTCTTCTGCTGGACGACCGCGACCTTGCACCATCCGCTGGTGTCCCAGGTTTCCAGGACTGCGCCAATGAGCCACGTGCGGTCATGGAACACCAGGATGTCGCCGCCCTTGCCATAGGGCCGCACGACACCCTCCGTATTTCCGTTCATGTAGACGGCACGCAGGACGCCCTGCAGGTTCAATCCCTCCAGGTGTTCCAGATCCTTGCCGGTGAGTGCTTGGACCTGAAGCGGTACGTCATCGACGCGCGAGTACGCCGGGATCTGCGTACCATCACCGATTGGATCTTGGGTATAGCCGTCGCTGTAGAACACCGTGCTGGTGGTCATCGGGTTGACGGCGGCTACGATCGGGGCGACGAGGCCGTGCAGGTTCATTCCTGCACCTCGAAATCGACGCTATTGAGCATGTGCGACGTGTCGATCAACGGCTTGGAGAAGCCCTTGCGGCGGATCGTGGCGGCCTTGAGAGGTGGCGAAACGAGATCGCGAATGGAGGTCTGCAACTGCCCCCGAATGCCTTCGCCCATCTGCCCCAGCGTCTGATCCAGATCGTACGCGTTGGCGACAGCCAGACGCCCCATAGACGCACCCCACCCGGAGGCCTTCTTGGTGATCATGCTTCGGAAGTAGGACCGCGGGGGCAGATTGTGGCTGGGATCGCCGAACTCCTGAATGGCGGCCACGTAGGGCACGCTGGTGCCGTCCGGATAGGTCGAACCCTCCAGGAACCCCACACGCAGCGTCCCGCCTTTTCCCATCTTGCGCGCGATCTCGGCGAGTTTCGCCTCGAGTTTGTCGCCGCCGGAGAGCCCTATTGCTGCCATGGTCGGTTGAAGGGGTACGGGAGTTCGACGGGAGGCGGCACGTAACGCCCGATGCGATACTGCGCGGTCGCCTGCCAAAACATGGCTCCGTACTGGGTCTGCATGAACCAGGCAGCCGTGCCCGGTACGCCGTCCATGGCCGCCTGGACCGATACGGATCCTTCGGTCGCGCTGTTGATGCGGCCCACCAGCGGGCGCGGCCCTTGGCCATTCTCTCCGTATGTCAGCGCGGCAACGTGTGCCGTCACAAGGTCGAGCAGCAGCTCACGCTCGGAGATGTCCTGCACGACGCTGCAGTCGGTGTTGTTGACGTACAGACCCGCCTGCAAAAACGCGTACTTCAACTGCGCGTCCGTCAACGTGGCGAAGGATGGGTGAACCACCTTAAAAGCGGCTGGATCAAAGACGACGACAGCCATGACGATTTACTCGGAAGCCTTCTTCTTGCGGCCCTCATAGTTCTCGGCTTGAATGCCGGGAGCCGGCGCTTCGGGATCCAGGCCCTCCAGGCCGGTCTTGAGCGAGATCTTGTCCTTGGCTTCGGCGCGGATGGAATCGGCGCGGTCCTGAGCGAAGATCAGGCCCTTGGCCAGCGGCTCGAAATCGTTGTACGCGGCCCTCCAGGCTTCGAAAAAATCCTTGTCCACGGTGGTGATGCCGAAGCCGGCAACAGCCTCGGAATGGTTCGATCCATTCAAGCGAACGGGCTCGGCGTTGGGCAACTCCATGATGAGGCCGTGGGGCAGCTTGCAAGCGACGGATACGTTGGGCATTGGTGATTCCCTGAAATAAAAGCGGCCCACCGAAGTGGGCCGCGAGGGTGGGCAGGAGAGAGTCTGCTGCTGTGCGCTACAGGCCAATCATCTGGGCAATCAGGAACGGCCGTTTGATGATGGCCCCCCAGGTGCCCTGGGATTTCTTCTGCTGGAACGACGACAGGCCGCGGATGATCGGATGGGCACGCAGCTTTTCGGTGAACGCCACATCGACCGTATCGGCGCCTTCGATCTCGTCGGCGATCAGCTGCATCAGCTGGCCGGAGTCGGTGGCATACTCGACCGCGGTCTCCACGCGCAGGTTCGGGAAGTTCTTCTTGAGCTGGTCGCTCACGTTGACGTTGTACTGGTTCGTCTTCGTGAAGTTGGCTTCCATTTCCGGTGACAGCGCCAGCGTCATGCGCGTCTCGCGGTCGACCAGCCCCTTGGCCTGACTCACCAGTTGCGTGTACAGCTTGGCGATATCGCCGTAAATCGCTGCACCATCCTTGGTGGCCCAGGTGGTGCCGCTGCCGGATCCGGTCGCATTCGGCGCGATCGGAGACGGCAGGGCGGGGTCGTTCAGCAACCCATAGTTCTGCAGGCCCGAGATGCCAAAGAAATAGCTGCGGTTCTGGAACTTGTTCAGCACCAGCGCCGACGCCACATTCAGTTCATTGGCCCAGGCGATGCGCGCGAGACCGGCCATCTCCAGTTCCCGTTCGCCCCATTGGGTGATGGTCTGGTAATGGTAGGACTGACGTTGCGGGAAGTTCGCGTTGGCGCCGGCCGACCCGTTGTTGCTGTAATCGCCGTACGAGCTCACCTCGCCAGTGCTTTCGATCACCGGAAAGGTGGCCGTCAGTGTGGTCCAGTCCCCCTTCTTGACCTCGCCGGCAATGACCGCGGCCTTCATGGGAGTGGTGAGCA
This sequence comes from Pigmentiphaga sp. MLSB6-MA01, assembly GCF_058793475.1. Classification (NCBI taxonomy): domain Bacteria; kingdom Pseudomonadati; phylum Pseudomonadota; class Betaproteobacteria; order Burkholderiales; family Alcaligenaceae; genus Pigmentiphaga; species Pigmentiphaga sp. MLSB6-MA01. The sequence continues at coordinate 91,035 of NZ_JBXAFV010000017.1, read as the reverse complement.
CCCGCGTGAACGCCGGGTCGATGTAGTTCGCCAGGTACGAGGGGATGCCCGCGTTGCTGACGGTGACCAGCGGCCCGGCAGCGTCCATTGCCAGGCCGTAATCGTGGGCGAACTCGGCGGGAACGTAGTCCCGCACGTCCGGCATGTAGATGCCGTAGATGCGCTCGAGGCGCGCGAAATCGGAATGTCGCATGGTGAATTACCCCGGTTGCGTGGTGGTGATCTTGATGAGGTCGCCGACGCCGCCGGCACTGCCGACGTACCATTTGGTCTCGACCGAGTTGGTCGATGTCATCGACTCGCTGGAAACGGTCTGCGAGGCGCTGACCGTGTAGGTGCCGGTGCCGCCGGTGCCGGTCCCCAGCGCCGTGATGGTGGTGCCGGCAGTTACGCCGGCGCCGGTGATCACCTGGCCCACGGCCAACGTACCCGACGCCACCGCAGATACCGTCAGCGTGGCACCGGCAATGGCCCCGGTGAAGGAAGCTCCGTCCGAGAGCGTAGCGCCGGCTGCACCCGTCGAGGCCGAGCCGTCCGTGACCGAGGCGAAGACCTTCTGGCCCACCGTGGCGGTGGTCTTGGTTTTGGCCCAGAAGTCACCCAGGTTGTGCAGCACCACCGGCAACCCCTTGGGAACCAGCATGGTGGCTTCGGCCAGGAAGATCGTGATGAGTCCCTGCTGCTCTCGGTGCACGAAACCGGCCGGCGCGCCGATACCGGCGTTCCCGGCGTTGCCACTGGATACCCAGGCAAAGCGTCCGACGGTCAGGCCGTTGTCTCCGGCGACCAGTTGGCCGGGGCCCGCCAGCACCGAGGCGCGCGGGTTCGCGCTGGCGAAGTCACCTTCGACGGCAGGGTTCGGATCGATGTAAACCGCGTTCTGAAAGCCCATGGCTTAGCTCCGTTTGATGCTCACCGCGTGCGGATAGCGCGTGGCGAAGTCTTGATCGGCGGCCGCATCCTGGGCGATGCGGGGCGTGGGTTTGGCCTGCAGGCTCTTGACGTGCATCTGCACGAGCGAGCGGTAGGCCGACGGATGGACGCCGGTCAGATCGATGCCGGCCGAATCCAGCGCGAACTTGTACACGTCCTCGGCCGAGTCCATGGTGACGACGTCGCCGACGATGGGCCGCACGTCCGCTTCGGCCTGCCGAATGGCCTGCATGCGCTTGACGGTGCGCGCCTCGGCATCGGCAGCCGCTTTGCTGATGGCTGCATCCATGGCGGGCTTGGAGACCATCGGCGGCTTGGGTGTGCCCGGGGTGGGCGGCGGCTCGTCCTTGGCCTGCACCGGCTCGCCCAGCGCTTGCATGATGCGGTCGGCCTCTTCGTCGCCCAGCTTGGCCGCGATCAGCTCGCGCAGCTTGCCCATGAGCTCGTCGTCCTCGGCGATGACGCCCTCGGCAGGCGGCGCACCGTCCGGATCTTCGTCTTCGCTGGTCAGTGGGTCATCGCTGAACGCATCGACCAGGGTGGCGAGGCCTTCGAGGTCTGCGTCTTGGGCGAGCTTGCCCTTGGCCGCTGCCTCGACCGCCGCGACGATGCGCGACTTGTCTTTGGCGAAGGTCGCCGCCCGAACGCCCTTGACTATGGCGCCCAGGTTCGGCATCGCGGCATCTTGAGCGAGCCGGGGCCGGAGATAGGCCCGGAGCGCGCCAGCGACCGCGATCGCTTTCTTGCTTTGTTTCATCGGATTCTCCGAGAAGTTGAAGGAATCGCCTACTACTACGTCCGGGCCGGCGCGCCCGACTTCCACCAGGGCAACGTGGTTGCCTCGGATGTTCCGCATGACCCCGTCGTAGGCAGCACCCTCATGGGTGCCCGGCGTCATGTCTGCCTCGTAGCGATACGCGCTGGATAGCTCGTGCTGTTCGCGCGACTCGATGCCGGCGATGGCCACGGCATCCCATACCACGAGGGAGTTTTTCAGGTAGGGCGCCTCGAACGAAGCGTCCGTGCCGGTGCTCCCGACGATGAATTCCTTCTGCGGCTCGTCGGCCGTCACCGGAATGTGCTTGGAGAGCAGCGGGATGTTGTTGAAGGTCGCGGCCGCCTTCTCGAGCTCCTGCGGATCCCGCAGCAGGAAGTAGATGCGGTCCGGATCTAGTCCCAGGTGCTCGAAGTCTGGAATCTCGGCCCCGCGGTATGGATTGATCGCCGCCTTGCTGATGTTGGTGATCTCGACATGCAGGCGCCCGTCTTGGTCGACCATCCGGACGCTGGCGCGGTCAAGGGCAAACTTGTCGGGAGTGTGAGCGGCGGTCGTCATGCCTCGAATCCCGGGATGATGCTTTCGGACACACACCGGCAATTCGGCTCTTCGCCGGGCCGGATGTACTTTCCATCGATCAACATGCCAGTGCGTACGTCGTATTCCTTGCCGTCGGCAGCGACATGGGAGGGGCGCGGCTTCTTGCCGGCATGCGAGTGGCGCCAGCGGGCCTTGGTCAGGCCCAGGCTTTCCTGGCGCACGCGGGTGATGGTCGCCGTCGCCTTATTGTTCTGGTCCCGCGCGATGAATGCTGCGCGCCGCTTGGTGATGCCGTAGCGGTCTGCCAATTGCTTGGTCAACTCGTCCAAGCGGCGCCCTTGTTGCACCGACCGCATGACGAGGCCTTCGACATCCTGGAGATGTTCCGAGGCAATCGACTTGATCAGCCCCACGTTCTCAAAGACGCTGGCCTGCACTACATCGTTGGCGGCGGCAGTCAGCTTGAATTGCACCGAGAACCCGCGGTCGCGCAGGCGCTGGGCCAGCGACACGTCCGCGGCGCGCATGGCGGATTCCACGAAACGCTTGGCGAGCGGGTCCGAGATCTCATCGAAGCGGCGCTGCCACCGGCGCGAGAGCTTGCGCATGGCCTTTTTCAGCGAAGAAGCGGGGCTGTCGTCCATGGCGATCTCGGGCTCGTTGGCGCGATAGGCCGCGCGCAGCCAGTAGATGATGGAGCCCTGCATCTCCCGGATCAGGGCGTCCAGGCGCTTGCGGTAGGCAGCTTGAACGCCGGCATTCGGGCGAGACGGCGGGATGGGGATGGGTTTGCCCGTCGGCGAGACCAAGCGGACGTCAGAGGAGACCGTCATCGTCGTCCTCTTCGTTATCGAATTCGTCATCCGGCCCCGCGTCGACCTCGAGCGAGTGGTAGCCATTTCCCGGGTCGGCGGCCACGCGGGCCCGGGCTTCTTCGGGCGAGATCACGCCGGCGCCGATCAGCACCGCATCGGTGTCGGCATCGACCTTGCGCATGTCGGCACGTTCCTTCTCGCTCAGCTCGTACAGGGGCACGAACTCGAAGCCGATCTCCGGGTCGATCTCGCCGAATTCGGAAAGCTGGATGATCTCCAGGGCGCGTTCCAGGTTCGGCCGGAACAGACCTTCCTGCATGGATAGGATGGTGTCGTAGAAGACGCGGATCTCGCCGTCGCTGTTGGCATTCAGGCCCGCAGGCGTGATGCCGGTCAACTTCACCAAAGGAATGCCGCTGACCGAGGACATATGTTCCTGGGACTGGGCCTGCAACTCGGACAGGCCGGACAGCGGCACGTTGTGGATGTCGAACTCCTCGCCGTCGCCGTTCGCGTCTCCATTGTTGATCGCCCAGGCGCCGCGGTTGTTGCGCATCTTGTTGAACAGGGCGAGCCGATGGAATACGTCGTCGCCCATACCGCCCTGCAGGATGCTCCCGAGGTTCGTCTTGAGCACCGGCACAGAAAAGGCGCTGATCAGATCCGATACGCTCTGGCGCGTGCGCAGCCAGTTCTCGACGTAGGGCATCGCCATCTGCGAGAGGGACAAGCCGCCGAAGTTGTAGCTGGGCTTGAGCATGTCCGGCACCTCGCGCGAGACGAAGTTCAACAGCCGGGTGGCATGGACCTGTTTGCCCATGACGAACCAGGATTGCGGCTTGAAGAAATCGGGCCGCATGGGATCGTCTGAGTTGTACTGAAACGGGGTCGTCCAGATGGGCTCGATAACCTTGAATCCCACCAGGGAACGCCGGCCGATCTTCGCCGGGGACGCGACCAGGATCGACATCAGTTCGTCCCGGTCGGCACGCGCCGGCGTACCCTTGGGCGTCTTAACGTCCAGGTAGACTTGGCTGCGGCCGAAGAGTCCGTCGTGCAGCGCTGCCTTGCGAAACGCGGCGCGCAGGCGGTAGCGCTTCATCGCGCGCTCCAACGCGGCGATCTTCTCGGACTTGTCAGCATCGCCGATCGACTGCAGCCGGATCCACTTGCGCGTCATTTCCGTGGCCAGGACCTCGGACATCTTGCGGTATTCGGGGCGCTGAGCCAGCTCGGACAGGAAGGGGTAACCGACGAAGCCCAAGCCGCTGTATGCCGCGTTGGCGAAGTCGTAGACCGGCGCGAGCTCCGCATCCATGGCCATGACAGTGGTCCGCATGTCCGCCGGAACGACGCCGGGCATGATTTGCGGCCGCCCGAACTTCCCTTCCGGCGCGTCGTGGCGGCTATTGGCCAAGGCCATGGCGTGCGCGCTGATCCTGGGCTCCTGCCGGGGGGGCGGCGCAGATACGGCTGGCGTCGGAGGTTGCAACGTCGCTGGGCTGGCAAATGCTGCGCGGATGCGCTGCCAGAGCGTCATGCGGCCCCCAGCAATGCGGGATTGATCTTCATCGGGGGCGCCTCGGGCGCGAACGCCATGATGTGTGCGTCGGCCAAGTTCGGGGACGGCGCGGGGCCGCCTTCGCGTTTGGGATTGGCCAGGTCTTTCTTGCTCTCGACCTTGACTCGACCGTTGTTGTCGTAGTCCTTCTTGGGGGTGGACAGTTCCTCGATCAGCTTGTCGATGTGCGGGAGATCGCTGGACAAGCTGATTAACTGGTCGGACTCGAAGCGGTCGCCGTTGCGGATGGCGGCGAAGGTGTTGCGATAGCGGTCCGCCACCCGCCACCAAGCCTGGGCCTTCAGGTTGGCGAACATGTCCCGGTTCTTGGTCTGCGTGTTGCCGTAGCGCGCCTCAGGCATCCAGACGGCGCCCCCGGCGTTGAACTTGGCATAGTGGAGAGGGCGAGCCGGCAGCGCGGCCGCATTGAGCTCACCGAACTTGGCACCGGCCGAGGCGCCTACCCCGATCGAGTCGTAGGTGATGTCGGCGCCGCGCTCACGGGCCGCTCGGTAGACGCGGGTGCAGGACTTCAACAACTCATCCTCGCCGCCTTTCCATTCGTCGGACCAGGTCACGATTGAGCCGTAGCCCTCCACCGCGGCGCAGAGGTCCGCGCCGGAGTCCGCCACGTCAAAGCCGATACGCCGGCGCCCAGACGCCTCGAACCCGAGCGCCTTGTGGGCGTCGATGGCGGCCATGAGATGTGCACGCTTAATGATGGCGCTCTCGTCGTTGTCCTTGGGAACGCCTTCGTAGATGTGCAGATACTCGTCGTAGTCCTCGTCCTTGAGCGCCTGGATGATGGCGCGCATGGTGGACGACAGAAAAGGGTTCTCGTCGTAGTTGATGCGACGTACGACGGTGTTGGGAGGTGGGCTGACGACGAATCGCTTGTAGGCGAAATCGGTGGCCAGCTTGGGGTTGAACACTATCCAGATCTGGCTGTGTTCCTTGCGGATGGTGGGCTCCAGAGTCTTCCACTGCTCTTCGGTGAGCGAATGGGCCTCCTCGATCCAGAGCACGTCGACGCCCTCGAGCGACTTGATCTCCCCGATGTCCCGCCATAGGCCGTAGAACAGGAATTCGCTCTTGGTCGCGCGATGTAGGATCTTCTTGGCGAGCACATTGAACCGGCGCCCCAGACCAAAACGGTCAATCTGCGTCTTGAGCAGCGAGTAGACGGAATCCTCGATGCGGTTCTGAAACTGCCGCGCGCAGCAGAATCGCAACTTGTAGTTGTCGGCCAGGAAAGTGGCGAAGCCGGCGGCATCCCACGACTTGGTCGATGCGCGGCCCCCATAGAGCACGCGGTTGCGGGCAGGGCGGCGCCAGAAATCGCGCAGCAATGGGTTGAGGGTCGGACGGTCAACCAGCACCGCGCTCATTCCTCGTCGTCCTCGCCGTAGAAGTGGCCCAGGCCGGACGGCGCGGTCTTCGCCTCGGCGCCGGCATCGGCGTCTAGCAGGTCCTTGTTGGCTCGCAACAGGTTCGTGGGCATTTCGCCCGCCTTATTGGCCAGAATCTGGAGGGAGGCGAACGCCTTGAGGTGCTTGGCGGTGGACAGAGGATCGACATCATCGACCTTGTCCAGCGTGGTGCGGGCCAGACCGGCCAGGCGGTGGGCCGACGCGGCGCTGTATTCCGCAGCCGATCCCAGGTGCCGGCTGATGTTCGTGAGCTGGCGAGCGAGGTCGGCCACGATGAGCTGATCGTTGGCCGGCAACTCCGAGATTTCATCGAGCAACTCCGCTTTCTCGGCCTGCAGACGCTTTTGCTCGACGTGCACCTTGGCTTGGCGTTCGGCCAATGTCCGCAGCGGCGAAACGGGCGGCGCTTCTGCGGACTTTTTCGCCGTCAGTTTTCGCCGGACGGCGGATTCATCGACACCAAACTCTCGAGCCACAACCGCCATCGGCTCGCCCTGGACGAGAACCCGGCGCTTGACTTCGGCCCATTGGTCAAGAGTCAGCTTGGATTTACGTCCCATGTCAGGTTAGAGCCAGAATGGCAAAAGCCCCGGGCGATCACTCGTTCCGGGGCTTTCCGTTCCGACTCGCTCGCTCCGATTCTCTCGGGCGCGCGCCGACCTCCTCCAGGGCAATGGCTCGTTCTGGCGAACGGTGTCGGTTTGTCTTGGGGCGGATTATCGGGCGGTAGTCGGAGAAATGCAAGCCCCGGACATTTCGGCGGGATCGACGCATTCGAGGATGGCCAGGGCCACGCCGAACGCCTCGGCCGCGGCAAACAACTCGTCTTCGTACGAGAGCCAGCGAATCCCGAGCAAGCGGCATACGATGCGCGGGTCGGCCCCTTCGACGTAGTACGCCCGCAACAGCGCCCGCTGTTTCCGATCAACGCGGTGGTCGCACCGGCCCCATGCCCATTCGATGATTCTGGCGTCCTCGACGTCGACGGGGTCCCGGTACGGTGCGCGTTCGGAGGGCCCGTAGCTGTCCTGGTAGCTGCGCTTGCCGGCGGCCTCTGCCACGCCCTCGCAGACGTCGTGGACGACGGACGGCTTGCCTCGTGCCTTCGGCTTGAAGTACCGCCCCCAGTTCTCCAGCCGTTCGTGCAGCCGGCGAGGCACGCGCTCCAGGTAGCTCAACTTGCGGTAGATCACGCATCCCTCCATCGATCGTCAAACCGATCTTCCCGGGGCTGCCCAGCGCGGCCCGCCAGCGGCACCATCGGCGGCTGCGCAGCGCGTGCGCGGTCGAGCGCGTGCTGCATGGCGCGGTCGTAGGTCAGGGGCTTGAGCTCGCGTGGCGGCCGCGCCGGCGTGGGCTTGGCGTTGGGGGAGATGATGGATTGGCCTTTCACAGCAACGCCCCTTGCGCCGCCGACGCCTTCTTCACCCGCACAGGCGTGTGCGTGCGCGCTGGCGGCGGCACGGCAATACTCGCCACCTTCTGCAGCCCACCATCGCCCAGCCGATAGCCGCCGCCGGTCTCCTGCATCACTGCCCAGTCCAAGATGCCCAGCGCATCGGCCTCGTTGTCGTCGGCCGGATGGAAACCGCGACGCTTGGCCTCGGCGATCATCGCGGCTTTGTCAGCCCGTCCCGAGCCCGTCCAGATCTTCTTCACCAGCGATGGCTGCACGCCATCCACGGGAATCTGCCGCGTGCTGGCGGTCATCCACATCAGCCCCTCCAGCAGTCCGTACAGGTGCGCGGTGGCCGCCATGTTCTGCGGGCCGTGCCGCACGACCATCTCATAGGCGATGGCATGGATGTCGCGGTGGTGGACGAGTTCCTGCAGCCACGCCTTGAACCGCAGCCCTCGCTGGCCAGGATCCCAACTCGCCCGCGGCACGAACGACTCGCAGCCGGAGAGGATCCGACCGTCCCTGGTGGTGATGGCCCAGCCAGTGCGCGTGGCCAGGTCGAGGGCCAAGATGTTGCGATTCAGCACCGGCGAAACCGCTCGCGCGGGCGCGATGTGTTGCGGGTGTCCGCTTTTGTCCGTGGTCAGCGTCACAGCAGCCATCCCATGAAATCGATCGGCCGGCGCTGATCGGTCCCGGTGTATTGCAGGCTGTCGGCGTGGTACCAGAGCGACACCTTGCCCTCCCATTCGCCATGGCGCTGCTTGTGGCAGATCAGCATTGAGTCGGGCGCATCCGGGAATCGCTCGGGGTTTTCCTCCTTGCGCTTGTTGCGCCAGACTGTGAACACGTTGTCGACCTGGTCGGTGATGGAGCCGCTGCCCTTGGCGTCAAACTTGCCGGGCACGTCGTATTCGTCCTTGCCCTTCTTGGCGTGGTGGACGAGGTGCACATGCATGGCGTTGTCGCGCGCCAGGGTGCATAGGTCATCAACGAAGTGTTTCTGACCGTTGTAGTCGTCCTCGTCGCGCACGCACTTCATGAGGCTGTCCACGACGAAATGCCGAATGCCGAGTTCCTGGGCGCAGTAGCGGCCCACGGCCAGGACCATCTGGGGCTTGACCGTGCCGAGTTGGTCGTAGAGCCACATGCGGCCGGAGAGCCAGGAAGCGAACCTGCCGGCGAATTCGGCGCTCGGCTCTCGCGTAGTGGACGCCTGCCGCATCATCCGTTTGAGCGTGTCGATGGGTCGCATCTCGAACGAGGCGATGCAGGCGCGTTCCTTCTGCTGGTTGAAACCCAGTATGGCCTGCCCCAGCATCTGGCTCTTGCCGTGGCCGTTGATGCCCTGCCAGAGGCTGACTTCGCCCGGACGGAACCGGATGTCGTGGTGAGTCTTGGACCAGGGGAGCGCGGCACCCGCTACTTCGACCTGCTGGGGCCCCGTGGAGCGGATCAACGCATCGCGCCACGCGGTGGCTGGGAGCACCTTGACCCGCGGTTCGGTCTCCTGCATGTACCGCTGGAAATCGGTGTTGTCGGGCGTGATGATCGGAACGACGTTGGCGTTCATGCAGCGGGCTCCAGGAGATGTTCGACTAGGCCACTTTCGGGCGCCCAGGTCACGATGCCGGCCGGCGCTGCGGCGCGTGTCGCAGTGATGCGCGCCGGCTCGAATTCGGTGATGCGGTCCAGCACGGTCATCAGCCGGTACTGGTCATAGCCACAGAGGTGAACGTGCAGGCCGTGCAGGCAGCGCAGATCCAGCGTTTCGGGTTCGTCCGTGGGCAGGATGTCGATGCAGGGGAGGACGCCGTTTTGTATCGCGTTTTCCGGGTTGCTCCAGGCGCGATAGGCCGGCATGTGGTCCAGCACGACGACGTGCACCGATGCTGGCATGCGTTGCCGCTGACGCAGGGCGAGGATGGCGTTCTGGCCGATCATTTCGCGCCCTCCCAGGGGGCTGGTTCCGGCGCGCCATTGGTGCGCTGTCCCGACTTGCCGTTGGCCTGACCACGCAGGACCTTGTCGAGGTAGCCTGCGGCGATGGGCTCGGGTGCTGGCTTGTGCTGGCGGCAGATCTCCACCGCCTCCAGGGCCTGGGCCACGGTGAAGCCGTCCTTCACCCAGGCGTGCAGCACCGGGTTGTGGCTGGCAACGGTGACGCCAGCTCTGCGCAGCGCCCCGGCCATGGCTCCGGTGGCCGTAGGCGATGGTTCCGGCAGTTTTTCGGGCTCCCCTGGCGTCGCAGGCGGATCGACTCGCGTCGAGTCTTCGCCGGGGTCCGGCTGGTCCGAGCTTGCGGGAGGGGTTTGGGGAGAGATGTTCTTTTCTTCTCCCTGTCCCTGTCCCTGTCCCTTAAGAGCGTTTTCCGCCGGAATTCCGGAGTCGCTACCACTGGAATCTGAACTTCTTCCGTCGGAAGATTCATCATTTCCGCCGGAAGAATTCGGATTTCCGGCGGAAACCGTGCCCCAATCCTTCGGCATTCCGGCGGAAAACCACTGATCGAAGCTCGGAAAGTCTTCCTTCGGCACTCCCTTTTTCCGCAGGCGTTCCAGCAATTTGCGGTGCGCGTGGGCATGCTTGGCGGCCCAGGATTCGTTCGCTTTCTCGGCCACCACTGGGTGGTAGAGGCGGCCATCGCTGCACTTGATCCAGCCGCGCAGCGCGCCCGCCTTGTGCTTTTCCCATTCGCCCACGGCGCGGCCGAAGCCGGCCAAGGACGCCAGAGTCTTGTCATCATCGGGGAGGCTCGCGGCCGGGATCTGGTGCCAGGCGGCGCACCACAGCAGCACGGCACATCGGAATTCCTCGCCGGACACCTGGATGGCCAATTCGCTGTCGCGCAAGCGCACGACGTCCAGCGGCATGAAGGCGAAGTCGCGTAGCTCGCAGTCGGCCGGTGTGAGGGGAGCGGGTAGGTCGGTCATGCCCGCTCCCGATAAGCAAACGCCTTCCGGATCGCATGAAACCGCTCCGCGGCGTCCAGGTTTGTATCCAGCTCGGCCCGGCTCTTGATGCCGCACTGCCGGCACAGCGCATCGCGGGCGCCCTGTTCGGTGTCAGCGCCCAGATAGGCGCGGAAGGCGGGGTTCTGGCCCATCTTGACGGCCGTGAAAGATGTGCGCACGGTCACCCCCTCGGCCCGCACTGTCCCATGCTCATACGGGCGCAGTGGCAATTCGAGCCGATCATGTTCCCCTGGGCCAGGTAGTCCATGTAGCTGACCGTGGTGATGGTCAGACCCAAGGCCTTGAGCATGGCGTCCAGCTTGGCGATGGTGATCCCGCTGGAGCCGGACATGACCTTGCCTGGCATGCTGTCGTCCCAGCCAGTTTCTGCCAGCAACACCTTCTTGCGCTTGGGGTCCGTCATCGCCATGCGAAGCTGGGTTTCGATGATGTGGGGCCCGGCGATTCCGGGCTGTTCTGCCGCGTTCATGTGCTACTCGCGTGTGTGCAAGAAGGTTCAGGAAAGAAGGAATGCCCCGGAATGCGCGCGTCGGCACACTGGCGGCATGGAAACGTACGTAGACCCCACAATCGACGCCCGGGCCGCTGGCCCGCGACACTCCGACCATGACCGAAACCGAACGACTGCTGGCCGAGGCCAGAGACATCCTGATGCGCGTGCACGGCACGGCGTCCGACGAGCTGGTGCTGGCCGTGTTCGCGCGGCTGTGCAGCGAGCAGGACCTCGCACAGGACGAGGCGATGGGGGAGGGGGCGCGGCATTAGGGCTTCTCCCCATGGATGGGCGGGAATGCCGCTCCGGCGCTACAGTTGGCGTCGCCAGACTCCAACCCATAGCCACCTTTCAGGAGGGCATTCCCAATGACCATTTCGCACGAACAATTGCTCAGGGCCATACGCGACCGCCTCGTTCTGGACGTCCAGTACGACGGCTATGTGCGTCGTATCGAGCCGCATGCGTATGGCAGATCAACGGCTGGCGAGCCGATTCTTCGGTGCTGGCAAGTGTCCGGTGGCAGTGCACATGGGCAGCCGACTGGGTGGAAGCTGATGCAGCGCCAGGGCATTCAGCTTTCGCACGAAACCGGATCCACCTTCCCAGGGCCGCGGCCAGGCTACAAGCGAGGCGACGAAGCCATGCAAGAGATCTACGCGCAGCTTTAGCCTCCGCGCCGCAGTCACACGGCCCCGGCATGTACGCCGGCGCGTTGTGGACCGCGCAGCAGCTCGTGTGCTCCAGATGGCGCCCGTACTTGGCCAGTTCCTCGGCCAGGTGCGGGGCCTCGTCCATGCCGCGGATGAAGGGGACGAGCTTACGCATGGTTCACCTCCCCGGCGGGGGTGGGCTCGGGGGTGGCATTGACCGTGCTGCCGCGCAGGAATGCCCAGTCGATGGAAGGGTCGATTTCCTCGCAGGTCACCAGGCCACCGCTGAATTTCTCGATCTCGATACATCGCTCGGCGTTGACGGGCGACGCCCCCGAGGCCATTTGCGACAGGAACGATGGGGACACGCTAAGGTGCGCAGCGAGTTTTGCTGCAGTTCCTCGCGGGCTTGTCGAGAGGTAGGTTTTCAGGTCCATGGCGGCAGTTTAGTGAACACTAAACCGATTGGTCAAGTGAATGCTTGTTAAGCAACAACTAAACTCTGCTCATGGATGAGAAGAAGCAGCGCCGCATATCCAACCTCCGTGCCTGGGTGGAAAAGTACGGAGTCCCCCAAAAAGAGAAGAGCTACTTCTCGCAATTGCTTGGGGGAAATGGCTCATTTGGGGAAAAAGCGGCCAGGCGCCTGGAGGACGCATATGGGATGGGGGCAGGCTATCTGGATAGCGAGCCGACAGCGACCGACAACCGCAGTAACGGTGTCGGAGAGCCGGTGGTGGAGTATGTGGGCAGCGCGCGAGGCGCAACATTGTTGCCCGTCGCCGGTACCGCGCAATTGGGCGTGAACGGTTGGTATGAAGAGGTCCAGGCGGTAGGCTCGGACGGGTATGTCGAATGCCACTCCTCCGACCAGGATGCATATGTCTTGAGGGTGCGGGGCAGCAGCATGCATCCGGCCATCCGTGACCGCTGGTTCGTCGTCGTGGAGCCGAATGCGGCACTGTCGGCAGGTGAGTACGTGGCCATCGAACTTAAGGACGGCCGGAAGATGGTCAAAGAGTTCCTGTTCCGAGGGACGGGGGCGGTGACCGTCGAATCGGTGAACGGCGGAGAACGTATGGTGTTGGACATGCAGGACATTGAGGCGATTCACGCCGTTGGCGATATCGTGCCGCCGAGCAAGCACAGGAACGTATAGATCGCAGACCAGCGGGGAGGGGCTTGATGGGACTGACTAACCGCCTTTGGCGCGCCTTCACCGGCTCGGGCGCCGACTCGATCGATGCAGCCCGTCTCCGCGCTCAACATGGCGGTTGCAGCATGCCGGCGTGGGAGATGTCCGCTCAGAAACAAATCAAAGAGAAAAGCCGGTGGGCCGCAATGGGCATCAGAACTGTGACGCTCACTCCAGGCAATGTCGGTGGTGAGTGCATGCCCGCCATGACGTTGCAGTCCTATAACACCCTGGATGCGCCCTTTATTCCGGTCCCTGGGTGCGACTCAAAGCGTTGTCGGTGCATCTATCGGGTGATCACTCCGGGCTTCGAAGAATAGACGCTCAAAGCCGTGAAGCCGTGGCCGAAGGTGGAGCAGTAGGAAGCGAAGTAGCGCTGAGGCCGCGCTTGGGTTGGTGGAGAGGGAGTGGTGGCGAGAGGGAAGAGCTTTGAAGTGGCGGGGCGCTACGAAGTTTGGTTGACAGATTCTAAAAATTGCAAGAAACTTCGGTTGACAAAACTCCGGATTTGCAAAGATATGGCACTCCCAGCCCCTGAAAATTTCCACCAAGGCCTCACCGCTTCCCGTCTTAGCACCATCGCTGATCATTTACTGCAGATCAGGCATCAGACCGTCTCCATACTGTCTACCGATCTCGACGATAATTGGGTGCGTGAAACGGCTTGCTTCGGCCGGTCGCGCAATTTGCTCATTTCAATGGCGGTGAATGGAACCCACTCCTGGCTGGGTTTGACGAACGCGGGTATGGACTACACGCCCACGATTGACGGCGTTCCGTTTCGTATTTTTAAGGACGACGCCGAAGACCCCGAGAAGGCGCGGTTTTTCCGCCGGAACGCGCAAGATAACCTGTTCTCTGAAGACCCCGCGCACCCTGTAATGTGGCGCTTCGTTGTAGAAAAGGCTGCCACTGAGGAAGACGAAGATCGCATTGTATTTGCCGGCTACAACGTGTTCCAGGAAAAGGTCAGCGAATGGACGCACTTGCCAGGCAATGATGTGTTCTACGCTGTCGGAAACGATGTCCCCCCGTCCGCTCCGATCAGTCCTGCATCTGTTGATATTCGGGACGATATCGAATCCCAAGAGCGGTCGCAGAACGCTAGCAACGATGAATAGCAAACATGTATCCAGTTTTCAACGGCGCTGAGCTCCGTCTGGCCAGGATTTTCAAGGGGGCTACCTTGGAGGATGTGGCTGCGAGTGTTGGAAAAACGCGGCAATATCTTCACAAACTTGAAACTGGCCAAGCCGCTCCTACGGATGATCTGGCGGCAGCCCTTGCATGTGCGCTGGATGTCGACGTTTCTTTCTTCATGCAATCGTCGCCGGCGTTGGTTCAGGAAGGCCAATTCCATTTCCGAAAGCTGTTAACGACAAAGGCGGTGGCCAAGCAGGCGACCGTGGCACGCGGTGAACTGATGGCCCGTTTGGTCCTCTTTTTGGAGCGGGAGCTTAAGTTACCTGAAGTGCGAATCCCAGAGGTAGACGCGCACGAAACATCGACCGAAATAGAACTGGCCGCCGAGCGCTGTAGATCGGAGTGGGGGCTAGGAAACGGCCCAATAGAGCACATGAGTAGGCTTGCGGAAAATGTGGGTGCGATAGTCACTTCCTTTGCGGGGCTTTCAAGAGAAGTGGATGCGATGTCGGTGTCGGCACGGCGTCCAATAATCGTGAGAAACGACGCAAAGGAGAGCGCTTGCAGGCAGCGATTTGATATTGCTCACGAGTTGGGTCATTTTGTCATGCACGGAGGCATCATTACCGGTGACCGAAGTACTGAGTCGCAAGCTAATAGGTTTGCTGGCGCGCTTTTGGTGCCACGCGCGATGATGCTGAAACTGTTCCCGCGGGGCCGAGGGTCGCGGCTGGATTGGGCTGCCCTGAGCGACTTCAAGCTCCGTTGGCGAATGAGTAAGGCGGGGTCACTGTATCGAGCGCGACAGCTCGACATCATCAGCGAGGCACAATACAAGACGGGCGTTATCACCCTGCGTCGGACTGGCGAAGCCATTCGCGAACTCGAAGACTCTCGAATTCCACTGGAGTCGCCGGAGCTTTTGGGGAGGTCTATGCAGGTGCTTTCCGAGAGAAAGGACCTTTTTCATGAAGATGTTGCCGCGCAGCTTCGTGTCTCCAGTGCCTTCCTGACTAGGCTGCTGGGATTCACAGGGCCGCAACGCCCGGACTCTCCGCTCCAGATTCCTAAATTGCGCCTCGTCGCCTAGGCTGGAAAGTCGCGCCCCCCCACCCCGCCCCGGCGGGGTTTTTTGTGTCTGCACCGGCGTACCCTGGCGCTGCAGCATCGAGAGAGCCGGCGCCCCGAGCCTGGGCCACCAGTATCGCGCCGCGTTCAGACGGCAGCCGCCCTAAGTGGTTGCCGCGTTGCCCCGCCAGTCGGGGCCTTTTTGTAATTGCTCGCCATGGACGGGTATTTTTTGTGCTACATGTTTAGTAAATGCTTGACTGTGTGTTTAGTGTTTACTAATATCCCCCCCATCAACCCGCCGCGCCGCAACAGCGAGCCGAGCGGGGCCACCGCCCACCAGGGCAAGGAGGATGGGAATGAGCAACGCCACGATCACCGTCGAAATCAAACACCGCTACACCGGCGCCGTGCTCTACGCCGCCGAGATTCCCGCGGATACGCCTGAGCACTTGAAGACGCGGGCGGCGCTGCAAGCGGCGACCGCGGCCGGCGCGTACCTGGCCGACGCGGACCTGGCCGGCGCGGACCTGGCCGGCGCGTACCTGGCCGACGCGGACCTGGCCGGCGCGTACCTGGCCGGCGCGTACCTGGCCGACGCGGACCTGGCCGGCGCGTACCTGGCCGACGCGGACCTGGCCGGCGCGGACCTGGCCGGCGCGTACCTGGCCGGCGCGTACCTGGCCGGCGCGTACCTGGCCGACGCGTACCTGGCCGGCGCGTACCTGGCCGGCGCGCGAAACCTGCCTGCAGGTGTGACGGCCACCAGCCCCGCCGAGCCGTACCAGCGCGACACGCGCCCGCGCGCCGAGCGCCAGGCAGCCCGCGCCGCACGCTTTCGAGAACTGAATCCGAAGGTACCGGTGGTCGAGGCGCTGGACGCGAAGATCCTGGACATTGTTGAAAGCGGCGCCGGTGAACTCGAAATGGGTGGCTGGCATACCTGCGAAACCACACACTGCCGCGCGGGCTGGGCTGTGCATCTGGCCGGACAGGCCGGATATGACCTCGAGCGGCAGCACGGCTCGCAGCAGGCCGGCGCCATGATCTACCGCGCGTCGGTGGGTCGCGTTCCGCACTTCTTCGCCAGCAACGAGCGCGCCATGGCGGATCTGCGCGAGCAGGCCGCCATTCAGGCCACGCCCACCGCCTGAGGCCCGCCATGCAGACCATTCCCAACCCCACCGGCTGGCACGTCGAGCCCGATGCGAGCGGCTTCCGCATCGAAATGGACCCGGCCGATAAGGCGATCCGCATCAGTGAGCGCCGCCACTTCATCGCGTGCCAGTACTTCACCATCGAGCACGCGCTGCTGACGGATGGCACGGCGGCCGAGAACGAGCACATCCGCCGCGCCGCCGAGGCGCTGATGATCGATGTTGTCACGGCCCCCGATGGCACGTTCCTCCAGCGGCTGCTGTGCGAGCTGTACCGCATGACGATGGCAGGCGCGTCGGACATATCTCTGGGCGCGACGTTCCGCGAGTTCGTGCGGGGCAATGTGCGCTTGGCTGCCGAGATCAATTGGCAGGCCGCCCAGGATGGAGAGGGCGGGAAGGTATTCGCGGGAGGGCGGCGCCATGGCTGACAGCAAGTTCACGCCGGGGCCGTGGCACATCACCGCACCCACGGAAAGCCTGCATGCGGTCCGCAACGGAAAGGGGGGCATTGTGGCGGACGTTGGGTACAGCAACACATTTGCCGAGAACGATGCCAACGCCCACCTGATCGCCGCCGCGCCGAAGCTTTTCAAGGCCGCCAACGCTGCATGGCAATGCATCGCCGAACTCGCACCGACTCAATCGCGTGCGGAGGTTGCGCAGATGCTGTTGGCCGCCCTCGCCGAAGCTCGGGGAGAGCAGCCATGACCACCGCCGAGACCCTGCTGCAAGAACTCGTCACCGCCCTGGACGGCGCGTACATCTCGTCCTGGCAATCCACCGCCGCGTGGAAGACACAGCTCAATGCCGCGCGCGAATACCTGGACACCTGCACCTGCCCGGCCGATCAGATGCCGTTCGGGCGGTGCTGCAAGGCTAGGGGAGATCGGTCATGACCATCGACATCCCCCTGTACCTCGAGGACGCCGAAACCGGCCTGGACCTGCGCGCGCTGCTGATCGTGGAGTGCGACGTATACGGCGGCATCGAGGCGTACCACGTCCAGGACGATTGCGGCCGGCGCGTGCCGATGGACATCAGCGGCGCCAAGGTGCGCCAGCTCATGGAGCGGCACATCGCCGCAGAAGAGAGGGCCTACGCATGAAAACCTGGACCCCTACCAGCATGCATCACGTCAATCTCCAGCATCCCAACTGGTCAGGCCGGGCGTTCCGCACGGCGCGCGAGGCAATGGGTTGCGGCCTGGACTGGACAGGCTACGACAACGAGTGCGGCCCGGGCTTCTGGGACTACGTGGCCATCGCGTCCGTGATCGCTGCTGGCGCGCTGGTGCTGTTCATTGGCCCGATGGTGTTCGCATGAACGCACCGGCCGAACTGCTTGGCATCGTGCCGGGCCTGGACATCGACGCGCACCACTCCGGCCCCGGCATCAGCAAATCGGGCTTGGATCTGATTGCCCGATCCCCGTACCACTACTGGGCCTGGAAATTGAACCCGGCACGACCGCCGGAGCCCGAGCGCGCTGGCCAGCTTGAAGGCACGCTGGCGCACTGCGCGATTCTGGAACCGGGCGAGTTTTCCACACGCTATGCCGTCGGCCCGGACGCCTCGCGCGCCACCAAGGCGTGGAAGGAGTGGGAAGCCGCGCTGGCCGCCGGCGTGGTGGGCATCAAGCCGGACCAGTACGACACCGCCATGCGCCAGGCCGAGGCCGTGCGCGCGCTGCCCGACGTCGCCGAGGCTCTGGGCAGTGGCATGGCCGAGGTCTCCGCGTTCTGGCGTGATGCTGAGACGGGTTTGCTGTGCCGCTGCCGCCCCGACTGGGTGCATGCCGCTGGCGATGCCGGTGTGATCCTGCTGGACGTCAAGACCTACGGCGACGCCAGCCCGGAGGAATTCGCCCGCCAGATCGCGCGCAAGCGCTACCACGTGCAGGACGCCTTCTATTCGGACGGCTACGGCATTGCCGCTGGCATCGACGTGCTCGCTTTCGTCTTCGTGGCCGTCGAGGACAAATACCCGTTCCGCGCCGAGGCCGTGATGCTGGACGACATCAGCCGCGAGCGCGGCCGGGACCTCTACCAGCGCGATCTGCACGCCTTCGCGCGCTGCCTCGAATCCGGCGACTGGCAGAAGCCGGCCGGCATCCACACCGTTTCGTTGCCCGCTTGGGCTCTCTGAGGATCACCATGAACCAGCTTGTTGTTCAGCAAAACGAATTCGCCATGCAGGTGGCAAACACCGGCATCGAAACTGCCTCGGCGGCCGCCGCAGCCCAGGCCAAGGCCATGGTCGAAGCCCGCTACATCATGGCCATCCGCCGGCCGCGCGACATGGACATCGTGCGCGAGCGGATGCTCAAGGAGTGCAAGCGCCCGACGTTCGCCGCCGTGGCGCGCTACCAGAAGCCGATCGGCAAGGATCGCAGCAAGTGGCCCACGGGCCCGTCCATCCGCTTTGCCGAGGCCGCGGTGCGCAACATGACCAACATCACGGTCGAGACCATGACGGTCTACGACGACCGCGAGAAGCGCATCGTGCGTGTGACCGTGACGGACCTGGAGGCCAACGTGCCGTATGCCCAGGACGTCACGATCACCAAGACCATCGAGCGCCGGCAGAAGAAGGACGGCGACCAGGTGCTGCGCACCCGCACGAACAGCTACGGCGACACGATCTACATCCTGGAAGCGACCGACGACGACATCGTCAACAAGCAGCAGGCGTTGATCTCGAAAGCGGTCCGCACCCTGGGCCTACGCCTGATCCCCGGCGACATCATCGACGAGTGCATGGAGGTCGTGCTGGAGACGCTGGCGCGCGCCGATGCCGAGGACCCGGACGCGTCCAAGCGCAAGCTGTTCGACGCCTTCGGCGCCCTGGGCGTGCGGGCCGAGCAGATCAAGGAATACCTGGGCCACAGCGGCGAGACGCTGGATCCCAAGGAGCTGGGCGACCTGCGCGCGCTGTATGCGGCGATCCGTGACGGCGAAACGACCTGGCGCGAGATCATGGATTCGCGCGCCGAGGCCGATTCGAGCAAGAAGGGCGGCGCCACCAGCCTGAAGGACATCAAAGCCAAGAAGGCCCCGCAGCCGCCCGTATTCGACCTGCAGGCCACCATCGCCCGCATCGCCGAACACCGCGACGTCGAAATCCTCGGCCTCTACCTTGACGAACTGCGCGACACCGTACCGCCCGAGCATCAGGAAGCCATTGCCGCGGCCGGACGCGCACGCCTCGAAGAACTCGAGGGCTGATTTCCCGGCGCGCGGCCTCGCTCTTTAAATCATCCCCTCCCATCCTTCGCCGCGCGTTCTTTTATTCAACCAGGGGCGCCTGGCCCACGTTACGGGCCGCCCGTCCCGGCCGGGCAATGTCGGGGCCATTCATGCAGCGCATCGGGGAGAGCCGTCCCGCCGCGGTAACGCCGAAAGGTAGCCCAAAGCAACGGTGCGCTGCATTGATGGTGAGCAGTACGCGCAGGCCGATGCGCAAGAGCGTCTAACCAGAGCGAAACGTCAGGCGGCAGATGCCACCAACGCGGCGCGACGACAGCACCTGACAAGCCGGAGATCGGTACCGGCCGCCACCACCCTACGCCGACGGGTACTCGGCCGCTGGCCCTGCGCTACGGGCAACGATCAACCACCTGGAGCCACCATGCAGGCCTTCAACCTCGATCACCAGCCGGCCAAGCTTGTCGGCATGAAAATCCGCGAAGAACTGAAAGATGAGCGCGGGCTGCCCGACGTCTCCCTCTCGTTCCTCTGCCGCATGAGTGCGGCTGCGTTGGCGATGATATCTCCCGAGTTGCGCACGTTCCTCTACAAGAGCGGCCCGCAGAAGGATTTGGACGGCGGTGACGACGGCGACAGCCTGCGCTTTCCCGAACTCGGCACTCAGCACGTCAGCAAGAAAGTGACAGGCGCGTACTTCACGCTGCATTACGGCGTTGGCGCGAGCAATGGCGCAAGCACCGAGCCGGTCTCGGAAGAAACGCAAATCGACACCTTCACCCTGGATGCCCAGGAGGGCGGCACGGTTCTGGTGGGTTTCCGTGTGTGGGGCAAGTTCACGGGCCCGCAGATCGGAAACTTGGCGCTCACGCTTGGCCGCGATACCGAGATCTCGACGTATTGCCCGGAGCCGGCGCAGGGCTCGTTGTTGGAGGAGGGCGAGCAGCCGAAGAAACGCGGCCGCAAGCCCAAGGCCGACCCCGCACCGCAGCCGCAGGAAGACCCATTCGCCGGCAGCGACCTCGCGCAGGGACCCGGCCAAGAGTCGGGCGAGGACGAAGAATAGGCCATGCCGCGCCCACCCCACATCCCCCACCGCACGCGTCCGGTCGGCCGTCTGCCCGTGCTGGCCAAGCTGCGCGATGAGTTCGGCATGGTCGCCCATCTGGCCCTGCGCGGCCTGGAGACGGCGCCCACTACCGAGGCATTCGACGCCCTGGCCGAGGTATTCAACCTGCTGCAGGTGGACCTGCGCAACGATGCGAGACGGTCGGATGTGGCGGCAGTTATCTCGGACGGTGCAGGCGCGCTGATCGCGGCTCAGGATGCTGTGGCAGCCGGCCAAGTGCCTGCGCCCGACCTGCTGGAGCGGATCCGCGCGGGGGTGAATGCCATCGACGGTCTGATCGGCAAGCTGGACGTGACCAGGCTGTATGCCTCGATGCAGACGTTGAAGGCGATCCAGAGGGAGGCCGCATGAGTCGCCCCGTAGCCGCGCTCTTCGTCCGCGCCGACAGCGTCTACAAGACGATGGCCGGGGTGGACTGCTACGACATCGAGCGGGATGCGCTGACGTGGCCGGGAGGGTGTCCGGTGGTGGCGCATCCACCGTGCCGGCTGTGGGGAAAGCTTCGCCAGTTCGCCAGGGCCAGCGCCCCAGCAGCGGAGAGACAGCTTGCCATCGATGCCGTGCGCCTCGCTCGTCGGTGGGGCGGTGTGCTCGAACACCCGGCCGAATCGACACTGTGGGCCCATGCTGGGCTGCCGCTGCCAGGCCGCGCGCCGGACGACTTTGGCGGCTGGACGGCCGAGATCCGGCAATGCGATTGGGGGCACAAGGCCGAGAAGTTGACGTGGCTCTACATCGTGGGCGTCCATCCTGACGAGTTGCCGGAGCTGCCCCCGCGCGGTGAACCTGCGGGTGTCATCAAGCCGCAGCGCGGGGTGCCGCGCACGTTGAAGATCGTCACCAAGCGTGAGCGCGAGGCCACGCCCCCCCCGTTGGCCGAATGGTTGGTCGAGGTCGCCCGTCGCTGCACCGTTCCCGTGAAGCAGACCGCATGACCGACACCCCCTACATCCCCACCGCCTGCCTGACCGACGCCCGTACGGTACTGGCCGCGCAGGATCCCACGATATCGCAGTTGGCCGAACGCTGGCCGGCTGCCCAATGGCGCGCCGCGATCAGGCAGGCGCAGCAGGAGATAGAGCATGCAGAATGATGAACAGCCCATCGAGACCAGCGAGGCCGAGGCGCGGTCGTATCAGCCGGCGCAACCGTGCTGTGCCGACCCGCGTCCCGACTGCATGGGCATGTTGTTCGAGGGCATCGGCAATCGGTGCCGAGCCATGGAGCAACTGCCCAGCGGGCAGAGTGCTGCCCCGACCCGTATTGAGCGCAAGATCTATCGCGAGACTGCCGAGCACTACGAATACCTCGCTGCTCGATTCCCGGCCGGAGGACACCCCGGCCGCAGTTTCCCCTGGGATGGACACCGCTGGGTATACGAGGTCACGTCGTTTGACGACACGGGCGACTACGATCTGATCTGGCGCCCCGGCGAAATCGCCAAGCCTGCCGCTGCAACGGTGCCGGCCGACGAGCGGGAGGCGTTCGAAGCAGTCATCGGCAAGTATCGAGAAGGCAAACCATACTGGTCGATAGCTCGGGAGGAAATCTGCTGGGATATCTGGCAACTGGCCCGCGCCGCCCTGACAGTCTCTGCCGCGCCGCCGGAGCGACCGAACGTCAGCAACTGGCGCGAGAAGTTCTCCGCGAATGTCTACGGGAACCTGGCTGCTGCCGATAATCAAGATGTGCCGCTGGAGGAATACCCGGCACGCATCCTGGCCGTGATGGATGCTATGGGGATCGGCCCCGTCACGGTGGCAATCGCCAACGACACGCTCAGGGCCGCGATGCGAGATGACCAGGGCTATGCGTGGTCGTGGCACTGCAATCTAGCCATGCCGATCATGGACTCGATTCATTGTTCGCACCAGCAAGCAAACGACGCGGCGGCGTGGTTGATGCGGCATCTGTTTGACATCGACGTGACAGGTTTCCGTGAATGGGAACCCTTTGCCGCCCCTGCCGTACAGGCAGCGCCGCAGGCAACTGTTAAGGAATCCTTACAGGTTGCCACGCCGCAGCCCCGGGAATCGGTCATCTGGCAATCCTGGAACGACCGGGACGGCTACGGCTATTGGGATACCCACGACGAGGCCGAATTGAACAGCGCCCCGGATTTCGAACCCGTGCGATTCGCGCCGCAGGCCGGAGAGGATGCACGGCCGGTGGCGTTCGCCCAGGCCGGCAGCTTGTTCTGGCACGGCTCCCCTGTCGGCTGGCGCGGGTTCAGCGGCGATCTGTATCTCGGGCCGCAGCCAGCAGCCCAGGCTGCGCCAACCGTGCCGGATGACTTTGCGCGCGAAGCGCTGCGCCTGGCGCTGGAATATTGGGCCGACCGGCAGCAGCGGTACAAGAACCGTGCCCCTGTGTGGGTGCAGAAAGCCCGCGCTGCCCTCACCGCCCAAGGAGCGAGCCATGGCGAATGAGCCGATCAAGGTGTGGGGCATCGCCGTCCTGGCCCCCAAGCAGAAGCCAGCGGTGGAAGCTCACTGCTTTGGTGACTGCGGCAAGATCAGCATGGGCGGCGCCATCGACGACGATCGGACAGGCGGCCTCTTCGTGTGCTGCGAACCGGCGTGCCCCTACATGGAAAAGGAGATCGAGAACTACGGCGAGACCATGAGCTTCGGCCAGCGGCACGTCGTCACCCTGCGGCTGCTCAAGCAGGAGGCCAACCATGCTGATTGACGGAAAGGAATGGCGGCTGGTGCCGGTGGAGCCGACAGATGCAATGGTCCAGGCTGCGCACCATCTCGACCTGTCCTACATGCCCGGCCAGGAGGGCGCTGACCGTGCCGCCGTGTATCGCGCCATGCTCGCCACTGCTCCCACCCCGGCTGCTGCAACGGCCGCGCCGAGCGACGCGCTGCGCTGGACACTCCGGGATTGCGGCGTGCGGCGCGACGACAGCGGCGCATATTTCAGCGAGGCAGCGCTCGGCAAACTGGCGGGTATCGTGGCGCGCAGCTACGGGCAGGCACCGGCCGCCAATGGGGATGCGCTCGATGCTGACCCCCTGCAAGCCGCCGCGGACTGGCTTGTGAATGGCCTAGCCAAGCCACGTCCCACCGAAATCGCCGGGCGACTCCTGATCGGCTACAACCGCGCCAAGCGCATGTACGACGCCGCCATGCAGCGCACCACCGGGAGCGATCATGACTAAACCGCTCGCCGGGAAACGCTATTTCGAGGCGCTGGGCCGGCGCCATGAATCCCTGGGGTATCCGTACCTCGCGCAGCGCGGGGCAATGTGGGGCTGGCCGCTATGGGCAAAGCGGGCGTACTGCCTGGGCCGTATCAATCAGGCCGAAAATCATGCGAAGCGCACCACCTCAGCGGGCTCGCCCCTGCGGGAAGGGGGTGAGGGATGATCAATTTCCAGGTAGAGGTCGGCGACTGCCGGGAAAGCCTTGTGCGCCTGGCCACATCCAACCTCCGCGCGCAGACGTGCGTGACCAGCCCGCCGTACTTCGGGCTGCGTGACTACGGCCACGACGGACAGATCGGCCTGGAGCAGACCCCGGACGAGTACATTGCTGCGCTGGTCGAGGTGTTCCGACGCGTGCGCGATGTGCTGGCCGACGACGGCACGCTCTGGCTGAACATCGGCGACAGCTACGCCAACGACGGCAAATGGGGAGGCCATACTGGCGGCAAACACGCCAAAGCGCTTCATGCATCGCCGATTGGCCGCAATAAGCGCTACACAGGGCTGAAGCCGAAGGACCTTATCGGGATCCCGTGGCGCCTCGCATTCGCGCTGCAAGACGACGGGTGGTTTCTCCGTCAGGACATTATTTGGCACAAGCCGAATCCCATGCCAGAATCGGTGCGAGACCGCTGCACCAAGGCGCACGAGTACCTGTTCCTGTTGTCCAAGTCGCCGCGCTACTACTTCGATTCAGACGCGATCAAGGAACCGGCAGTCGGCGACGCGCCTGGCAACGTCAACCATCCCAAGGCGGCCGCGGCCTACTTCGACGGCGACGAGAAGCACAGGACGAAAGCTGGACTCGCCGCCTATGCGGCGCGGCAGCGGTCGAAGCGGGATTCATTCAAACGGGACGGCAGCAAGCGAGAGCAGGCCATCCCCGGACAGGCGGTAGGCACGCACCGAGCGGATCGGGAAGAGAGCCGCTGGGACACTGAGACTCGCAACAGGCGCAGCGTCTGGTCCATCGCAACGCGCGCATACCGCGGCGCGCACTTCGCGACCTTCCCGCCTGACCTCATCTTGCCGTGCATTCTAGCCGGCTCGCGCCAAGGAGATTTGGTCCTGGACCCGTTTGGCGGATCGGGGACTACCGCCGGTGTCGCGGTGGCGCATGGGCGTCGGGCATTCCTCTGCGAACTCAATCCCGATTACGCAGGCTTGATCGCGGGGCGGGTGGAGTCAATCCAAGCCATGTACGGCCGCCTCCCTAAGACGCGTCACCCCCGTATCTGTCTGAGTCCTGACCAACACGAGCTATGGTGAGCCGCCCAATGAGCGCCGACGATATCAAGCCCGTGCTAACTCAGGACGACATCAACCTGGCAATCCGTCTGACGTCGTGGGGGCATCTCGACTCTAACGTGCAGTTTGCCCGGCTGATCGAGCGCGCCGCCATCCAGGCCGACCGCGCCAGCTGCGCAGAACCGGTAGCCTGGCGCATACGCCACCGACCCCCGCCCGGGATGACCGGGAACTACCCGTGGGTTTATACGGAAATTCCTCCTGGTGCGCTGGATGCCCGTTACGAGTGCGAGCCTCTGCGCGTCGGCCATTCCCCGCAGGGCGATGCACCAGCGCGGGCAGTCGCTGGGCAACTGCGCGAGCCCAAGAACGGCGGCGGATGGCATGTGGTTTGGTGGAACGATAGCATGCGAATGATGTTGCCAGACGGCGCGCGGCTCGACGGCTACAACAGGTATCGCAACGGCACCATGCAACTGACCGTCAAGGTCGACGCCGCCCGCAGCACCCCTGCAAAGGGAGGTGAGTGATGGATATCCACTCTCGCCTTGTAGTAGCAATTGAGCAGCCAGAAACCGCCTACCTTTGGGTTCCCGACGACTCAATTACATTCACGCCCGGCATGCTGAAACTGACCTACGGCGACGGCCGCGCCCTGTTCTGGCTCTCCACCATCAACCAGCGCCCGGCGTACTGGGTGATTCGCGGGTGCAGTTCATGGGAAACGGGCTACGGCACCACGTGGGACACGGACGGGCCGGATTTTGGGTCAATGACCGACCAGATCCTCACTGACCTCGAAGAGCAATTTGGCGATGGACGATGCGGATACAGCGGCTCGAGCCTGTTTTTCCCCATTGGAGAACGGGGGTGTGATTGCGACGAATGCACTGAGGAGCAGGTCGCCGTGTGGCCGATGGTAGACGGCTATGGAGGATGTCAGTGGGGTCGCGTTAAATGGCCGGCTGGCTTTGAGACAGTCGAGAACGGCTATTTGCTGGCTGCTGATGCAGATGGGAGCACCCCTGCAACCGAGAAGGGGGAGTGATGCGCATCACGAGATCCCAGCGCGAGCAGATACGCCAGATGTTCGGCGGACGGTGCGCCTACTGCGGCTGCCCGCTGCCAGATCGGTGGCACGTCGACCACGTGGCGCCTGTGATCCGCGACATCATCATGCGTGACAACCGGCTCATGTCCGATCCTGACAATTGCTCCTACCCGGAGCGTCACGCAATCGGCAATCTCATGCCCGCATGCCCGCCCTGCAATATCAGCAAGCACAGCTTCGACCTCGAACAGTGGCGCAGCCTGATTGCCCGACACATCCACAGCCTGAATGCCCACCACCCGATTTACCGGCTCGCGAAAGCATACGGCTTGATCGTCGAAACCGGTGCGCCCGTGGTGTTCCACTTTGAACGAGCGGCCACCCCTGCAAGCAAGACGGAGGGAGCATGAAAGTCAACAGCCTCAGAATTTACTTCGACGTTGGAACGACAAGGAAAGAAACCGAGGCCAGCGCCGTCTTGGTTCTTGGAGAGAGCGGCCGCCTCGACGTAGACGTCACTCTGGATCCGGCTCTTATTTCCGCACTCAAGGCCCTGGCGCTGGATGCCGCACGGTGGGCGCTCGAACAAGAGCGGAAAGGCGAAACCAGCAAAGGAGAGGCGTCGTGATAAAGGTGCCCAGTCATTGTGGCTTTTCGTGCCCCGCGCCGTGGTGGGTGGTCAAGTGCCCATGTGGCGGAACCCCTTCCCAGCGGAAGCGATCCTATTACACCGGATACCGACACATTGACGGTAAGGCATGGATTGAGTGCATTGTGTGCGGCAGGAAAACCGAGGAATTTCCTGATAACTCTCAGTCGTTCGGCTTGGATTCCCTTCATTTCAAGTCCGCGGTGCGCTGGAACGAGATGCATGGAGTCGGGCCGGGCCGGGAAATTCGCGTCGGCGACGTCGTATGGACCGTCGCAGAGTTGATGCAGGCTGCCGAGAGCCTGGCTGACGGCGGCACCTACGTGAAGCGGACTGACACCAGCCTCATCCGCCTCACTGCCGGCGACGCGAGCCGAGCACTGGGTGCGATGGATAGGGCCGAGGCGCGCGACATCCTGGACACGTTGCTGAACGGGAAAGTGTTGCGCACCGGACCCCATCAGCCGATTTTGCACGGGGACGGCAGTGACTGCTGAGGCGGTGATGGGAGGGCGAGCTATGATTTCCGCTGATGCTGCCGCCAAGATCCTGGGTGTCAGCACCCGAAAAGTGTACGAGTTGGCCGCGCCCGCCGGCCCGATTCCGTGCGTGCGCATCGGTCGGCGCGTCTCGTTCGAAGAGTTTGATGTCCTGGAATACAAGCAATCATGCCGATCTACCGAGATAAAACGCGCTGTTGTTTCGTGTTTGAGTTCGACCGCGTTGTCGGTGGGCGGCGAGTCCGAACTCGAAAAGTTCTTCCGAAGGCGTGGACGCGAGCGCAAGCGGACGCCTACGACCGAACCCGGTCGGCCGAACTCTACGCCATCACGCAGGGCGTCTCCCGCCCTGAGCGTCGTATCGAGGACGCCGTCCTCGTCTACTTGAAGGAGAGGGCGCCACATCTCAAGACCGGCGAGAACGTCGAGCGAGAACTCGAGTTGATGCAGTGGGTGTACCAGGGCCAACCACTATCGACGCTGGCCGACGTGTGCAGGCGCTACGCAGCCGAGGCCACTCGGGCGAAAGATGATCCTCGGCCGCTGTCGGCCGCCTCAATCCGCAATCGGATCCGGTACCTGACGGCCGCGTGCCGGTATGGCTGGAAGCACCACGGCATGGGAGAGAACGACCCCGCAGCCCGGGTAACGATACCCACAGTCAGGAACGAACGGCAGACCTACATCGACCGCGGGCAGATGCTGTGCCTGGCCAGGGCCTGCACAAACAGGGCAGGGCGGTGTTCCATTCGAATCGCTTTTTACAGCGGTATGCGGCTCTCCGAGATTCTGCGCGCCGATCCTACGCCGGCAGGCTTTCGACTGCTCGACACCAAGAACGGCACGCCGCGTATTGTGCCTATCCACCCCAAGGCCGCAAGTGCCGCCAGAGCGCTCGACCGGTCAACTCCCAAGATCACCATCCAGCGCGCATTCCAGCGCGCCAGGGCGGCCGTCGGCATGCCAGAGGTACATTTCCACGACATCCGGCACTCTGCCGCCTCGGCCATGATCAACGCCGGAGTGGATCTGTACACTGTCGGGGCAGTCCTCGGCCATGCCGACCCGCGCAGCACGAAGCGATACGCTCACCTGGCGACCGATACCCTGGCCGCTGCGGTGGGTAGAATTGGAGCCAAAGCTGCCGCATAGCCGGTGGGGGAAATATTGGCACACTGGGTGCATTTCAGGCGGTTGGCGCACTTGGCGCACGCGTAGAAACCCAGCATCTACGCCGTTTCTCGGCTTTGCGTGTTCCGCATGTTCGACTCGAAATCAGGCGTACGGTAACCCCGTACCGTGGGTTCGAATCCCACCCTCTCCGCCAGTTACATGAGATAAGCCCTTGATTTTCAAGGGCTTTTTTCTTTTCTGCGTCGATATACCCATGTTTTTACCCATGTGGCGATAACTGACATGAAGAACGAAGAAATCCGAAAACTTGACTTCGGTGACTGGCCGCTACCGGACGAATACCTAGTTGAAATTGGGCGGGTGTCCGCAATGTGGGCACTTCTTGAGTCCTTCTTGAACATATGCCTAGGGAAGCTTGCCGGGTTCAATGATTTGGGCGACCCAAAGCCGTTCATTCTGGTGAATCACGCCAGCGTCCCGCAGCGGCTGGACATGCTAGGCACATTGTGCGAACACTTGGTGCCCAACTATCCGCAACTATCTGGATACAAGGACGTAATCGCGAAAATCAAGTCGGCGCAAGCGTTGCGAAACAAGTTCTCGCACCATAGCAGCACCTTCGACAAGGATTCGGGAAAGCTAGAAATCGCCATAGGAAGCGCCCGAGGCACGCTAAAGACAAACGTAGAGCGCGTAGACATTGCCGATCTTCGACGGGCCGTGATGAATATCGACGAAGCGCAAGTAGCTTTGTACAAACTGGTTCTAGGCAGGGACATAGAACCAGCATGGAAGCGCAAAACCGCACAAGCACCCAAAGAAGAAACCAAGTAGCGGTCCGTCAGGCGACGTACTTTCATCGCACGAAAAAAGACCCGGCACGAAGGCCGGGCAAAAGTCCCCAATGGCACTTGGGTTCGTTAAATCTGAACGCGGGTCGAAGCCTTCGCCGCAAGCGTCGGGTTGTAGAAGCTGTTGCGAACACTACCGATAGCCTTGTCGAACTTCGGCGCAAGCTCACGAAGCGCGACGCTATCGGTCATGTGTCGGTAGGCTTCCGGGGCGAACTTTTCGGCGGCTTCATACCGCAGCTTCGAATGCGTGTCGGCGTTGATGCCCACAAGGAAGCCGGGCGAATGGAAGATGACCGCCGCAACATCCTTCGACGCCAGCATGGCCGCGCGCACGTTGGCCGGGCCGTCCGGCTGTTTCGCCTGTTCGCGGATGTACGCCCGGATTTCGCTTTCAAGGCTGGCATGGCTGGCGCGCGGCGTGAATTCGCGTTCGGCCTGCGCTGCGCCGTCGCTGAACAGCACTTCGGCCCGGTTTTCAATGGCGGCTTTGGCCTTCTGCAAAGCTTCGACCGTGCGCGCGGCCACTGCGCCCGCCGCTTCGTGCCGCTGTACGTCGTTGCGGGTTGCATCGTTCAGAAGCGCGGCGACAGTATCGATGCCATCGCGCAAGGCAATAAGTTTCGTTCCTACATTCGGGTCAAGTTCGCCTGACTTCATCGCGCGATATACGCGGGCAAGTTCCCCCCGCTATGTCGTTGGCGCTGACAAGCCGCGCCCGTGCGTATCGCTTCTTCGGCACCAAGTCATGCCCACACTCAACGGCTATGCGTGCTCCAACGGACCAGAGGTATCTACTTTGGCGTGGATTTTCCCGCCCTTACACCCATAGCCACTACGTGCGCTAGCAGGGGCGGATGATTCGCCGGTTTAGGGGCTGGGAAAAGGGTAAAGAAGCCTCGTGCGTGTTCCATAGCGATAAAAATCCGAACAAGCGTTTCGATGCTACCGGCGCCACTTAGCTCGAACCGTTTATACGTTCGCAGGGGGATGTTCGCTTTCGCGGCGAAGGCTGATTGAGACAGCCCGCTTCGATAGCGTTCTGCACGTACGCGCATGGCTAGGTATTCGAGTATTTCCTGCTCTGTAGCAGACCGCAGGAATTCGAGCTGCTGTTCTGGTGTCACGAGGTGGTGCCAAATATGGCACTAATTGTGGATAACTGGTTCGCGTAAGCTTAAATGCTATGGCACAATAAGTCATCCGATAAACACATCTCAGGCGGCCGGCTCCCTATGGGCGTCTCGGCAGCAAACAAAAAGGCCTCCGGCGTGGCGCGCCGGAGGCCTTTGCAAAGCTTAAAAACGCTGCACTCAAAGATCTCATGAGTGAAACGTCTTGTTGTTGCTGTGTGAGAGCGGAAAATCGTATGCCCTATTAGGCAGGATTGTCAACACCAAGTTCCATGCTGAGATCGCTGAAATAGGAGCCGAAGATGGCTACAACCAGCGAAGAACAGGTTATCTACCGGATGACCATTACGGTCAAGGGCCGAGTAATTCGTCGGCCGAATGGCCAACCCTTCCGCATCGTACTTCGCAATCCCAGTGCGAAGTAGGACGTAGAGCCAGGGTAGGACTGGGAGGAGGCTTCGTCGAAGCTTCCTCCTCTGATCCATAACTTGACTCGAAACGTCGTATGGCTCTCGGAGTAGCGTTCCCATCAATACCGCGTCAGTGTCGCTTCCATTGCAATAACCCCTCGATTTCACCGATCAAGGAGTTTTTTGTTGCCACGATCAAAATATCGCGGCGTCACGCGGCCCGCTATCAACCAAACCGATAGCGCCCCTGATCATCACGCCCAATCGCGCGCCGGGAAGCGATGTCCTCCAACCCCCGGACAAGCTCGCGTCCATCCCGAGTCCCAACCGCCGTCATGAGCTCCGCGAAAAACCTGGGCCCGCTCTCCAGCGCGGCTTCCAGGGAAGCATGGCTGGACGCGCCGAACCTCGGGGGATGCGGAACTTCATGCTCGATGGGACGCTTGGCTCCAGGCGCCAGCCAGGGCAGCGTCATGTCGAATCCAGTCTTGTCGGTCGTTCGTGAGCCGTCCAAGGACGGATCCAATGGAACGGTCCTCAACCCGCTTTGGACGACCAGGTCCCTGCTCGCCTGAAAACGCGTCGCCAGCGCCCACTCCATCTGGGCGTCGGAATAGATGTCGATGTCCGGGTCGACGACGAACACATTCTTGACATTGCCCAGGCAGCCGAATGCGGCGGCGATGGCATTGCGCGCTTCGCCCGGGACGCGTTGCTGCAACGCGATACGGACGTTGAACGATCCTCCCGCCGCGGGGGGCGCGTAGACCGCTCGCACCTCGCGCACGGCGGATTCGAGCGCTTTCCATACGAGGACTTCCGTTCGCAGGGAGCAAAGCTGCGCCGTATCCGTGCAGTGCATGCTCGGGCCGCCGATGGAGGAGGTTTGGAAGATGGCGTCCCGGCGATGGGTGATGGCGGTCAAATGGAAGAGCGGATTGCGTTTGACCGCTCCGTAGTAGCCGAGAAATTCGCCGAAAGGACCTTCGGGTTCCACATGGCCGCGCTCGTCGAAATAGCCCTCGATGATGAACTGGGAGTCGGCGGGCACCATCAAATCGTTCGTCACGCACTTGACGACGCCCAAGGGCTCGGCCCGCAAAGCCGCGATCAGCGCCAGCTCGTCGCCGGGAAAGCGAAGCGTGGCGGCGAGTTGATCGATGGGGTGGCTGCCGATGGCGAACGCCACCGGCGTGCGTTCGCCGCGTTCCGCGCGTGCCATGTAGATGGCGCGCAAATCGGAAGGCGCGACCAGGTCCACGCCCGCCGACCGGCGGCCGCGCAGCATGAGGCGGCGCATGCCCACGTTCGTATGCCCGGCGGAGGGATCGTGGACGAAGTCGACCGACGCCGAGATGTACGGCGCGCCGTCGAATTCGTGCTGCAGATGCACCGGCAGGGCGGTCAAGTCGCATTCGTCGCCGGTCAGCACGACCTCCTGGACCGGGGCGTGCGCGCGCGGCACTTCCACCAGTTCGCCTGGCTTGCGCAGCCGCGCGAGTACCTCGGACAACACCTTGTCCGAGGTGGTCCCGAAGGCGGCTGCCAGGCGGGCCCGGCTGCCCGCGACGTTGCCGCACAGGGGGAAGCTGCTGCCTTCGATGTTCTCGAACCATGCCGCGCGCGGATTGCCGTCCAGGCGGGCGGCGACATCGGCAAGCGCGACAGGCGCGGCATGCCGTTCCAGGTCGTCGCCGGACAACGACGCAAGAAAGGTACGCAGGCCGAATCGTTGTAGATCGGGACGGTTCTCTGACCGGGAAAGGGATGCGTTCATGTTTCTCCTCCTTGTCGCGATGAAGTATTTGTAAATTTACTTTATATAAAATAAGCTTATATTAATCTCGGCAACAGAGAAACGCCACGACCATCCGCAGATGGCGGCGCAACCGCGACGCGCATGAGGCGCCCGCTTTGCCCCTAGGAGGAGACGACATGAAGACACGCTTTGGAACAAGAGCCAGGACCTGGCTGGCCCTGGCTGCCGCGGTGCTGGCGCCGGCTGCCGCGTCCGCCCAGGACCCGGCCGGCCGGTACCCGGACCGCATGATCAAGATCATCGTGCCTTATACGCCCGGCGGCCTGGTGGATACGTTCACCCGCACCCTGGCCGAAGACATGGCCAGCCGGCTGGGGCAACCCGTCGTCGTGGAGAACCGCCCCGGCGCCAACCAGGCCATCGGGGCCAATGCCGCGGCCCGCTCCGCGCCCGACGGCTACACCTTGTTCGTCAGTTCGCAAACAGGAATGATCCTGAACCCGCTGACGACCAAGGGGCTGCTGGTCGATCCGGCGAAGGATTTCACGCCTGTCGCCACGATGTTCTCCACCCCTTTCTACCTCGTGGTCAACAGTTCCGTTCCGGTGAAAACCGTCCAGGAACTGGTCGCGCTGGCGAAATCCAAACCGGGCAAACTCACCTATGGCTCTTTGGGGCGCGGCGGCACCCACCATCTGGCGGGCGAAATGTTCACGCGCCGAACCGGCACGAATATCCTGCACGTGCCGTACAAGGGCAGCGCCCCGGCCATGAACGACTTGCTGGGCGGCCAGATCGACATGATGTTTGAGGGCGGAACCTCGACGCTTCCCTATGTCCAGTCCGGCCGGCTGCGGGCCCTGGCTTCCACCGGCCAAACGCGCAGCGAAGCCATGCCCGACCTGCCGGCGCTGAACGAAATCATCCCCGGGTTCTCGATGACGGTCTGGATCGGCCTGGTTGCGCCGAGCGGCATCCCCCAGCCGATCGCGGACAAGCTGAACGCCGCCGTGCAGGCCATGCTGAAGCTGCCTTCCACGCACGAGAAATTCGCGCCTGTCGGCATAGAAATGATGCCCGGCTCGCAAGCTGATTTCGCCAGGTTGATCCAATCGGATCTCCCGACCTGGGCCAAGATCGTTCAGGACGCGGGCATAGAACCGCAGTAGATTCCCCTCCTGGCACGCCATCCGATCGCCGCATCGGGCCTGCTTCCGGTTCCGATGCGGTAAAGTCCATCGACGCTTCGGATGGAGAGTTTGATGAACCCGAGAATGCCCCTCTACGTATCCGCCTGCGCCGCGGTGCTTGCCTGCGCAAGCATGCTGGCTGTCTCGGCGGCGCAGGCCTGCACCCGCTTTGTCTATCTCGGCGCCGCCGGCCAGATCGTCACGGCGCGCTCGATGGACTGGAAGGTCGACGTCGGCACCAACTTATGGATGTTTCCGCGCGGCATGAGGCGATCCGGCGAAGCCGGTCCGAACTCCATTCAATGGACCTCGAAATACGGAAGCGTCATCGCCTCGGGCTATGACATCTCGACAACCGACGGCATGAACGAAGCGGGGCTGGTGGCCAATGTCCTGTGGCTGGTCGAATCCTCCTACCCGGCCTACGACGGCAAGACGCCCGGCCTGACGCTCGCGGCCTGGGCGCAATACGCGCTCGACAACTTCGCCACCGTCCAGGAGGCGGTCGACACCTTGGCGAAGGAACCGTTCACCGTCGTCACCGACAACGTCCCGGGCGAAGCCCGGTTGGCGACCCTGCACCTCTCGCTCTCGGATGCCAGCGGCGACAGCGCCATCATCGAGTACATCGACGGCAAGCAGGTCATCCACCACAGCCGTGACTACCAGGTCATGACCAACTCGCCGACCTTCGACAAACAGTTGGCGATGGAGGAGTACTGGAAGCAGATAGGCGGGACGGTCATGCTGCCCGGCACGAACCGGGCATCCGACCGGTTTGCCCGGGCGGCTTTCTACGTCAACGCGCTTCCCAAAACGGAAGATCCGCTGGAGACGATCGCCAGTGTCTTCAGCGTCATCCGCAACGTCTCGGTGCCCCTGGGCATCACCACGCCGGACCAGCCCAATATTTCCTCGACCCGCTGGCGCACCGTCGCCGACCACAAGCACAAGCGCTACTTCTTCGAATCGGCGCTGACGCCCAACATCTTCTGGGTCGACCTGACGAAGCTGGATTTCTCGCGCGAAACCGGACAGGTGATGAAACTCGACCTTGGCCCGAATCAGGCGAACATCTATTCAGGCATGGCCAACGGCGGATTCAAGCAGGCGGCGCCTTTCAAATTCCTCGGGATCTGAACCGATCGCGGGCACCATGATAATCACGGGGAAGAGGCCACGGATTCACGCCAGCTTCATTTCGACCGCCCATAACAAACAAGCCCTCTTTCGAGGGCTTGTTTATTCTTGGAGCAGCGCCTTTACCAGCCGGCGCGCTTCACGAATTACAGCGGCGTGATCTTGGTCGCCTGGGGACCCTTGGGGCCCTGGCCGGCGACAAAGCTGACGCGCTGGTTTTCCTGCAGCGACTTGTAGCCGTCACCCTGGATTTCGGAGAAGTGGGCGAACAGGTCCTTGCCGCCATTGTCCGGCATGATGAAGCCGAAGCCCTTTTCCGAGTTGAACCACTTGACGATACCGGTTTCCATAATTGTTTCCTTGATGAAATGCGGGCGCAGCCCGGGATGAGACGATCAAGGTGGGACTAGAACAATTTATGGCGCACTGGTGGATCGCACACAACCGCAGGAATCGCAACGCTTGAAGATCTGCATACACTATCGGGCTTGTGGTTCCCGCCGTCAAGGGGTATTTGTGTGACTGGGGAAATATTGCCGGAAAACCCGGGTAGGTGACGGATATGCAACTATTCTCCCGGAATCTCCACTCCCCCCGCCGCTTCGATGCTCCAGCCCCAGGCTCTTCGCTACTTCGCCGAAGTCGTCCGCACCGGCTCCCTGCGCCGGGCGTCCGAGCTCTTCTTCGTCGCCCCCAGCGCCATCAGCCGCCAGATCGTGAACCTGGAGCAGGAGCTGGGCGCGCCGCTGTTCGAGCGCTCGCCGCGCGGCATGCTGCCCACCGAGGCGGGGCGGATGCTGTTCGCGTTCGTCTGCGACAGCGACCACCGTATCGAGCGGATCCGCTCCGATCTCCACGATTTGACCGATCTGCGGCGCGGCACGGTCCGGCTGGCGGTGATCGAGGCCGTGACCGGGGATTTCCTGCCGGCGCTGATGACGCGCTTCAGCGCCTCGTACCCGGGCATCGATTTCCATGTGGAGGTCTGCGGCACGCACCAGATCGCCGACCGGGTGGTCGAGGAGTCGGCCGAGATCGGGCTGGCGTTCGACGTGTTGAGCCGGGAGGACCTGGTGCTCCAGGGCCGGCTGGCGCAGCCCTTGCAGGTGATCTGCCGTCCATCCCATCCGCTGGCGCGCCGCAAGTCGCTGCGCATGACGGATCTCGCCGGCGAGCGGATGGTGCTGCCCGATGAAACCTTTGGCACGCGCTATCTGATTGATCGCGCCGCCGCGCGCGCCGGGGTGATGCTGTCGGTTCACTGCGTGGCCAATTCGTTGCAACTGCTCAAGATGCTGGTGGCCGGCTCGGATGTGGTCTCGTGCATGCCGCCGCTCACGTTCGCGCACGAAGAGGCCGCCGGGCTGTTGGCGGCGGTGCCGGTTTCGGACAAGTCGTGCCGGCAGGCCAGCCTGGACATCATTACCGCGCGCCAGCATAAGCTCTCGGCCGCGGCGAGGGCTTTTCTCGATCCGCTCCTGGCGATGTGCAAGGCGCGTTGATCCGGTCGAGGGTGTTCTTTTTTTCAGAACGCTGCCATCACCTGTTCCTGGCTTCCGTGTGACAGTCCCCACGCGTTTAATGAACTCACTTTCATGGAACGCCTGGAGCCTGCCGCATGACTTTCGAGAAAATCCTGTCTCCCTATGACGGCAGCGTCGTGGGCGAAATGCCGGTTGCCGGCGCCGCCGACGTGGAGCAGGCCATCGGCCGGGCGCAGCGCGCCTTCGAGATCATGCGCAAGCTGCCTCGCTTCGCGCGCGCCGACATCCTGGCGAGGGCGGCCGAGTTGTTGAGGGAACGCCGCGATGAGTTCGTCCGCACCATCGCCGCCGAGGCCGGCAAGCCGCTCTACGACGCTCGCGGAGAGGTGTCGCGGGCGATTTTCAACCTGACCAATGCGGCGGCCGAGGCCCGGCTCCAGCATGGCGACGAGGTTCCGCTGGATGCCGATGCCGGCGTGTTCGAGTACCAGACCACGGGCGCGGATGGCCGTCCCGCGTCGCTCGCCAGCCTGGACCACGAAGCGCTGGCGTCGATGCGCCGCCGCGTGGGGATCGCGCGCCGTTTCCCGATCGGGACCATTCTCGCCATCGCGCCTTTCAATTTCCCGCTCAATCTGGTGATGCACAAGGTCGCCCCGGCGATCGCGGTGGGCAACAGCGTGGTGCTCAAGCCCGCGCCGCAGACGCCGCTGACCGCGCTGCTGCTGCAAAAGCTGTTGGCCGACGCGGGGCTGCCCGAAGGCGCGCTGGAGGTCGTGCACTGCCCGGTGGATCTGGCCGAGACCATGGTGCGCGACGAGCGCTTCGCGATGGTCACCTTCACGGGCAGCGCCAAGGTGGGCTGGCACATCAAGGCGATTGCCGGCCGCAAGAAGGTGGCGCTGGAACTGGGCGGCAACGGCGCGGTGATCGTGGCCGAGGATGCAGACCTGGACCTGGCCGCCGCGCGTTGCGTGCGGGGCGGGGTGGTGTACGGGGGCCAGTATTGCATAGGGGTGCAGCGCATCCTGGTGCAGGAGTCGGTGGCGGACGCCTTCATCGAGAAGCTGGTCGCGAAGGTCGAGGCCTGCCGCGTGGGCAATCCGATGGAAGAGGGCGTCGACGTCGGTCCGGTGATCGACGAGAACTCGGCCCGGCGCATCCAGTCGTGGGTGGACGAGGCCGTGGCGCAGGGCGCGCGCGTGCT
The DNA here is from genome assembly GCF_058793475.1 of Pigmentiphaga sp. MLSB6-MA01. NCBI lineage: Bacteria > Pseudomonadati > Pseudomonadota > Betaproteobacteria > Burkholderiales > Alcaligenaceae > Pigmentiphaga > Pigmentiphaga sp. MLSB6-MA01. The sequence continues at coordinate 53,594 of NZ_JBXAFV010000017.1, read as the reverse complement.
GGCGGGCGGATCGCGCGAGCGCGCGGTGGTGATGCCGACGGTGTTGAGCGACACGCGGCCCGGCATGAAGGTGGAGGACGAGGAGATCTTCGGGCCCGTCGTCACCGTGAATCGCTACCAGGATTTCGACCAGGCGGTACAGCGTGCCGCCGATTCGAAGTACGGATTGCAGGGCGGCATCTTCACGCAGGATCTGCGCCGCGCCTTTCGCGCGCTGGAAGATTGGGAGGTCGGCGGCTTGATGATCAACGACGTGCCGATCTACCGCATCGACAACATGCCGTTCGGCGGGTGGAAGGAGTCGGGCACCGGCCGCGAAGGCACCCGCTATGCCATGGACGAGATGTCCGAGATCCGCCTGATGGTCATCAACTACGCCTGATTTTTCCCTTGCCGCACTGACGCCAGGAGCCTGTCCATGAAACGCTTGACCGTATTCTGCTGGATCGCCGCCTTTGCCGTGCTGTCGGGCGCCGCCCGCGCCGACACCTATCCTTCCAAGCCCATCAGGATGCTGGTGCCGTTCCCCGCGGGCGGTACGGTGGATTTCTTCGCCCGCACGGTGGGGCCGCGGCTGGCCGAGGCGCTGGGCCAGCCCGTGTTGATCGAGAACCGCTCGGGCGCGGGCGGCAACATCGCCGCCGAGGCCGTGGCCAGGTCGCCCGCCGACGGCTATACGCTGCTGATGGGGTCCGAGATCGTCTCGATCAACATCACGCTGTACGAGAAGCTGGGCTATGACCCGGTGAAGGACCTGGCGCCGGTGGTGCTGGTCGGCACCGTGCCGAACATCCTGCTGGTCAGTCCCTCGCTGCCGGTCAAGACCACGCAGGAACTGATCGCATATGCCAAGTCGGGCAAGAAGATGTCGTATGCGTCCACCGGCCTGGGTACCTCCAGCCAGTTGTCGTCCGAGCTGTTCAAGTCGGTGGCCGGCATCGACGTGCTGCATGTGCCGTACAAGGGCGGGGCGCCTGCCATCGTCGACCTGGCCGGCGGCCAGGTCGAGATGATGTTCGTGAACATGCCCACCGGGCTGCCCATGGTCAAGGGCGGCAAGGTGCGCATCCTCGCGGTCACCAGCGCGCAGCGCGCGCCGCAGGTGCCGGACGTTCCCACCATTGGCGAGACGCTGCCAGGCTTCGAAACCGCGGCCTGGTCCGCCATCTATGCGCCGGCAGGCACGCCCGGGACGGTGATCGACAAGCTGAACTCGGCCATGGTGAAGATCCTGCAGATGCCCGACGTGAAGGCGGCGCTGGCCGAGCAGGGCGCCGTCCCGGCCGGAGGCACGCCGCAAGCCCTGGGCGATTTCACGAAGTCCGAGATCGTCAAATGGGAAAAGATCATCAAGGCGTCCGGCGCCAAGATATAGTCCATCCATCCAGGCACGAGGCCCCGCATGTCCCAACCTTCCATCCGCATCGCCGTCGGCGACTATGACCGCACCCGCGCCCTGGTCGATGGCAGCGTCGGCGTCCAAGGCATCGAGACCCGCTTCGCGACCGGCGACCTCGAGGCCATCTTTTCGCAGGCTTTCCAGACCGCCGAATACGAGGTCACCGAGCTGTCATTCAGCAACTTCCTGATCGCCAGCGTGCGCGGCGGCTGCCCCTATCTGGCGCTGCCGATCTTCCCGTCGCGCTCGTTCCGCCACTCGGCCGTCTACGTGCGGGCCGGCAGCGGCATCGCCACGCCGGCCGACCTGGCCGGCAAGCGCATCGGCCTGCGCGAGTACTCCAACACCGTGGCGCTGGTCGCGCGCGGCATGCTGTCGGACGAGTACGGTTTCGATCCGGGCAGTTGCGAGTGGTTCGCCGGCGACGTGGATCATGTGGAGCGGGACGCGATAGACCCGCGCAACTGGCCCAAGGAAGTGAGCATCCGGGCCGTGCAGGGCCGCACGCTGTCCTCGATGATCGAAGCCGGCGAGCTCGATGCGCTGATCGCCTATACGCCTCCGGCCGCCTTCGGGCACGCCGGCGTGGGGCGGTTGTTTCCCGACTGGCGCGAGGTGGAAAAAGACTACTACGCGCGCACGCGGCGCTTTCCCATCATGCACGTGATCGCGCTGCGGCGCGACGTGGCCGAGGCCAACCCCAGCCTGCCCAAGGCGCTGCTGGCCGCGTTCGACCAGGCCAAGCAGGCGGCGCAGGACCGCCTGGCAATCCACCAGGCGCTGCCCATCATGCTGCCGTGGATGCAGGCCGAGGCCGAAGGCACGCAGGCGCTGATGGGGCGGGACTTCTGGCCCTACGGCTTCGAGGCCAACCGCGACATGATCGAGACGCAGATCCGCTGGTCGCACGAGCAGGGGCTGATCCCGCGCCGCCCAACTGCCGAGGAGCTGTTCCCGGGCTGCTGAGCCTGCGGCGGGTTTTCGAGAACGCCGGGAGGGTTCGTACTAGAATGGACTGACGTCCTCTTGACGAACGGCTGACGGCGATGGCCTTGAATCGTTCGACCTCGGAAGTGTCGGCAAATCCCGGCCGGCGGATCGCCGATTATGGCTTGATCGGCAACATGATCTCGGCCGCGCTGGTGGGCCGCGACGGCTCCATCGACTGGCTCTGCCTGCCGCGATTCGACTCGCCGGCATGTTTCGCGTCGCTTCTGGGAACCTCGGAAAACGGCCGCTGGCGCATCGCACCCGCGGGAACGCCGGTGCGAAGCAACCGGCGCTATCTTCCGGGAACGGCGGTCATCGAGACGACGTTCGAGACCGAAGACGGCGCGGTGGAGCTGATCGACTTCATGCCGCTTGCCGGCGACGAGGAGCGAAGCGATATCGTTCGCATCGTGCGCGGCAAGCGTGGGCGCGTGTCCGTGGAAATGGAACTGGTCCTGCGCTTCAACTATGGGCTGGTGGTGCCCTGGGTGCGGCGACGCGACTACGGCTTGAGCGCGGTGGCCGGTCCCGACGCGGTCGAGCTGCATACGCAGGTACCGCTGGAAGGACGGAACATGAAGACCGTCTCGCGGTTCGAAGTCGAAGAAGGGCAGAGCGTCCCGTTCACGCTGTCCTACCACCGGTCGCACCAGACGCCGCATTTCGTGCCCGACCGTGAAGAGGCGTTGAAATACACCGTGAGCTGGTGGCAGGAATGGTCGAAGCGTTGTGCCTTCGATCCGGCGCGCGAGGGTTGGCGGGACGCCGTGGTGCGTTCCCTCATCACGCTCAAGCTGCTGACGTTTCGACCCACCGGCGGGATCATCGCGGCACCGACCACGTCGCTGCCGGAGACACCCGGTGGCGGCAGAAATTGGGACTATCGCTACTGCTGGCTGCGCGACTCCGCGCTGACGCTCTATGCCCTCCTGAATGCGGGGTATCGCGAGGAAGCCGAAGCCTGGCGGCGGTGGCTGCTGCGCAGCATCGCCGGGCAGCCGGACCAGTTGCGGATCATGTACGGGCTTGCAGGCGAGCGGTGGCTGCCGGAATACGAGATCCCCTGGCTGGCCGGGTATGGTGGCAGCCGTCCCGTGCGCATCGGCAACGGCGCGGCCGAGCAGGTGCAGCTCGATATCTTCGGCGAAGTGCTGGACACGCTGCATACGGCGCGGGAGGGCGTCCTTGCCGCGGCGCCCGACGCCTGGCAACTGCAGAAGGTGATGCTCGAGCATCTGGTCGACATCTGGCGCAAGCCGGACCAGGGCATCTGGGAAATGCGGGGGCCGGCGCGGCATTTCACGCACTCGAAACTCATGTGCTGGGTGTCTTTCGATCGTGCCGTCAAGGCCGTGGAACGATACGGGCTGGACGGCCCCGTCGATCGATGGCGCAAGGAGCGGGACGCGATCCACGCCGAGATCTGTGCCAAGGGCTTCGACCCGCGGATCGGCAGCTTCGTCCAGTCCTACGGTTCGACGGTGCTCGATGCGAGCCTCCTGCTGTTCTCCCAGGTCGGCTTTCTTCCCGATGATCATCCGCATATCCTGGGGACAGTGGAAGCGGTCGAACGGGATCTGCTGCAGGATGGATTCGTGCTCCGCTATCACCCCGCGCGCACCGTCGATCCCTGCAAGCAGCCCGAAGGTACCTTCCTGGCCTGTTCGTTCTGGCTGGCCGATGCCTATGTCATGTCCAAGCGTATGGACAAGGCCCAGGCGCTGTTCGAGCGGCTGCTGTCGGTGCGCAACGATCTTGGCCTTCTGGCGGAGGAGTATGACCCGGCTTCAGGGGTGTTGCTCGGTAATTTCCCTCAGGCTTTTTCGCACGTCGGCCTCGTCAATACCGCTTTCAATCTGGTGCGGGCCGCCGGTCCGGCGCGGCAGCGGGCTGCACGTACCGGGCCGGGTTTTTCGCCGCCAACCCCTGGCTCTCCCGCGTACCACTATTAGTCTCTCGCATACAGGGAATGACCGCCTTCTATTGGACGCCGGCCAATAGGAGCGCCTATCTTTCGTCTCCAACAGGCGGCGCATGCCGCCCCCAAAAGAATCCACCGAAGTGGAGCAGGAGACGACATGAGCCGGAACCGGCGACCGATACGCAGCGGCATGGGCCGCAGCACCCCCGAACGTATTTTCGTCCAGGGCCTGGACCTGGCCCGAGACATCATCGGTACCCTCAACTTCGGCGACATGGCGTACCTGGAGCTGACCGGACGCCTGCCGGATTCGCGGCAGTCCCGGGTGTTCAACGCCATTCTCGTCACGCTGGTCGAGCACGGCATGACGCCCATGGCCATCGTCGCGCGGCTGACCTATCTGGGGGCCCCGGAGTCCTTGCAGTCCGCGGTGGCCGCGGGGCTGTGCGGGATGGGAACCACTTTTGCGGGTACGGCGGAAGGCGCGGCCCGGATGCTGGAGTCCGCGGTGGCTGCCACGCCGGAGGGGGCGCCGCGGGAGCTGGCACGCGAAGTGGTTGCGGATTTCCGGAGTCGCAAGCAATCCGTCCCGGGTATCGGCCACAACCTGCACAAACCCGTTGATCCGCGCACGGTCCGGTTGTTCGAGATCGCGGCCGAAGAGGGCCATGCCGGACGCTATGTCGATTTGATGCGCGCCATCGGCGAAGAAGCCGAAGCGGCCTACGGCAAGCGCCTGCCCGTCAATGCCACCGGCGCCATCGGCGCACTGTGCTGCGAGCTGGGGATCTCCTGGCGCGCGGCGCGCGGCATCGCGGTCATGGGCCGGGCAGTGGGCCTGGTCGGCCACCTGGTCGAGGAGCAGGCGTGCCCGGTCGCCACCGAGATCTGGCTGCGCACCGAGGAAGAAGCTGGCGAACATGACATGCCGCCCGCGGGCGGACGACAAGGAGGATGACATGCGGCGACTATCGATGCAGTTCTTGGCGGTTGCGGTGGCAGGACTGGCCTGGGGGACGTCCACGGCGCAAGAGCAGTGGCCCGACAAGCCCGTCCGCTTCATCGTGCCTTATCCGGCGGGAGGCGGTACGGACATCGTGGCGCGCGCCGTCGGCAAGAGGATGGCGGAGAACCTGGGCCAGCCCGTCATTATCGAGAACCGGCCGGGGGCCAGCACCATCATCGGGACCGAGGCGGTGGCCCGGGCCGGGGGGGACGGCTACACAATCGGCCTGGTGACGGATTCTCACGCATTGAATCCGATCTTCTTCGGGCAGAAGCTGTCCTACGACTCGGTCAAGGATTTCGCGCCGGTCAGCCAACTGGTCTTCGTGCCGTTCATCCTGGTGGCGAATCCCAAGGCGCGGGTCTCCACCGTGCAGGAGTTGATCGCCGCCGCCAAGGCCCGGCCGGGGAAGATCACCTATGCCTCCATCGGGAACGGCACGCCGCACTATCTGGCCATGGAGTGGGTAAAGGCGCTGGCGGACATCGATTTGACCCATGTTCCCTACAAGGGTGTCGCTCCGGCCTTGGCCGATGTGGTGGGCGGGCAGGTGGACGTGATGTTCACGGGCATGTCCTCGGGGATGCCGCACGTGCGTTCGGGCCGGCTCAAGGGGCTGGCCGTCTCGGGCAAGGAGCGGTCGGCGATCGCGTCGGACATTCCCACGGTGGCCGAGTCGGGCCTGAAGGAGTTCTCCTTCATGACGTGGTACGGAGTGGTGGCGCCGGCATCCACGCCGCCGGGGATCGTGGGGCGCCTGAGCAAAGAGATTCGCAAGGCGCTGGAGAGCCCCGAGGTCAAGGACCAGTTCGTGAAGCTGGGCGTGGAGGGGGCGCCGTCCACGCCGGAGGAGTTCGGTGCCTTCCTGCAAAGGGAATCGGCGCACTACCAGCACATCATCAAGTTGACCGGCGCAAAGGGCGAATAGTGGAATTGACTCAGGAACAACGGCTGATCCGGGACACCGTCCATGCACTGGCAAGCGAACGGTTCGCGCCGGGCGCGGCGGCGGCCGACCGGCAGTATCGGCCTCCGCTCGACAATCTGAAGGTGCTGGCCGGCCACGGTTATACCGGCATCTTCTTGCCCGAGTGCCATGGCGGGACAGGACTGGGGCTGCTCGAGACGGTGCTGGTGGTGGAGCAACTGGCGCGTTCTTGCGCCAATACGGCCATGCTGTATTCCTGTACCGACGGCGCGACGCCGCGGGCCATCCTGCACATCGGATCCGAACTGCTCAGGCAGCGCTATCTGCCTGCCTTCGCCAAGGCGGAGCGGTATGCGGCCTGGAGCATGTCGGAGGCGAATGCGGGCTCCGATGTTGGCAATGTCCAGACCCGCGCCGTCAGCGACGGCCAGCATTACGTGATCAATGGCAGCAAGCTCTGGTGCACCGCGGCCCAGGTGGCCGACGTGTTCCTCGTGCTGGTGCGGCTGAGTGACGAGCCCGGCATGAAGGGCGTGGGAGCGGTGCTGGTCGAGCGTGGCACGCCGGGATTCTTGGTGGGCAAGCATCTGGATCTGCTGGGCCTGCGTGGGACGGGCATGGCCGAACTGGTCTTCCAGGACTGCCGCGTGCCGGCCGAGAACCTGCTCCTGCCGGCGGGACGGATGAAGGACCTGTTGCAGGTGCTGGACGCCGATCGCATCACCGGCAACCCCCCCATCTGCCTGGGGTTGGCGCAGGCGGCGCTGGGCCATGCCGTCCAGCATCTGAAGGACCGTACCCAGTTCGGCCGCCCCCTCGCGCAGAACCAGGGATTGCAGTGGAAGCTGGCCGACATGGCGATGGATATCGAGGCGGCGCGCGCGCTGGTGTACGGGGCCGCGCAAGCCATCGACCAGGGGCGGCAGTCGGTGGCGCAGGTCTCCATCGCCAAGACCTTTGCGAATGAGATGGCGGTGCGTGTGACCAACCAGGCCATGCAGCTTGCCGGCGCATACGGGCTGTCCGAGGAATATCCCTTCGAGCGCTACTTCCGCGACGCGCGCGGCATGTCCATTGGCTACGGAACGACCGAGATACATAGAAATTCCATCGCGCGGGAGTTGCTCAAGGGCAGCTACCTCGTCTGACGCCTGATGCGCAGGAGGACCATGATGTCAGAAGGAAAGACCACTATCGACGCCGGCGACGGGCGCGGTTTCGCCGCCTATGTCAGCCAGCCCGGGAAGCCGAACGGCCACGCCGTGATCGTCCTGCAGGAGATATTCGGCGTGACCGATGCGATACGCGGCGTGGCCGATCGCTATGCGGCCGAAGGCTATCTCGCGCTGGCTCCCGACCTGTACTGGCGCATCGAGCCTGGAGTCCAGCTGAGCCATTCCAAGGCCGACATCGAGCGTGCGTTCCAGTATCTGGAGCGGTTTGACGAGGAGGCAGGCCTGGCCGATATCGGCAGGGTTGCCGCACACGTCCGATCCATGCTGGGCTTTCGGGGGCGCGTGGCGGTGGTGGGGCTGTGCCTGGGAGGGAAGCTGGCATTCCGCTGCGCCGCCAGGCTGGAGGTGGATGCGGCGGCCGTGTTCTATGGCGTGGGGGTGGAGGATCATCTGGACGAGGCAACTGCCTTGCGCTGCCCGGTGGTGTTGCACTATGGCGACCAGGACCGCTACGCGTCCGCCGAGGCGCAGGCCAGGATCGAGGCTGCGCTGCCGGCCACGGCAGGCGGAGGCTTTCACCGCTATCCCGGAGTCGGCCACGGTTTCTACACACGCGGCGAGCTGGAGGCGGCGGCGCTGGCCCATGAGCGGACCACGGCGTTCCTGCGGACTGCGTTGGGGGCAGGCAATCGATGAAAGTCCTTCAAGGGGTCCGGGTGCTCGACCTGGGGAATTTCATTACCGCGCCACTGGCCGGCATGTCGCTGGCCGAACTGGGAGCGGATGTCGTCAAGGTCGAGCGGCCGGGCGTCGGCGATCCGTTTCGCGCGTTCAAAGGGGGGCTCTACAGTCCCCAGTTCCAGGCGCACAACAGGAACAAGCGCAGCCTGGCGCTGGACTACACCCGCTCCGAGGGGCGTGCCGTGCTGGACAAGCTGATCGAGAGGGCGGATGTGCTGCTCCTGAACATGCGTCCGGGGGTGGAGGAGCGGCTGGGCCTGGGCGCCGAGCGTCTGCGGCGGCTCAATCCCCGCCTTGTCCATTGCGCCATCACGGGCTTCGGGGCCAGTGGTCCCTATGCCGGCCGACCGGCCTACGACAACGTGGGGCAGGCCGTCTCGGGATGGTTGTCCATGTTCCATCGCGGCGAAGATCCGCGGGTGGCCGGTCCCGCGGTGTCCGATGCCGTGACAGGCATCTACGCCTGCCTCGGGATCCTGGGCGCGCTGGTGGAGCGCGCATCGACCGGAAAGGGGCGCAAGGTCGAGGTCAACATGCTCGAAGCGATGATCGCCATGGCTTGCGAGCCGCTGGGTTCGATGCTTGCAACCGGCCAGCCGCCCACGCTGTATGGGCGGGCAGCCATGTCGCAGTCGTACATCCTGACCTGCCGGGACGGGCGCCGCATTGCCCTGCATCTTTCGTCGCCCGACAAGTTCTGGCGCGGCCTGGTCCAGGCGATCGATCGTCCGGACCTGCTCGCGGCCTATCCGGCGCGCCACGACCGCGTGGCGGGCTACGACGAGCTGGCGCGTACGCTGGCCGAGGTGTTCGCAGAGCGGGAGCGGGAGTACTGGCTGCCCCGTCTCGAGGCGCATGACGTCCCGTTCACGCCGGAACGGACGCTGGATGAACTGGACCAGGATCCGCAGGTGCGCCACCTGGACGTCTTCTATACCCAGCAGCACCCGCGCCATGGTACGTTGCGCGCCGCGCATCGCGCGGTCCGCTACGACGGTGACCACGACAGCAATTTCCTGCCTCCGCCCGACCTGGGCGAGCACTCGGAAGAGGTCTTGCGGGAGGCCGGATTTTCCGAGGCCGCCGTCGGCGAGTTGAAGCAGGCCCGCATCATCTGAGGCGGGCTTTTCCACAGCGGGAGATGGCGACCCGGACGTCGCAATGCCAGGGTGAAACTGGACTAGGGCTTGGCTGGAGAAGAACGATGGATTTCGAGCTGGAACCGGAACTGCGCATGCTGCGCGACGCCGTGCGCCGTTTCGTGGAAAAGGAGTTGTTGCCGCTGGAAGGCCGCTACGCCAACGACCATGACATTCCCGACGACGTTCGGCAGCGGCTGCAGGACAAGGCCAAGGACCTGGGCTTCTGGGCCTTCGACCTGCCGGAAGAGGTGGGCGGGAGCGGGGTCGGCGTGGTCGGCATGTGTGTCGTGTTCGAGGAACTGGCCCGATGCAACGTGCCGTCGTTCCGCGCCCCCACGGTGCTGACGCCTTATCTGGGGCCGGTGTTGTTCCATGGCAGCCAGGAACAGAAGGAGGCGTATTTGCTGCCTGTCGCCCGGGGAGAGAAACGCACCTGCTTCGCGCTGACAGAACCAGGGGCCGGTTCCGATCCTTCGGGCATGCGGACGACCGCGGTCGCCGACGGCGATCATTTCGTCATCAACGGTGCCAAGATTTTCATCACCGGCGCCGACAAGGCGGATTTCGCGCAGGTATTCGCGCGTACCGCCAAGGACGGGCAGGAACTGGGCATCAGTTGTTTTCTGATCGATCGGGACACGCCGGGAATGCGGCTGGGCCAGAGCTTCGAGCTGATGTCGCCGGACCGGCCATGGGAACTGCTGTTCGACAACGTGAGGGTGCCGGCGGACCGGATGGTAGGTGCGGCGGGACAGGGTTGGGACCTGGCGCGCGAGTTTCTCGACATGGGCCGCCTCATCCATGGCCCGAAGGCGCTGGGCCGCGCCCAGCGAGCCCTGGACATGGCGATTGCCTATGCCAATGACCGCCGCACGTTCGGGCAGCCGTTGGCAAAGCGCCAGGCGATCCAGTGGATGATCGCCGATTCCGTGGTGGAGCTGCATGCGGCCCGGTCCATGGTCATGCATGCGGCATGGAAGGCCGATCGAGGACTGGACTATCATCTCGAGGCATCCGCGGTGAAGCTCTACGCGGACGAAATGTTGATACGCGTCGTCGACCGGGCCATCCAGATCCACGGCGGCCTGGGATTGTCCCGCGAATTGCCGCTGGAACTCATGTATCGAGATGCGCGCAGCCGCACCATTACCGAGGGTTCTTCCGAAATGCAGCGGATGATCATTGCATCGGGAGCGCTGTCCGGCCGGTACGGAACGAATCGCTTCGAAACCTGAATCGGCTGCGTTGCCGCCAGTGGCTGATCGCATTCCACGGAGGGCGGCAATGAACATCGAGAGCATCGATCTGAATCTGTTGGTGGCTTTCGACGCGATGATGCAGGAGCGCAACGTTACCCGGGCCGGACTGCGGGTAGGCTTGTCCCAGCCGTCGATGAGCCATGCCCTGACCCGCCTGCGGAGCTTTTGCGGCGACCCGTTGTTCGTCCGCGTCAAGACCGGAATGGAGCCCACGCCTTTCGCGCAGCGCATCGCTCCCAGCGTGCGTGCGGGGCTGGCCATCATGCGCGCGGGGCTGGAGGAGGCCGTGGCATTCGATCCGGCGCGGTCCGAGCGGATTTTCCAGATACTGTTGAGCGACATCGGCGAAGTGGTCTACCTGCCGCGCTTGATGCAGCATCTGAAGAAGGTGGCTCCGGGTGTCGGGCTGCGCGTACTGCAACTGCCGCGCGAAAGCTATCGTGAAGCGCTCGAATCCGGGGATGCCGACCTCGCGGTGGGATTTCTGCCCGGATTGAATGCGGGTTTCTACCAGCAACGCCTGTTCAGCGATCGCCATGTCTGTCTGTTGAGATCGGATCACCCGCGCATCGGGGCATCGCTCAGCCTCCAGGGCTTCAGCGATGAATCGCACATCATGATCGAACCGGCGGGGACGCGGTATAGCCGTGCCTCGCTGCATTCCTCGACCACGACGCTGATCGAGCAGTATCTGGAGAAGAACGGGCTGCGCCGCCATATCGCCCTGCGTGTGCCGCATTTCACCATCGTGCCCGAGATCCTGGCCGCCACGGAATTGCTGGTGGTCATCCCCGGTACCGTGGCGCGCCTCATGATGCCCTGGCGTCACGTCAAGATGTTGCCGCTGCCTTTCGAGGTGCCGGAGTTCGAGGTCAAGCAGTTCTGGCATGAGCGCAGCCACCAGGACGCCGGCACCCGCTGGGTGCGCGGCGTTTTCGCGGACTTGTTCCTGGAGCACGGGCCGAGCTCGCCGTGACGGCCCGTGCGCCTGCGCGGAAAAGTGCAAGCTTCCTTGCATCTATGCAGCGTGACGCCCCGCCGCTCCAGGCATAAGGTTCTGTCCAGCCTTCCCGGCCATGACCAGAACCTGAATTGGAGAGACACATGGGGCACCCCTCCGCCTTGCCGACCATCCGGCAATTGCACGTATTCGAACGAGAAATCCTGAGCGAGGCCGGGCAGGGCGCCAGCCGGCCATCCCGCCACGTGGTCGCGGCGGCGGTCTTCAAGAACCCCTATGCCGGACGAGGTGCGGCCTCGAAGGAAGACCTGGATCACCTGGTGGATATCTCGACGGAGATCGGCGCGCTGCTGACCGAGCGCGTGCTGGCGCGCTTTGCCGGCCAGGAACGTCCGCGCGCCTATGGCAAGGCCATCATCGTCGGCATGAGCGGCGAGTCCGAACATGGCGCCGCCATGATCCACCCGAGGCTCGGGCTGTCGATGCGCAAGGGCCTGGGCGCGGGCCCGGCGCTGATTCCCGGCAACGCCAAGGTCGCCTCCGCCGGGGCGTCGATCGACGTGGTGTTCGGCGGCGCCGAGGATGCCTGGGACTATGACGCCATGGACGGGATCGTGGTATCTGTTCCTGGTGCGCCCCTGCCCGACGAACTGGTGCTTTTCGTCGGCTTCGGAACGGTCCGGATCAATGCCCGGGTCAGGGGGGCCAGCGCCGAACAGGTCGCCAGGCTCGTCGCCGACATCAGGAAGTAAAGGAGCGTATTCCACCGGTGCAGCCCGCGCAGACGGGCCAGGCACCGAGCCACCAAAGGAGACAACATGAATCGCGAGGAATCCGGCTTCACCGCCAGGCTGGCGCGTTGCGTCCTGGCCGCGCTGTTCGTCCTGGGCACGGGGCACGCCCTGGCCAAGGACACCGTCAAGATCGCTTTCATCGGGCCGCTGACCGGCGGTGTGTCGTCCACCGGCCTGGGCGGCAGGAACTCCGCCCAACTGGCGGTGGATCAGCACAACGCGGATCCGTCCAGGAAATATCGGGTGGAACTGGTCAAGCTGGACGACGAATGCAAGCCGAACGTGGGCGTGCAGGTGGTCACCCGGGCGGCCACCGATCGTTCCATCATCGGCGCCGTCGCCCACTATTGCTCGGCGGTCGCCATCGTGACCGTCGATACCTTCCATCGCTTTGGCCTGCCCATGGTGGTGTGGGGCGCCGTCCTGCCCGAGATCACCTACGGCAACAACCACAAGGAAATCCACCGCGTCAACGGGACGATGATCAACGAGGGCAAGCTCGCGGCCGAATACGTGCACAAGTCCGGCTTCAAGCGGGTGGCGGTCATCTACGACACGACCGACTACGGCAAGGGCCAGAGCGTGCACTTCACGGAGTTCCTGAAGCAGTACCCGGACGTGACGGTGACCGGGTCTTATGGCGTGGACGTGACCCAGCAGGATTTCTCGGCGGAACTCACGGCGGCCGGCAGCGGCAAGCCGGACGTCATCTGGTTCGGCGGGCTTACGCCGCAGGGCGTGGCGATCCGGGCGCAGATGCAGCGCATCGGCATCTCCACGCCTTTCATCGGCGTGTCGGGCATCCTGAACGAAGGGTTCATCGCCGGCGTGGGGCCCAAGGTCGCCGAAGGCGTCGTCTCCTTCCACAACGGGGCGCCGATCGACAAGTATGCGAGGGGCAAGGAGTTCCTGGCGGCCTATCGCGCCGCGGGGTTCAAGGAGGAGCCGGATGCCTACGGCCCCTTCGCCTACAGCGCGGCCCAGTTGCTGATGGACGCGATCGAGAAGGTGGGGCCGAACCGCGCGAAGGTTCGCGACACGCTGAACGCCACCCGCAACTACGACAGCCTGGTCGGCATCATCAACTTCGACGACCACCGCCAGAACATCACCAACGCCCACCAGTACGTGGTGCAGGACGGGAAGTGGGTGTACTGGCCCGACAGCAAGTACGCCAAGGAGGCGAAGTAGCGCGTCCCCCGATCAACCGGAACAGGCAGGCGCAAGACATGGAAATCTCGTTCGCTTTCCAGCATCTCGTCAATTTCCTGATGCTGGGTTTGATCTACTCGATCGTTGCCGTGGGTTTCTCGCTTTACTTCGGGGTGGTCGACGTCGTCCAGTTCGCGCACGGAGACGTGGTGGCATTGGGCGGGTACGCCGGCCTGGCCGGCATCCTGCTGGCCGTTGCCGCGGGGGCCACGGGCGTGGGGCCGGTCGTGGGCATGATCGTGCTCGCGCTGCTGGCCACCGGTGCGGCCGGCGCGCTGATCGGACGCTACCTGGTCATGCCGCTGCGGCAGGCGTCCCCGATCAACGTCTTGCTCATCACCCTGATGACGGGCACGGCGATCCGCGAGGCGCTGCGCCTGTTCGTGCCCGGAGGCTCCAACCCCAGCCCGTTTCCCATGGTACTGCCCGACCAGTTGATGACCTTCGCCGGCGTCAGCATGCGGGTCAGCAGCCTGATCATCATGGCCGCGGGCGTGCTGGCCATCTTCGGCACGCATTTCCTGCTGAGCCGAACGCGGCTGGGACTGGCCGTGCGCGGTGTCGCGCAGGACGAGGAGACCGCGCGCTTCATGGGCATCGACTTCAAGCGGGTGGTGATCCTGACCTTCGTGCTGGGGGCGTGCCTGGGTGCGCTGGCCGGCATCATGTCGGGCCTCTACTACCGCCAGGTCATGTTCAACATGGGGCTGATGCTGGGTGTGATCGGTTTCTGCGCCGCGGTGGTCGGCGGGCTGGGCAGCCTGATGGGCGCGGTGGTCGGCGGCTTCCTGTTTTCCGGCCTGCAGATCTTCGCGACGGTGGCGCTGCCCATTCCCAGCGCCTACAAGGACGTCTTCGCCTTCACCATGATGATCTGCATCATCGCCGTCCGCCCGACAGGGTTGTTGCGGGAACGCTTCGAGGAGCGTGTATGAGCCACCAGCTTTCGGCCCGGAAAGTCGGAAAAACCGACTGGCCCCTGCCGGGTTCCCAGGCGCTCGCCTCGCGGTTCGACCGCCGGGCCGAGGCGTTCTTCCTGATGGCCGTCGCGGGCATGCTCGTGCTGGCCTGCATCCTGGCGCTGGAGTCGGAGCTGGCCCTGGCGGGTACGCTGGCGGCGGCCGGGGGGCTATGGTGGTGGGGCGTGCGCGCCGGGGTCGTCGCCCAGGCGGGGGCGTTCTCGGACCGCCGCCCATGGGCCGCGCGGTTGGTCGTCGCCGCCGCCGCGACGGTGCTCCTGATCGCCTTCCACGGCGAACACTATGCGCTGCTGATGATCTCCACCGTGCTGCTGTTCGCGGCGGCCTGCGCCGGCATCAACATCCAGACCGGCCTGGCCGGCCTGGCCAATTTCGCGGGCGCGGCCTTTTTCGCCTGCGGTGGCTATACGCTGGCGGTGCTGGCCAAGAGCACGGCGCTGCCGCATTTCCTGGCCATCCTGGCAGGCGGCGTGGCGGCCGCCGCGATCGGCGCGGTCCTGCTGCTGCCGGTGCTTCGCACACGCGGCTACTACTCGGCCCTGGTCACGATCGCCTTCGGCATCCTGTGCAGCTCCTTCCTGCAGGTCAACGAGCAACTGGGCGGTGCGCAGGGCCTGCAGGTTCCGCCCTTGACGATACTGGGCTGGGACATGGGCAGCGGCTTCGAGGTGGCGGGGCGAGAGGTGTCCTTCTACTTCGCCTATGGCGTGCTCGCGCTGGCGGTCTTCCTGTTGTCGTCGCTGGTGGCCCATGCGATCGAGTGGTCGGCGATAGGCGTGAACCTGGACGCCACGCGCAGCGACGAACTGGTCGGCTCGAGTTTCGGCATCAATCCGCAGCGCTGGAAGATCACGGCCTTTCTGCTGGGCAATTTCCTGATCGGCATCGCGGGCGCGGTGTATGCGGGGCTGACCAATTTCGTCAGCCCGGCCGGCGCGACCTTCGAGCAGTCGCTGCTGCTGATCTCGATCGTGATCCTGGGCGGCATCGGCAACAGTTGGGGGGCGCTGATCGCCGCCGTGCTCGTGATCCTGTTGCCCGAGAAGCTGCACTCGCTCCAGGAGTATCGCGTGCTGATTTTCTCGGTGTTCGTCGTCGCCGTCCTGCTGTTCCGCCCCAAGGGCCTGGTGCCACGCCGGATGCGCGATTTCTCGGTGATGGAGAAGCGATCATGAACGACCGCACTCTGGTTTGCAGCGACCTGACCATGCGCTTCGGTGGGCTGGTGGCCCTGGATGCCTTCAGCCTGGAAGTGCGCCCGGGGGAGGTGGTGGGGCTGCTCGGGCCGAACGGATCCGGCAAGACGACGTTCTTCAACGTCGTGACCGGCCTGTACAAGCCCGTGTCGGGCGCCATCCGTTTCGGCGACAAGGACTTGTTCCGCAAGGCGCCCAGCGAGATCAACCACGCCGGGATCGCTCGCAGCTTCCAGCGCTGCCGGCTGATGCTGGAGTTGTCGGTGTTCGACAACCTGTTGGTGGGTGCGCACAACCGGCTGCCCAACGGCTTGTTCCGCACCTTGTTCGGGCGCAAGGCGGCGCAGCGGTCCATCGCCGCCTTCATGGGCGCGGCGCGGGACTTGTGCGCCCGCTTCAATCCTCACATCGCTGACCGCTTGTTCGAGCCCGCGGGCAGCTTCAACATGATCGACAGGCGGCGCATCGAGCTGTGCCGCGCGCTGCTGGGCGGGCCCAGGCTCCTGCTGCTGGACGAACCCTCGGCGGGGATGACGCACGACGAGACCTTCCGGCTGATGGACGACGTCACCGGTTTCCAGCGAGAGTCGCCGGAGCTGTCCATCGTGCTGATCGAGCACGAGATGCAGGTCATCGAGCGGGTCAGCCAGCGGTGCGTGGTCCTGAACTTCGGGAAGAAGATCTGCGAGGGCAGCTATCGCACCGTGGTCGCCGACCCCCAGGTCCGCAAGGCGTATCTTGGAGAGGATGCATGAACAGCCCGCTCCTGGAGGTGGAAGACCTCGTCGTGGGATACGGCAGCGCGAACGTGCTGGACGGCGTTTCGGTCCGGGCCGGGGAAGGCCGGATCACCTGCCTGCTCGGAGCCAATGGCGTGGGCAAGAGCACGCTGATCAAGTCCATCTTCGGACTCGTCCCGGTCCGCCGGGGCCGGGTTCGGTTCGGCGGGCACGACATCACGGGATGGGACACCCACCGCATCGTCGCCCAGGGGCTGGCGGCCATTCCGGAAGGCAACCGCGTTTTTCCGCGCATGTCCGTGCTCGACAACCTGATGGCCGGCGCCTACCTGGAGCGGTCTTCCGCGAAAATCGCCACCCGCCTGGAGCGGGTCACGGCCTTGTTCCCCCGGCTGGCCGAACGGCGCAATCAGTTCGCCGGCACCTTGTCGGGGGGCGAACGCTCGATGCTGTCGATAGGGCGGGGCCTGATGAGCAACCCACGGCTGCTGGTCATCGACGAACCGTCGCTGGGTTTGTCGCCCTTGTTCGTCAAGGAGAACTTCAGGCTGATCCGCGAGCTGTGCTGCGACGACTGCGCGATCCTGCTGGTGGAGCAGAACGTGAAGCAGACGCTGGAGGTTTCGCACTATGGCTACGTGATCTCCCAGGGCGTCGTCGCCGTCGAGGGAACGGGCGAGCGCCTGCGCGGCAGCGCCGAGGTCGGCAACGCCTACTTCGGGGCCGAGGCCGCGGTGCATTGACCGAAGGTCCGCAGGGCGTCTGATAACATGAGGCCGCTACTTCCTGTCGTGCCTTGTGCTTGCAGCCGCCTCCATCGAGCGCAAGGCACACGAGCCGGTTTGCCTGGTGGCTGCCAGGCATCCGGGAATGCTATGCATGAGACCATGGCCACCAAGTCTTTCTCATTCGAGCAGCTCGGCTGGGATCAACTGCGCGCCCTGCTCGAGGTCGCCCGGGGCGGTTCGCTGGAGTCGGCCGCCAGGCGCCTGGGCGTGGACCAGTCCACGGTCAGCCGCCGGCTGGCGCAGGTCGAGTACAGCGCCGGCTCCGCGCTGTTCAAGCGCGATCGCAAGGGCTTGCAGCTCACCCCCATGGGGCGCGACGTGCTGGTCCGGCTGGAACGCATGGAAGCCATGCTCCACGAGATCCAGGGCATCACCGCGCAGGGGCAGTCGGTCAGCGGACGCGTCCTGATCGCCTCGATGGAAGGCGTGGGCGCGCTGCTCATCGCGCGCGCCGCGAAGGCTCTGCTGGACAGGCACCCGGGGCTCGAGGTCCATCTCGTGACCACGTCCAATTTCGTCGATGTCGCCCGGCGCGAAGCCGACATCTTCGTCAGTTTCTTCGAACCGCCTTCCGCGTCCCTGACCACGCACGGGGTGGCCCAGGTGCCGTTCCATCTCTACGCCAGCCCAGCCTACCTGGGGGAGCGCGTGATTGCCGGTCCCGAGGACCTGGCCGACGATCTTTTCATCGGCTACATCGACGACCCGATGTACCTGCCCGCGGCGCGCTGGCTGGAGAGCATCATCGAGAAGCCCAGGATAGGCTTTCGCGCGACCAGCATGTTCTCGCAGATGTTCGCCGCGCAGGAGGGGCTGGGCATCGTGATGCTGCCTTCCTACGCCAATGCGGAGTCGCTGGGGCTGGTCAAGATCATCGAGGACCGGTATTCCGAGGTGCCGCTGTTCGCCAGCGTGCAGCGCGACATGCAGTATTTGCCGCATATTCGGGTGGTGTTCGAGACGATCGCGGCATATCTGCAGGAGAAGATAGGGACGGTGAGTTCCAGGAGCGCCGGGCCTGGCTGAAGCTATTGATCCGGTGTCGATCAGACGCAGGAAAGTTCGTTGCCCACTTCCTGCACGTGCGTGAGCAGGGAGCGGCTTTCTTCGGTGAGGGGTGCGCGCTCTCGAAAAATTACCGCGATGTCGCGCTTCAATGCGGGCACGGTGATTGGCAGTGCCTTGATCGTTCCTTCTTTCACCTTGTCCAGGGCGGAATGCGCGGGCAGCAGGGCGAGGTGATCGCTGGAGCCGATCAGGGTCTTCATGAAATCGATGGAGCCGCATTCCACGACGTGCCGGGGGTGATCGATGACCTCCGAGGCAAGGAGCTTTTCCAGCATCCCCCTGTGAGGACCCCCGACCATGGAGCAGACCCACGGATACTGGGCGAGATTGGCCCAGGAAAGCTCGGATTGGTGGAACAGTTCGTGGTCCGATCGGGCGAAGATGCACAATCGATCTCGAAAAAGCACGCGTTGCTTGAGCCCATCGAGGAAGAAGTCATAGAACTCGGTCTGGGCCAGGACGAAATCGAATTCGCAGCGCAGCAGCCCCAGCAACAGCTCCACCTGGACTTTATCGACGACTCGCAGCAGCACGTCCGGATGTTCGGCTTTCCACCGCGCGACGGCGTGGGGAACCACCGTGCTTGCAAGGCTGGGCAGCACGCCTATGACGATCATGCGAGACTGCGGCTTGCCGCCTTTCAACCGGGTCGAAGCCAGATCCATTTCGTCCCGGATGTGCCGGGCGTGGGAGTAGACGAGTTCGCCGAACATGGTGGGCTCGATCCCCGACGGGCTCCTGACCAGGAGCTTCATCCCCAGTTCATCCTCCAGCCGGTTCATGGACTTCGAAAGAGCGGGCTGTGAGATGGCAAGCTGCCTGGCGGCCTTGGCGAGGCTGCCCTGCTCGATGATGGTGGCGAGGTACAGCAGCTTGCGGGGGTCCATACTGTCTCTGGCGTTCAGGGCGAGCGTCGGGAAATACGCCGGTTTGTCCATCTTACGCTGCCCCTGCGCCTACAGGAAAATCTGCAAGGACTTCTCCTCTGTGTAGGAATACAGCTCTTCCAGTCCCCGTTCGCGCCCTGTGCCGCTATTCTTGTAGCCGCCGAACGGAACGGCCCGGACCTGGGTATTGACCCCGTTGATCCAGATATAGCCGGCCTCGATGCGCCGGGCCGTATTCAGGGCGTTCCTGATGTCGGATGTCCACACCGCGGCGGTCAGTCCGTATTCGACGGAGTTGGCCATCGCGACGGCATGGTCGATGTCCGACCAGCGGAGAATCGACAGGATGGGGCCGAAGATTTCCTCGCGCGCGATGCGCATGTCCTGTTCGACATTTGCGAAAACCGTTGGGCGATACCAGAATCCGCGATCGAAGGGCGAGCCGGTGGGACGCGTTCCCCCTGTCAGCAGGCGCGCACCCTCGGCCTTGCCGATTTCCACGTAGTCCTCGATTCTGGCCAGGTGGGCCCGGGAGTTGATCGCTCCCATCCGGGTCGCCCGGTCGAAGGGGTCGCCGATGCGGATCGCTTCGGTTCTGGCCACGACGTGGCGCACGACTTCATCGTAGATCGCGTCGTGGACGAACAGGCGGCTGGTCGAACTGCACGATTGCCCCTGCCAGATGAAGTTCATGCCGTCCACCGCGGCCTGGGCTACTTTTTCGACGGGGGCGTCGGGAAAGACGATGAACGGGTTTTTTCCACCTAGTTCGAGCGAGATGGACTTGACGGCGGTCTCCGCCGCCGATCGTTGAATAGCGAGGCCGGTGCGGACCGATCCGACGAACGACAACCGCTTGACCCGCGGGTGCCGGACCAAGGCGTTGCCGACCATGCCGTCGCCCGTCACGATGTTCAGCACGCCGGGGGGAAGTACCTCGTTGGCGATTTCGCCAAGCAAGGTTGCCGACAGCGGGCATTGTTCGGAAGGTTTCAGGACGACGGCGTTGCCGGCCATCAAGGGCGAGGCCATGCCATGGGCCGCCATGGCCAATGGATGGTTGAACGCGACGATCCTGCCCACGACGCCGTAGGGTTCGCGTACGGTGATGTTGAGCTTGTCCGATTTTTCCGGAATCGTGTTGCCCTGGAGCTCGTGCCCCAGGCCAGCAAAGTAGCGTAGCCTGTCGATGCAGCCGGAGATGTCGCCTTCCATCCCCGTAATGGAGTTGCCCGTATCGGCCACCTCTATTTCGAGCAGCTCGCCCGCCCGGGCCGTCATGGCGTCGGCAAGTTTCCGCAGATAGCCGGATCGTTCCGCCACGGATAGCGCCGCCCAGGCGGGTTGTGCGGCCGCGGCGGCATCGACGGCATCGTGGACGTCGCGTTCACTTCCCCGGGGCACGCGGCCCGCGCAGCCTTCGGTGGCCGGGTTGATCGATTCGAGCCAGCCGTCGTTGCCTTCGACCAACCGGCCACCGATCAACATGCGGCCCATAAGCGAGTTGTCCTGGGTAGTACTCATGCTTTTTCCTGAATCCTCGTTGCGGTGAATGACATCTCTACGCGCGATGAACGCGCGGGCTCCGGTGCGATGGGAGATCGCCCCCGGATGACGTCCGAAGCCCATTCGGCAATGGCCAGCACCGCCGCGTTGATGTTGCAGCTCAGCACTTCCGGCATGACGGAGGCATCGACCACACGCAGGCGTTCGACGCCGCGCACGCGCAGTTGCTGGTCCACGACGGATGACTCGTCCAGGCCTGCTCGGCATGTGCCGCATCCATGCTGGACCGTGGTGGCGGTCATGCGGATGTGTGCGTCGATCTCGTCGTCGGATTCGCATCGGGTGCCGGGGGAGAGCTCTTTTCCCCGATAGGGATCCAGGGCGTCCTGGCGGACGACGTCCCGGACGATGCGAAACCCTTCACGAAGGACGCGTATGTCGTCCGGATCGGAAAGGTAGCGGGGGTCGATGCGGGGAGCTTCCCGCGGGTCGGGAGATGCCAGTTGCACGTACCCCCGGCTCTTTGGGTGGGAGCCGACGGGACGCAGATAGAACACATCTTCCCAGTCGTTGAACCCAGGCAGCCAGGGCCGGGCTTCGAGCGCCCCGGCGCCGAAGATGATCTGGATGTCCGGGGCGTCGAGCCCGGCGCGCGAGCGCAGGATCGAATTGATCCCGCTCGGCAGGATGGTCGCGGGCCCTGTGCCGCAGGCGATGGCTCGTACCAGGGTGAACAGTAGCCGGTCCACGCGCAGCATCCGGTGCAGGGGGCTTTCTTCCCCTGTCCGGCGATGGATGAGGGGGATGGAAAGGTGGTCCTGCAGATTGGTGCCTACGCCGGGGAGATGTTGTACCGGGTCGATGCCGACTCCGCGCAAGGCGTCCGCATCGCCGACGCCGGAGAGCATGAGTAGCTGGGGCGAGTTGAAGACGCCGCTCGTGACGATGATTTCACGGCGAGCCCGGACCTCCCGGGAAGCGTCGCGCCACAGATATCGCACGCCGACCGCCCTCTTGCCCTCGAACACGATGCGAGTCGCCTGGCTGCGGGTTCTTACCACCAGGTTGGGCCGATTGCGGATCGGGCGCAGATAGGAGCGCGAGGCGCTGGCCCGCCTGCCTCGGTGGATGGCCGACTGGGCCAATCCAAAGCCGTTCGGCTCGGGGCCGTTGATGTCGTCGAAGGTCGGATAGCCCGCAGCGGTAGCGGCATCCAGTACGGCCCAGCCCAGCGGATCGCTACGGCACGTGTAGGAGACGCCTACCGGCCCGTCGTGCCCACGGTGCCCGGCCTGTTCCCCCTGCCAGGCCTCGAGCCGCTTGAAGTAGGGCAGGAGCTTTTCATAGGACCATGCAGGCATGCCCAGTCGGGTCCAGCGCTCGAAGTCGCTGCGGTTGCCCCGGTTGTGTGCCATGAAGTTGATCGAGGATGAACCGCCCAGTACCTTCCCCCGCTTCAGCTCGATCCGGCGTCCTTGCAGGTGGGGCTGGGGCTCGCTTGCATATCCCCAGTCGAACAGCCCCGCCTGGCGGATCCGGCCCACGCCCAGCGGCATGCTGATGTAGGGATGCCAGTCCTTCCCTCCGGCTTCGAGCAGCAGCACGCGGGCGTCTTCCTCTTCGCTCAGGCGCGAGGCGAGGACGCAGCCCGCGGAGCCTCCTCCCACGATGACGTAGTCGAACTCTTCGGTACTCATGATTCCCTGTGGATGTGGCATGTCCGCTTATTGACTGGCCTGGATGTTGTTGTCCTTGATGACCTTGCCCCAGCGCTCCGCCTCGCTTTTCATGAATGCCGTCACCGCCGCGGGATCCTTGAGATCCGCGGCGAATCCGAGTTCCGAGAACCGCTGCTGGACCGACTTGTCCATGACGGCCTTGGCGAAGGCGTCATGCAGCCTGGCGACGGTCTCGGGGGGCGTATTCGCCGGGGCCAGGAAGGCGTACCACAGGCGGGGATTGAAGTTTCCGAACCCCAGTTCGCTCATCGTTGGCACGTCAGGCAACGAGGTCAGCCGTTTGTCCGAGGTGATGGCGAGCAGCCGCACCTTGCCCGTGGCCGCAAGGGAAATCGCTTCGGCCGAGGAAGGGAAAAAGAGCTGGACCTGGTTGCCTAGCAAGGCCTGGGTGGCATCGGCGTTCCCTCGATAGGGAACGTGCAACCCCGTGCCGCTCCAGTCATTGATCAGGCGGGCCGCCGACAGATGGGCCAACGTGCCCACGCCGCCGGAGGCGTAGACGAGTCCTTGCGAGGATTTCGCCGCTTTTTCCAGGTCGGCGAAGGACTGGATCTTCGATCCCGCCGAGACCGTCGCGACCATCGGAAAGGAGCCGATGCCGAGAATCGGCACGAAGTCCCGTTGCAGGTCGTAGGGCAGTTTCGGCAGCAGGGTCGATGCGACGACGCCGGATGCGGTCAAGCTGAGGATGGTGCAGCCGTCGGCCGGGGCCTTGGCCACCATATCCGTGCCTATGGTGGTCGTCGCTCCCGCCCGGTTCTCGATCACCACGGGTTTGCCGAGGTAGGCGCTGGCTTTCTCTCCCAGCGCGCGGCCGATGATATCTCCCACCCCGCCCGCGGGATTGGGGATGATCATCTTGATGTAAGGCGCGGCGCAGCCTTCCGCGGCATGGGCACTCGTGCCGGCCGCGCAGCCGGCGGTGATGAGCAATGCCAGGCGGGCAGCGATCTTCCCGGGGGTGTGCATGGTTGTCTCCGATCGTATTGAAATGTTGGGGGGGGGGCGTGCCGGAATCCGTATTCGTGGACTTATCGGAACGTGTTCTTCAGTGTGCCGATGCCGCTGATGGATATTTCCACTTCGTCGCCCGGATTGAGGAACCGGGGAGGGGCGAAGCCGATGCCGACGCCCGCGGGCGTGCCTGTGGCGATGACATCTCCGGGCAGCAGTTCCAGGCCCGAGGAAATCGACGCGATCAGCGTGGGGATGTCGAAAATGAGTTCTCCGGTATTGGCCCGTTGGCGCAGTTCTCCGTTCACATGGCAGGTCACGTCCAGGTTTTCGGGATCGAGCGAATCCGCCGTCGCCACCCAGGGGCCCATGGGACAGAAGGTATCCAGCGACTTGCCCAGGAACCATTGCTTATGGTTACGCTGCCGGTCGCGTGCCGTCACATCGTTGACGATGGTGTAGCCCCAGACATGCTGGTAGGCGCGCTCCCGCGGAATGTTGCTTCCGGGCTTGCCGATCACCACCGCGAGTTCCGCCTCGTAGTCGACGGCGGACGTGACGCAGGCATGCAGCGAGACGGGATCCCCATGGCCGACGATGGTGCTGGGAGGCTTGGAGAACACGGCGGGGTATTCATCGATCTCCGCGCCTTTGACCGCGCCGGCCTCATACCCGCTGCCGGAGAACTCCTTCGCGTGTTCGCGGTAGTTCTTGCCCACGCAGAAGATGTTGCGGGTCGGTACCAGCGGTGCCAGCAGCCTTGCCTGGCGGAGCGGAACCGCGGGTGCTTGTTCCAGGCTGGCCGCATCCACGTCTTTCCCTCGCAGGATGACGTCCAGCACGGTTCGGAAGGACGGGTGCAGGGAACGCAGGCAGTGGGCCTCTTCGTCAACCAGGCCGACTCTCCGATCGTCTCCCTGGGCAAAGCTTGCGAATTTCATTTTCTTTTCCTGTCGAAAGTGCTCGGTCGCCGGATCCGCCGGGATCAGAATTTCGGCAGCTTGATGCGGAAGACCTCGGTTTCCTCACGCGCGGCGAAGCGCACGCAACCGTCCTCGGGGGTTAGTTCAAAAGCGGAGTGGGGGCCATATTCCTGGCCGCCGACCTCGACGCGGCCCTGGCTGATGAAAAGCAGTTCGATCGAATCACGGCTTCTGTCGTGATAAGTCGCGTCTGCTTCCAGGCGGATGAAGCCGACGCCGGTATTCCGTTCCGTAAACGAGCCCAGGTCTTTCCTGAAAACCCCGGTGTCTTCGGTCGATATCCATTCGTAGTTGGATGGATTCATCATGATCAAATCATCGTAGCGGGGCCGGGAATAAGTCGGTTTTCGGCCCATGGCCTTTTCGAAACAGGCCTCGGACCCGTCCTGGTTGTGGCGTTTTCCGCTCTCGTCGTAATAGGTGAAAATGCCGTTCTTGAATTCCCCGATTTTGGCTAGCTCGATATTCGCGGCTTCGCGCTCTTCCACGCTCAGAAAACCATGCCCGCTTGCGCCGCCAAACTGGCAGACGACCATTTCCAGTCCTTCCGGCCGATCCTGCGGGCCGTAATGAACGCTTTCGGGAAAATAACCGACCCAGCCTTCCGGCATGCTCCTGCCTTTGGCATAAGGGTAATTTCCCCTCAGGACATAACGGATCTGATCGAAATTGTGCCGGTGGCGCGGCGCCGTCCATCCTCCTGCTCCGGTGCGCCCGACATTCAAGAGATAATTGTTCGGCGAGCCATTCTTTCCCGTGAGAAGAAATTTCTGCGCCAGAACGCCTTCCCTCATGGTTCCGACGATTCCCGATTCCGCCGTGGCTTTTTCCGAGATTTTCATAAGTCCTCCTGCATGGTTTCTGGAGTGGTCTTCGATAATGTGCGGAAAGTCTAGAGAGGCGATCGGCCGATAACAAGCGCGCACGCCACACGGATATAACTCGGGGTTATTGGGTGCGATTCGATGTGCTTCAATATCCTTGACGCTGCGGGGGCTCCAAACGACCATTGCATCGTGCGGCCGTGGCTCGTTTATTTGGCCGGCCGCGGATGCTGGATAAATCGTGGAATGCATATGGAAGAATCTCCTCGTGACCTGGTGCGCAACGGCGTCAAGGAAAAGTTGGCAAGGAACGAGCTCGTCCTGTCCATGACGGTGCGGCTCGTCAGATCGATCGAAATCGTCAGCATCGCGCAGAGCGCCGGCTTCGACTCCTTCTACGTGGACCTGGAGCACAGCAGCTTTTCGCTGGATGCCACGGCGCAATTGTGTGTCGCGGGCCTGAGCCTGGGAGTGACGCCATTCGTCCGGGTGCCGTCGCTCGCCCCCGATTGCATCGCCAGGGTCCTGGATGGCGGGGCGCTGGGCGTCATTGCGCCGCATGTCCAGGGCGCGGACGAAGCGGCCCGGGTGGTGCGCGCCGCGAAATATCCCCCCTACGGCGCCCGTTCATTCACGGCGGCGCTGCCCCATCTGAAATTCCGGAGTTTTCCCAGTGCCGAAGCCGGGGCGGCGATCGATGCCGCCACCATGGTGGTCATCATGATCGAATCGGCCGCGGCGCTGGATGCCGTGGAGGCCATCGCCGCCGTCGACGGGGTGGACATGCTGTTCATCGGCACCAATGATCTGTGTGCGGAACTGGGCATTCCCGGGCAACTGGATCATCCGATGATTCGCCAGGCCTATGCCGCATGCATGCGTGCCTGCGAGTCGCACGGAAAGCATCTGGGCATAGGCGGACTGAACGCGAATCCCGCGCTCGCGGCTGAATTCGTCGAACTCGGCGCCCGCTACGTGTCGACCGGTACGGACCTGTCGTTCCTGTCCACCGGGGCGGCATCGAAGGCCCGGCAGATGCGCGAACGTTTTTCTCCACGTTCCTTCAATTGAGGAAGCATGAACATGGCAAAAGCCTATTGGGTTGCGACGTATCGCTCGATCAACGATCCCGCCGCATTGGCGGAGTATGGCAAGCTTGCCGGCCCCGCGCTTCAGGCGGCCGGCGGGCGTTTCGTTGCCCGTGGCCTGCCTGCCGTCGCCTACGAGGCCGGGGTCAACGAGCGTGTCGTCCTGATCGAGTTCGACAGTGCGCAGCAGGCGATCGCCGCCCATGACGGCCCGGCGTACCAGGAAGCCCTCAAAGCCCTGGGTAGCGGAGCGGAGCGCGACGTTCGCATCGTCGAAGGTTTGTAGGCGCGGCCTAGAACCCCAGCGCCACCGCCAGCCCCCCGCCCACCACCCCGATCCCCACCACGCCCGCCACCAGCACGGCCAGTTCCACCGGCCTGAACGACTTCGCCACCATCGCGAGCGAGGGCAGGCTGATGGGCGGCAAGGTCATGATCAACGCGGCGGCGGGGCCGGCGGCCATGCCCAGCGACAGCATCGCCTGCACGATGGGGACTTCGCCGGCGGTGGGAATGACGAACAGCGTGCCGGCCACGGCCAGGCCGACGATCCACAGCACGCTGTTGTCCACGCCGGCGCCGATTTCCGGGAACAGCCAGGCGCGCGCGGCGCCCAGCAGCAGGACCAGCACGATGTATTCGGGCAGCAGGCGCAGCGTCATGCGGGCCAGGATGCGCATCCAGCGGCGGAAGACATGAGCGTCCTCCGGGACGTCGCCGTCCGCAGCCTGCATGGCCTGCATCTGCGCGCGGTCAAAGGTGCCGGCGCGGCCCCGGCTCATGCGGTTGAGCAGCCAGCCCAGGCCGAACACCATCACCAGGCCCAGCCCCAGTCGCAGGCCCATCCAGTGCCAGCCCAGCACGAAGCCCATGAAGATCAGCGTGGCGGGGTTGAGCACGGTATTGCCCAGCCAGAATGCGGCCGCGCTGCCGGGCGCGGCCTGGCACTTGCGCAGTCCGGCCACGACCGGCGCGGCGCAGCAGGTGCACATCATGCCGGGCAGGGAAAGCAGGCCGCCGGCCACGACGCTGCCCAGGCCGGTCCCGCCCAGCATGCGCAGTATCCACGCGCGCGGCAGCAGGGCCTGTACGCCCGATCCCAGCAGCAGGCCCAGCACCATGGCCTTCCAGATGGCCAGGCCGTAGGCCACCGCATAGTCGAGCGCCGCCTGCATCGACGGCGCGGGCGGGGCGGACTGCGTGCCCATCAGGATGGACTGGCCGATGGAATGCGTGTCGGCCGCCACGAAGGCGCGGTCGTAATAGGGCGACCACTTCACGTAGAAGAGGCCGGCGATCGCGATCAGTGCGAAGACCGCGATGGCCCAGGCGGGGTGGGGAGCGGGGCGTGTGGAGGCGTGGGTGCTCATTGGGGGGGAACTGCGCAAGGTGCCGTCGTTGGCGAAGGGGCACCATTTTAGTGGCAGGGCGGGGCCCGGGCCATTGCTTCAGTTCGACGGCACCACGATTCCCAATTGATTCGGCGATCGCTGGAGGATGGCTTCGGATCCCAGCGGCGCGCGATGGGAGGCCGCCGGTTGACGTTTGTCGTTGATGCAGTCCGCCGCGCAGGCGCGCGCCGGGGAGGCGTCGTGGGACGGCGTCGCGCAGGCGGACAGGGCCAGGGTCAGTGCTGCGGCGGCGCAAGGCAGATGGTGCATGTCGAAGTCGCTCCAGGGCAGGGAGGGCGCGGTGCGCCCTTGTCATGAAGACGAATCCAGAAGGTCGGATCTGCCATTTTTTACAAACTGTTATATGAAGTGCAACTATTGACATGTGACGCGAACCGATGCAGTACGGCAGACAAAATCACATACAATCGCCGATCATGCGAGCCCGGGAAGCCCCGCCAATCCTTGCGCCGCAACGTCGTTCCAGCCCGTGATCGCATGGGCTTTTTTATTGGGCGCGGTCATCGCCGCGCAGGAAACGCGACCCGCCATGATGACTGTCTTGGGATGTATCGTTCACAGCCACAATCCCTGGCTGGTGCTCGTCGCTGTCCTGATCTGCTGCGCGGGCTCCTGGGTGACCGTCCGGCTGTTCCAGCGCGCGGCGGGCACGTCGGGCGTGCAGCGCCTTGGATGGCATGTCCTGACGGCGGTGGCGGCCGGCGCTGCCATCTGGTGCACGCATTTCATTGCCATGATCGGTTTCGAGCCCGGGGTGCCGATCGCCTTCGATCCCGTGCTGACCGTGCTGTCCCTGCTGGTGGCCGTCGTCGGTGCCGCGCCGGGTTTCGCTCTCGCCTGCAGCCGGCGCCTGAAGTTCGCGCCCGCCCTGGGCGGCGCGGTGGTAGGCGTCGCGATCGTGATCATGCACTACACCGGCATGATGGCGTACCGGGTGCAGGGCCTCGTGTCGTGGGACATGGGCTACCTGGTGGCGTCCATCGTGATCTCCGTTGTATTCGCGGCGCTGGCGTTGCACGCCGCGGCGCGTCTCGATCGTCCCGGCATGCGGTATGCCGCCGGCGGATTGCTGGGGCTGGCCATTGCCGGCCTGCACTTCACCGGCATGACGGCTTTCCAGGTTTCGCCCATGCTGGTCGACGGCACGTTCTCGCAGCCGCAGGCGATGCAGGCGCTGGGCCTGGCGGTGGCCGGCGTGGCGCTGGTGATCGTGGGCGCCGGCCTGGCCAGCTATCTGATCGATGACAGCGTGCGCTCGGAATCGCTGGAGCGATTGCGCCACATGGCGCTGACAGACAGCTTGACGGAGCTGCCCAACCGGACGAGCTTCAACGAGCATCTGGACAAGGAAATCTATCTGGCCGACCAGACGGGCGGCCGGGTTGCGCTGGTCGGCATCGATCTGAATCGCTTCAAGGAAATCAACGACGTGCACGGCCATGCGGCGGGAGACCGGGTGTTGGTCGTGCTGGCCCAGCGAATGAGGAGCCTGTTGCGGGAAGGCGAGTTCGTCGCGCGGCTGGGGGGCGACGAGTTCGTCGCCATTCACCGCATGCGCGAGGGCACGCTGCTGGATTTCCTGTCTCGGCTGGAAACCTCGCTGTTCGCCCCGATCCAGGTCGAGGACTGGGAGGCCGTGCCGGGCGCCAGCCTGGGGGTGGCGATTTACCCCGACGACGCCAGCGACAAGGGGATGCTGATCGGCAATACCGACCTGGCGATGTACCGCGCGAAGTCGGACATGCTGAAGAACGTCTGTTTCTACGAACCGTCGATGGACCAGGCGATCCGGGCCCGGCGCACCCTGGCCAGCGAACTGCGCGAGGCGCTCGAAGGCGGCCAGCTCGACATCCACTATCAGGTCCAGACCGCCGTCGAGACCCGCGAGATCCGGGGCTATGAGGCATTGCTGCGATGGCTGCATCCGCGTCGCGGCTACGTCCCGCCCGCCGAGTTCATCCCGCTGGCCGAGGAAAACGGCCTGATCCTGCAATTGGGCGAATGGGTGCTCAGGAACGCGTGTGCCCGGGCGGTTTCGTGGGATCCGCCCTACAAGGTGGCCGTCAATCTGTCCCGTGTGCAGTTCGCCCACGCCGATCTGCCGGCGTTGATCCAGGACGTGCTGGCCGATACCGGGCTGCCGCCGGAACGGTTGGAACTCGAATTGACGGAGTCCACGCTGTTCGCCGACCGGGGCCGCTCGCTGCGCATGCTGCGCGAGATCAAGGCGTTGGGCGTCAGCATCGCGCTGGATGATTTCGGCACCGGTTATTCTTCGCTCGAAACGCTGCGCACTTTCCCGTTCGACAAGATCAAGCTGGACTGCTCGTTCGTGAGCGAGGTCGAGTCCAGCCCGCAGGCCCGCGCCATCGTGCGCGCGGTCCTGGCGCTGGGCAAGAGCCTGGACATTCCCGTGCTGGCCGAGGGCATCGAGACGCAGGGCCAGTTGTTGCTGCTGCGCAAGGAGGGCTGCGACGAAGCGCAGGGCTTTCTGCTCGGCCGTCCGGTGCCGCTGAGCCAGATCGTCGACAGCGGCCAGCTATCCCTGGCCACCGAGGCCGATAAGCTGGTGCATCCTTAGGAAAGAACGGTTCCCCATGCTTGCCACCTATGCCTACCTGGGTATCGCGATCGTCGCCGAGGTCTGCGCGACCTCGGCGCTCAAGGCCTCGGAGAACTTCACCCGCCTCGGTCCCAGCATCGTGACCGTGCTGGGCTACGTCATCGCTTTTTATTTCCTGTCGCTGACCCTGCGCACCATGCCTACGGGCATCGCCTACGCGATCTGGTCGGGCGTGGGCATCGTGCTGATCTCGGCGGTCAGCTGGGTGTGGTTCAAGCAGGCGCTGGACCTGCCCGCGCTGATCGGCCTGGGTCTCATCATCGCCGGGGTGATCGTGGTGAACGTGTTTTCCAAGTCCGTGGGACATTGACCGGACAGCGGACGGCAATGCCCGGCGGTTGAGGGTATCCTTGCGGCAGGCCAGGCAGCGCGCCGTGGCGGCTCGAATCAAGGCAAGGGGACACAATTGGCTGGGCAACGCATCGGCAACTGGTATTTCGGCTGGACCATCGTGGCGGC
Source organism: Pigmentiphaga sp. MLSB6-MA01 (assembly GCF_058793475.1). Classification (NCBI taxonomy): domain Bacteria; kingdom Pseudomonadati; phylum Pseudomonadota; class Betaproteobacteria; order Burkholderiales; family Alcaligenaceae; genus Pigmentiphaga; species Pigmentiphaga sp. MLSB6-MA01. The sequence continues at coordinate 22,819 of NZ_JBXAFV010000017.1, read as the reverse complement.
GGCCACGGGGCTGACGCTGCTGACCGTCGGCATGCGCATGGGCATCGGCCCGTTCTTCCTTCCCATCATCGAGGACCTGGGCTTCAGCCGCAGCATGCTGGCCGGCATGGTCGCGATCGGCATGCTCTGCTATGGCCTGGCCATGCCGCTGGCCGGTTATCTCGTCGCCGCGCGCGGCACGCGCTTCGTGCTGCTGACGGGCATGGTGGTGGTGGTGGTTTCATCCATCGCCACGGTGCTGGCGCGCCATCCGCTGGCGTTCTTCCTGGCATTCGGGGTGGGGCAGTCGGTGGGGCTGGGGCTGACCAGCCCGGTGGCGCTCACGCCCATCCTGACCCGCTGGTTCACGCGGCAGCGCGGCATGGCGCTGTTCTTTCTTTCCACCGGGTCGATGGCGGGCATCGCGCTGATGACGCCGGTGTTCACGTCGTTCATCGCCTGGCTGGGCTGGCGCACGACCATGCTGGTCTTCGCGGCGGCCTTCGCCCTGTTCACGGTGCCCGCCGCGCTGCTGATCTTCCGTGACAATGCCCCGCCCGAGTCCGACCTGCGGCCCGAGGACCTGGCGGCACGCGCCGCCGCCAAGGCCGCGCAGCCCGGACCGGCCGCGGCCAGCCTGCGCGTGGGCGACGCGCTGCGCTCCGCGCCTTTCTGGCAGATCGCGCTGGGGCTTTTCGCCTGTGGCTTCAGCATGAACCTGCTGGGGTCGCACGGTGTGCCCATGCTGATGGACCACGGTTTCGACGCGATGACCAGCGCGCTCGGCATCGGCCTGATCGGCGCGGTGGCCGTGTTCAGCACGTTGGTGCTGGGGCGCCTGGCCGACGTGCTGCCCCGGCGCGACATCCTGGCCACCATCTATCTCGTGCGCGGCCTGGGGTTCTTCGCGCTGGTCGTGGTCGGCACGCATTGGGAGCTGTACACCGCGGCCACGCTGGGCGGCATCGTCTGGTCGGGCAGCATTGCCCTGTCGTCGGCCTTGCTGGCCGATGTCTACGGCGTGAAGCTGGTGGGCATCCTGTACGGCTGGGCCTATCTGGGGCACCAGTTCGGCGGCATGATCAGCTCGTGGCTGGGCGGCTGGGGCTACGAGACCTTCGGCACGCACTGGGTGTCGTTCGGCGCGGCCGGCACGCTGCTGGTGGCGGCCGCGCTGCTGTCCATGCGCCTGCCCCGGCGCGCGACGCTGATGGTGCCGCGCGCCGCGCCGGCGGGCTGAGGAAGCAGGCCGCCGGCGGCTTCGGGCTTCAGTTCACCGAGACGTTGAACTCCTTGATCAGTTTTGCCCATTCGCCGGCCTCGCGCTGCATCGATTGCCCGAAGGCATCCGCGCTGACGAAGGCCGGTTCCAGCCCCTGGTTGCGCAGCCATGCCGTTACCTCGGGATCGCGCAGGACCGTCTGGATGTCGGCGTGCAGCTTGTCGATCACCGGCCGCGGCGTGCCGGCCGGCGCCAGGATGCCGAACCAGCCGCCTTCGCGCAGGCGGGGGAAGCCCAGCTCGGTGAAGGTCGGGACCTCGGGCAGGACCTTCGAACGCTTGGGCGCCAGCAGCGCCAGCGCGCGTACCTTGCCTTCGCGGATATGCGGCAGGGCGGTGCCGACCGAATTGAAGCTCGACTCCACGTGTCCGCCCAGCAGGTCGCCCAGCGACAGCGCTTCGCCCTTGTAGGGAACCGGCAGCACTTCCATGCCGGCTCCCTGGCCGAGGATCAGGCTGTAGAAATGAAAACTCGAGCCGTTGCCGAAGTTGCCCACGCCCAGCGGCTTTCCGCGCGTCTTCACGCCTTCGACCAGTTGCGCGAGCGTCTTGTAGGGAGAGTCGGCGCGCACCACGAAGACGGTTTCCGTGTCGACCAGTTGCGCGACGGGGGTGAAGTCCTTGATGGGGTCGTAGGGCGTTTCGGGATAGAGCAGCTTGACCATCCCGTGCGAGACGAAGGTCGACAGCAGGGTATAGCCGTCCGGGGTGGCGCGGGCGACCATTTCCGCGCCTATCCGCGTCGTGCCGCCGGGGCGGTTCTCGACCACCACGGGTTGTTTCCATTTCTTGTTCAGGTGATCCGCAAGCAGCCGGGTGATCCGGTCAGGGCTGCTGCCCGGCGGTCCGGGCAAGACGATGCGGACCGCCTTGTCCGGCCAGGACTGGGCCTGGGCGGGAGCGGCGACGACGGCCAGGGCGCATGCCCAGGTCAGGTGGAACCAGCGATGCTTCATGGGGTGTCTCCTCTGTGGTGTTCGTCGTGCAATCAATAGTGGCGCAGGAAGTCATGGACGCTGCGGTTGAATCGGTCCGGGGCTTCGAGTTTGAGCAGGTGGCCGCAATCCGCGAATGTTTCGAGCGCCGCGCCGTCCAGGGCGCCACGCAGGCGCTCGGCATGTTCGCCGGGCGGTGCGACGCGGTCTTCCCCGCCCGCCAGGATCAACGTGGGGACATGGACGGCGCTCGCCAGGGCAAGCGCGTCGCAGTCGAACAGCATATGCGTGGCCTGTGCCAGTCCCGCCGGATGCACCGCCGCCTGCAGTTCGCCAAAGCGCCGGACCACCAGCGTGTCCGGAGCGGGGCCCAGGAAGCGGGGGGCGCGTTCCTCCGGGGCCTGGGCCCGGGCTCCGGGCGAAAGCCTTTCGGCCATGCGCCGGGCGCGCTCGTCCGGGGGGAGGTGGGCGTAGCCCCGGGTGGGTACCGACAGGACGATTGCCCGCGTCCGCTCCGGATATCGCCCGGCGAAGGCCTGGGCGATCAAGGTGCCCCAGGAGCTGGCGACCAGATGCACGCGGTCCAGGGACAAGGCGTCCAGCAGTTCGGCAAGCGCCGCGGCGTAGGCGTGTACGTCCGGCGCCGGGGACGCGAGCGGGGTGCTGGCGCCGAAGCCGGGGGCATTCCACGCGAGTAGCCGCCACTGCGCGGACAGGCCCGCCAGTTGCGCGCGATAGCCGGCCGAGCTCGACCCGATACCGTGCAGCAGCAGGACGGCGTCGGCGCCGTGGCCCGTGTCGCGGTATTCCAGGGTGCTTCCGGAAGACAGAAGCGCGTGCCGGAGCGGGGGCAGGTCCGACTCGAGCAAGCGCCGGTCCACGGCTGACAGGGCGGGCATCGGATCAGGCCTCCGTGGCGAGAGAGGTGGCCAGCGCGGGCAGGACGGATTCGGCCATCAGTGCCGTCGAACGCAAGGATTCGGCAAGGGTGAGGTCGCCGAAGGCGAGACGGCAGACGAAATAGTTGATGCCGGCCTGGTCCGCCGCCTCGGCGATCCAGTCCCGGACCGTGGCGGGCGAGCCCGCGATGCCCAGGCCGGCGCGTTGCGCGTCGTCGAAGTTGTCGGGGAAGGACAGTGTCCGGGGCAGGGTCCCGTGTTTGACCCACAGATGCATCAGGTGGGTGTACCAGCGCCGGTAAGCGCGCCGGGCGGCGTCCATCGCCTGAGCGTCGGTGTCGGCCACGACCACGTGCCGGCTCATGCCCAGGCTGGGCACGGCATCGGCGGCATGGCCCAGTTCCTGCCAGTGGAGGCGATATTGGTCGGTGATGGCGCGGACCTGCGCCGCGGGGCCGTTGCAGACGATGTTGATGGCGTTGGCCGCGGTCCACTGCGTGGCGGCCGGCGTGCCGGCGCCATACCAGATGGGGGGCGTGGGCCGTTGCAGGCACTGCATTTCCACCGGGACGTCGCGCAGGTCGAAGTGCCGGCCCTGGAAATTCACGACAGGCTGGGTCAGTCCCTGCATGATGATCTGGTAGGACTCGTGGTAGATGCCCTGCGATTGCTCGGGGTCGACGCCGTAGTAGCCCAGTTCGTAGGGCGAGATGCCGCGTCCGAAGCCGACTTCGAGCCGGCCGCGGCTCAACTGGTCCAGCATGCAGATTTCTTCCATGACCCGCAGGGGGTGGTGCATGCCCAGGGTGTAGACCAGCGGGCCGAAGCGCAGCCTGCGGGTGCGCTGGGCGACGGCGGACAAATAGACGCTGGGCGATGGCGCGATGCCCAGGGGCGTCGAGTGGTGCTCGGCGACGTGGTAAGCGTGGAAGCCGCCCCGGTCGTAGGCTTCGGTCAGGATCAGTCGTTCTTCGTACTGCTGGGCGAGGGGGACGGTACCGCGGTCCATATGATCGAAAACGGCGAACTTCATGGGATTTCCCTTGCAGGCGTTGAAAGCGGGGCCGGCTGGAACCGGCGACTAGCGGGCGAACAGTTGGAACACGGTGCCCGCGGGATCCGCGGCGGTGACGATGCGGCCATGGTTGCCCATGTCGCGTTGATCGAGGACCCGGCCGCCATGGGCCAGGACCTGGGCGCGGACGCCGTCCAGGTCGTCGCAGGCGAATACGAGCACCGCGCCGCGGGTATCGCGCGGGGCTTCCTGCGGCGCGGCCAGGGCGAAGCGGGATGTGCCCGCCTGGAACTCTGCCCAGCGGGAGCCGTCGGCGAATCGGGGAACCAGCCCCAATGCATCGCGGTAGAAGGCGCTCAGGGCGGCCATGTCGCGCGCGACGTGGTAGCCCATGCGTATCGAAGAAACGGTCATCGGTCTTGTCTCCAGATGGATGTCAGGCGGCGCTGAATAGACCGCTCTTGTAGAGCAGGGACAGATCGTCCCTGTCGGTCATGCCGACGATTTCGCCGATATAGAGCGTGTGCGTGCCGCCGTCGACGGCCTGGACCACCCTGCATTCGAACGTGGCCAGCGCATTGCGCAGCAGCGGCGCGCCGGTCTCGCCCTCGACCCAGTCGCCGGTCTCGAAGCGCGCGCCCGGGGCGCCCGACGGCGAGGAGAAGGCGTGCGCGACGTCGGCCTGGCCATGGCTGAGGTAATTGACGCCGAAGTACCCCGCCAGTCCGATGGCGTCATGCGCCCGGACCCGTTTGTTCACGCATACCAGCAATTGTGGAGGCTCGGCGCTGACGCTGCAGACGGCGGTGGCGGTCAGGCCCCGGCGTTCGCCCCGGTGGGCGGCGCTGATGACCGTGACTGGCGCGGGAACACGCCGCATGGCCGTCTTGAAGGCAACTGAGTCGGACATACCCATCAGGGTGTCTCCTATATTCAATATTATTGAATAATTTGATATTGTTAAATTTATCGTAAATGGCGCGGCGGTATCCTGTCAATAGGGGGGCCGGAGGCAGAGGGGGCGGCAGGTACAATCGCGCCACGCTCGGCCCCCCGCGGCGCGCGTTTCCTGATCGGTCTATCGGATCCATGACACCCATGAAGGCAGGCACCGTCCCGGCACCCGGCCCAGGGCCTCGGGGCATCCAATCCCTGGAAATCGGCTATCGCATCCTGGTGGCGATCCAGATGGGCCCCGGCGCGGTGGCCTTGAAAGACATCGCGGCGCGCGCCGACATCACCGCCAGCGCGGCCCACAACTATCTCGCCAGCTTCGTTCGTGTCGGCATGGTCAAGAGCGACGGCCGGGGGCTGTACCGGCTGGGGCCCAGCCTGGCGGCGCTCGGCATGACCGCCGCCCGCGACGTCGACCATTTCGAACTGGTGCGCGAGGCCGCCGTCGCGCTGAGCGAGGAAACCGGCCTGGGTGTGGCGGTGGTCATCTGGAGCAACGGTCCGGTCATCCTGGTCAACCAGTCGGCGGTGCGCGGCCGGGTCTTCGAACTGCGCAACGGTCCGGTGGAGATGCTGCACACGGCGGCCGGCCACGTGTTCGCGGCGTATCTGTCCGCCGACGCGGTGCTACCGGTGCTCGAGCGGGAGCTGGAGGCGGATGGGCTGGCGCCCACGGCGCAGGAAGCCGAGGCCAGGCTGACGGCCATACGCGAGGCGGTGTTGCAGCGCGGGTATTCGGTGGTGGAGTTGCGGGCCTTGCCCACGTATCTGGCCGTCAGCGTTCCGATCTGGAACGTGCACGGCGGGGTGGCCTACGGCCTGACGATCACGTCGCCGATGGCCTTGCTGGATACGAGCGAGGACAGCGCACAGGTTCGGGCGCTCAGGGAAAAGGGGAGGGCCTTGTCGCGCCTCCTGGGCGCGCCGGCCAGTCTCTGGGCCGGGTGAATGTGTGTGCCGGGGGCATGCCCCCGGCACGGTCCAGAGGGCGGTTGCTTACAGATTGGCGGGATATTCGCCCGGGCCGCCGGCGCGGCTGGAGGCTTCGTAGTGCCTGGTTTCCCGCCGGACCTGCGCGCGGTCGGCCGGCTTGCTGGCTTGCTGGACGGTCTGGTCGGGGAAACCTTCCTGATCGTAGACGATGCCGCCGTTGGCCTTGGCTTGCGCCAGTTCTGCCAGGACCTGGGCGCGCGTCAGCCCCGACGTGGTCGAGATGGCGGGGGGCGGGAAATCGTTGCCGTAATTGTTGCCCTGGTCCGCATGGGCGGCGGCGCCGAACAGCGTGGCGGCGATCACGGCGGTATAAGCGATGGCTTTCATGGCATATCTCCAAAGTATGGGGTGTCGGGCGGCTGGACGTCGTGTCAACCGCCGTGCCTTGAAGATGGGCGCGCAAGCATCCTTTTAAATACCGGGAATCTGGAAATGACTTTTCCGGATCCGCCAACAATCGGATGGTCCGAAGGCTGGCCGGCTAGAGCGACAGCATTTCTTCGCCCTTGCCCGGCGCCGCGGCGTCGCGGGCATCCACCCGGTCCTGCCCGGAGGCACAGGTGATCCGATCGCGTCCCTGCCGCTTGGCCGCGTACAGGAGGATGTCGGTGCGGGCGAACAGCTCGTAGAGCGGCTCGTCCACCCAGGACTGCGCGATGCCGAAGCTTGCCGTCACCGCGAAGTCGCCCAGCGGCATTTCCAGCCGCGTCACGGCCAACTGCGCGCGTATGCGTTCGGCTACCTGGGCGGCCCCGGCCGCCGGCGTGCCGGGCATCAGTATCGCGAACTCATCGCCGCCCAGCCGCCAGGCCATGTCGCCGCTGCGGATGCAGTCGCGGATGATCCGGCCCGTTTCGGCCAGCGTCGCGTCGCCCGCGGCATGGCCATAGGTATCGTTGATGGACTTGAAGGTGTCCAGGTCCAGCAGGATCAGGCTGAACGGATACGCCGGATGCCGTTGCAGGCGGCCGTGGCTCAGGTCTTCGAAATTGCGGCGGTTCTTCAGCTGGGTGAGCGGGTCGGTGACGCGTTCGTGCTTGAGCGGCGTGATGAGGTCGGATAGCGCGCTGGCAAAGAGTGAACCGCCCAGTGCCAGGGCGAGGCCGATGGGCGGGAGGGCCTGCAGCCAGATGTCGGGCTGCACGAATTCGCCGGCCGAGTGCGGGGTCGAGCCCGCCACCCAGGAAATGCCCAGGAACAGGCCGGCGGAGACGAACGGAAGCACCCAGTACAGTACCTGGTCGGCCGCGGCTCCCCGGCGCAGCTTGCCCAGCCGCATCCATGCCAGGAGCAGCAGCGCGCCCATGCCGACGCCCAGCGTATAGGCGAACGCCGGGACATCGTTCTGCATGATGTGGAAATGCAGCAGCAGGACCAGGAGGGCGATGCCCAGGGCGCCCAGCGGCGACCCGTCGGCATCGATGCCGCAGCGGGCGAACAGGCCGCGGGCGAGCAGCAGCGCGCTGCCCACGTAGAGTACGGCGGCGGCGAGGTCGTCCCCGGTCGCGTCGGGGCGATCGAAGATCCGCAGCAGGGTTCCGGCGGCGTAGACGGCGAAGGCGGCGGCATACAGCAGCAGATAGGTGCGCGGCCGCTCGTGGGCCCAGATGCATGCGAAGCCCAGCGCGAACAGCAGGCACATCGCCGGATTGCCGAGCGCCAGGGCCTGACTGGCGGTAAGCGGCAGGGATGGGTCCACTTTGGTGCTCCTGAACGACCCGGACAATGAAATCCTGCCGGGACTGGTAGGCGTATCTTAGGAAGGAGCGCCCAGGAATGAAACCGCTTGTAAAGAATCGTTCACGTTTGCGGCCGCGCGGCGCCCTTGGTCCGCCGCGACGTTCAGCCCGTGAAACGGTAGCCGACGCCGACTTCCGTCAGCAGGTAGGCGGGCTGGGCCGGATCGGCTTCGAGCTTCTGCCTCAGGTGGCCCATGTAGATGCGCAGATAGTGATTGTTGCCGACGTAGGCCGGCCCCCAGACTTCGCGCAGGAGTTCGCGGTGCGTCATGACCTTGCCGCGGTGCGCCGCCAGGGTGGCGAGCAGGCGGTATTCGCGGTTGGTCAGGTGCACCGCCTCGCCGCCACGGGTCACGGTGCGCCGGGAGAAGTCCAGCGTGATATCGCCGAAGCGGATTTCCGCGGGTTGGCCGGCGCCCCCGCGCCCGTGCCGGCGGAGCAGGACGCGCACGCGCGCCAGGAGTTCGCCCACGCCGAAGGGTTTGCTCAGATAGTCGTCGGCGCCGGCGTCCAGGGCGCCGATCTTGTCGCTTTCGGCATCGCGGGCCGACAGCACCAGCACCGGCACTTCCGTCCAGCCGCGAAGTTCGCGGATCAGGGTCATGCCGTCGGCGTCGGGCAGGCCCAGGTCGAGGACCACCAGATCGGGGTGCCGGGTCCCGGCCTCGATCAGTCCGCGCTGCACGGTCTCGGCCTCGAAGATCGTGGCGCCTTCGCCTTCCAGGGCTGTGCGCACGAAGCGGCGGATGGCCGCATCGTCTTCGATGATCAGGATGTTGGGGCGGTAGTCGAACATGGAGCGTCCGGTTCGGGATAGATTTCCGGTGGCGTGCCCAGGGGCAGGGTGAAGGCGAAGCGCGCGCCGCGCCCGCCCGGAGGGGCTTCCAGCCGGATGTCGCCGCCATGGGCGCGGACGATGGCCTGGCACACCGCCAGTCCCAAGCCTACGCCCGACGTCGATGATTCCCTCTCGCCGCGGGCGAATTTGTCGAATATGCGGTCCGCGGCGTCCGGCGGCACGCCGGGACCGTCGTCGGTTACCAGGGTGGCAAGCACGCCGCCCCGGATTTCCGCGTCGATGTGGATCGCGCTGCGCTCGGGGGTGTATTTGATCGCGTTCTCCAGCAGGTTGCAGAGCACGCGCTCGACCAGGACTCCATCGCATTCCACCAGGGGCAGGCCGGACAGGCGGCCCACCGTGACTTGCCGTTGACCGAGGGCGTCGCGCATGTAGGCCAGCGCCGAGCCGACCAGTTCCTCGATGGATTGCCATTCGCGGTGCAGGGGAGCATCCCCGCTCTGCAGCCTGGCCATGTCCAGGATGTTGTCCACCATGGCGTGCATGCGCCGGGCCTGCACCGCCAGTCCTTGCAGGGCGTCGCGCGCGGAGCGGGGCAAGTCCGGATGCTGCCGCAGCAGCGTCTCGGAGGTGCCTACCAGGCTGGTCAGCGGCGTGCGCAGATCGTGCGAGACGGCCGCCAGCAACGAGTTGCGCAGTTTCTCGGATTCGACGCTGAGCAGCGCGTGCTGGGCGACTTCCACGTAGTGCAGCCGTTCCAGCGCGATGGCCACCAGCGTGCCGTAGGCCGCCATCTGCCGGCGGCTCTCGGCGTCGTTCAGGTCGGGGCGGCCGCCGCAGGCGATCGCCAGCACGCCGCGCGTGCGCATCGATGCCTGCAAGGGCAGGTAGTAGAAAGCGCTGGTCGACAGCGTGGCCGTGCCGGCACCGGCGGGCTGCCCGTGGTCGTAGGCCCATTGCGCCAGGGCCGGCTCCAGCCCCGTGGAGGCATCGGCCGGGGCCGCGGGCAGCAGGCGGTCGGCCGTGTCGAGGACATACAGCGCGCAGCGGGTGTCGAAGGCCGCCCGGAGATACGAGGACGTGGCTTCGACGATCTGTTCCGGTTGCAGCGCCGATGACAGTTCGCGCGCGAACTCGTACAGCCCGTGCGCCTCGGCCTCGCGGCGTACCGAGGTTTCGGCCTGCAGGCGCAGCCCCGCGGTCAACTGCCCGACCACGAGTCCCGCCGACAGCAGGACGAGGAAGGTCAGGGCGTACTGGATGTCGGAGATCGCGAAGGACCACAGGGGCTGGACGAACAGGAAGTCGAACAGGGCGACGCTGACCAGCGAGGCGAGCGCGGCCGGCCCGCGGCCGTGGCGCAGCGCCACCCCGATCACCGCCAGCAGGAAGAGCATGACGATGTTGGTCTGGTGCAGCACGGGGAAGGCCAGCGAGGACAATGCGGCCGCGGCGCCGCAATACACCAGTGCCCAGAGGTAGGCCGGCAGGCGGGAGGCGTCGCGCGGCTCCCGCGGGTCCGCTACCGCCGCCGCGCGCGCCGGCGGCGGTAGCGGCGGCGCCGCGATGCGGATCACGTCGATTTCCGGGCAGGTGGCCGCCAGCAGGTCCGCGAAGCTGTGGCGGTGCCAGATCCAGCCCGGCGCCAGCAGGCGCGACAACAGGCCCGACAGCGACAGGCGCAGGCGCCGCAGGCCGCCCGGCGCGGTGCGGCCCAGGACGACCTTGGTGATGTTGTGGCGCCGGGCGTAGCGGACGACGGCCTCCACCAGGTCGGTGCCGCCCAGGACCTCGGTCCGCGCGCCCAGTGACTCGGCGTGCGCCAGCACCCGCCGCAGGGTGTCGTGGCGGGCTGCCGGTTGGGGCTGGACGCGCAGGCTTTCGATGGTGACCACGTGCAGCTCGCAGTCCAGTTGCTGGGCGAGGCGATGCGCGTTGCGCACCACGTGGGCGGCATCGTCGGCCGCGACGCAGGCCAGGACGGCTTCCCGCGTGCGCCAGATGTCCGTGATGGCCCGATCCAGCCGGTAGGCCTGCACGTCGTCGTCCACGTGTTCCGCGGTGCGCCGCAAGGCCAGTTCGCGCAGCGCGATCAGGTTGCCTTTGCGGAAAAAATGGCCGGCCGCGTGCCGGGCCTGATCGGGCAGGTACACCTTGCCCTGGCGCAGCCGGCGCAACAGTTCGTCGGCCGAGGTGTCGACCAGGATGACCTCGTCGGCGTCGTCGAACACGGCGTCGGGCACGGTCTCCCGTATCCGCACGCCGGTGATGCCGCCCACCGCCTCGTTCAGGCTGTCCAGGTGCTGCACGTTCAGCGTGGTCCAGACATCGATGCCGGCCGCGAGCAGTTCGTGCACGTCCTGCCACCGCTTGTCGTGGCGCGATCCCGGAACGTTCGAGTGAGCCAGTTCGTCCACCAGCACCAGGGCGGGCCGCCTTGCCAGGGCGCCGTCCAGGTCGAATTCCTTCAACACCCGTTCGCGGTACCGGATCCCGGCCGGCGGCAGCGCGGGAATGCCGGCCAGCAGGGCCATCGTTTCCTTGCGCCCATGCGTTTCGACGACGCCGGCCACCACGTCCGCGCCTTGCTCCATCCGGTGGCGCGCGGCCTCCAGCATGGCGTAGGTCTTGCCGACACCGGCCGAAGCGCCGAAATAGATGCGCAGCCGGCCGCGCGCGGCCGGCTGCGCCGCGGCATCGAGGGTCCGGAGCAGGGTATCGGGATCGGGACGGCCAGGAGGGGCGGATGCCATGGATCGGGTCTGGACTCGGGCGGCGGGTCAGGGGCGGGGTAGCCGGTCCAGCGCGAGGTTGAGCTGGAGTACGTTTACCACGGGTTCGCCCAGTATGCCGATGAACGGCCGCTCCGTATGGGTGGCGATCAGTTTTTCCACCTCGGCCGTGGGCAGTCCGCGCTCGCGCGCCACCCGTGGCGCCTGGTAGCGGGCGCCCGCCACGCTGATGTGGGGGTCCAGGCCGCTGCCCGAGGCGGCGACCAGGTCCACCGGAATGGGGGCCGTGTTGCCGGGGTCCGCCTGGCGCAGCGCCTGGGCGCGTTCGCCCGCCAGGCGCGCCAGGTCGTGGTTGCGGGGTCCCAGGTTGGAGCCGCCGGAGGCCAGCGCGTTGTACGGCCGGTCGGCGGTGGCCGAAGGGCGTCCCCAGAAATAGCGCGGCGAAGTGAACGATTGGCCGATCAATGCCGAGCCGGTCGTCGTCTCCTGTGACTGGATGAGCGATCCGGCCGCCTGGTGCGGAAAGGCCAGCCGGGCGAGGATCGTGGTGGCCAGCGGGTAGAGCAGGCCGGTGATGATGGCGAGCGCGGCGAACACGGCCAGGGCGGGCCGAAGCACGCGTGGCCGGACGGGAGAGGAAGCGGGGGTCATGAGAGTCTCCGGAACGGAACGGTTCAAGCGAGTCCGGCCGCGGCCAGGACCATGTCGATCAGCTTGATGCCGGCGAACGGCACCAGCAGGCCGCCCAGCCCGTAGATCACCAGATTGCGGCGCAGCAGCGCGGCCGCGCCCAGCGGCCGGTAGCGCACGCCCTTCAGGGCCAGCGGGATCAGCACGATGATGATGAGCGCATTGAAGATCACGGCCGACAGGATGGCCGACGACGGCGAGGCCAGCCGCATGACGTTCAGCGTGGCGAGCTGCGGGTAGACGCCGGCGAAGGCGGCGGGAATGATCGCGAAATACTTGGCCACGTCGTTGGCGATGCTGAAGGTGGTCAGCGCGCCGCGCGTCATCAGCATCTGCTTGCCGGTCTCGACGACCTCGATCAGCTTGGTCGGATCCGAATCCAGGTCAACCATGTTGCCGGCCTCCTTGGCGGCCTGGGTGCCGGAATTCATCGCCACCGCCACGTCGGCCTGCGCCAGCGCGGGGGCGTCGTTGGTGCCGTCCCCGGTCATCGCCACCAGCCGGCCGTCGGCCTGGTAGCGGCGGATCAACGCCAGCTTGGCCTCGGGCGTGGCTTGCGCCAGGAAGTCGTCCACGCCCGCCTCGGCGGCGATGGCGGCGGCCGTGAGCTTGTTGTCGCCGGTGATCATCACCGTCTTGATGCCCATGCGGCGCAGTTCTCCGAACCGCTCCCGCATGCCGGGCTTGACGATGTCCTTGAGTTCCACGACGCCCAGCGCGGCGCGGCCGTCGCAGACCACCAGCGGCGTGCTGCCGCGCCGGCCCGCATCGTCCGCCGCCCGCGCGACGGCTTCGGGCAGCGTGGCGCCTTGCCCGGCCAGCCAGGCCTGCATCGCGTCCACCGCGCCCTTGCGTATGCGGCGGTCCGCCAGGTCCACGCCGCTCATGCGGGTATGGGCCGAGAAGGGGACGAAGACCGCCCCGGCGGCCGCCTCGGGCGCGCGGCCCGATTGGCGGGCCGCCAGCGCGACGATGCTGCGGCCTTCGGGGGTCTCGTCGGCCAGCGAGGCCAGGCAGGCGGCGCGCGCCAGGCCGTCGGCCGCCACGCCGGGCGCCGGGTGGAAGGCGCTGGCCTGGCGGTTGCCGAAGGTGATGGTGCCGGTCTTGTCCAGCAGCAGCACGTCCACGTCGCCGGCCGCCTCCACCGCCCGGCCCGAGGTGGCGATCACATTGGCGCGCATCATGCGGCTCATGCCGGCCACGCCTATCGCCGAAAGCAGGCCGCCGATGGTGGTGGGGATCAGGCAGACCAGCAGCGCCACCAGGGCGGTGATCGCGATGGCGGTTCCCTGGCCGGCGGCGGAAATGGCGAAGAACGAGAACGGCAGCAGGGTCGCGACCACCAGCAGGAAGACCAGCGTCAGGCCCACCAGCAGGATGTTCAGCGCGATTTCGTTCGGGGTCTTCTGGCGCCGCGCGCTTTCCACCATCGCGATCATGCGGTCCAGGAAGCTTTCGCCGGGGTTGGCCGCGACCTGCACGATGATCCAGTCCGACAGTACGCGCGTGCCGCCCGTCACCGACGAGAAGTCGCCGCCGGCCTCGCGTATGACGGGGGCCGACTCCCCGGTGATGGCGCTTTCGTCCACCGAGGCGATGCCGGCGATGACTTCGCCGTCGCCAGGGATGGTGCCGCCCGCCTCGACCAGCACGACGTCGCCCTTGCGCAGGCTGCCCGAGGGACGCTCCGCCACGTGGCCGCGGTAGCCTTCGGCCGTCGCGGGCGTGCCGGCCGGCACGCCCTGTACGACCCGGGCGAGCACGGTCGTGCGCAGTCCGCGCAGCGCGGCCGCCTGCTGCTTGCCGCGTCCTTCGGCCAGCGCCTCGGCGAAGTTGGCGAACAGCACGGTGAACCACAGCCAGGCGGAGACGGCGAACATGAATCCGGTGCTGGCATCCGCGTGGCCGAACAGCCCGGCGATCCACAGCAGGGTGGTCAGCACGCTGCCCACGTACACGGTGAACATCACCGGGTTGCGGACCTGGGTCGAAGGCCGCAGCTTGAGCAGGCTCTCTTTCAGGGCCGGGCCGAGCGGGCTGGACGGCAGGGTGCGCCGGGCCGGCGCCGCGGCGGCGGGGTGGGGAAGGGAAGGTTGCAGGTGCGAAGACATGATGAGGCCCGTCCAGGCGTTCAGGGTTGCAGGTGTTCCGCCACCGGCCCCAGGGCCAGCGCGGGGATGTAGGTCAGCGCGCCCACCATCAGCACGGCGCCTATCAGCAGCACGACGAACAGCGGTCCCGTGGTGGGCATGGTGCCCGGGCCGGCGGGAATCCGCCGCTTGGCGGCCAGCGATCCGGCCAGGGCCAGGACCGGGACGATGATCCCGAAACGGCCGCTCCACATCGCCAGGGCGAGCAGCACGTTGTAGAAAGGCGTGTTGGCGGACAGGCCGGCGAAGGCGCTGCCGTTGTTGTTGGCCGCCGAGGACAGCGCGTACAGGACTTCCGAGAAACCGTGGGCGCCCGGATTGAATATCCCGGCCCGCCCGTCGGCCAGCGAGACGGCCAGGGCCGTGCCCAGCAACACCAGCAGTGGCGTGGCCAGCAGCACGATGGCCACCATCTTCATGTCGTAGCTTTCGATTTTCTTGCCCAGGTACTCGGGCGTGCGGCCTATCATGAGACCGGCGATGAACACGCCGGTGATGGCGAAGACCAGCATGCCGTACAGGCCGGAGCCGACGCCGCCGAACACCACTTCGCCCAGTTGCATCAGCAGCAGGGGCGAGAAACCGCCCATCGCCGTGAGCGAGTCGTGCATGGCGTTGACCGCGCCGCACGAGGCCGCGGTGGTGACGACGGCGAACAGGGCGCTGGCGGCGATGCCGAACCGGCTTTCCTTGCCCTCCATGTTCCCGCCGGCCGACAGCGCGGAGGACGCGGCATCGATGCCGGGCTGCGCCAGCATGGGGTTGGCGTGTTGCTCGAAGTAGCCGGTCGCGAGCACGAACAGCACGAACAGCGCCGTCATCGCGGCCAGGATCGTGGCGCCCTGGGCACGGCTGCCCACCAGTTCCCCGAACGTCATGCACAGGGCGGCGGGGATCAGCAGGATCGCGAGCATTTCCAGGAAGTTGCTGGCTGCGGTGGGGTTCTCGAAGGGATGCGCCGAATTCGCGTTGAAGAAGCCGCCACCGTTCGTGCCCAGCAGCTTGATGGCCTCTTGCGAAGCCACCGGCCCCATGGGCAGGGTCTGCGAGGCGCCCTCCAGCGTATGCACGGTCTGGTAGGCATCGAAATTCTGGATCACGCCCTGGCTGACCAGGAACAGTGCGAACAGCAGCGACAGAGGCAGCAGCACGTATAGCGTCGAGCGCACCAGGTCGGCCCAGAAGTTACCGACCGTGCCCGCGCTGTGCCGCGCCAGCCCGCGCATGAGCGCGAACAGCACCGCGATGCCGGTGGCGGCGGAGACGAAGTTCTGCACGCCCAGGCCCAGCATCTGGGTCAGGTAGCTCATGGTCGTTTCGCCCGCGTAGCCTTGCCAATTCGTGTTGGTGACGAAGCTCACCGCCGTGTTCAGGGCCGAGTCCGGCGCCACCGCTCCCAGCGCGGCGGGGTTCAGCGGCAGCCATCCCTGCACGCGTTGCAGTGCGTACAAGGCGACGAGGCCGACCAGGTTGAAGGCCACGACGGCCATGGCGTAGGCTTTCCAGCCGGTTTCGGCGGACGGGTCGACGCCGGCCAGCCGGTAGATGAGACGCTCGGCGGGCCGGCCCCAGGCGGTCCATCTCGATGGACCGCCGTCCAGGGCGAGGCGGATGTAGCGGCCCAGGAAGGGGGCGATCGCCAGGAGGACCGCGATATAAAGCGCCAGCAGAAGGAGCAGCTTGATATCCATCAGAATTTCTCCGCCTTGAACAGGGCGACGAGCAGATAGACGAACAGGGCCGCGGCCGCCACGGCGCCGGCCAGGTGCAGCCAGGTCATGGCGTTTCTCCTTGCGACAGCGCCGCGCAGAACTGAATCAGCCCGATGGTCGCGCGCGCGATGACGACCAGGCCCAACAGGTAGATGAGATCCATTTTTTCCCGCCGATGCGGACTCCTCGATGGGCGCGGACGGCCTTTTCGTCCCCATGCCCGACGCCTGTCAGCGTAAGGAGATGGGTATAAAAACGGGGTATAGCTTGGGCGGGCGGGTATAAAAATGGCGTAAAAATCGCCGCGGGCGGGGTCGCGTTAAGCTATCGCCCATGACCAATGCGGGGATCGCCATCCCCACGCGCCGAGGAATATCGTGTTTACCGGAATCATCCAGGGCACCGCCCAGATCGCCGCCATGAACGACCGCGAGGGCCTGCGCACCTTCACGCTCGAGTTCCCGCCGGGTTTCTGCCAGGACCTGGCCATAGGCGCCAGCGTCTCGGTGGACGGCGTCTGCCTGACGGTCACCGACATCGCCAGCCCCACCGCCGCCTCGTTCGACGTCATGCTGCAGAGCCTGAATATCACCACGCTGTCCGAGTACGGCGTGGGCTCGCGCATCAACGTCGAGCGCGCCGCCAAGGACGGGGCCGAGATCGGCGGCCATCCCCTGTCCGGCCATGTCGATTTCACCACCACCATCGCCGGCATCCGCAGTTCGGACACGAACCGCGTCATGCGCTTCACCATACCCGAGGCCTTTCGCCGATACGTCTTCGCCAAGGGCTACATTGCCATCAATGGCGCCAGCCTGACGGTCGCCGAGGTCAATCGGGCCGAGGGCTGGTTCGAGGTCTGGCTGATTCCCGAGACGCGGCGCATGACCACGTTCGAGGCAAAGCAGGTGGGCGACCGGCTCAACATCGAGATCGAGCGCGGGACGCAAGTGGTGGTCGATACCGTGCGCGAAACCGTGCAGGAAAGCCTGGGCAAGCTCCAGCCCTTGCTGGAGGCCGTGCTGAAAGAGCGCGGAATCGAGCTCGAGGACCTTTTTCCCGCGCCCAAGCCGCTGAAGTAACCGGGTTCCAGGACCGCCTCCGGGTTTGCGAGGGTTGCGGTCCCGTTCGCCGCTGGTATTATTTACCTACCGTTCGGTAAATAAATGCGATCGACATGTCCTCACCCGCTTCCCGTCCCGCTCCCCGGCGCCGCCAGGGCCGTCCGCCCGTGGTGGCCGACGCGCGCGAGCGCATCCTGCTGGAAGCCTCGAAGCTGTTCGCGCAAAGTGGCTACGAAAGCAGTTCCATCGGTGAGCTGGCCGCCGCCATCGGCGTCTCCAAGCCGGCCATCTATCACTACTTCGCCACCAAGCAGGACATCTACGACGCCATCATCCTCCAGGCGCTGCAAGGCCTGACCGACGCCGTCGTGCCCGCGGTGGACGCGCAGCCGGCCCCGCTGGACAAGCTGCGCGTCTTCATGACGGCGCATGCCGCCTACCTGGAACACAACTACTGGAGCTTTGTCGCCATGCTGGTGGGATTCAGCGGCATGAGCCCCAGTTACCGCGACGACGCCTCGCGGCTGCGCGACGCCTACGAACGGCTGCTGCGCCAGATCCTGGAGCAGGGGGCGCGCGAAGGCGTGTTCCGGCCGGGACAGATCGTGACCTCGGGCCGCGCCGTGCTGTCGCTGCTCAACTGGATGGCGCGCTGGTTCAAGCCCGGCCATGGCAGCACGGCCGAACAGATCGCGCTCGACTATTTCGAACTTCTATCCGCCGGCCTGTGCGTCAGGCCGGCTGCCACTTCCTAATGGGGACTCTCATGTCGTTGGATGCCGATACCTTGAAGTTGCTGATCGAGGCCACACGCACGTTCGTGGCCGAGCGCCTGGTTCCGCTCGAGGCCGAAGTGGCCGAAACCGGCGTGATTCCGCCGCAGGTGCGCGAGGAAATGCAGGCGCTGGGCCTGTTCGGCCTGTCCATCGCGCCGGAGTACGGCGGGTTGGGGCTGAACATGGAAGAAGAAGTGCTGATCGCGATGGAGCTGGGCCGCACGTCGCCAGCCTTCCGTTCCTTGGCGGGCACCAACATCGGCATCGGCTCGCAGGCCATCGTGCTGGCGGGTACCGAGGAACAGCGCGATCATTACCTGCCGCGCCTGGCCAGTGGCGAGCTGGTCGGCTCGTTCGCGCTGACCGAGCCGGACGCAGGGTCGGACGCCCTGTCGCTGCGGACCTCGGCGCGCCGCGACGGCGACCACTATGTGCTGAACGGCACCAAGCGTTTCATCACCAATGCTCCCATCGCGGGCCTCTATACCGTCATGGCCCGCACGGGCGAAGGGCGTGGGGCGGGCGCGATCTCGTGCTTCCTGGTCGAGGCCGGCACGCCCGGCATCACGCTGGGCAAGCCGGACCGCAAGATGGGCCAGGCCGGCTCCTTGACCTGCGACATCGTGTTCGACGACTGCCGCGTGCCCGCCAGCGCCTTGCTGGGCGGGGAAGAGGGCAACGGCTTTCGCACCGCCATGCGCGTGCTGGACAAGGGCCGCCTGCACATCTCGGCCGTCTGCGTCGGCATGGCCGAGCGGTTGATCGCCGAGTCCGTGCGCTATGCCACCGAGCGCAAGCAGTTCGGCCAGGCCATCGCCGACTTCCAGTTGATCCAGGCGATGATCGCCGATAGCCAGACCGAAGCCTACGCTGCCCGGACCATGGTGCTGGACGCGGCCCGCAAGCGCGACCGGGGTGAATCGACGACGCTGGAAGCCTCCTGCTGCAAGCTGTTCTCCACCGAGATGGTGGGGCGCGTGGCCGACCGCGCCGTGCAGATACACGGCGGATCGGGCTACATTGCCGAGTATGCGGTCGAACGCTTTTATCGCGACGTCCGCCTGTTCCGCCTGTACGAAGGAACCTCGCAAATACAGCAACTCGTCATCGCGCGCGAAACCATCAAGGCATACACGGCCTGAGGGCCGCCAAGGAGGCAGGGTAAATGGCACAGATCAATAGCGTGGGGATAGTCGGCGCGGGCGCGATGGGGCGAGGCATCGCCCAGATCGCGGCCCAGGCCGGACTGCGCGTCTACCTGTACGACACCGCCCAGGCGGCGCTCGCATCGGCGCGCGACAGCCTGCGCGACACCTGGGACAAGCTCGTGCAGAAGGGCCGGCTGGAAGCGCCCCGGGCCGAGGCTGCGCTCCAGGCGCTCACCCTGTGCGAAGACCTGGCGCAGCTGCGCGATTGCGATCTCGTGATCGAGGCCATCGTCGAGCGGCTGGACGCCAAGCAGGGGCTGTTCCGGCAGTTGGAGGACATCGTCGGCGAGCGGTGCATCCTGGCCTCGAATACCTCGTCCCTGTCCATCACCGCGATCGCCTCGGCCTGCCGCCTGCCCGCGCGCGTGGCGGGCTATCATTTCTTCAACCCCGTTCCGCTGATGAAGGTGGTGGAGGTCATCGACGGCCTGCGCAGTGATCCGGCGGTGGGCGATGCGTTGACGGAACTGACACGCCGCATGGGGCATACGCCCGTGCGCGCCAAGGACATGCCCGGCTTCATCGTGAACCACCTGGGCCGGGGCCTCAACACCGAAGGGTTGCGGATCGTGCAGGAAAGCGTGGCCGATTGTGCCCAGGTCGATGCCGTCATGACCGGCCAGGCCGGATTCCGGATGGGGCCCTTCGAACTGATGGACCTGACCGGCCTGGATGTCTCGCATCCCGTCATGGAGTCCATCTACCGCCAGTTCTTCGACGAGCCGCGTTTCCGCCCCTCGCCGCTGGGCACCGTGCGCGTGGCCGGGGGGCTGCTGGGCCGCAAGACGGGCCAGGGCTTCTACGCCTATGTCGATGGCAAGAAACAGACCGCGCCCGAGGCGCCGCCGCCTGCGGTGGCGCGGATGCCCGAGGTCTGGGTGTCGCCGGCCCGGCCCGAGGGCCGCGCGGTGGTGGTCGAGCTGCTGGAGCGCCTGGGCGCGAAGGTGCAGCAGGGCGATCGTCCCGGCGATGACGCCTTGATCGTGGTCACGCCCCTGGGCGAGGATGCCACCACGGCGGTCTGCGACCAGGGCCTGGACGCCCGCAGGACGGTGGCCGTGGACGTCCTGCACGGTCTGCCGGAAGGGCGCCGCCGCACGCTCATGGCTACGCCCCTGACCGCGGGCGAGTGGCGGGATGCCGCCGTGGCCCGTTTCTCCACCGACGGCGCGCCGGTGACGCTGGTGCAGGATTCGCCCGGCTTCGTTGCCCAGCGCATCGTCGCCACCATCGTCAACATCGCCTGCGAGATCGCCCAGCAGGGCATCGCCACGCCCGAGGACATCGAGCACGCCGTCACGTTGGGCCTGGGCTACCCCAAAGGGCCGCTGGCCATGGGCGACGCGCTGGGCACGGCACGGATCGTCGAGATCCTGCGCAACATCGTGCGCGTCACGGGCGACATGCGTTACCGGCCCAGCCTGTGGCTGCAGCGCCGGGCCCAACTGGGGATGTCGCTGCTCGACCGCTAGGATCCGGGCGCCGCGCGCGAGGGCGGCCATAAAAGAGATCGGCGGGGATGCCGCCATATCTTCTAAAATGCGCCGCTGTTTGATGGAGGATGTAATGGGACTCTTTATGGACCCTCGCCGGCAGCCCGACGACACGCGCAGCAGCTACGCCCGGCGCCGCGCGCCGTGGCTGGTGCTGGTGGCGATCGGCTGCAGTGCCTACGTGCTGTCCAGGGGCTACCCCAGCTATACCGGCTGGCTGGCGATGATGGTGACCTGGGTGGCGGCCGTGCTGGCCATCACCACCGCCGACTGGAGCGACTTGCGCAGGAAATGAGACACCCTTGACCGTCGCTAGCCAACACCCCCTGGCCGCTGAATTGGTGGCGGTGCTCGTCGCCGCCACCGATGCCGAGCCGCTGGTCCTGACCACGCACGATGGACGCATGCTGCCGTCCGGCCCCTTCGAGTCCGGCCACCGTTCGCTGCAGGCCGGCCTGCGCGCCTGGGTGGAGGAGCAGACGCACCACCCGCTGGGCTACGTCGAGCAGCTCTATACCTTCGCCGACCGCGACCGCACCGAACAGAAGTCCGAGCAGCGCGTCATTTCCATCAGCTACCTGGCCCTGACCCGGCAAGGGCCGGTTTCCGGCGCCGATGCCGCCTGGCACGGCTGGTATCGCTATTTCCCTTGGGAAGACCGGCGCGCGCCGTCGGCCGAACTGGGAGAACTGATCGACCATGCGCTACGCGAATGGTGCCGGGCGGGCGCCGATGCCGCCCAGCGCCGGACCCGGCAGCAGCGGGCCGAGGTCTGTTTCGGTCTGGACGGCCGAGCCTGGAACGAGGAACTGGTCCTGCAACGCTACGAACTCCTGTTCGAGGCGGGGCTGGTGCACGAAGCCATCCGCCGCGCCGGCCGGACCGGGCTGCCGCACCTGGGCCAGCCCATGCGGCATGACCACCGCCGCATCCTGGCCACCGGCATCGCGCGGCTGCGGGCCAAGATCAAGTACCGCCCCGTGGTGTTCGAGTTGATGCCGCCGGCCTTTACCCTGCTGCAACTGCAGCAGGCCGTCGAGGCGCTGGCCGGCCGGTCGCTGCACAAGCAGAATTTCCGCCGCTTCATCGAGCAGCAGCAACTGGTCGAGGAAACCGGCGCGCAATCCACCGAGACGCCGGGGCGCCCGGCCAAGCTCTTCCGGTTCCGCGGCGACGTGATGCTGGAGCGGGCCCTGAGCGGCAGCAAGCTCCCGCTGGTTCGCGGCAACTAAGCCACGGGCGCGTTTTTTCAGGTTTCCACGTATTGACAGCCCTTATGCTCATACTTAGCATAACGAAGACGGCTAGAGCCGCGATTTTTTTCAACGGAAAATACTCATAATGAGCATATATAAGTCCGGCGCCCACGGCAGAGGCGCCCAGGAGGCATGGGACGTCGCGCCGTTGCCTTCGGTCATGATCGAACCCCTGGTGCGCGCCACCTTGCTGGAAGATCTCGGCCGGGCGGGCGACCTGACCACGAACGCCATCGTTCCCGCCGGGCATCGCGGCCGGACCGCCATGGTGGCCCGCCAGCCCGGCGTGGTCGCCGGCATGGACGTGGCGCGCCTGGCGTTCGGCCTGATCGATCCGGACATCCGCGTCGACGTGCGCAAGCCCGACGGCAGCCGCATCCAGCCGGGAGACGTCATCGCGGTGGTAGAGGGCAATTCGCGCGCCATGTTGACGGCCGAACGTACCGCGCTCAATTTCATGTGCCATATGAGTGGCATTGCGTCGGCGACGGCCTCCGTGGTCGATGCCATCGGCGATGCGCGGTCGCGCGTGGTGTGTACGCGCAAGACCATGCCGGGGATGCGCATCGTGCAGAAGTACGCGGTCCGGGTGGGGGGCGGCTCGAATCATCGCTTCGGCCTGGACGACGCGGTGCTGATCAAGGACAACCACGTGGCGATCGCCGGCAGCGTGGCCGAGGCGGTGCGGCGCGCGCGTGCCGGCGTGGGGCATCTGGTGATGATAGAACTGGAAGTCGACACGCTGGAACAACTGGACGAGGCGCTGGAGCTGAAGGTGGACGCCATCCTGCTGGACAACATGAGTGTCGAGACCATGACCGAGGCGGTGCGCCGCGTCGACGGCCGCGCGGTGACCGAGGCGTCGGGACGCATCACGCCCCAGACCGCCCCGGCCGTGGCGCGTACCGGCGTGGACCTGATCTCCATCGGCTGGCTGACGCACAGCGTGGGCGTGCTGGATATCGGATTGGATCACGCGCCCGCGTAGTCGCTATATATAGGGGAGGGAAGCCGCAGGGCCGGCCTTCCTCCTTTTCCCGGGGCCGAGTTGCACACGCCAGAAAAATCGTGCTATAGTCTCTTTCTCGACGCAAACAACGCAACCGCAGCGGCAACAAGCGCAGCGCAGCGAGGGAAGCGAAGG
>NZ_JBXAFV010000016.1:0-159605 GCF_058793475.1 Pigmentiphaga sp. MLSB6-MA01 | reverse complement strand
CCCCCCCCCCCCCCCCCCCCCCCCCCCCCCCCCCCCCCCCCCCCCCCCCCCCCCCCCCCCCCCCCCCCCCCCCCCCGGGCCCCGACGCTATAGAATACGAACCAGACAAGAAAACTAGAAAAACACAATGGGGAGGCAAAAGCCACAGTGCGCGAAGCTCATCTGCGCGATTTGATTGCGGTTGTCGAGACAGGTAGCGTTCGGTCCGCAGCGCGAGCGCTCGGCCTGGCGCAAGCCGCCGTCAGCAAGAACCTCACCGCGCTCGAGAAATCGCTGGGCGTACCACTGCTGATACGTTCCGCCCGAGGCGTCGAACCTACCGAAATCGGCCGCCTCGTGCTGCGCCGCGCGCGCGTCATCGATGCCGAGTTGCGCAATCTGCACGAGGAAATCGAACGGTTCAGCGGCGAACACCACAGCCAGGTCAAGATCGGCCTGTCGGCCACCGCCGAGGCGATGCTGCTGTCCGAGGCCGTGGCTCGCTTCCGCGAGCTCAGGCCGAACACGCAGCTCAGCGTGTACGGCGGCCGGTCGTCTTCGACGATCGCGGCGCTGCGCGAGGCCAGGATCGATTTCGCGGTCAGCCCGCTGCCGACCGACCAGAGCATCACCGACCTGCATACCGAACGCTTGTGCAGTTCGGACCTGGGCATCATCGTGCGGGCGGATCACCCGGCCGCCGACGCCCGCGACCTGGCCAGCCTGGCTCCCTACGGCTGGCTGTACAGCGTGCAGCAGTCCGGCGGACCGATGATCGTCTCGCTGATGCGCAAGCAGGGCCTGCCCGATCCCACGTTGGTGGCGCACTGCAATTCAGCCAGCGCGCTGGTCGACATGCTGCTCCAGGGCGACTATGTCGCGATCAACAGCCTGGCGGCGCTGGAGCCCCTGCGGCAGCGGGGGCTGCTGAAGTTCCTGCCTATCGACCTCGATCTGCCACTGGCCGTGCAGTACCTGATCACCCCGACGATGCGGCCGCTGACGATAGCGGCGGCGGCGCTGGCGGCCGAATTCCGGCGCGCCTCGCGCAGGCTGCGGCGGTGAAACGCTCTACTCGACGCGTTTGGCCCTGCGCGGTATCCGCCGATCAGACCGCATGCACCTGTCGCAGGAATACCCGTAAGCGCGGCCACTTCATCCAGATACGTGGGCCCGAGTGGGTCCTGCGATTGCCTCGTGTTCCTCGTCACGCGAAGCGGTGCGCCAAGGATTCCGCCGTTTCCGTTTCCAGCCGGAGTCCCGCCAGGATCGGATTCATTCGCGCGTACGGCTTGTCCAAGCCGCAACTCAGCAGCGCGATGGCCATATCCAGATTGGGCGTCGCCGCGCCAACGCGTACGCCGATCTGTTGAAGCACCACCAACCCATAGGGAACATCTTCTTCGATGTAGCGGTGACTGGTGCTCTCAGGCCCCGGAGCCCCGAGTCCTGCTGCTTCGATGGCTTGGGCAAGCGCCGCCAGGTCCCTGCCTTCCACCGCATAGGACAAGCGATAGTGATCGGCCAGCGAGCGAAGGGGGATTCCGAAGCGGCGCCCTATCTCCAGCCGTTCGGCATCTATCGCCTCGGCAATGCGCGCACCGGCGCGTGAGAAATTGGCGAACAGACGCCACGGCTCGCCGTTCTCGATGCGGGTCAGGTTCGGGATGACCTGTCCCGCATGGGCAATGGGGTTTATATTGGCCAGCAATGTCGCCAGATGTGCTGGCGCAGCTTCGAAGCGATCACCGAATAGCGCGGCGCAGCGGCCCGTCAGGGCTTCGAGGCGGGCAGAAGGTAGCGCGCTCACGCCAAGACGCGGCCGCACCGTGGCGATGCGGGCATGCAAGGGCGCCGCGCGATTGGCGGTGCCGAGGGTCGTCCCCCAGGCCACCAGGTCCGGAGCGGAGCCTTTCCAATCCACGGAATCCCTGAACCAGAATTGCACCAGCGAGAGCGCGCCGCTGAGAATCACCGTCTGCTTCCCGTGCAGGAACGGCGTGGCCATGCCTAGCACGTCGGCATAGGCGGTGGCAGGCAAGGCCACCAGAATATGGCTCCATTCGGCGAGCGACTCCGGCCCGGAGATGTTCTCGACCTCCACGCTCGACTCCAGCTTGCCAGAGCAACGCAAGGTCAGCCGCCTGCCCTCCACCGGCGTACGTGGGGACCACACCCCGACGCGATGCCCCGCGGAAGCCGCCAGCGTTGCCGAGAGAATACCGATGGGGCCCGTGCCGATGACGGCCAAATCCAGGGAGCCAGTCATTCCGCGGATTCCTTCACGGAGGTATAGCCGCAGCTTGCATCGTGGGCCTTGAGCGCGGCGGGGCGGTCTTCAGGTGGACCAAAGCCTCCACCGCCGGCCGAATCATGAAAGATCAGGTCGCCCGGCAGAATCGACACGGTGCCGGACAGCGCATGCAACGTCACATCCTGGCCAGCCCGCACGATATGGACGGCATTGGGTTGTCCCGGCTTGCCACCCGCCAGACCGGGGGGAGGCACCATCACGCCGTCGCCAGTTGGCGTCAGGCGGCCCGGCTCCACGCCCTCGTAGCGAAGAACATAGGTAGCCCCCAGGCCTCCGCGATGCCTTCCCTCGCCGCCAGAGTCCGGACGCAGCGCATACTGTTCGACATGCAGGGGAAAGACTGACTCCGTCCTCTCCACGCTGGGCGAAGGCGTGCCCCCCGGGCTTTGCACGACACCCAGGTTGGACCAACCGTCGCCCGAGGCGTGCGCACCGGCTGCCCCCCGGTTGGCGAAGTGGTGCCACACCACACTGCGCCCGTTCCTGTCGTGGCATGCGATCGCCACGCGAAAGCGCCGCGCAAAGCCTGCGATGACCTGATGGGGCACGATCTTGGAGAGCGCATCCAGGACCGCCTCGATGATCGGCGCCGCGGTGAGAGTGGTACAAGCGGTGACTGGCGCCGGCGCGATCGGATCCACCAGGCTGCCTGGCCGGGTAAGGAGCCGTATGGGACGCATCGCGCCGCCGCTCTGCCGCCCCTCGCCCGCGCAGACATATGCGAAAGCAGCGTTGACCGCCGCGGTAGTGTTGGCCAGCGGCGAGTTCACGAATCGCACGACCTGATCGGAGCTGCCTCGCAGATCCACCGTCGCTTCGTCGCCCTCCACCTCGATCCGGACGTGGATGCGCGGCGCGGCGCCGCCGGGTTCGATCGGATCAAGCCAGCTTTCGCCTTCCTGCATTCCATCGGGCCACGCGCTGATGGTGGCCCGCATCGCCACCTCCCCCGCCGCCAGAATCGCTTTGCCGCATGCGGCCAGGCAAGGGGCCCCGTAATGATCGACCAGCGCGCGCAGCCGTATGGCACCCGCCTGAACGGACGCAAGCTGGGCCAGGAGATCGCCACGCATGTCCGTCGGCGTGCGGGAATTCAGGCAGAGCAGATCGAGCAACTCCTCGTCCAGAAGCCCGGCCCGCACCAGACGGACGGGCGGCACCCGCAAGCCCTCGTGCCAGATTTCCGTCGCACGAGGGCTGTAGCCGCCAGGAGAGATACCGCCGATATCGCCTTGATGAGCACGGTTGACCACCCAGAATGCGACTCGCCCGTCTATCACGACGGGCAGGCACAACGTCATGTCCGGCAAGTGGCTTCCGCCGTGATAGGGGTCATTGAGCAGCACGACGTCACCGTTGGCGAGCCGCTCGCCGAACCGCTCGCGGGCGGCCATCAGCGCGAACCGCAACGCCCCCAGATGGATGGGCAGGCGCTCCGCCTGGGTCAGTAGCTCCCCATCCGCATCGAAGAGAGAAGCCGAGAAGTCGCGCGACTGATTCAGGATCGGAGAAAAGGCCGTACGCGCCATCACCTCGACGGTTTCGTCCACGATCGCAGCGAGGCGGGCTCGCACGACCGCCAATGTCACGGGGTCCACCGGTTGCAAGGCCATCGTCACTTCTCCACTGAGAGGATGAGCAAGCCCTGCTCTCCTCTGCTCAAGGTTTCACCTTCCCGCACGACCACCACTCCACCGCAATCGCACAAGAGAGGACCGCGCCATACGGCGTCCTCGCCAAGCCCATCGACCGAGATGACGGGCCATTCCCGCCAGCCCCCCCCTTGGTGAACCGAGCGCGTAAGCGCCTGCCCGGCCGGCTTCGGTCGCGTACGGCTCTTCCGGCGCCCCGACGCGGCGCAAGGCTGTGTCGCCACCAGCCGCAGGGCATCCAGCACGCAGGCCTCGTTGTGATGCGCATGGCCAAAAAGCATGGTGTAGCGCGCCTCGAAGCGGGCCGCCACCTCGTCCACCGCGCCGCGCTCCAGCTCATCCGAAGTGAGTGGAATGGCAACGGTACCGGCCTGCCGTGCATAGCGGCATTCCGCGATCCAGGCCATCTCCATCGGTTTATCGCCCCAGGCCATGGCGTGGCGGTCACTCCAGCGCTGCATCTCATCCTCCATGTCGCGCGCGAGCGTGGCCAGGCTCTCCTTCGGCAAGGTGTTCATCGCCAGACCGGCGTGCCGGATCGTGTCGTATCTCGTTTCCGCATCGAGGAACCCGGCGGCCGACAGCACAGACCCCGCAGCCGGCGCCACCGCCAGCTCCACGCCGGTCTCCCGCGCCACGGCGCCGAGCAGCAAGCCGCCGGCGCCGCCAAAGCCGACCAGCGCCAGAGCGCGCGGGTCAATGCCCCGGCTGACCGTGGCCGCGCGAATTCCACTGGCCACCATGGTGGCCGCGAGTGTCAGCACCGCTTCCGCGGCCGCTTCCAGCGAAAGCCCCAGCGGCACGGCAACATCGCGCGTAACCGCCTGGATGGCCAGCTTCCTGGACAGGCTCAGGCCGGAAGTCCCGCCCAGGCTGCTCGTTTCGCCAGCATCGCCGGCCGGCAATAATCCGAGCACGACCGCCGCATCCGTCAGCGTCGCCCTCGCTCCGCCACGGCCGTATGCGGCGGGTCCTGGTACCGCGGCCGCACTCTCCGGCCCGACCTGCAGCACGCCGTCCGTCCCGACCCGCGCGATCGAGCCGCCGCCCAGGCTCAGCACATTGATATCGATCGTGGGCAACCCGATGACGTACGCATCGGTACTCGTCACGAGCCGCTCCTGCGGCTGGCCGTCGTGAATGACCGAGATGTCGGTGGTAGTGCCTCCGACATCGAAGGCCACCACGTCACGCCCCAGTTGACGCGCAATGCTGGCGGCGGAAATGGCGCCGCCGGCCGGACCGCTGTTGACAAAATGCGCGGCCCGGTCCCCCGCCGCGGTCAACGGCAGCAGGCCGCCGGAAGACTGCATCACCTGCGTGCGGACCGGGCCGCCAGCCTTGGCTTCCAACTGTTTGCCCAAGCGCTCCAGGTAGCCTTCCAGCACCGGTGCGACGCTCGCCTCGATCGCAGCCGTCGAAAAACGGACGTACTCGCCCTCCTGCGGCAACACCCGATGCGACAGCACGATCGGCCCCCCCCAGCCCGCTTCGCGCAGCCATTTTTCCAGCGTCAGTTCATGCGCGGGGTTGCGGTGCGCATGCAACAGCCCGATCACCACTGCTTCCACATCGAGATCGAGGAGCGAGGCAATGGCGTCTCGCGCCTGCGTTTCATCGAGCGGCGTCCGGACGGATCCGTCGAATCCCATTCGCTCCATCACCTCCAGCCGGCAAGGCCGGGCCACGAGCGGCATCGGACTGGGCACCCGTAATTGATAGCGATTGCCCCGTGTGCCGTCACGCAACTCCAGTATGTCCCGGAACCCGCGTGTGGTCAGCAGACCGACGCGCGCGGGGCGTCCCTGGGCCAACACATTGGTCGCGATCGTGGTGCCATGCACGAGTTCGCCCGCGGATGAAAGCAACTGGCGCGCATCCTGGCCAAGTTGCTCCGCCAGCGCAGCGATACCGTTCAGCACGCCCTCGACCGGATCGTCTGGGGTGGTCGGCACCTTGGCGAAAAAAACATCGCCATCCGCCTGTCGAACCGCTACATCCGTAAAAGTGCCGCCTACGTCGCAAGCAAGCCTAAACGCCATACAGTATTCCCTTGGCTTTTCACCCGTGTTCATTCGATCTTGATGCCGGTGCGCGCGATCACGTCACGCCACTTGTCCGACTCCGCATTGATGTAGCGCGCCATCTCTTCCGGCGTGCCACCCATCCCATCCAGACCCAGTGCGATGAAACGCTCACGCAGGTCGGGCTGCTTGAGCATCTCGTTGATCGCGCGGTTCAGTTTCGCGACGATGTTGGCTGGCGTGCCCGCCGGCGCAAAAAGCGCATAGACCGTCGCCGAATCGAAACCGGGATAGCCGAGTTCCGAGATAGTCGGCAAATCGGGCATGGCAGGCGAGCGGCGGCTTGAGCTCACCGCCAAGGCGCGGACCTTGCCGGCCTCGATAAGGGGTTTGGCGACAGCGACGTCGAGCGCCGCCATCTGTACCTCCCCGGCGAGAAGTGCTTGCAGGGAAGGTCCGGTTCCCCGGTACGGGACATCCAGCATGTTCAATCCTGCTGTTGTCGCCAGCAGCACCGAAGCCATGTGGCTGGTGCCGCCCTTCCCTCCCGATCCGTAGGAGTAGCGGCCGGGATGGGCGCGAACGTGGGCAATGAAACTTGGCAGATCCTTCGCGGGAACGGACGGGTGGATACAGATGATCTGGGGGTTGGCGGCCACCAGCGCCACCGGCGCGAAATCCGATATTTTGTAAGGCGTGGGGGGCAGCAAATGTGGAGCGATTCCATAAGTGCTGTTCGTGCCCAGCAGTAGCGTATAACCATCCGGCGACGAACGGGCGACGACACCGAACCCGATCGTACCGGCCGCTCCGCCTCGAGCGTCCACCACGAAAGGCTGCCCGAGCAAGGCCGCCAGGCGATCTCCGACCAGCCTGGTCGTGACATCGGCGGAACCTCCCACCGGCCATGGCGAGATGAGGCGCACCGGCTTCGACGGATAATCATCCTGCGCGAAGGCGGCACCGCTTCCCATCAGGGCTGCGGCAGCCAAGCCGTGTACAAGTACATGCCGGCGATTCAGCTTGCTCATTTTCGGCCTCCAAGGAGCCTGGTGCTTGTTAAGATCGGGTGAGTATGTGTGCCCAACTCAGATGAAGTCCAATCGCAATGCACGATGAATCAATAGGGTTTGGCGATCCTTGCTCCGGGAAAAACGCCACGAAGATCCTCCGTTGGAGTTGGCTGCCTTGACCCAGCGCGTCACCATCAGGCAATTGGACTGCTTCGTGGCCGTGGCGAAAGCCGGCCATTTCACCGTGGCGGCCGAGCGATTGGCTCTCGCGCAGCCGGCACTGACTGCCACCATCCAGAAACTCGAGGCAGAACTGGGCGTACGCCTGTTCAACCGGTCGGCCCGGCACGTCGAGCTGACCGAGGCTGGGCGGGACCTGCTTCCCATCGCGGAACGGCTGCTCCAGGACCTGGATCACACGGTCAACGATATGCGCGGCTTCGCGAGCGGCAGCCGGGGCCATATCAGCGTGGTAGCAGCGCCTTCCGCATTCGAAGCGATTCTTGCGCCTGCCATCGAAGCCTTCGTGGAAAACCACCCCGCCGTGCGCATCACCATCCGCGATGCGGGCGCCGACGAAGTACGTCGGCACGTGCGGTCACGATCGGCCGACTTCGGTTTGACAAGCCGTACCGCCGAAGACTCGAGCCTGATGTTCGAGACGCTGATACACGATCACCTCGGACTGGTATGCATGGCGGATCATCCTCTGGCACAGCTTGGCGGGCAGTTGCATTGGGATCAACTGCGCGGCTACGAACTCGTCGGCCACACGCTGGACACCAGCACGCGCCAGCAATTGCAGAGCGTGCCGGACCTGAGCTCCATCCTGACTGAGCCGAAATACCAAGTCTCCAGCGTTACGAGCCTGCACTGGATGATCCGCAGCGGCATTCGCGCCGCCGTGGTACCGGCCCTGGTGGCCGCACTCCCTTTGTTGCGGGATCTGGCCTTTCGGCCTCTCGCACCTCCGCTTATTCAGCGCGACGTCGGGCTGGTCTTTCGACGCGACATGGAATTGAGTCCTGTGGCCGAGCAACTGGCTGAAGAGTGCCGGAGAGTGAGCAGGAAGCTTGCCAACGATTCAGCATGATGGGCCGAAAAGTGACAGGGGTCTGAAGCGTACTGGAGCGGGTGAAGGGAATCGAACTTAGCATCCAACCAAATCGTTATTTCACGCCATTATGGACAAATGGGCGACCTCAATCAGCTTGGGGCCGACGACAGAGTTGGTCGGAAATTGCAGGACCTGGAGCTTGAACCAGCTCTCAAACGCCGCACGGCCACCCGTGCCAAAGCGATCAACCCCTCGTCAGCGTCAGACAGCGAGAAATCGACATGAGCGCGCAGGACAACACCCTGGATGTCTGGTTGAATGATGACCTCGGCCCTGCGCGCCAAGTCGGTACACTCGCCCATGACCGTAGCCAGATCCGCTTCCATTACGAACGCGATTGGCTGAAGGATCCTCGCGCCTTCGCGCTGGACCCCGACCTCTCTCTGGACGAACATCCGTTCCCATGGCCATGAGCCTACCCGGGATCTGCGCCAGCTATGGCGTCGCCTTGTATTCAACCTGCTGATTACGAACGTAGTCGATCACTTGCAGAACCATGGTTTCCTGCACGTGGGGCACGGGCTTTGGCGTCTTGCGCCCGCCTTCGACATCAAGGACAAGGAACGGGAATCCAAGACCTGGTTATCTGAAACAGATGGCCCGATCACCGATGTGCAGGTGCTGCTGGCTCGCGCGTCTTACTTCGCACCGGATGAGAAGGCAGGCATTGGGTGTCTGGGCCGAGGTCCATGCGGCCGTCATGAACTGGCGACAGGTCGCTCTTGGTATAGATGTCAGACTACGTGTGGACGAACTGGATGATTTCACGGCGGCTTTCGAGCATGAGCAGATGGATGCCGCAATTGCGCTGCTCGGGCATTAGAAATGGAGACTCCTATATCGGCATAGGCTCGAAGAAACCCGGCACAACGGGCTTTGCCAGCGGAGCTGTGGGGAGATGGTAGAGAAATCGTCAGACCGACGATGAGCAAACCATGGCAACCAATGACTCGGATCCGAAGTGGGAAATCATCCTCATCCAGCCATGGAATCGGACAGGCCACCCGTTGCCCTGTTGACCTTTGCCCTCGCTGAAGCGACGACGTTGGACACCCAATGGCCACCGTCCAACTGGGCAAGGCTACGGTGATTTACCGGCGTGGCATCGAATTGTCCAATGAATGAACTTGCCTTCGAAATTACCTACGCCTTCGCTTAATTTATCGTAGCCCTGGGGGCACAAGGTCGAAGCCTCTTTGGGCAACACCGAGACGGAAGGCTCCAACCCGACAAACCCACCAAACATCCCGCCCGGGGGCGTGGCGGCAATGTAATACGAATCAGGCTCTTCCCTTGATGGAGAAACGTAGATGCCTGTTCGACAGCCGGTCAACACAACCAGAATGGCGCAAACGATCACCGATCTTCTCATGGTGACAACATGAAGCACCGACAGACAGCGACCATAAAGGGAATTCGAACTGGAATGATGGGAGAAACCTGGAGCGGGTGAAGGGAATCGAACCCTCGTATGAAGCTTGGGAAGCTGCCGTTCTACCATTGAACTACACCCGCCTTGGGTGCCCGGGCTGAACACCTGGGCGGAAGGCACTGCCGCTTGGCGGCAGGAACGCAATTCTAAGCCCGATTTCAAGGGTCGGCAAATGAGCAGCAAGAGACGGCCGGAAGCATGGGTCTTGCAGTCCCACTCGCCCGGCACCAGTCCCCGCTCGCAGGTCTTATATTGTAAATTATAGTCATTCTCATTTCTGTTGGCGTGTCTCCCATGGCTGCCTCCGACCCCACCCCGCCGCATTCCCTGCATGCGCTTTACCAGGACCACCAGGGCTGGCTGCAGGGCTGGTTGCGCAAAAAGCTAGGGAACGCCCTGGACGCCGCCGACCTGGTGCACGACACCTACCTGCGGGTACTGTCGCGCCGCGAGCCTGGCAATATCCGCGAGCCCCGTTCGTACCTCGCGACCGTCGCGCACGGCCTGATGGTGAACCACCTGCGGCGCCGGGACCTGGAGCGCGCCTACCTGGAGACCCTGGCGCAACTGCCCGAGCCGCTGGCGCCTTCGCCCGAAGCCCGCGCGATGGCGCTGGAAACCCTGTGCGAGATCGATGCCATGCTCGACGGCCTGCCCGTTCCTGTGCGGCGCGCCTTCCTGCTGTGCCAGCTGGAAGGTATGACTCATGCCGAGATCGCCAAGGTCCTGCGCGTGTCGGTCTGCTCGGTGCGGCTGTACATCGGGCGCGCCCTGCGCCAGTGCCTGGGGCTGGCGCCGTGAGCGCCGGCGAGGAAAAAGGCATCGACCCGCGCGCGCTGGACGGTTCGGTGGAATGGTTTCTGCGGCTGACCTCGGGCGCCGCCGGCAAGGCCGACCGCGAGGCCTGGCGGAACTGGCGCCACGCCGATCCCGAACATGAACGCGCCTGGCAACGCATCGAAGCCCTGACGCGCCGCTTCGAGGCGCTGCCCGACGGCATGCTGCCCGTGCTGAGCCGGCCGCGCTCGCCCGCGCGCCGGCGCGCCCTGGGCAAGCTGGTGCTGCTGGCCGGCGCCGGCGGCGCGGGCTGGCTGGCGTATCGCGACGACACCTGGCGCGGCTGGACCGCGCAGTACCGGACCGCGGTCGGCGCGCGGCGCGAAGTGCTGCTGGCGGACCATAGCCGCGTCGTTCTCAACACCGCCACGGCGATGGACGTGTTGTTCGATGCCCGGCAGCGGCTGATCGCGCTGCATGCCGGCGAGATCCTGGTCGAAACCGCGCCGGATCCCGAACCTGTCGCCCGCCCCTTCATCGTCCGTACCCGGGAAGGCAGCATCACCGCTCTGGGTACGCGTTTCGTCGTGCGGCGCGACGATGGCGTCTCGTTCGTGCAGGTGCTGGAGGGCGCGGTGCGCGTGCTGCCGCGCGGCGCCGAGGCCGGCGGCGCGCGCCTGGTACCGGCCGGCATGGGCCTGCGCTTCGGCGATGGCCTGGCCTCCCCGCCCGAACCGCTGTCCGGCGACCCGTCCGCCTGGCAACTTGGCATGCTGCAGGTGGACGGCATGCCCCTGAAGGACTTCCTGGCCGAACTGCAACGCTACCGCAGCGGCTGGATCGACTGCGCCCCCGACGTGGCGCGCCTGCCGATCTCGGGCGCGTTCCCGCTGGCGGACATCGATCGCGTACTGGCTACCGTCGCCGACACCCTGCCGCTGCGCCTGCGCTATCGCACCCGCTACTGGGTGTCGGTCCTGCCACGATCGGCGACCGGGAAAAGTTTGTAACACGCTTAGCGCTTTTCGCGTTTCAACTGGCTACGAGGGTAAGACCCATCCTTGGAGTACCCCGTCATGCCCCCGCGTTTCCCACGTTTGCGCGCAAGCGCGTCCCGCCGCATCCTGCGCGGCGCCACGGTCCTCGCGCTACCGCTGGCCGCGATGGCGACGCCCGTCCATGCCCAGGCGCCCGCTGCCGCCGCCATCGCGCCCGGCCCGTTGGGCCCGGCGCTGTCGGCCTACGCCGCGCGCGCCGGCGTGCTGTTGTCGTTCGATCCGGCCTTGACGCGGGACCTGCGCACGCAGGGATTGAGCGGCACCCATGCGTTCGAGGACGGCCTGCGCAAGCTGCTGGAAGGCAGCGGACTGGCGCCCTTGCGGCGCGCCGACGGCGGCTATACGCTGCAACGCGCGCAACAGGGCGAAGTGACCGCGCTGCCCGCCATCAGCGTGACCGGCCAACGCGACGGCGATGCGCCCAGCGAAGGCACCGGCTCGTATACCACCCCGGCCGCGGCCGCCGCGACCCGCATGGACCTGTCCCTACGCGAAACGCCGCAATCCATCAGCGTCGTCACGCGCCAGCAGATGGACGACCAGAACCTGGTCACCCTTGACGACGTGCTGCGCCAGACACCCGGCGTCGTCGCCGAAAAGCTCGACGAACGCGTCACCTTCACGTCGCGCGGTTTCGCCTTGAACACCCTGATCGACGGCGTGCCCACCTTTTCCTTCAAGACGCCCGCGGCCGAGATCGGCATGCTGAACACGGTGATCTACGACCGCGTCGAAGTCGTGCGCGGCGCGGCCGGGCTGCTCAACGGCGTGGGCGAACCGGGCGGATCCGTCAACCTGGTGCGCAAGCGGCCCACGTCCGAATTCGCCGGCCGCGCCACCGTCGGCGCCGGCCGCTGGAGCAACTACAACCTGGAGCTGGACGTGGGCGGCCCCCTGAACGGCACCGGCACCCTGCGCGGCAGGGCCATCGTCTCGCGCACCTCGGGCGACAGCTTCATCGACTACAAGAAGCGGTCCGACGACATCGTGTACGGCATCCTGGAAGCCGACATCGCGGCGAACACCACGCTGAGCCTGGGCTACGAACACCAGAAGACCGCCATCGACGGCGCCAATTTCGGACAGGCGCCCTTGTTCTACAGCAACGGCGCGCGCACCGACTTCCCGCGTTCGTTCAACCCCGGCACGCCCTGGAGCCAGTGGGACATGTACAGCGACAAAGTATTCGTCACGCTGGACCATCGCTTCGCCAACGGCTGGCGCGTCAAGATGGACGCCAGCCGCCTGAAGAACGAGCGCAAGGCCACCTGGGGCTACCTGTTCGAATACCTGCCCGTCGACCAGACCGGCGCCTCCACCATCGAGATCCGCGACAACCCCGCCACGTCCGTCAACAAATCCTTCGACGTATACGCCACCGGTCCCCTCCGGGCGTTCGGCCGGGAACACCGGGCCGCCGTGGGCCTGAGCATCAACGACTACACCAGCAAGCTGAACCTCAATTCCGCCAACCCCAACGGTTGGGATCGCCGCCCGCTGAACTTCTACCAGTTGCAGGATTTTCCCAGACCCAGCCAGTTCTATACGTTCTACAACACCTTCCTGGACGCGAAGGAAACCGCCGTCTACGGTTCGACCCGCCTGCGCATCGCCGAACCGCTGTCGGTGATCCTCGGCGCCCGCGCCACCTGGTACCAGGAAAAATCATCGTCCTACAACGGCCCCGCCGACCTCTGGACCATCAACCCGACCACCAAGGCCAACGGCCAGTTCACCCCCTACGCGGGCGCGGTCCTGGACCTGAACGACACCTTCTCGGCCTACGCCAGCTATACCCGGATCTTCATCCCCAGGTCCGAGCGCGACGCCGGCAACGCCCTGCTTCCGCCTCAAACCGGCAGGAACTACGAACTGGGCCTGAAGGGCGAGCATCTGGACGGCAAGCTCAACAGCAGCTTCGCCATCTTCCGGACACAAGAAGCCAACGTGCCGGTGGAAGACCCCGGCGGCACCCCGCTGCCTGACGGCAGCGCGCCATACCGTTCCGTCCCGGGAGCTCGCAGCAAGGGTTTCGAGATCACGGCCACCGGCGAAGTGGTACGCGGCCTGCAAGTGATGAGCGGATACACCTACTTCGCCAAGCGCGACAACGAAGGCGCCCTGCTGCTGCCCAACTACCCCCAGCGCCTGTTCAGGTTGGCCGCCAGCTACCGGCTTCCGGGCGAATGGAACAAGCTGACCCTGGGTGGCAGCGTGAGTTATCAGAGTGCGATCCACTATGACGAACTGGACGGACTCGGACGCGCGACGCAAGGCGGCGTGACCGTGCTGGGAGTCAGGGCGCGGTATGAATTCAACAAGCAGGTGGCCGCGTCGGTCAGCATCGACAACCTGACCGACAAGCGCTACTACAGCGGCTTGGGGGGATACAACGGCTACAACTATGGAACGCCCCGGAACTTCTGGGTGAGGGTCAGTTATAAGTTCTAGGGTTGAAATCCGCGGTGCCAGCGGGCATGCATGAATGCAAGTGATCCAATCCCTCCAAGAAAATCGTTTGTTCGCCCTCGGACCTTAAACCTACGATCCCTCCATGACGCGGTAAAGGCGTTCAACTGGAGGCGATATGAAGTTAGCGGATGGGCGCGCACCAGAGCGGGTCGGCATTGCCGGCCTGGGTGCGATTGGCAACTCGTTGGCAACGATTCTCGACAAGGGAATACTCGGACTTGAGCTCGCGGCGATTGCCGTCAGGAATCCGGCCAAGCATACGGCGTTCCTGTCTGGCCTGGTCCAAACACCCCAATGTGTCCCGATCGAGCGGCTCGCCGAACTGTGCGACATCGTGGTCGAATGTGCTCCCGCCGCGCTGCTGCCCGCTATTGCCACCCCGGTGCTCAGGGCGGGGAAAAAACTCGTCGTCCTCAGTTCGGGCGCGCTACTTGCCAACCCTGACCTGATCAAGCTGGCCGAAAAGCACGGGGGTCAGATCCTGGTCCCGACCGGTGCGCTACTTGGCCTGGACGCCGTCACGGCGGCTGCGGAAGGCACCATCCATTCGGTTCGAATGGTGACCCGCAAACCGGTGAAGGGCCTGCTCGGCGCACCGTACCTGGAAGCCCACGGCATTGCCATCGACGACATAAAAGAGCCGACGCGCATCTTCAATGGAACCGCTCGCGAGGCGGCTGTCGGCTTTCCGGCCAACTTGAACGTCGCTGTCGCCTTGTCATTGGCCGGAATCGGCCCGGACCGCACCCAGCTCGAAATCTGGGCGGATCCCGCACTCACGCGGAATACCCACACTATTCATGTCGATGCCGACTCGGCCTCGTTCACGATGAGCATCGAGAACATTCCGTCCGAGAACCCGAAAACCGGACGCATCACCGCGCTGAGCGTCGCAGCGCTCCTGAAGAAGATGCAAAGCCCCCTGAGGATAGGCTCGTGACCAAAAGAATCCTCCTGTGTGAAATTTCGGACGTTCCCGAAGGTCGGCCGCACCAAGTCTGTGCCCCGGAGCGCGACGACGCGCTCGCGCTCTACAAGGTGGACGGCGAACTGTACCTGACCGACGACTTGTGCACGCACGGCCTCGTCTCGCTGTCCGGCGGCGAGCTCGAAGGAAAGATCATTCATTGCCCCTTGCACGGCGGGGCGTTCGATGTGACCACGGGCCAGGCCACCGAATTCCCGTGCAAGCGCGCGCTGCGCACCTACGCTGTCGAAGTGGAAGACGGGAAAGTTTTCGGCCTAATCAACTGAATTCGAGAGAGCACCATGTTCAGCCAAGAGAACAATGAAAAACTGACTCGCGTCGGCCCCGGGACACCGATGGGAAACGTCTTTCGCCGCTTCTGGATGCCCTTTCTCATGCCAGAAGAGGTTGCCGAGCGCGACGGCCCACCCGTGGCGGTGCGCCTGTTGGGAGAGGATCTGGTTGCCTTTCGGGACTCGGAGGGAAAGCTCGGCCTGCTCGACCGCTATTGCCCTCACCGACGTGTCGATCTGCTCCTGGGCCGCAACGAGCAATGCGGCCTGCGCTGCGTCTATCACGGGTGGAAATTCGACACGCGGGGCAATGTCGTGGACATGCCTGCCGAACCAGCCGACACCCCGCTCAAGGACGAGACCAGGATCCAGTCCTATCCCATCGTCGAATGGGGTGGCCTGGTCTGGGCATACATGGGCGAGCCGGAACATATGCCCACGGTGCCGCCGGAAATCGAATGGGGTCTCGTTCCCCCCGCGCACCGCTATATCAGCAAGCGGTTGCAGGAAACCAATTACGCGCAGGGTGTCGAAGGAGGGATCGATTCAAGCCACGTCGGCATCCTGCACAGCCTGCTCGACGAGGATACCTCCATCCCGTTCCGCCAGCGGCAGATCTCGCCGAACTCCAGGATTCCATATCTTGCTTCGGACACCGCTCCCCGATTCTTCGTGCGTCATACCGACTATGGGATGGCAATCGGCGCTCGCCGCAATGCCGCGGAGGACGACTATTACTGGCGCGTCACGCAGTTCCTCGCGCCCTTCTACACCATGATCGCTCCGAACCAGCAGGGCGGGCCGATCATGGGACACGCCTGGGTTCCCATCGATGACCACAACTGCTGGTTGTTCACCATGACCTGGAATGCCGCGCGCCCCCTGGAAGCTCACGAGCTGGACCATGGCGGCGTACATACCCGGGTCATGGACGACGGCTCTTACCGACCCCTGGTCAATCGCCACAACGACTACAAGCGCGACCGAACGGAACAACGGCTGCGCAGCTCAACGGGTATCGAAGGCATAGGCATGCAAGATACCGCGGTTCAAGAAAGCATGGGGCCGATAGTCGATCGATCCAGGGAAACCTTGGGATCCGGGGACGCCGCCATCGTCGGCTTCCGCAAATGGCTGCTTCGATCCGCCGACGATCTCGAGCAAGGCAAGGCGCCTGCCGTGGCAGCGCATCCCGAGTGGTATCGGGTGAGATCGGCGGCCATCATCCTGGGCAAGGGCACGGATTTCCAGGTTGGGGCCGGCGCGGCTCTGCGTGTGGATTGACGGCATCCACGAAGGAGACATCCGTGACTCAGGAAACCCATATGGATGCTGAACCAGGCATCGTCATCGTTGGCTCCGGACTCGCCGCGGTCAGTGTTCTCGACGGACTCAAGGATGCCAGTTACGCAGGCCGCGTGACCATGATCGGCGAGGAGCCGCACTATCCCTATGATCGGCCGCCGCTGTCCAAGGACGTACTGCTGAAAACCGGTGCGGAATCGACGATTCTTCTGCGGGAACAGGAAACGTATGAGGGGCAGGACGTGACGTTGCTGCGAGGTCGTGCCGTCACCGCGCTCGACCCTTCGCTTCGGTGCGTGATGCTTGATAACGGTGACACCATTGACTACGGGCGGCTCGTGCTGGCAACGGGCTCTCGCCCGAAGGTCCTCCCATTGCTGTCGCCTGCGACGCCGGGGGTGTTCTATCTGCGCACGCTCGACGATGCGTTGGCGCTGCGCGTGGCAATGAAGCGGGCCTCGAGCCTGATCGTCATCGGCGGCGGAGTCATCGGCCTGGAAGTTGCCGCGGTCGCCGTACAGCGCGGGATCGCCACGACGGTGATCGAAGCCGGTCCCCGGCTGATGGCACGAACCGCGCCCCCGCTATTGAGCCACGTGCTGCAGCAGGCTCATTCGGCACACGGCGTAGCCATCCGATGCAACACGTATCCCGTCGGATTCGAATACGGCAACGACAGCCACACGGTAACCCTTTCCGACGACACGACCCTGGTCGCCGACCTGATTGTCGTCGGCATAGGCGTCACACCGGAGATCACACTGGCGCAGAGTGCCGGCATCGACTGCGGGGCCATGGGAATTGCAGTGGATGGCCTGGGTAGGACCAGCGCCGATGGTGTGTTCGCGGCGGGAGAAGTCGCCTATGCCTTCAACGACATCTCGGGCCGGCACGAGAAGCACGAGAGCTGGCACCATGCAGCCGCGCATGGCCGGCATGTCGGCCATGCGCTCGTTGACGCGCACGCCGGCTACGCGGAGATATGCGGCTACTGGTCTGACCAGTACGACTTGAACATCAACGTCTTCGGTTCGACGCAAGGTGATGACTTGGCCGTCCGCGGTGACCCCGACACCCGGCGGTTCGCCATCTACCACCTCGCGGCGGGCGCCATTATCGGCATTACCTGCGTCAACGATCCGAAAGAGCTGCGCATAGGCAAGCGGCTCGTGAAGGCTCGAGCCGTCATTGCCAGGGAAATGCTGGAAGACACGAACGCAAGCCTGCCGCCGGCAGGCTTGAAGGCGGCGTGACAAGCGGCTTCGCCACATACAGCCAAAAGAACGAATCAACGCTCACATACAAGGAAAAGACATGGCCAAGATCGTAATGGGCATTGGATCCTCACATAGCCCCGCGTTGTTGATGGAGCCCTCGGCGTGGCTTGCCCGCGCCGCGGTGGACGACAAAAATTTCTTTGCGCTTCATGATTTCGACGGCAAGAGCGTCTCGTACGACGAGCTACTGGGCAGGGCAAGCCCGGCCGTCATCGACGAGATCACCATGGAGAAGATGGCCGAACGCCACATGGCCAATCAAAGGGCGATGGCCGAACTCATCCGTCGCCTCGATGCGGTCAACCCCGATCTGGTCATCGTCATCGGCGATGACCACAAGGAGGTTTTTGACGACGACAACATGCCGGCCATCCAGGTTTTCTGCGGCGATGCGCTGCCATACAAGCCCCAAGGCATCATGAAGTGGAAGTACGATCCCCGCCTGAACCAGGACCTCTGGTATCCCCAGCAGGAAAAGGAATACCCGGTCGACTCCGGGCGCGCCTTGAAGATCATCGATCATCTGATGAACAACGGCTTCGACCCCGCCCATTCGCGCTACCTGCCGCCTGATCAGGGAATGAGCCACTCGTTCGGCTACGTCTACTACAAGATGATGGCCGCGAAGATCTATCCGATCATTCCGATCAGCATCAACACCTACTACCCGCCGACTCAGATCACGCCGGGGCGCGCCTACCAGCTCGGCCAATCCATCAGAGCGGCCGTCGAATCGTGGCCAGACGATATCCGCGTCGCGGTGATCGCCACTGGCGGCCTCAGCCACTTCGTGGTGGATGAGGAATTCGATCGAAACTTCCTCGAGATCATGGCGTCGGGCAAGCCCGATGGCCATCTCGGCATGCCCCTCGAGAAGCTGCAATCCGGCAATTCCGAGTTTCGATGCTGGTCCGCCTTGGCCGGCGCGGTAGAGGGCATGAAGATGGACCTGGTCGACTACATCCCGTGCTACCGCAGTCCGGCCGGAACGGGTTGCGCAATGGCTTTCGCCACCTGGGAATAGGCGGATCGACCATGCCCTATTTCTCTTCAGGCCAAAGCCAGCTGTACTACGAGGTCCATGGCAGCGGGCCAACGCTGGTGCTGCTTCACGGGATGGGTGGAAATCATGCCAGTTGGTTTCCCCAGATTGCCGGGCTGGCGGACCGTTTCCGGTTGATCACGGTAGACGCGCGCGGTTTCGGGAAATCGAGCGATGCGGAAGGGCTCGGTCGGGACGGCTTCGTCGACGACCTGGACCACCTCTGGCGCGCACTGGACCTGCGCCAGGCGGTACTGGTCGGACAGTCCATGGGCGGCGGGTGCTGTGTCCTCTTCACTTGCCAGTATCCTGAACGCGTCGCCGGCCTGGTCCTGGCCGATACGTTGATCGGCATTGAGTTGCCCACCTCCCTGCGGGCCGGCATGGATGCCGTCCAGCGAGCTACCGCCAATCTCGGCCAGGCCGAGCGTGTGCTGGGTTCCACCACCCGTGCCGGGGACCCGGACAAGGTCGCCCTGTACGGCCAGATCGCGAGCTTCAACAGTGTCGGACTGCGAACACTGACTGGAACGCAGCGCGTTCGACCGCTGGACGACCTGGTTGCCACCCGGATACCCATACTCTTTGTCGTCGGATACGAAGACATCCTTTTCCCCCCACCGCTGGTCGAGGCTGTCCAGAAGCGCGTACCGTCCTCGCGGTTCCACATCATTCCGAACGCGGGCCATTCGGCTCACTTCGAATCGCCACAGGCGTTCAACGACATCCTGACAGCCTGGCACACGTCGCTCCCACCGGCATCCAGGTGAAAGCCCAGGCGTCCGTTCTCTTCTGATCGACGCGCCCACATCATGCAACCGCTAACGGCATCCGGGGACACCATGGATCGCAACTCGTCATCGAATTTTTCCCACGAACGGCGCAAACTCTTGCGCGGTGGAGCGGCAACGCTCGCGGGAGCGGCAATACCGACAGCGCCCGGGGTCGCCACGACGCTGGACGGCGGCAGCGGACCGATTCGGCTCATCGTGCCGCACGCGCCAGGAACCACTCCCGACCTGGCCGCTCGGCTTGTCGGGCCCCGTCTGACCGCACGGGTGGATCGTCCGGTCGTTATCGACAACCGTCCGGGCGCCTCCGGACTGATCGGCTACGAAATGGTCACGAAAGCGCCGCCGGACGGGTCGACACTGATGATCACCGCGGCGTCGATAATGACCTTGCCATTGCTATACCCCAACGCTCCGATCAACGTGCTCGATGGATTCACCCCGATTTCCAATCTGTGTTCCACCAACTTCGCC
This sequence comes from Pigmentiphaga sp. MLSB6-MA01, assembly GCF_058793475.1. Classification (NCBI taxonomy): domain Bacteria; kingdom Pseudomonadati; phylum Pseudomonadota; class Betaproteobacteria; order Burkholderiales; family Alcaligenaceae; genus Pigmentiphaga; species Pigmentiphaga sp. MLSB6-MA01. The sequence continues at coordinate 139,618 of NZ_JBXAFV010000016.1, read as the reverse complement.
CTGGTCATCCATCCATCGTTGCCAGCCGGGAATTTTCCGCAGTTCCTGGCCTACGTCAGGGCCCGGCCGGGAACGGTCGACTATGCATCGCCTGGCAAAGGAACCTTCCACCATCTCTGGATGGAGCAGATGTGCCTGATGGCGGGGCTCCAGATGAGTCACGTCGCGTACAAGGGAGCATCGGGAGCGATCACCGACGTGCTTGCGGGCCATGTCAAGACGATGTTCCTGCCCGTACATCAGGCAGTACCGTTCCAGAAAGAAGGCAAGCTCCGGATCATGGGCGTCATCAGTGCGACGCGAGATCCGAACTTCCCCGCGCTCGACACCCTGAGCGCGAGCGGCCTCCCGGGTTTCAACGGTGAAGCGTGGTACGCCTTGTTCGGGCCAAAAGGAATGGGCGCGAAACTCGCTGCGGACATTCAAACCAGGATCCAAGCCGTCCTGGCAGAACCGGAAATCATGTTCACGCTTGCAAAGCAGGGGGTTGTCGTCAAGGGAAGCTCAACCTTGGAGCTATACACCACGATGAAAAACGAACAGGAGAAGTGGGCCCGGGTGGTCAGGGAAGGCCAGTTGAACATCCGTGCGGAATAGCGCTTGATCGGGCGGGGCGCGCCTTTCAGGCTTGCGCCGGCGGCCCGCCGGCAACATGCTCCGCTTCGGCCAGGATCCATTCCGCCAGCAGGCGGATGCATGGATCGTCGCTCTGCGACTCCCGGGTTAATAAATAATAGGCGCCGGCGCTTTCGATCTCCCCAGGCAGCGGACAGACGAGGTCGGGATCGTGGGGGAAAATCTCGAAGAAAATCCTGGGAACGATGGCAACCCCCTTGCAGTCTTTCGCACCGCGAATCGCCATGAAGAAGTGGCCGAAGTCCAGTTGATCGGATCTGGCCGGCACACGCAGGCCGTGGTTCGCCAACCAGTCACCCCAGGCATAGCGGCGACTGGCCGTATGAATCAGCCGATACGAAAGAAGATCGGCCGGCGCCTCGATCGGTCTTCCCTGCTCGAGTAATTTGCGCGATATGACCGGAATGAGTACGTCAGGGAAAAGATACTGGGCCGTGACGTCCTTCCAGCTACCCACCATTTCCAGCTCGATGCGCGGGCATCGCTTGGGATACCTGCGTCCCGGAAACCGCCCCACTCGAATGGCCACGTCAACTTCATGCGTGCGAAAATCAACGGGACTGATCGAGGACACCAGCCGCAACTCGATGTTGGGGTGCGCTTCGGTAAAACTCGCCAGGCGCGGCATGACCCAAAGCGAGTTCAAGGTGGGGAGCACATCGAGCGTGATTCGCCGCCGTGAATCCCGCCTTGCCGAGATGGTTGCTCGTTCGATGTCCAGCAAGGCGTTCTGCACGGACAGGAAGTACTCCTGACCGATTTCAGTCAATTCCACGCGCCGAATATAGCGTGTGAAAAGCTTCGCCTTCAGGTAGGTTTCCAGCAGCTTGACGTGGCGACTGATAGCCCCCTGAGTCAGGTGCAGCTCGCTTCCGGCGGCGGTAAATGAAAGATGCCGGGCCGCGGCTTCGAAGGCTTTCAACGAAAGCAGGGGTGGAAGACGCATTCCTTGGCTCATTGCGCTCAACTTGTCGAATTCGACGTCGCGACGGCGACCGACCGATCCGCCGGTCGCCTCGCGGCCGTCAGCCCAGATGCTCCGGGCACTGCACCCCACGGTTATGACGGTGCGCCAGCTCCCGCCAGGCGATGATGGGATAGTCGCCTTCGATCAACATTTCTTCCAGCCACGCCCGGTCGCGTTTGTAGAAGCTCTGCAGGGCCAGCCTGGCCTCGACATCCTGATTGTTGAATCCGTCGAGCGATACGGGCTTCCAGCGGCTCCAGAACTCCTGCTCGTGGGCCAGCGCCTCCTCGGGCGAGCTGACCCGTTTGCCGATCATGATGAGGTAGTAGTGGGTGTTCTCGTCGATAGGAACGTACCACTCGAATTGATGACGTCCCGCATCGGGAAAATCGTCCACGCGCAAGACGCCGGGCATCCACAGTGACGCGGCCGTCGTACGGCTCGGAGCACCATCCGCACGCGAGTTGCGCACCCCTTTGACGACCACATCCCCTTCGACACGGCCTTCCCAGAGACTGTGGTGGTGGGCGAACGAGTCATATACGCCCTTGGGCTCTCCGGGGGCTTCTCTCAGCTCGATCTTTCCGGATTCGGCCGTGTGGCCAATCGGCAGGGACCGTTGTGTGTCGTTGACCAGCGGCGAGGTTCTATGGATATAGACATGCAGTCCATCGAAGCCATTTTCGCAGCCGACTCGCCAGTTGGATTCCACGACGTAGGAATCGCCTTCCAGCGCCATGTCCTCGTCCAGAAACATGGGCGGCACGTCTTCGGCCAGCGGTGGCACGTCGAAGTCATCATCCCCGAGGAAGACGAATACGACACCCTTTGCTTCTTCGACCGGATAGCTCTTGACGCCCCGCCGTCCAATGGCCTTGCTGTCCGGCGATGCAAGAATATCGCACAGTTCGCCGCTCTCCCACTTGTAGGTGAAGCCGTGATACCAGCAGGTGATCGTCGTTTTCGTGTAGCACTCCAGTTTCTGCGAGAACGGCACGCCGCGGTGAAGGCACTGATCCCGCAAGGCGAACAGTTTTCCGTCCACCCGCTTGATCAGTATTTTCTCGCCGCAAAGCGTCACCTGTGCGATCTGCGCCTCGCCGATTTCCCGCGATAGCTTCACGGGATACCAGTGATTGCGAAAACCGAGTTTGGCCGAGAGATAGTCGCGCCACGAAGGTACCTTGCGCAGCAGTTCGTCTTCGACAAACGTAATGGGTGATTCCATCATTGCTCCTTCAGTTCTGTTGCCTCTTCACGCTTCAGAACAGGTCATCAGAAAAAAATGCACTCGTGACAGCGACGAACTCGCGCGGCGACTCCATCATTGCCCAGTGCCCGACGTGCGGCAGCACGAAGCCCCACGAGTTCTCCATCAATTCCAGATAGCCATATGTACGGGCCAGTACGGCGATCTTGTCTTCCTTGCCTCCGACCACCAGGGTTGGCGTCCGCACGGCAGCAATCCGAGCGCGTTCATAGACGAGATGGCTGCGACGAATGACGTCAATGGCCACTTGCGCGGCGGGTTCCTGCATGAGCGCGTGGCGATACATGAGCAGCCGCTCATCGATCTCGTATCGCGATCCACCCAGGCTCTGCATCAGGCGGCGCATGGCCTCCACGGTGTGGTCGTAGCCCGCGAAGGCCTGCATGTAGGTCGGGTCCGGATTCGAAATGCCCAGGCCGGCGCTGCCCATCAGTACAAGCTTGTTGACCCGGCGGGGCTGCGCCATGGCAACGCCGAGGCTCGTCGCCCCCCCCATCGAATTGCCGATCAGGTTCACCGAGTGCAGCCCGAGCGCATCCATGAATGCCAGCATGTGCCGGTTGCGGCTGGACTGGCTGTAGTCATACTCCTGCGGCGCCGGCTTCGCCGTGCGGCCAAAGCCGGGCATGTCGGGGGCGATGACACGGAAACGTCGAGCGTAGGCCTCCAGGCAGGCGCTCCAGTTTCCCCAACTATCGGCACCGGCTCCCCCGCCGTGCACCAGGATCAGAACCGGGCCTTGCCCGATCTCCAGGTAATGCGTGTCGAGGCCATCGACCATGACACGGCGGCTGGATACACCCATTGCGGCCAGTTCCGCACTGATGTCCGGTGGTTGGTAGGAAGAGGTCATGTCGGATCCTTCTAAAAAGGTTGGTTGGGCTCGGAGTGCATCAGGCAGCATCGATGTGCATGGCGACGCCACCCATTCCCGTCCACCAGTTGTGCATGGGCTCGTAGTAGATCGCCGACCCCGTGGCATCGCCCGCGGCGCCCAGCATGCAGGCCCACGCGGCGATTTCGAGACCGCCGTTTCCGCCGGCCTCGATGATCGAGGCCGGCGTCCAGGTGGCGAGCTCGCGGCCCTGCCCGCACGCGATGCGATCCAGGATCCCGCGGTCCCATTCTTCGTTGATGCGGCCGGAATCGGGCATGCAGATCCAATGCGACAAGCCGCCGGATCCGACGATCGCCACACGCTCCGCATTCGGTCGTTGCTCCCGGATGTATCTGGCCACGACTCTTCCCAGCTCGTAGCTGCGCTTGCAGGTTGGTATGGTCTCCATGACCGTGTTGATGTACAGCGGCACCAGTGGCACGTCCGCGTGCACATTGATCATCGCGTTGGGCACGGCAATGCCGTGGTCCGGGCGCACGCGCTCCAGGCCGACGAGATCGAAGCCATCGTTCGAAGCAAACTGCACGAGACCGGCGGCGAATCCACGGTTCCCGGGATAGCGCCGGACAGGCACGCCGAGATCGCCGAGCGGTTCGTAGCCATCCGCCATGCCCACGGCGAAGGGTATCTGTACGTCGAGATCGAAATTGGTCAGATGATCGCTGGACACAATGATCAGGATGTCAGGCTTCGCAGCGCGCACGCGCCTCCCGATCTCGCGCATGCCCTCCGCCACGCGCTCCGTCGCCTCGATATGGTTATCGGGCAACCCGAAGGTGTGCGACGTGGCGACCGCGCTAACGAGCTTGCCCATGAGGCGTCTCCAGATAGGGTTGTATCGAGGCGGGTTTGAGGCCGAGCAAGCCGAGCGCGGCAAGAAATTTGAACTGCAGATTCGGGTGGACATTCAGCGTTGCCAGCGCTTTCCGCGGATCCGCGAGCAGCAACGCCTGCTGGTCAGCCGGGATGCCGAAGTGCGTGTAGACGGACCGTGCATCACAACGCAGTTGTTCGTTCAAGCTCGGATTGACGACGGTTTGACTGATGAGCCGATGAAGTTCCACAGGCGGCCGTTGCATAGGGATTGTCTCCTTTTTCCTGTACGCAGACCGCGCACTGAATTGTGCGTACTGTATACACAGAACATATTTTTTTCAATGGTAAATTGCTCGTATCGACGCACGCCGGCAGAAAGTCGGCTCTAATAGGCATCTCACGTCAACGTGTCTGACTGAACCGCACCCACACCACATCGACACATGCTCAAAGCAAGAAAAATGGCCCGCACATCTTCCAATCCCCTCATCGTTCAAAGCGCACCACTGAGAGAACAGGTCTACGAAGCCATCCGGCTAGGACTGCGCAGAGGGGAGATCGAACCGGGCCAGCGCTTGATGGAAGTCGATCTCGCGCAAAAGTACGGCGTTTCCAGGACCCCCGTTCGCGAGGCTCTTTTCCAGTTGGCGCGTGACGGCTTGATCGTAAGCAGCGAGCGTGGGTTCGTCCTTCCAAGCGATTCTTTCGAAGACTTCGCGGATCGGCTCGAAGCACATATGCTGATCGATCCCAGGGTCGCCTATCACGCCGCCAAAGACGGTACCGCCGACGAGCTCAAGACCTTGGAGAAAGCGTTCGAGAAGGGGCTGCAAGCGCATCAATCCAATCGGCTGAGCACATTCATCGAAGCAAACTACGTCTACCGCATTACGTGGCGGACGATGTGCCGCAACGTGCCCCTGGCACGCTGCGCCACCATGCTCGAAGACCAGTTCCTTGCCGCACGCAACGAGTTCTACAAGGACCCCGCCAATCGCGAGATTGCGCTTCACTACGACCAGAAGCTGCTCACCGCGATGCAGGCACGCGATAGCCAGGGCTCGGAGGCCGTCACGCGCCAGTACATGGAAGCGCTGATCGAAAAATTCGTGAAAAACCGTCCCACCGACTCCCAGGCTTGATCCTCGCCATGGCGCGGCCTCCTGGCTCAGAACGCATGGCGGATGCCCGCCGCCACGCCGATCTGGTTCAGGCCTGGACCGGCACCGGACATGCCGTCGAGTGAATTGGCGGCGTTGCCCGAGTTGGTCAGATAGCCCCCCGTCACATACACCGCCGTACGTTTCGACAAGCTGTAGGTGGCACGGGCGACGTACATCATGGTGTCATCGTCGCTATGGCGCTTGGTATAGCGGAATGCCTGGGCATCAAGAAACAATGCGGGCGTCAATGCGTAGCCAACCGCAGCGAAAACCATGTCTTGCCTGAAAGATTGTGCGCTTCGATTCGTTCGGCCGATCCAGCCGCCGCTGACTCGCAGGCCGCCGACCTGTACGTAGCCATTCACCGTGGTTCGAGCCTCGTAGTAGGCACTGTTGTTCAACGCGGCAGGCCCTCCAAAAACGACGCCGGGGCCACCGTGGAGCTTGTCGTACGCACCAGCGATGCCCCATGTCGGCGCGTCGTACTTCAAGAGTGCCGTCCATTGACGGCAGGCCTTGCGATCGGTGGCTGACTCGCCCGCGCAGTTGGTGGCCGCGGGACCGCCTGTTGCCGCGGCATCGCGTCCGAAACTGTAGGTCGCCCCGTATTGGAAGCCCCCCGTCCTGCCCAGGAAACCGATGGCATTGTCGGTCCTATCATTGGCGATGTAAGGATCGAGACTGGCCGAACCGAACAGATTCGGGCCCAACTGGTCCGCGCCGAAAAGGGAATAGAACAACATCGAGTACTGACGGCCCAGGGTGACCGTGCCATAGGGCGTCGACAGCGACACATGGGCTTGCCTGCCAAACAGGCGGCCACCCTGCATGGAAGCGCCCGTATCAAGCGAAAAACCGCTTTCCAATACGAAGCCCGCCTTGTAACCGTTCCCCAGGTCCTCCGTGCCACGCAGCCCCCAACGAGATGGGATGGAGCTATTGGAGGGCATTTTGGTGACCGAGTCCTTGGCTGCGTTCACATTCGTGATGTGGGCAATGCTTTGGTCGACCAGACCGAACAGCGAAACGGACGACTGCGAGTGCGCGGCGGGGACGGCCGCGGTGATCGTCAGAGCGAAAGCGATAGTGGAGAGCTTCATAGCGAACCTTTTTTTGAGCAACAGGAGGCCTGGGCCGCGAGCCGGAGGCAACGCGGGCCTGGAAGTGTGGCCAAGAGAAGAACTTGTCGAATCAGCGCCCCGCCGGCCAGGCCGCCGGAGCTGAGATGACAGCGGCTACGTCTGGACGGAGGGAACGTCCTTGAAGCGCGGCAACGTTGCGCACACCACGCAAACCATCACCAGCATCACGGTCGATGCGATCAGAATGGAGTCGTAGCTTCCGGTCCGCGCTTGTACAAGCCCGTAGATGGCGGGACCGGCGGCGGACCCGGCCATGAACGCTCCAAAGATGTAGCCGTACAGTTCGCCCATGGACTTCAAGCCGAAATAGCGACTCGTGAAGTAGCCCAGCACATCCGACTCCGCGCCCAGGCCAATCCCGAAGAAAAAGGCCATCGGGTAGAAGGCCCAGAGCCCCACGCCACTGGATACCAGCATGAGGCTGGCGAGCGGCAGCATGAATGCAACCATCGCGACACGCGGTGCGAAGAAGCGATCGAAGAGAACGCCCGTGGCGATTCGGCCGATGATGGAGCCCGCGCTCAGGAGGCCGATGAAGACTGCGGTGGCCTTTCCGGCCGAGATACCGCTGTCCATCAACAACGGAACGAAGTGGATCTGGACGCCGTGCAGCGACATCGACATGCAGAATGCGATGAATATCAGGGACCAGAACACGGGCATGCGAAGCGCCTGGGCGCGCGACACGCTGAATGCGGGTGTGCCGCTGCGCAAGCCCGCCTCCTCCGCGCCGAACGGCTCCTGGCCTACATCACCCGGTTCGTTGCGCAGGAACAGGGCCACGATGGGAAACCCCGCCACCAACACCAGCAAGCCAAGGCCCAGATAGGCGACACGCCAGTCGTATTGCGTTACCAGACTCTGCGCCAGCGCAACGCTGATGGCCTGGCCAGCGGCCACGCCTGCCGAAGCAACGCCTATGACGAGCCCACGGCATTTGATGAACCAGGCACTCAACACTCGAATATAGGACACGTTGTTCGCCGCGGTTCCGACAACTCCGATCAGCACGAACATGCCGTAGAAGTGGACCAGTGTCCCAGAGAAGAAGTACATCACGCAGAGCGACAGCCCGAATCCGAACATCGATGGCAGAAGCACCCGGCGTACGCCGATGCGGTCGATCAGCCGGCCTACCAGAGGCGTGGAAAACAGGAGTACGAAGGCCCCCACCGATAACGCCATCGCGACTTGGCCGCGGTTCCATCCGAACTCCTGCCCAAGCGGTTTCATGAATACGCCCAGGGTCAAGAAGGCGATCGCGGTCTGGCCAAACGCCATTCCGACAAAAGCCACTGCCACCGTCACCCAGGCACGAAAGGAAACCCTGCCGCCTGTCGTCCTGGTGCCCTGGGTTACCCCGTCGCGGATTGCCGCGACCTCCGTGGTTACGCTCATTGTCTCCCCCGTCAGCGGCGCCGGCCCCATGCCCACGCCGTCTTTGTCGTTTCTCTTAGTTTTGTGCACTGTATTGTGTATACACAGTTTGAACCAACTTGAATGCCTTGAGCGATAGGGGCAAACCCCTTGATCGCGCACTGCCTTGTACCGCCGAGAACCCATGCCCCAGGCGCCATTGGGCACCCAGGGCTTTCATGAACAGAGTCGGACGATCAGACGTGTCCGTACTTCGCGAGTGCGTCCCCCAACGACAGACCGTCTTTCAACGCACGTCGTACCTGTTGCTCCGTGACGGTGAGCGCTTCGGATTTCTCCAGGACTTCGACGACGGCACCGGATGGAATCACGATGGCACCATCCTCATCGGCGAGGATGAAATCGCCTGGCGCCACGCTGATCATGCCGCCGCCCGCGCCTCGAAGCGAGACGGGGATCTGCCAGGCGTTTACTTTCCATCGCCCGATCGATTGCACGGGCGTCCGGTAGCGCGCATATACGGGGTAGTCCTGTTCGGCGATCCAGCGAATGTCACGCACACCACCGTCGACCAGCGCCCCCACGCTTCCCCGCTCTTTCATGCCAATAGCGATTAGTTCACCGAAGTAGCAGAACCCCCAACCGTCACCACTCCACACACTTACCTCGCCGGGTGAGAGCCCTTGGCAGGCTTGCATCTTGTCGGCGTCGCCCGCCCCTTCGAAGGGAGTCATTTGACCGCGGATCGTATAGGCCCAGCCCGCCAGCTTGCCCGCCGTCGCCGGATAGGGAGCGAACTCCGCGGCCAGCCCTTGATTTGGCAGGCCCATCATGTCGAGAACGTCAGCGACGTTCGACGTATCCACGGCGAGGAATCTTTTGCGGATGATCTCGCGCTCACTGAGGTTTCCAGCATCCATGTCTTTCTCCTAGATATTCGGAATCAATCCACCATCGACACGCACCATGGACCCGGTGATGTACGACGCGCGTGCGCTTGCCAAGAACGTGACGGCGTCCGCGTATTCTTCGGGTTTCCCGTAGCGACGAGCGGGAATGGAAGAGGTGCTGGCGCAAATGACGTCATCAAGCGACCGCTTCTCGCGGTCGGCTCTGGCTTGGTCCAGCTGGGCTATGCGAGCGGTTGAAATACGCCCCGGAAGCACGACGTTGACCGTCACCCCATCCGCGGCGACCTCCGCGGCGAGTGTTTTCGACCAACCGATCAGCGTCATGCGAAGCGCATTGGATACGGCAAGGTTCGATATCGGGGTGATCACACCCGAGGATGCGCTCGTAATAATGCGGCCCCAACCCCTGCGCCGCATTCCGGGCAATACGAGCGAAGTGAGCTGCATCAGCGACAGGACCATGGCATCGAACTGTCCATGCCACAGCTCGTCCCGCACATCGGTCGCCAGACTGGGCGGCGGCCCGCCGGAATTGTTTACCAGGATATCAACGTCCCCCGCCCAATCCTGGATCTGCGACAGCAGTGTCGGAAAAATCTCCCTCCGGGACAGGTCCCACTCGAGCGGCAAAGCGTGGCCGCCACAAGCGCCGACCGCCTCCGCGGTACGGCATGCCGCCTGCGCACTCACGTCCGCGATGACGACGCTGGCGCCTTCCGCAGCAAGTTGCAGAGCGATTGCGCTGCCCAGGCCGCCGCCTCCCCCCGTAACGAGAGCGACTTTTCCCTTGATTCCAAAATCCATGCAAAAACCTCATAATTAACCATGCACGCTGATTGGACATGGGCATTACCGCTCACTCAAACGGAAAAATCTCATGACTTTGATGCGAGAAAATCATGAATAAGGATCGCCCGATCAGCCTTGCGGGTTTACGGGGCTTCGTCCTTGCCGCCCGGCAAGGAAGCTTCACGAAAGCGGCGGAGGAGCTATGCCTGACGCAATCCGCGCTGAGCCGGCAGATACAGGCGCTGGAAAGCGAACTGGGGGAACGACTGTTCGTGCGCACGACCCGCGTGCTCAAACTGACCGAAGCAGGCGCAAAGCTGGAGAAGGTCGCGGTAGCCATGCTGGATCAACTCGACGGTTGCGTTTCTCAGATCCGCCGCGGTTCCGCTAAGAAGCGGGTCACGATATCGTCGTTCTCGTCATTCATTTCGATGTGGTTGATTCCCAGGCTTGGGGCCTTGCATGCGGCTCATCCCGACATCGATCTGCACTTTCAGGCGACTGATCGGTTCGTCGATCTGGACACCGAGGACGTCGATGTGGCAATCAGATACTGCACGCCGGACACCTTGCCTTCCACGGGCCAGGTCTTGACCAGGGAAGAGATTTACCCGGTGGGCAGCAACACCGTCGCTGCCAACATCGAACCGGGTTTGGACAAGGCATTCGACCCTGAAGGCCAGACCTTGCTTCTTCAGGAGTCCACCACCAGCCTCTACCCATGGTCTGCCTGGGCGACATGGCTGCCCGACACCGCCACGGCGGAAACCACGAAGAGCCTGCGATTCACCAATCACGACCAGATCATCCAAGCCACGATGCTCGGGCAAGGCGTTGCATTGGGGCGGCATGTTCTCATCGAATACTTTGTCGAATCGGGCCTACTGCGGAGATTGTCGCCAGTAGGCATCGTTCCGCCGCAAGCCTACTGCCTGCTCGTCTCCGAGCGAGCCAAGGCGGTACCGGAAGTAGAGTTGTTCATCGAATGGTTGAAGTCGGAGATACGTATCGGGAACGCATCGCCCCAGTAGAGAGACGGGGATTTTTTCAGCACCCGCGGCGCCCATGGCTTCACCCTACCCATCCCACGCTTCCCCCTTTTCAATGACTGCCCCCTCCTCCCTCGACACCTCCACCGGCGTCCTGCTCAACGTGGCCTCGTCAGCGCTTTTCGCGCTGATGTCCGCGTACACCGTCTTGCTGCGCCCCCTGGACGGCGCGGCCATCTACGGCTGGCGGATGCTGCTCACCGTCCCGGCGCTGACCCTGCTGGTCCTGGCCATGGGACGTTGGCACGAGATCCGCCAGCTCGCCGCGCGGATCCGCCGCGAACGGTTTTTCTGGGCACAGCGCTTGCTGTCGGCCGCGCTGCTCGGCGGCCAGCTCTGGCTGTTCATGTGGGCGCCGGTGAACGGTCACGGACTCGATGTCTCGCTGGGCTATTTCCTGCTGCCGATCGTGATGGTGGCGCTGGGCCGACTGGCCTTCGACGAACGCATCAGCCCGATGCAACTGCTCGCCGGCGGCCTGGCATTCGCGGGGATCGTCTACCAGATCGCCATCATCCGTACCGTGTCCTGGCCCGCGTTGCTGGTGTGCCTGGGCTATCCCGGCTACTTCTGGCTGCGCCGCGCCACCCATACCAACACCCTGGGCTCGCTGTGGCTGGACATGACGCTGGGCCTGCCCGTCAGCGTGTTTTTCGTCGTGCAGGGCGGGTATGCGCTGCCGGCCGATGCGCCGCCCGCCCTGCCGTGGCTGATCCTCGGCCTGGGCATCATCAGCGCCTCGGCACTGGGATTGCAGGCGCTGTCGGCGCCGAAGTTGAACCTGACGCTGTTCGGCCTGCTGATCTACGTGGAACCGGTCTTGCTGGTCATCGTGGCCGCGGGAGTGCTCGGTGAATCCATTCCCGCCTCGCAGTGGCCCACCTATCTGGCGATCTGGATGGCGGTGCTGGTTCTGGTCGCCGAAGGGGTGGCCACCATGACACGCCAACGGCCACCGCCCCCACTATCCTGAGCTATCGATCAATTCATGTAAATTTTCGAATTCCCAAATGAAATCTCCCGGCATAGAGTGCGGCGGACAAGAAGGTTCCAGCGAATCTCGCCATGCGCACAAGATCGACAACGAGCGCGGCGCCACACCAGAGGAGAAATCATGGGATACCCCTGTCCCGCGAGCGGCATATTGCCTCTCGCGCTTGTCCTGGCCGCAACGCTCGCCGCCTGTGGCGGCGACGACGGCGGATCGCCGGCCCAGCCGCCCGGGCCGGGCGGGCCTGTCGGGCCGGTCGCCCGCGCCTGCCAGGTGGAAGATTTCGCCGACGTACGGATTCCCGCGGCGCGCATCACGGCGGTGTCGTCCATTCCCGCGGGCACCTATCGACCCGCAGACAGCCGCCAGGACCTGAACGGCGTCCCCGCGTTCTGCCGCATCGATGCCGTGGCCATGCCCAGCGCCAGCTCGCGGATCGACTTCCAGCTCTGGGTGCCGGAGGGAACGGCCTGGAACGGCAAGCTGGTCACCACCGGCAACGGCGGCTACAGCCCGGCGCTGAGCTATGGCGACATGGCCTATGCGATGCGGCAGGGCTACGCCGTGCTTGGCGGCGATACCGGCCACCAGACCGAGGACATGCTGTGGGGCGTCGGCAATCCGGAGAAAATCATCGACTGGGGATCCCGGTCGGTCAACGCGATTACCGTCGCGGGCAAACAATTGCTGGCCGAGTTGCGCGGCACGGCGGCCAGCCGGGCCTACTACCTGGGATGCTCCACGGGCGGTCATCAGGGATTTGCGGAAGCACAGCGCTATCCCGAAGATTTCGACGGCATCATTGCCGGCGCGCCCGGCAATAACCGCACCGCCCTCAATATCGAATTCATGTGGCGGTTCCGCTCCAACCGCCCGGCCAACGACAACCTCACGCAATTCCTGACGCCGGCCAAGCTCCGGCTCATCACGGATAGCGCCGTCGCGGCCTGCGATGCGCTGGATGGCGTGACGGACGGCGTCATCGACGATCCCCGCGCCTGCAGCGCGGACAAATTCGACGTCGCGACCTTGCTGTGCACCGCCGGCGATGCCGCGGACTGCCTGACATCCAGCCAGCTTGCCGCCGCCCGCAACATCTATCGAGGGCCGCGCAATCCCCGTACGAACGCCCAGCTCTATCCCGGCTGGCCGGTGGGCAGTGAATCGGGATGGTCGGGCTACATGGGGTCGACCGAACCGGTACGGGCAGACTTCTGGCGCTACTGGGTTTTCGACGATCCGCAGTGGAACTGGTGGACATTCGATTTCGACCGCGACGTTTCGTATGCGTATGCCAAGATTGCACCGCTGGTCGACCAGACCAGCGCCGACCTGTCGGCATTCAAGTCGGCGGGCGGCAAGCTGATGGTCTATCACGGCTGGAGCGATCCGGTGGTCAGCGCCTACGACAGCATCGGCTACTACGATCGCGTGCTCGATGCGCAAGGCTCCCGGAACGCGCTCGATGCGTTCTACCGGCTCTTCCTGGTTCCCGGCATGGGCCATTGCAGCGGCGGCCCGGGTGCGACCACCCTGCGCGTCGACGGCGACGCCGCTCCCGATCCGAGCCGCGACGTCCTGGCTGCCATGGATCGATGGGTCGAGCAGGGAACGCCCCCGGACGACTTCGTCGCGTCGCGGACGGCGGCCGGATCCGTGCAGAGAGCCCGTCCGTTGTGCGCCTATCCCAAGCAGGCGGTCTATCGGGGGACGGGCGATCCGGACGATGCGGCGAATTACGCCTGCCGCTGAAAGCGCGACGGACGCGGGCCACGGCCTCGATGGCCGTGCCCGCCGGAGACTGGCTACGCGGGAACCGGCCCGGCCGGCTCGCCCCGCCGCATGAACAATACGGCCAGGCCAAAACTCAGCGCCAGGGTCGGCAGGGCCGACCCCAGCGCGGTACTGGCAAGCGGCAGCAGATGATAGAACGCAATGCCGGCGATCCAGATGAGCACGGCCGTGACCCGCACCGAAGGTGCTTCCCGCAGCAGCCGTTCGGCATCGGCCCCCAGGCCCAGGGTACCCAGCATCACCCCGAACAGCGGCACGAAGCAGGAACTGAGCAGCAGCAGGAACGGCTCCAGGCTGTGCATGGGCAGCACCATCGCCAGCAGGCAGCAGGCCGTGGCGATCAGCAGTCCCCAGCGGCGGATGCTCCAGCGCGGCGCCATGCTGTGCGCCGACACCGAAGCCGAGTAGTTGTCGCCATAGGCGTTGTCGACTTCGTCGATCAGCACCAGTGACAGCGCGATCAGGCCACCCTGGGCCTGCAGCAGGGCCATGATCAGGTCCTGGCTCGGCAGCGTCAGCGCGACCAGCACGCCCAATCCATAGCACCAGATGTTGGCCACGGCATAGCCGGTCCAGGTGCCCGTCAGCGCCGAACGGCCCCGCTTGCCGTGGCGTGCGTAGTCGGCCACCAGCGGCAGCCAGCTGATGGGCATGGCGATCACCAGGTCCAGGGCCGACAGCGCGCTCATGCCACCCGTGCCGCTCCGGCTCCACAAGGCGGCCAGCCCCTGGCCCTGCGCCATGGAAAGGAACTGCCAGCTCAGCCACAGCAATGAAAGCACGACCAGCGGCAGGGCCACGCGCGAGACGATGCGCCGCACCAGGCGCACCATGGAGCCACCGATGAGCAGCAGGATCACCGCCCCCCAGAGCAGCGTGGCCAGGTAGGGCCAGTAGTCGGCGGTCATGGCGCCGCCATGGCGGCCCACGGCGACGGTGGCATCGCGCATCACCACGAGTTCGAACGCGCCCCAGCCCAGCAACTGCACGATGTTGAGAACGATGGGCAGGCGCGCGAAACCGCGCCCGTAGACCGCCACCATCAGGCCGGCGCTGGACAGGCCGCTGCGGCAGCCTATCTGCGCGACCCAGCCCAGCAGCCCGGCCCCCAGCACGGAGCCCAGCACGATGACCAGCAAGGCTTGCGGGGGACTCAAGGCCGGCAGCAGGTACGAGCCCATCTGCATGACCAGCAGGCCCACGCCCAGGCTGAACCAGAGCGACGCGTGGTCGTGCCACAGGAAGACGCGTTGTTCGCCGGGAACGGCGGCGAGCGCCTCGTTGCCGGGGGACGAGGATGAGGAGTGTGTCATGGGTGTTCGTTCGGGGGACATGGCCCGGTCTGGGCATGTCCCGCACAATACCAGACCACGGGCGCCGCCCCTGCGCGCAAAAGCCGGTCTTGGGGTGACGAACCTGCGTGCGGCGGCGCGACTCCGGCATGTCGCGCCTCGCGGTCATCCCCCTAGGAAATCACCTGGTAGTACAGATTCTGCGGATGATTCGCCTGCGCGAAAAAGAACCATCGCTCCGCCAGCAACCCCAGGTACTGCACCGCCAGCGCCCCGGCCAGCAGCGCGCCGCTGGCACGGAACTGCCCCCACGCCAGCAGCAGCGCCGAACCGGGAAACAGCAGCAACAGGAACGCCCAGCGCACGCCGCGGATCACGGCCGCGCTGCGGCCGTGGAAGAACTCGCGCGTGTTGAAGGTGCCACCCATCGCGCCCATGGATTTCTGCGCGATCTTCGGATTCCGGATGCCCAATGCGCTCTGCAGCGTCGAGCCCGGCCGCAGCCGGGCATTGCGGCGCAGCATGAGCAGCCGGACCACCAGGCCGGCACCCAGCGACACATAGGCGGCCAGCAGGTAGGCCGGCACCCAGCGCGGCGCCGTCCAGGCCGCCCAGGCCGACGCCGCGGTGAAACCCGAGACGCAGCCCAGCAATGCGAAATTGGCCAGGGTGAACGGGCTGGCCCACTCGCGGATGAAGCGCAGGCAGGCGTAGATCATCGCCGTGCATACCCACAGCGCCAACGCGCAGGCCACGCACAGGAAACCCACCGCCGTGGCGTAGCCCTGCCCGGCATGGTGGGCCCAGGCATACCATGCCGCGGAAACGATGAAAGCCGGCACCGCGATGACCTCGCGCGAGAGCCACGAAGTACGCCACATGGCGGCGCTGCGCCAGAAACGCTCGGGACGGCCCAGGTGGAAGAACGACGCGAAGAGTCCCAGGATCGCCAGCGCCACGCACAGCAGCGCCCCGCCACCGAAGAAGCGCTGCGCCGCGGCCGGCTCGAGCGCCCCGCCGAACACGTCCGCGCCGACCAGCGCCAGCATCAGGCCCTGCGCCATGCCGCACAGCGTGGTCAGGAAAATGACCGACCAGGCGGGCTTCATTCCGGGCTCCGGCGGGGCAGGTAGTGATTCGCCGGCCGCGTGCCCCACTCCGGCATGAGCGCGTAGCCGCCGCGCTCGCGTATCGCCTGCGACACTTCGGAACGCTCGTCATGCACGTCGCCGAACAACCGCGCGTTGGTCGGACAGGCCATCACGCAGGCCGGCTTGCGCTCGTTCTCGGGCAGCGCCGGGTTGTGGACGCGGTCGACGCAAAGCGTGCACTTGGTCATCACTTTCCGGCCTTCGTCGAGTTCGCGCGCGCCATACGGACAGGCCCACGAACAGTACTTGCAGCCTATGCACTTGTCGTAGTCCACCAGCACGATGCCGTCCTCCTTGCGCTTGTACGACGCGCCGGTGGGACAGACCGGCACACAGGGCGGATCCTCGCAATGCAGGCAGCTCTTGGGAAAATGCAGGGTCTCGGTCAGCGGGAACTCACCCACCTCGAAGGTCTGCACGCGGTTGAAGAACGTACCGCTCGGGCTCTCGCCGTAGGGGTTCGCGTCCTCCAGCGGACCGGCCGAACCGGAGGTGTTCCACTGCTTGCAGGACGTCACGCAGGCGTGGCAGCCCACGCAGACGTCCAGATCGATGACAAGCGCGAGTTGGGTCATGGGGTTATTTTCCGCCGGCGAAATAGGCTTGGACTTTCCGGATGATGCCGGTGCCCGGCATCGGCTTCATGGCGGGAAACCGCGGCCAGACCTCCTTGGGCTCGCCGGGATCCGCCGGGCCGATACGCACGCGGACGTCGTACCAGCCCGCCTGCCCGGTGACGGGATCGCTGTTGGAAACCGTCCCGCCCGGGCCCGGCAGGGGCAGTTCTTCCGAAATCAGGTGGTTGAGCAGGAACCCCTTGCTGGATTCGTCGGCCTGCGGCCCGAGGTTCCAGGCGCCGCGCGACTTGCCGATGGCATTCCAGGTCCACACGGTGCCGGGTTCGACCGCCTCGCTGTAGCGGCACATGCACCGCAACCGGCCCCACTGCGACTCGACCCAGATCCATCCGCCGTCCTCGACCTGCGCGGCGCGCGCGGTGACGGGATTCACCATGAGGTAGTTGTGGCTGTGGATCTGGCGCAGCCAGGCGTTCTGCGAGTCCCATGAGTGGTACATGGCCATCGGCCGCTGCGTGATGGCGTTGAGCGGGTATTTTTCGAGATCGATCGCCGCGTGCTCCAGCGGCGGCGACCAGAATGGCAGCGGATCGAAGTGGCGCTCGATGCGTGCGCGCAGGTGCGGCGGCGGCTGCTTGCCGTCGCGCCTGCCCTGGGCGGCCAGCCGGAATTCCTGCATCACCGGCGAGTACAGCTGGATGCGGATGGGCTCGGGCGCGCCGTTGAAGCCGGCCTGCCGGGCAAAGGCCAGATAGTCGCGGTTCCAGTTGCGCATGTATTGCATGCCGGGCGGCAGCTCGTGGTGGAACACACAGTTGTTCTCGGCATATTTTTCCCACTGGCGCGGGTTGGGTTCGCCCACCAGCGACTTCTCGCCGTCGCTGCCGCGCCAGCCGCCCAGAAACCCGATGCCCGAACCGGGCGCGGTCTCGTAGCGGACGATGAAGTCTTCATAGCCCCGGTACTTGCGGCTGCCATCCGGCTCGGTGAACACCGGCAGCTTCAGGCGCCAGCCCAGTTCGATCAGTACCTCCTGGAAAGGCTTGCACAGCCCTTTCGGCGCAACGACGGGAATCCGCACGGAGTCCACCGGGCCGTCGAACTCCGAAATCGGCCGGTCGAGCAGCGACATCGCGTCATGCCGCTCCAGATAGGTGGTGTCGGGCAGGATCAGATCGGCGTACTGGGTCATCTCCGAGGCGAAAGCGTCGCACACCACGATGAAGGGGATCCGGTACTCGCCGCTCTGGTCGCGGTCGTTCAGCATCGTCCGCACCTGGGTGGTGTTCATGGTCGAGTTCCAGGCCATGTTCGCCATGAAGATCAGCAGGGTGTCGATACGGTACGGATCGCCGCGCCAGGCGTTGGTGATGACGTTGTGCATCAGGCCGTGGGCCGAAAGCGGATGCTCCCACGAGAACCCCTTGTCGATCCGGATCGGTTCGCCGCCAGGCCCCACCGCCAGGTCGTCGGGGCTGGCCGGGAATCCCAGCGGGGCGGCCCCCAGCGGCGTCATGGGCCGCACCTGGTCCCAGGTATTCGGCGGGCGCACGGCCGGCGGGATGGATTTGGGGAACGGCGCCTTGTGGCGAAAACCGCCGGGCCGGTCTATGGTGCCCAGCAGGCTCATCAGGATGGCCAATGCGCGAATCGTCTGGAAGCCGTTGGAATGCGCGGCCAGGCCTCGCATCGCGTGGAACGCCACCGGACGGGCGACGACGCTGGCATGCTCCACGCCCTCGGTATCCGTCCAGGCAATGGGCAGTTCGAACGACGCGCGCATGGCCGTCTCGCCCATCTCGCGGGCCAGGGCCACGATGCGCGCCGCCGGGATGCCGGTGATGGCGCTGGCCCATTCCGGCGTACAGTCCGCCACCCGTTCGCGCAGGAGTTCAAACGCGGGCTTCGCGGGCTTGCCCCCGACCTCGCGTCCGCCCTCCTCCAGCGATTCGCCCTTGCCGACGATGAGACCGCTGTCGAGATCGACCAGGTCCAGGGCGTTGGTGTAGCGGGCGACGAAATCGCGGTCGAACTCACCGCTGGCGATCAGTTCCCGGATCAGCGCCATGAAGAGCGCGCCGTCGGTCCCCGGCCGTATCGGGATCCATTCATGGGCGATGGCGGAGTATCCGGTGCGGACGGGATTGATGGAGATGAAACGGCCCCCCGCCCGCTTGAACTTCGAGATCGCGGTTTTCAGCGGATTGGAATGGTGGTCCTCGGCGGTTCCTATCATCACGAACAGCCTCGCATGGTCCAGGTCGGGCCCGCCGAACTCCCAGAACGAGCCGCCGATGCTGTAGATCATGCCGGCGGCCATGTTGACCGAACAGAATCCGCCGTGCGCGGCGTAATTGGGGGTGCCGAACTGGCGCGCCCAGAGGCTGGTCAGGGCCTGCATCTGGTCTCGCCCGGTGAAAAGCGCGAATCGCTTGGGGTCCGTGGCACGGATCCGGCCCAGGCGATCGGTCAAGGTGGCGTAGACCTCGTCCCACGAGATCTCGACATAGTCTCCGTCACCGCGGGCGGAGCCCGGCCGGCGCTTGAGCGGCACCGTGAGCCGGGCGGGCGAATGCTGTTTCATGATGCCGGAAGACCCCTTGGCGCAGATCTTCCCCTCGTTCAGCGGGTGGTCCGGATTGCCGTCGATGTAGCGGACCTCGCCATCGCGCAGGTGGACACGGATGCCGCAACGGCAGGCGCACATGTAGCAGGTCGTGTGCTTGACCTCGTCCGCGGCGCCCGGCACGGGCGGCCCGAGCGGATCATGGACAGGCGGCGTGGGACGCAGGAATTCGAACATGGAGGTCCTTGCCCTCGGGCATTAGAGTCGCGTCAGGAGTTCCGGGACCGCCTCGAACAGATCAGCCTCCAGTCCATAGTCGGCAACGCCGAAGATCGGCGCCTCGCCGTCCCGGTTGATCGCCACGATCACCTTGGAATCCTTCATGCCCGCCAGATGCTGGATGGCGCCCGAGATGCCCGTGGCGATATAGAGCTGCGGCGCCACGACCTTGCCGGTCTGGCCCACCTGCAAGTCGTGCGGAGCATAGCCCGCATCGACCGCGGCGCGGCTGGCGCCGATCGCCGCGCCCAGCTTGTCGGCCAGCGGGCCGATGACGTCCTTGAAGCGATCAGCGCTGCCCAGCCCTCGTCCGCCCGACACCACGATCTTCGCCGCGGTCAGGTCCGGACGATCGCTGCCGCTGACCTCGCGTCCGGCGAAGCGGCTCCTGCCATACCCGGACACCGCCGGGACGGACTCGATCCGCGCGTCGCCGCCCGTCGCGGCCACCGGATCGAAACCCGTCGCGCGCACGGTGATCACCTTGACCGGGTCGCCGCTCTGCACCGTGGCCAGCGCGTTGCCGGCGTAGATGGGCCGTTCGAAGGTATCGCTGCTTTCCACGCGGACGATGTCGCTGAGCTGGGATACGTCGAGTTTCGCGGCGACGCGGGGCGCGACACTCTTGCCGCCGGCGTTCGCGGGAAAAAGAATGTGGCCGTAGCCGCCGGCCACGGCCAGCACCTGGGCCGCGACGTTCTCGGCCAGGCCATCGGCCAGACAGGGCCCCTCGGCATGCAGCACCCGGGCCACCCCGCCGATCCGGGAGGCGGCCCGGGCGGCTTCGTCCGCCCCGCTGCCGGCCACCAGCAGGTGGACCTCGCCGTCGCAGGCGCGGGCCGCCGCGATGGTGCTGAGCGTGGCGGGACTGATGGAAACGTTGTCGTGCTCGGCGACGACGAGTGCGGCCATGCGACTCTCCCTCAAAGGACCTTGGCTTCGTTGCGCAACTTGTCGACCAGCGTCGCCACGTCCGGCACCCTGGCGGCCGACGCCCGTGGACGCGGCTCCGAGACCCGGATCGTGCGCAGGCGCGACCCGACCTGAACCCCCAGGTCGCCGGGCGTGACGGTCTCGATGGTTTTCTTCCTGGCTTTCATGACGTTGGGCAGCGTCACGAAGCGCGGCGCGTTCAGCCGCAGGTCGACCGTGACGACGGCTGGCAGGGACAACACGACCGTCTCCACGCCCCGGTCGACCTCCCGGGTGACCACTGCCTCACCGTCTTGCAGCTCGATCCTGCCCGCGAAGGTCGCCTGCGGCAGGTCCGCCAGCGCCGCCAGCATCTGGCCCGTCTGGTTCGCGTCGTCGTCGATGGCCTGCTTGCCCAGCAGCATGAGCCGCGGCTGCTCCCGGTCGGCCAGCGCCTTGAGCAGCTTGGCCACGGCCAGCGGCTGCAGATCTTCCCCGGTCTCGACCAGGATGCCCCGGTCGGCGCCCATCGCGATGGCCGTGCGCAAGGTCTCCTGGCATGCGGCGACGCCGCACGACACCGCCACGACCTCGGTGGCGATGCCCTTTTCCTTCAGCCGGACGGCCTCCTCGACGGCGATCTCGTCGAAGGGGTTCATGCTCATCTTCGCATTGGCGATATCCACGCCGGAGCCGTCCGCCTTGACGCGGACCTTCACGTTGTAGTCGACCACCCGCTTGACCGCGACCAGTACCTTCATTGACTCACCTTTGCGTGAAGCGCTTCGAGCGAACGGGCCTGCGCCGCCTCGTACAGCGCGATCTCGTCCAGCACCGGCGCGCCCAGGGCGTGCTCGAACGCCGCCTGCGCGGCGTTGCCGGCATAGCTGCGCGGTCCCGCCCCGCCCAGGTTGGACTGGAAGATGCCGGCGGCGCTCACGGGCAGGAAATCCTCGTAGACGATGGGATCGGCCCGGACCAGGCCGCGCTCGATCTGCGCCTCCAGGGATAGCCCCGCGGCGGCGGCGTCCCGGCTGCCCCGGCTGGTGCGCGCATAGCGGAAGAAGGCGAGCCCCTCCCGCCGCAGCGTCGTCAGGTCGTCGGGAAAGTCCTTGAACGCCCCGGCCAGCCGGCCGGCATAGTCCCGGTCCGGGGACCCCGGTGAGCCGTGCCTGACATTCGCCAGCAGCGTGTCGTAGCGCGCACGCCCCTTGCGGGTCAACGCCACGCCCCGCTGCTCGATCTCGCCGAAGCGGGCGGTATGCGTTCCTGGCGCCCGGGCGTCCTCGCCCACGAAGGCGATGCGTTCCTCCAGCGCCTTGAAACTCGTCTGCCTGAGCAAAAGCGCCACCTTGCGCGCGGGCGGCCCTTCGATCACCGTCTTGGCGGCGATGCCGCGCACCGGCATCGCCGCCTGGACGGCATCGATGTCCAGCGTGCGCGGCGTCAGGTGGTTGATGTGCGGCCCCTTGAAACACACGACATCGGCCACCAGGCGATGGGCATCGTGCAGCCGGGCGTAGGTCGCCTTGTCCACGGTTGCCGCGCTGTGCCAGCGAAACGTCTGCAGGGCCTCGGCCACCAGCTCGTCGGCCTCGGCGCCGGCAAGGGCTCCCTGCCCTTCGGCGCGTTCGACCAGGTCCAGCAGACGGGGGGTGAAGATCCGCCGCCGCTCCAGGATGTCGGTGGCGATCATGCGCAGCCCGGCATCCTCGATCAGGTCCAGGCGCAACAACGACGTGAATACCCGGAACGGGTTGCGCGCCAGGGAGGCATCCTCCACCGGGCGGAATGCGGTGGCATGCACGGGCACGCCCGCCACCGAAAGATCGTAATAGCCGACAGGCCGCATGCCCATGACGGCGAAGACACGCCGCATCGTGGCGAGCTCTCGGGCGGAGCCGAGACGGATCGCGCCATGGCGCTCGACGCCCAGGCGCTCCAGCTCTCCGGCACGGGCCAGGCGCTCGCGCAACGCCGGTTCGCGCCGCAGCGCGGCGGCATTGACGTCCGCGACGAGATCGAGCAGCGCGCCGTATTGCGGCACCTCGCGCCGGTACATGTCCGACATGCGGCGGGAGAACCGAGCGCGGATCTCGTCGCCGTCCGCGAGGCCGGGAGTCTCCATGGCCTAGCGCGAACCCACGTATTCCGCGGCGGCATCGCCCGCGACCCGTCCGAAGACGGAGCCCGAGATGAGACCGCTGCCGCCAGGATAGTTCGAATAGAAGAGCCCGCCCACCATTTCACCGGCCGTGTACAGGCCCGGAATGACGCGCGCGTCGACATCTTCGACTTCGGCGCGGGCATTGATCTTGAGTCCGCCGAACGTGAAAGTGATGCCGGTGGTGACCGGATAGGCCTCGAACGGGCCTTCGTCGATGGTGTTGGCCCAGTTCGACTTGTTCAGGGCAAGCCCCTCCGTGCACCGGCCATCCTTGCTGTTCGGGTCGAACGCCCGATCGGTGCGGACCGCCGCGTTGTACTCCCGTATCGTGGCCAGGAACTGCTGGGGATTGACCCCTTCCATGCTCTCGGCCAGGCCCTCCAGGGTATCGGCGCGCACCTTGGTCACGCTGCGCAGCCGGTACTCGTCGCGCAGGAGGTGCAGCACCTTGTTGTCGAAGACCTGATAGGCCAGTTGCTTGGGCTGCCGTGCCAGCGCCAGGCCGCATTCCACATAGGTGTACATGCGGAAGTCGTAGCCTTCGTCGAAGAAACGCTTGCCTTCGGCATTGACCAGCACCCCGAACGGGTAGCTGTGTTTCTGGAACGCATCGCCGAACTTGAGATCGCCATAGTTCGGCGCGTTGAGGTCGCCCGCGACCACGTGGCAGCCCGACCAGTTGCCGGCCGGCAGCGCGCCGGCGTCGATCGCCATGCGCAGTCCGTCGCCGGTGTTGAAGCGCGATCCACGGACCTTGGCCAGGTCCCAGCCCGGTCCCAGGTAGCGGGCGCGCCATTCGGCGTTGGCCTCGAAACCGCCACAGGCGAGGATCACCGCGCCGCTCTCGATATCCTGGGTCTTGCCATCGATGCGCGCCCTGACGCCATGGACGCCGCTGTCGTCGGCAAGCAGGGAAAGCGCGCGGGCGTTGTAGTGCACGCTGATGCCCCGATCCGCGACCAGCTTGTAGAGCGAATCGACCAGGCCCGCGCCGCCGCCGACCACTTCCACCACCACTCCGCCGGAGAACTTGAAGCGCCCCCCCACCTTGTAGGCCTGCTTGCCGTACTTGGGCACGTAGCGCAGCCCGAGCGAGCGCAGCCAGCACACGGTATCGAAGCTGCGCCTGACCAGGACCTCGGCCAGGTCGGGATCGCTGCGGAAATCGGTGACGCGGAACAGGTCGTCGAAGAATTCGTCCTCGGTGTAGGCACCGAAGTCGGTGTTCTGCTTTTCGTCCTCGGTCAGGTCGGGTACGACTTTCAACAGATCGTCCACGCCATTGAAGGCGAAGCGCATCGACCCCTCGGTAAAGCGGCTGTTGCCGCCGCGCTCATCTTCGGGTGCCCGTTCGAGCACCATCACCGAGACGCCGTGCGCGCGCGCCGCCAGCGCCGCGCACAAGGCGGCGTTGCCGCCGCCGACGACCAGTACATCAGTATGGATAGCCATCCTCGCTCCCTTGGCGATAGGTGTACGCGCCGTTCAGTCCGGCAGCATGTTGAGGGCGGAACCGCTGCGGATGATCTCCTTGTCTTCCTCGGAGATGCCGGTATGGTCGTGCAGGAGCTGGACGTCCTTGTATTTCATGCGTCCGCCCGGATCGTCGTGCGGATAGTCGGTGGCGAACAGGAACTGCGACGCGCCCAGGAACGCGATGGAATCCGGCAGCTCGGGTTCTTCCGTCTCGATGGTGAAGAACAGGTTCTTCCTGAAGTAGTGGCTCGCGGGCTCCTTGTTGCGGCTTTCGTATTCCTCGACGGTGGTGATGCGCTTGCCCGCCGACAGACGTTCGCCCCCGGGCTTGACCCGGCGGTGGAAACGCGCCTGCGCGTCCTCGTCCTCGTAGTTGAGCGGCGGCTTCACGTAGGCGGCGTCGAAGCGCTCGACCAGCGGCTTGATGAACGCCGAGCCGGCTTCCGTGAATACCACTTTCAGGTCGGGACAATCGTCGAACAATCCGCTGGTGCACAGCGACATCAGGCTGAGCTGGCCTTCTGCCGGCGACGCCACGTCGAGCCCGTCGCGCTGGAAAATATTGAGATTGCTGATGCGGTGCCCGTGCTGGATGTTGTGCAGGATGATAGGCATGCCCAGCGCCTCGGCCCGCTTGAAGAAGGGCCAGAGCTCGCGGCGGCTGCCGAGCGTTTCCGAGAACTGGTGCTCGCGGACGGGGAACACTTTGTCGACCGCCACCGACTGGAAGCCGTTCCTGCGGGCCCATTCCATCTCGGCGATGGCGCCATCCACGTCCTGCAGCGCCACGAGCGCGGAGCCGACCAGGCGCCCGGGATATTTCTGCAGCAGGTTGAGGATGGACAGATTGTAGGAGTGCGCCATCTGCGCGGCCAGCTCGGGGTCCAGCGTGTAGTTGAAGTAGATGGCCGAGAACTGCGGCAGCAGCAGTTGCTTCTCGATGCCCAGTTTGTCGTACTCCTCCAGGCGATGCTCCATGTCGGTCAGGCCGATGTGCCGGCCTCCCGCCCCGGGCGGCGGCAACGGGGTCGATCCCTTGACGATGTAATTGCCCGGAAAGCTCCAGTTCACGAGGATGCCTGCGCTGTCGAACTCGAATCTCGGCCGCAGGTCGGCGGTCCTGCCGCTGACATGGTCGTAGATGTCGCGCGGAAGGATGTGGGTGTCCATGTCGATGATCATGTGCGGGCCCGCTAGGTGTGAGTGGGGGAAAGTACGCGCGTGGCGGCACGGCGTATTGGCTGGGTAATTTACGGACAAGCCATGGCGCTGTCAATAAATTTGGAAAGGCGTTCTAATATTTGGAAAACATGTATTGCAGCCCGATCGAGCCGGGAGTAGTCTGTTTCCAGCGCGTTTCGACCATGCGAGACGTCGTTCGAAAACCGATGGAACGAGACCCTGCCATGATCATCGATGCCGATACCCACTTCCTGCCCCCCGATGTCTACGACTACCTCGGCCCGGAATTCGAAGCGCTCCGGCCCCGCCTTACCTGGGATGCCGCCGGATTGCTGACCGACGTCCAGTTCCCGGGGGAGCCCCCGCGCGTCCCGGGTGCGACGCCTCTCCCCCCTCCCGGCACCGGCTCGCGCTACCGCGGCACCTACTACATCGAGGAACGACTGGCCGACTACGACAAACTGGGCATCCAGCAGCAATTCCTGTTCCCCCAGCTCACATCGACCATGTTCTCCTACCTGGTCGAGCGCCGCCTCGCCACGGCCATGGCCCACTCCTGGAACCTGTCCATCCTCAAGCTGCTGCGGAAGTACCCCGACCGCCTGATCGGCGGTGCCCTGGTCGCGCTGCAGGACGTGGACGGCGCCATCGCCGAGATGGAATGGTCTGCCGCCAACGGCTTTCGCGCCGTCATCCTCGACAAGGTCTTCCCCGTCCCCGAACACTGTTATTCCGATCCGCTGGGCAACCACCGCGAGCTCTGGCCCTTCTTCAAGCGGGCCGAGGAGCTGGGCATGCCTTTGTTCCTGCACAACATCCAGCACGGCCACCGCATCACCAACCTGCTGAACTACCAGTTCAACGGACTGGACGTGCTGGCGCCGCAGGAAGGCCAGATGAGCCTCGTCTCGCTCGTCACGAGCGGACTGCTGGACGACTTCCCGGACCTGAAGTTCGTCTTTACCGAGGCCGGCGTCGGCTTCATCAAGCCGCTCGTCTCGCACCTGGACTCCGTCTTCAACAAGGAGATCGTCGACTACGAGTCGGAAGATGCCGCGCCGCGCTTCAACTATCGCAAGCTGGAAGGGGGCAAGCGGATCGTCTCGGTCGACGACTACCAACCGAAGAACAAGCACGCGCCCAGCCACTACTTCAAGAAAAATCTGTTCTTCACCATCGAGACCGAGGAGGCCGAACTGCCCGAGGCCGTCAACCTGTTCGGCGCCTCGCAATTCCTGTTCGCCACCGACTATCCGCACGACGATCCGGGTGGACGCATGAAACACAAGGACGTCCAGTTGCTGGCGGCCAATCCCCACATCTCGGACGCCGACAAGGCCTTGATCCGTTCCGGCAACGCCGAACGGCTGCTGGCGCCCGCCCGGCCCGCGCAGGCCGCCTGAGCACCGCCGCCATGTCTCTCGACACGCTCTCGGCCCGGCTCGCCGCCCACGTCATCGACACCCCCTGGGACGCGCTGCCGCCGGCCGCCGTCCTGGCCGCCAAGCACATGGCGCTCGACACCCTGGCCGTGGCCTGGGCCGGCACCTCCGCGCCCGGCATTCCGCCCGTGCGCGAAACCATCGTCGACGAAGGCGGCAAGCCGCACAGCACCGTCTGGGCGACCCACGCGAAGATTCCCGCCCGGTCCGCCGCGTTCCTGAACAGTGCCGCGGCGGCGGCGCTCGATTTCGACGGCATGCGCGCCTCCGAACGCGGTAGCGTCCATTCGGACAGCGTCGTCCTGCCCGCGGCGCTGGCGGTGGCCGAGCAGCATGGCGCCACCGGACGCGAACTGGTGGCCGCGCTGGTCCTGGGCAACGACATCGTCACCCGCCTTGGTGCCGCATCGGCGCTGCCGCACCGGGGGTGGTACCAGACGGCGATCTACGGGATCCTGGGCGCCGCCGCGGCGGCGGCCCGCTTGATGAAACTCGATGCCGAACAGGCCATGCATGCCCTCGGCATCGCGGTGAACCAGGCCTGTTCGACGCAGTTGCCCAATATCGAGCGCAGTCTCGTCAAGCGCTATTCCTCGGCATTCGCCGCGCAAGGCGGAGTCTTGTCCGCGCTGCTTGCCTCGCGGGGAGTCACCGCCGCGCGCCAGGCCATCGAAGGCCGGTCCGGGTTCTACGACCTGTACCAGCCCGGGGAACCCGATCGCTTGCTCGACGGCCTGGGGGTTTCCTATCCGCACATGGAAACCGGCATCAAGCGCTTCCCCAGTTGCGCCTGCAACCACACCGCGATCGAGGCGGCGCTGCAACTGGCGCGCGAACACCCGGTCCACGCGTCCGAGATCACGGAACTCGACGTGACCATCTCGCCTTATGTGCATCGCCTGGTGGGCGCGCCGTTCGATCCCTCCACCGACCCGCAGGTGGCGGCGCAATTCAGCGTCCAGTACTCGGTCGCCGCGGCCCTGCTGCGCCGGCGCTTCGGCGTGGGCGACATCGAACCCGAGGCCGTGCTGGATCCGGCAACGCTGGCGCTGGCGCGGCGGGTCGCCGTCCACGTCGACGAAACCTGGGGCAACAGCCGCGCCGCCACCGTCACGGTCCGCACGCACGCGGGAGGCCGGCGCGAACGCCACGTCGCCCACATTCCCGGGTCACGGGAAGCGCCGCTGTCCGAGGCCGACCGCGGCGACAAGGCACTCGATTGCCTGCGCGCCGGCGCCTGCCCGCTCGATGCCGCACAGGCGCAGCGCCTGGTGGAACGGGTATTGGGACTGGACGAGCTGGCGAACGCCGGTGAACTGCTGAAGGGACTGGGGCCTGTCCACGCCGGATCCCCGTCCGCGTGACCGGGCCAGGGCATGGGCCGCGTTGCAGGCCCGTTGCGTACACCCGGTACGCCGCCCACCCGCGCCTTGCCCTGCGCGGCCTATGCCTTTGAACAGGCCCTAGCCTAGGACCTGCAAGGCCGGGTGGTAGCCAAGTTCGCGCGAGATCCGGACCGACACCTGCCTGAGCTCTTCGCCGAAGCGGACGAGCTTGGTGCGTGTCGTGCGCTCCTTCAGCGCGGAGATGCCGATGGCCGCCACGCCCTCGCGAAAGGCCGTATGGACCGGCGCGGCCGCGCCGCACACGCCCTCATGCCACTCGCCGTCGTTGGTGGCATACCCCTTCTTGCGCACCTCATCCAGCACCTTGCGCAGGTCGCCATCCTTGGTCACCGTCCGCGGGGTGTATTTTTCGAGCGGCGCCGCCAGGTATTCGTCGGCAAGCGCCTGGTTGTACGCCAGGAGCACCTTGCCCGACGCGCTGCAGTGCAAGGGTGCCGCGCTGCCGATGGACGCGTAGGTGCGGATGGGGTGCTTGCTGGCGATGACATCGAGATAGACGACGGCGCCGCTGCTCATCGATGCCAGATAGACCTGTTCACCCGTGGCTTCGCTCAGGCGCTTCAGATGGGGCTTGGCGATCTGGACGAAGTCCAGCCGGCTGAGCAGCATGCTGCCCAGCTCCCAGATCTTGAGCGTCGGGAAGTACTCGCCGCTTTCCAACTGCTGGACGTAGCCGGTCTCGACCAGCGTGCTGAGGATGCGGTGCGCGTTGCTCTTGGTGATGTCGAGCTTCGCGGCGAGCGCGCTGACCCCGATGGACTTTTCGATGCGACACATGTGTTCGAATGCGCGCAGGGTCTTGGCTGCGGTCTTGTCCAAAGCGATACGACATCGAAGGTTGAACGTGGATCGACTATAGCACGGAGGTCTTTTTGAAGAACGTCATTTCATATATTGGAATAGGCTCCAGAGCCTGGATCCCGCCCCTGCCGGCCGCTCATCGCCTACCTCCGATTGACGAGTCTTCGCGTTGCGACAACAGCTCCGCCGCCGAACCGCAGCGTTCCAGCGCGTTCAACCGGTCGAAGAGCGCGCGGGCATCCAGCGGCAGGCCGGACCACAGCGCGCAGTCCTCGAATTTCGTCCACAGCGCATCGGCCGAGAGCGGCGCCTGGGGGTCGCCGCGCGCGTGGCGCACGTGCGCGCTCTCGATCACCTCGCCCGCGGCGGTCTCGACGCGCACCAGGTCGTACGGCGCGTAGCCCGACGTGCCGGGCATCTCCTCGGATTCGATCTCGATGGACACGCGCGGCACCAGGCGCTGGATCGGCTCGCTCAGCACGAACTCGTCGACGAGATCGCGCAGCCCCACCCTGCCCGCCACCAGCGCGCAGGCCAGGGCGAACTCGATGCTGAACTTCGCGTCGATGG
The DNA here is from genome assembly GCF_058793475.1 of Pigmentiphaga sp. MLSB6-MA01. Classification (NCBI taxonomy): domain Bacteria; kingdom Pseudomonadati; phylum Pseudomonadota; class Betaproteobacteria; order Burkholderiales; family Alcaligenaceae; genus Pigmentiphaga; species Pigmentiphaga sp. MLSB6-MA01. The sequence goes on along the minus strand of NZ_JBXAFV010000016.1, from coordinate 109,993 downwards.
CCGTGCGTGGCCGATGATTCTTCAGGATCACCGAATGGGACGGACTGAACCGCACGGTGATCGCCCTGACGGCATCGGCCCGCAGGCCGCGGTCACGTACGAGCCCGAGCATGGCGTCGATCGCGCGGTGCGCGCGGTAGCAGACCGGATACTGCTTGATCGCCAGGCCCTGCTCGACCAGGCGCCAGCGCACGGGCGGCAGCGACGGCGCGCGTTCGCGGTCGATGTCGCCGGCGGGGGACAACGCCCCCAGATATCCCTGCTCATGCTCGATCGCATTCGGCGCGGCCGTCAGCCCGGCGGCGGCGAAACGCGCGGCGAGCAGGCCGCAGGCCGCCGCCTTGCCCGCGTGCATGGGCTTGGTCATGAAGCCCAGGTTCGCCATCACGCCGCTGGCCTGCGAGGCCGCGATACCCAGGGCGTGCGCCGCTTCCTGCGCCGTCGCGCCGCGCAGCGCCGCGCAGGCCGCCGCCGCGCCCACGGCGCCGAAGACGCCGGTCGGATGCCAGCCCTTGCGCTGATAGTTGCCACGGTCGCGCGAGATCAGCTCGCCCCAGGTTTCGAACCCGGCCGCATAGGCCCGCAGCATATCGCGCCCGCTCGCGCCGACCGCCTCGGCTTCGGCCAGGATGGCGGGCACCAGCACGGCGCTCGGATGGCTGCCCTTGAGCGCCACGTCGTCGTAGTCCAGCACGTGGGCGGCGGTGCCGTTCACCCAGGCCGCGACGTGGGCGGGCGCCCGCTCCGGACCGAAGCAGATCGACGAGCCGCCGCCGGCGGTGTCGGGCGCGAACCCGCGCCTGACCGCCGCGACGGCCGGCTCGGCCGATCCGGCCAGCATTACGCCCACGCAGTCGGCGATGCCCTGCTTGGCGATGGCCACGGCCGTCGCGGGGATGTCCTCATACCGGAGGTTCGCGACGAAATCGCCCAGCGCGGCGGTCAGCGGCACATGCGTCACGACGTCAGCTCCGCCAGTTCCTTGCCGGTCAGCCAGGGTGTCTCGGCTTCGAGCTTGCGCTCGAGGGCATCGCGCATCTGGGCGAACTCGCCCGTGGCCGCGATGTCGTCGATGCCGCCCAGCATGCGTTCCTTGCGGGCCGGCTCGATCTCGAAGCGGTAGTGCCTGCCCGCCGGATCGGTCACCGTCTGGGTGGCCAGATCAATGGTGATCTCGGCGCCGGGCGCGGCGGCCAGCTGTTCGAGCAGGCCACGCACCGCGTCCTCGGGCAGCACGACGGGCAGCAGCCCGTTCTGGTAGGCGTTGCTCGCATAGAACGGCCCGAAGCTCGACGCGATCACGGCGCGAATGCCGAAGTCGACCACGGCATACACCGCCCCTTCGCGCGTCGATCCGCAGCCGAAGTTCGGTCCCGAGACGATGATGCGTGCCTGGGTATAGGGCTCGCGATCGAGCAGGAAATCGCCCTTGAGTTTGCCGGCCGCGTCGTAGCGGTCGTTATAGAACAGGAAGCTGCGGTAGCCCACTGTCAAGGGCTTGCGCAGGAAGCGCTGCGGAATCAGCATGTCGGTATCGACGTCGGCGCGGTCCAGCGGCGCCGCGATGGCGGTCAGGCGGGTAAACGGCTCCATGCGGAATCTCCTAGCCCAGGTTGCGAACGTCGGTCAGCCGGCCGGTGACGGCGGCGGCCGCCGCCATCGCCGGACTCATCAGGTGCGTGCGCACGCCGCGGCCCTGCCGGTTCTCGTAGTTGCGCGGCGACGTCGACGCGCAACGCTCGCCCGGCAGCGCGAAATCGCCGTTCGATCCGACGCACATCGAACAGGCCGAATCGCGCCATTCGAAGCCGGCGTCCTTGAAGATGCGATCCAGCCCCGCCGCCTCGGCACGGCGCTTCACGTCGGTGGAACCCGGCGACACCATGGCCGGCACGACCGCATGCCGACCCCTCAGGATCTCGGCCGCCGCGGCCAGGTCCTCGAAGCGGGCGTTGGTGCACGAACCGATGAAGACGCGGTCGACCGTCACGTCGGTCAGCCTCATGCCCGGCTCCAGCTGCATGTAGGCCAACGCGCGCTCGTAGTGGCCGCGCTGCTTCTCATTGGCCGCCTCGTCGGGATGCGGCACCCTCGCGCTGATCGGCAGCGCATGCTCGGGCAGGTTGCCCCAGGTGACCATGGGCTCGATCCGCGAGGCATCCAGGGAAAGCTCCTGGTCGAATTGCGCGCCGGGTTCGGTCGGCAACCCGCGCCAGAACGCCAGCGCCTGGTCCCAGTATTCCGCCGAGGGCGCGTACTGGCGTCCCTTCAGGTAGGCGTAGGTGGTCTCGTCGGGCGCCACCATGCCGGCCCGCGCGCCCATTTCGATGGACATGTTGCAGATCGTCATGCGCTCGTCCATCGTCATCCCGCGGATGGCCGGACCGGCGTACTCGATGACATGCCCCGTCCCGCCGGACAGCCCCACCCTGCCGACCACCGCCAGGATCACGTCCTTGGCCGCCACGCCCCGGGGCAGGCTGCCCTCCACCGTGACCCGCATCGTCTTCGGCTTGCGGAACCAGAGCGACTGCGTCGCCAGGATGTGCTTGATCTCGGATGCCCCGACGCCGAAGGCCAGCGCGCCGAACGCGCCTATGCTGGTCGTGTGCGAATCCGCCGCCGTCGTGACCATGCCCGGCTGCACCAGCGCCAGCTCGGCGGCGACGACGTGCATGATGCCCTGGCGCGCATCGGTCATGCCGATCAGCGGCACGCCGAAATCGCGGGCGTTCTGTTCGAGCTGCTCGATCATCCTGCGGATGTCCGGATCCTGGATGGCCACCACGCCCGCCTCGCGGTGCTGCGTGGGCGCGTAGTGGTCGGCGATCGCGAACTGCTTGAGGGGGCGGTGGATCCTGCGGTTCTCCAGCCGCAGGCCGTCGAAGGCATAGAACGGCCCTTCATGCACGAAATTGCGGTCTATATAGATCAGCGACTCGCCGCCCTCGCGCTCGGCGATGACGTGGCGGGCCCAGATCTTCTCGAACATGCTGCGCGGGCGCTGCGCCGCACGCGTGGTGTCAACCATGGAATGCTCCTTGCTGCGGACGCTCAATCGCCCCGGATACCGGTTTCCCGGATGATCGTTCCCCACTTGCCGGTCTCGCTCGCGACGAAGCGGCGGAACTCGTCGGCCGGCATCACCGACGGCTCCGCGCCCGCGCTCTTCAACTGTTCGACGAACTTGTCCGACTTGCCGACCGCGAGCAGGGCCTGTTCCAGCTTGTCGCGGATGTCCTTGGGCGTCTTGGCGGCCACCATGAAGCCGTACCAGGAACCCGCGTCGTAGCCCGGCACGCCGGCCTCGGCGATGGTCGGCAGGTCGGGCAGCATCGGCGTGCGCTGGGCGCCACTGGTGGCCAGCGCGCGCAGCTTGCTGTTCGCGCCGCCGTTGATGAACGGCAGCAGCGCCGGGATGGGACCGATGGTCATGTCGACCTGTCCCGAACTGAGATCCGCGATGGATGGCGCATTGCCCTTGTAGGGAATGTGCAGGATGTCGGTGCCGGTCATGCTCTTGAACAACTCGGTCGACAGATGGGTGGAGCCTCCCGGACCGCCCGAGGCATAGCTCAGCCCCCCTGGCCTGGACTTGGCCAGGGCGACGAGTTCCTTCACGTTCTTCACCGGCAGGTTGGCGTTGACCACCAGTACGTTCTGCGTCGTCGCCAGCAGCGCGACGGGCGCGAAGTCCTTGACCGTGTCGAACTTCAGCTTCGAATACATCGTGGGCAGATAGGCGAACGACGAATTGACCAACAACAGCGTATAGCCGTCGGGCGACGACGCGGCGACCATCTCGTTGGCGATCAGCCCGCCCGCGCCCGGGCGGTTCTCCACCACCACCTGCTGGCCCAGTTTGGCGCCCAGCCCTTCAGCGGCCACCCGCGCCACGAGATCCGCGGCCCCGCCCGGCTGGTAGCCGACGATGACGCGAAGCGGGCGGGTGGGGAAACCGTCCGCCGCCGCCGAGCCGGCGGTGATGCACAGACACCCGGCCGCGAGCCGGGCAATGCCTCGAATGCTCCTCATCTCCTCTCCTTTTCGCGCCTGTTCCACGCGCTTTTCTCGCTATACGGTGGCGGTTCCGCCGCCATCCACGGGTAGGGTGATGCCGGTGATGAACGCGGCCGCCGGACTGGCAAGAAACAGCACCGCGTCGGCGACGTCCCGGGGTTCGCCCAGGCGCCCCACGGGCGGCAGCTTCTTCGAGGCGGGCGAGCCGACCCGGGCATTGCCCTGGACGATCTCCTGGTGACGCGGGGTATCTATCGGGCCGGGCGCGATGGCGTTGACCCGCACGCCGCGCGGACCGTAGATATCGGCCACGCCCTTCGTCAGGACGTTGACCGCCGCGTTCGCGCAGCAACCGGGCAGGTGGGCCGGTGTCGGCTGGCGCCCTCCGCGTCCGCTGATATTGACGATCGCGCCGGCTCCGCGCCCGGCCATCCCAGGCAGGACGGCCCGCATGGTCCGCATGTAGCCCAGCAGCTTGGCCTGCAGCACCGTGTCCCAGTCCTCGTCGTCGAGTTCGAGGAAGTCGCCGAAGACCGGCGCGGCGCTGCAATTGACCAGCAGGTCGATGCGCCCGAACCGCTCCTCGATCTCGTTCGCGGCCCAGTCGATCTTCGCGGCGGACACCAGATCGAGCGGAACCGCTCCCCGCGTCCAGATGCCGTCCGGCCCCTGGACCGGCCAGCGGCCTTCCACGCTGCGGGAGGACACGATCACCCGGGCCCCCGCCTCGGCCAGCGCCCCGGCTATCGTCTGCCCCAGGGAACCCGCGCCGCCGACCACCCAGGCCACGGCATCCTGCATGGGCCGGGACGACGCCGCGAAGGAATCCGGCGCGCTCATTCCGCCACCACGCCGGCCGTCTTGATCACCTTGCCCCACTTCACGGCATCGGTCTTGATCAGCGCCGCGAACTGCTCGGGCGTATCCGGCGCCGCATCGAGCCCCAGCTCCGTCAAGCGCTTGCGGATCGCGGGGTCCTGCAGCGTCTGCACCAGCGCGCCGTGAAGCTTGTCGATCACGGCGCGCGGCGTGGCGGCCGGGGCGAGCATGCCGTACCAGGTGTTGATCTCGAAGCCGGGCAGGCCCGACTCGCTGGCGGTGGGCAGGTCGGGAAAGAGGGGGTGGCGCTCTTCCGAGCAGACCGCCAGCGCCCTGAGCTTGCCGGCCTGGATGAAAGGCACCGCGGCCGGAATGGTCTGGAACACCAGTTGCGTTTCACCGGCCAGGACGGAGTTGAGCGCCTGCCCGCCGCTCTTGTACGGCACGTGCGTCATCTTCACGCCCGCCATCGTCTCGAACAAGACCGCCGAGATGTGGTTGAAGCTGCCGATGCCCGCGCTGGCATAGTTCACCTGCCCCGGCCGGGCCTTCAGATAATCGATCAGCTCCTTGACCGAGTTCGCCTTGATCGATGAATGCACCACCAGCAGGTTGGCGCTGGTGACGAGCCGCGTGATCGGCGCGAAATCGGCGACCGGATCGAACGACAGCTTGGCGTAGATGGCCCCGTTCATCGACTGGGTGCCCATGGAGCCGAGAAACAGCGTATAGCCGTCCGGGTCGGCGCGCGCCACGTTCGCCGCCGCGATGTTGCCGCCGGCGCCGGGCCGGTTGTCGATGATGACCGGCTGCCCGAGCCGGGTGCCGAGCTGTTCGCCCAGCACGCGCCCCAGGATGTCGACGGTCCCTCCCGGCGCGAACGGGATCACGATGCGGATCGGCCTGGACGGATAGCCGTCCGCCGGCCAGGCCGGTCCCACGGCCGCCACCAACGCGACGGCCAGCATGCCCTGCAATCTTCGTTTCATGGTCTCTCCTCCACCCCTATGGTCAGCACCGACCAAAGCTCCTCAAGCGTCTCGCTGGCGTCCAGGCGCCACAGAATGTCGAGCGCGCGGCGCGCGCCTGCCTCGTCCAGATGGCGTCCGGCCAGACGCAGGAACTTCTCTTCGACCTCGGCATCGTCCATGGGATTGGCGGCATGGCCGCGGGGATAGTCGACCGTCGCGACGTGGCGCTCGCCACCGTGCGTCACGATCTCCAGGCGACAGGGCACGAAGGCGGGAAAGCGCGCGCTCAACTCCGGGTCTTCCTCGACCGCCAGCCGGGATGCCAGCGCGTGAATGCGCTCGTCCGCCAGCCGCGCCGGCTCGAAGACGGCATCGCTGAAATCGCCGTCGATCAAGGTCGCCGAGATCATGTACGGCAGGCTGTGATCGGCGGTCTCGCGGGTGGTGGGCCGCCATTTCTCGGGCTCGTGACCGACTTCGCTCCAGGCGAAATGGTAGGTGTGCAGAATGATCCGCGCGATGTCGGCATGGGACACCTTGCGGGCCAGTTCGAGCGCCGCCGTGATCGGCGATTGCGCGTGGAATTCGGCCAGGAAGCGCTTGAGGTGCGCCTGGCCGATGCGAAAGCCCGCTCCGCGCGCGGTCAGTTCGGGCAGGTCGAAGCGTCCGACCAGTTCGCGCAAGCCGTGCGCGCCGTCGATGGCCTGTTCCGGCCCGGTCAGGCCTTCCCGCGCGAGCAGGGCCGCGAACAGGCCGTTGCGCGCCGCGTTGCCGGCCGCGCAGCCCTTCCATTCAGACAGCGCCCCACGGCGGGTGGCCTCCAGCGCGAGGTTGGGGGTCACGGCCAGCGCGATCGCCTGCGCGGTCCGCGCCGCGTCCAGGCCCATGACATTGCAGGCGCCGGCCGCGCCCGCCACCGCCGTGTAGAACACATGGTCGAGACCGCGCTCGCGCATGTTGACCGCGCGAAACAGCGCCGCGTAGACCTCGTAGGCCGCCACGATGGCCGTGATCGTCGCGCGGCCGTCAGCCTTGGCTTCCTGGGCGGCGGCCAGCACCGCCGCCATGACATCGCTCGGGTGGCCGCCACCGCCGGGAAAGGTGTCGTTGCCGTCCAGGTAGCGGATCATGACGCCGTTGGCGAAAGCCGCCAGCTCGGGCAGCGTGCGCCGGGCCGTTCCCAGCACCGGGGCGCCGTCCGGCAGCTCCACGCGGGCGGCCAGCTTGCGCGCGATGCGGGACGGCGGCGCGTCGAACGCGGCGACGCCGCAGCCCAGCGCATCGATGAGACGGCGCTTGCAATCGTGCGCCACGCTTGCGTCCAGATGTTCGAAGCGCAGGCCGGCGGCGAAATCCGCCAGGCGGGAAATACTGGTGTCCATCGATGCTTGTCCTGGCAACGGTCCTGGGGTGTTAGAGCACGCCGACGAAGAACGTCGACATGTCGTCGATGTCCTCGATGCGCCGGACGCGTTCGATCAGCGTCTTCCTCGCGGCCGGGGCCAGGGCGTCGCCGCCGTAGCCGAAGCAGGCATCGATCTTCGCGGCCAGTTCCTCGCCGCTGGGCGGCGCCTCCGCGCTCCAGGGGAACTCGCGCACCGTCCGCGACAGCCTGCCGTGCCGGGTCTGCATGGAGACCGTGGCGGGAGCGCGGGCGCTCTTGTTGTCCTCGTCGACCACGACGGCGATGCGGTCGGTGATGGCGCGGATGGCCGGATCGAGCACCGCGGCCTCCTGGATATCGTCGATGGCGACACGGCGGCGCATCAGCGCACTCGCCAGCGCATAGCGAACACTGAACTGCGCCGTCACCTGGGGGTTGCCCGAGGGATCGAAGGGCGCCCCCACCAGCCGATGCATCAACGGCGAGTGCACGACCTCGATCGCGCTCACGTCCTCTGGCTTCAGGTCGTATTCCCGGATCAGGGAGAACGCGGCGTCGAGCGCGGCATGACTACAGGCGCAGGTCGGGTATTTCTTGAGATTGGTCTGCTCCAGCGCGAAGGACAGGCCCAGGCCATCGAGCACCTTGAGCGGATTGCCTTCCTGGTAGAGCTGGAACAGCCCGAACTTGCCTTCGAAGGCCTCGCGCGGCGCGGTCACGCCGCGCGAGGCCAGCAGCGCCGAGAAGACCCCGGCCCGCGCCGCGAAGGCCGATTGCAGCCGCTTGGTCAGGGCCTGTTCGATATTGGCCTGCTGGGTACCCGAGGCCTGGCTCAGCGCGATGCCGAAAGCATGGGCGATGGTCGCCTCGTCCAGCCGCAGCAGGCGGGCGGCCGCGGCCGTCGCGCCGAACACGCCGTAGATCGAGGTGGTGAACCAACCCCTGTGCTGCCCGGTGATCGAACCGCCCAGCCGCGAGGCCAGATCGGCGCCCAGCGCGTAGGCCGCCAGGAATTCCTTGCCGCTCGCGCGCTGCCGCTCCGCGACCGCCAGGGCCGCCGGCAGCACGCAGACATCCGCGTGGACGGTGTTCACGGCGTCATAGTCGAGCGCCGCGCCGAACAGGCTGTTCAGGAAGGCCGCGGAGGCGGCGGGCAGCTTTCCGCCATAGCCCCATACCGTGGCTTCGGGCGTGCCGCCATCGGCCGCGACGAGACCATGCGCCTCGGGCGCGCCCGGCGCATCACGGCCGGCCCAGGCACAGGCCAGCGTATCCAGCATCAATCTCTTGGACGCCTCGACGGCGCCGGGCGGCAGCGCATCGTGACGCAGCCCGGCGACATGGGCGGCAATTCGCTGCGACACCGAGCGCGCGTCGGCGCCCCCCTCGTTCTTCACGATTGCGGAGTTCTGGCTCATGCGGATTCCTTTGTTGTCCTATTCAGCGATGGGATAGCGGCGAAAACCGGCGTCGTCGTCGCGCCCGATCTGCGTCATGAGATCGACTTCCCAGCTCAGGTAGTCCTTCATGGCCTGGTCACGGTTTTCAGTACGATCGTGCACCTTCACCCAGACGTCGTCCGTGTCGTCGGTCAGCCGCGTCTCGCCCTCTTCCATGGGATGGCCCGCCGCGCGCCAGGCCTGGGTGCCGCCCTCCAGCACGCGGACGTCGCCGCCCGTGATCGCCGCGATCTCGGGCGCGGCAAGCATCGCCACGACGCCGTCGGCCGAGGTCACGACGATGCCCCCCCCGGCGGGCAGCCGGGCAAGATTGCGTGCCAGGTTGGCGCGAATGCCATGCCAGGCGCCGGGGATGTGGCCGTCGCGATAGCGCGGCTTGGAATCGAGGTCGAGGATGCTCGCTCCCTCGATGGACAGCGCCGCGAGCGCCTGGGGAGAAATCCTTTCGCACCGGACGTCGGCCAGGCCCAGGACCTCGGGCGCCGGCGACTCGCTCACCCACTCGCCATATGCCTGCGCCTCGCGCAGCACGTACACCTCGTCCCAGCCCATCTGCATCAGCCACGAGGCGGTCATCGTCGCCCGCACGCCATGATCGTCGATCAGCACCAGACGGGCATTGCGTACCGCCACGTAGGTATCGGTAGTCTGTACGAGCTGGCCGCCGGGTGCCGACACGCTGCCCCGCAAGTGGCGGCTCGCGTATTCCTCCGGACTGCGCACGTCGAGCAGGTAGACCGTGCGCGCGTCCGCCTCGCGCAGGAACGCATCGAGGCCGGCGGCATCGAGAAACCGGACGCCGAACCGCCCCGCGACCCGCGCCGCCGATTCGCGCGCCTTGCGCAGGCCGGCCTCGGTCGGAGGCGGCGCCATCCTGTCCTTGCCGTTGTCCACCGGAAAACCGGCCAGGTGCCATCCCATCGTGCCGTTCTTCAACGCGACGACACGGTTGGGAATACCCGCATTGCGCAGCGACTGCGCGCCGATGATGCTGCGCGTGCGTCCGCCGCAGTTCACGACGACAAGCGTGGCATCGGATTTCACCAGGTCGTGAACGCGATAGGCCAGTTCCGCGCCCGGACAGTCGATGGCGCCAGGAATGCTGACCTTGCGGTATTCGGCCAGGGGCCGGCTGTCGAGGATCACCATGTCGTCGCCGCGGTCGGCGCGCGCCTTGACGTCGGCGGCTTCCATGCGGGGGGTCTCGTCGTGCCGCTCGACGTATTCGCCGAAGGCCTTGCTGGGCACGTTCACCCCTGTGTACACCTCGTGCCCGGCGTCGATCCAGGCCTGCAGGCCGCCTTCGAGCACCGAGACGTCGCCATAGCCGTACCTGGCCAGCGTCGCCGCCGCGCGGCCGGCCAACCCCTCGCCGCCGTCCGTCACCACGATGCGCGTCGAACGGCGCGGCACGAGCACGGGTACGCGGATTTCGAGCTGGGACAGCGGAACCGGGGCGGCCAGGAACATGTGGCCCTTGGCGAACACGCCTTCTTCCCGCACATCGAGCAACGCGATCTCGCCGCCGTCGTGGAGCATGCGCTTCAGGGTTGCCGCATCGACGACGCCTTGACTCATGGACTGCTCCTCCTGATGGCGGGGAATACCCTCGGGCGCGATGCGCGTGGAGCGATCAGGCCACCCTCTGGCTGCGTAATGTACGGTTCAATTCCCGCGCATGTCAATTTTTTAGAAAAGCGTTCTAATATTTAGAAATACCAGTTGCGCTGCCGATTTTCCGAAAGTAGCCTAGGCGACGCGATGCCTTGACACTCGATGCGACGATTCAACTATTCAAGGGGACAACCATGAAAGCGATTGCCGTCGTAGTTGCCGTACTGGGACTTGCCGCCGCCGTCCCCGCCTGTGCCGCGGGCTATCCGGACAAACCGATAAAGATGCTCGTCGGATTCCTGCCGGGGGGCGGCACCGACGTCACCGCCCGCCTGCTCGCGACCAGGCTTTCCGAGAAGCTCGGGCAATCCGTCATCGTGGAAAACCGGCCCGGAGCGGGCGGAATGATCGCGACGGCAGCCGTCGCGCGCTCGGCACCGGACGGCTACACCATGCTGATGGCCTCGGCCGCCGACGCCGCCCAGCACCTGATGCACAAGGATCTTTCGTACGACCTGTTGAAGGATTTCGCGCCCGTGTCGCTGGTCGTGACCGTGCCGTTCGCGCTCGTCGCCAAGCCGGCCCTGCCCGTCGAGAACGTGGCCGGGCTGATCGAGCTGGCACGCGCCCATCCCGGCGAACTGCGCTATGCGTCGTCCGGCATGGGCAGCGCGGCGCACCTGTCGAACGAACTGTTCAACACCATGGCCAAGACCCGGATCGTGCACATCCCGTACAAGGGTGTCGCGGAAGGGGTCACGGCGGTCGCGTCCAACCAGATCGACATGGTGTTCGCCAGCTTCCCGTCCGTCATGCCCCTGGCCGCCGCCAAGAAGGTCAAGCTGCTGGCCGTCAGCACGCCTTACCGCACCGCCGTGATGCCCGACCTGCCCACCGTCGCGGAATCCGGCCTGCCGGGATACGCGCGCTACGGCTGGTACGGGGTCGTGATGCCGAAGAACGTGCCGTCCGACATCATCGACCGCATGAACGCCGCCATCGTTGCGGTGGTAAGCGCGCCGGACGTCAAGCAGGCGTTCATCAAGCAGGGGCTGGAGCCCAAGAGCACGACGCGCGAGGAGTTCGCCGGTTTCCTCAAGGACGAGGTCGACCAGTCGACGGCGCTGGCCCAAGCCTCGGGGCTGGAGGCCGCACGCTGAAAAAAAGGACGCGACGCGTCCACCGGGGGACGGTGGCGCGCCGGTCCATCAATACTCGCTGCGTATCGGGATGTAGCGATGCAGGGAGGCGCCCGTGGCATCCACGCCGACCGTGACGGGGAAATCCCGGACCTCGAACTCGTAGATGGCCTCCATGCCCAGGTCCTCGAATGCCACCACGCGGGAGGCCACGATGCAGCGCGAAGCCAGGTAGGCGGCGCCCCCCACGGCGACCAGGTAGGCCCCCCGATGGCGACGGATCGCATCGACCGCCGGCTGCGTCCTTTCCGCCTTGCCCACGGTGGCGAGCAAGCCCAGGCCCATCATCTCGTCCAGGTAGCCGTCCATGCGCGCCGAGGTGGTCGGGCCGGCAGGGCCGATGACTTCGTCCCTGACGGCATCGACCGGACCGACGTAGAACAGCACGCGGTCGCGCAGATCGACGGGCAGCGGGTCGCCCCGCTCCAGCATTTGATGCAGACGTTTGTGGGCGGCATCGCGGGCGGTCAGCAGCGCGCCGTTCAGCAACAGGGTCTGGCCCCGCCGCCATCCGGCGACGTCGCCCTTGGCCAGCGATCGCAGGTCGACCCGTATCCCGTCGGGCACCGACAGTTGATCGGGGATATCGTCCCAGGCCGCGTCGTCCTCGGCCTCGAAGCGGGCGGGCCCCGTGCCGTCCAGGCTGAAGCGCACGAAGCGTGTCGCCGCGCAATTGGGGATCAGCGCGACCGGCAGCATGGCGGCATGACAGGGCGCCGATGCGACCTTGACGTCGAGGACCGTGGTATCGCCGCCCAGGCCCTGGGCGCCGATCTTCAGGTCGTTGATGCGCTGGTAGAGCTCCACGCGCAGCGACTCCTCGGGCGTCTCGGCGCCCTTGGCCAGCAGGCTCTCGATGTCGATGGGGGTATAGAGCGCCTCCTTGGCCAGCCGCATGGTTTCATCCGGCCCGGCTCCGCCTACGCCTATCCCGATCACGCCGGGCGGGCACCAGCCGGCGCCCAGCGTGGGAATCTCGTTCAGGATCCAGTCGACGATGGAATCGCTGGGGGTGAGCACCTTGTAGCGGGCCTTGACGTCGCCGCCGCCTCCCTTGGCCGCGACGACGACCTCGATCGCATCGCCCGCCACCAGCTCCACATGGACCAGGCCGGGGGCATTGTTGCGGGTGTTGCGGCGCCGGCCCAGCGGATCGGCCACCACGGTGGCGCGCAGCGGATTGGCGGGATCCGTGTAGGCCCGCCCCACCGCGTCGTCGATGACATCCTGCAAGCCCGGGACGGCGCCGCCGCTCTTCGTGGCCAGCCGGACCTCGACCCCCAGCTTCAGGTAGACGTTCGCGATCCCCGTGTCCTGGCAGACCGGCCGCCGCGCCTCGCGGCTCATCCTGCTGTTGACCAGCAGTTGCTCCAGCGCGCCCCGCGCCGCCGGCTGCGTTTCGCGATCGCGCGCGCGCCTCAGCGCGGCAACGAAATCGGCGGGATGGGTATGGCTGACCTGTTGCAGCGCGGCGGCCACGCTGGCCGCGAGGTCTTCGACGTACAGTGTCTTCATGATCCGGTTCGTGATGAATGGGAAGTCGGATGCGGCCGGCGCGCGGCCAGCCGCGCGGGCGCCCTATTGGGGAGGAATACCCGCGGCCTTCACCACTTTCGCCCAGCGGCCGACCTCGGCGCCGGTCAGGGCCTGGAAGGCCTGCGCGCCATATTCGTCGCGCTTCAGCAGATGCAGGCCCCGCTCCGAAAGCTGGGCTTGCAGCGCGGGGTCGGACATCATCCTCAGGTAGGCCTGGTTGATCGTCCGGACCACCGCGTCCGGTGTGCCCGCGGGGGCGTACAGACCGTACCAGGTCGTGGCCTCGAATCCGGGAATGATGCTGGCGATGGGCGGCACGCCGGGAAACTGGGCCATGGGGCCTTGCGTGCCGACGCCAAGCGCCCTGACGCGGCCGCCGGCCACGGCGGCGCCGGCCGTGTTGCTCTGGTCGAACACGGCATCCAGGCGTCCGGCCATCAGGTCGGCCAGCGCCGGTGCATTGCCGCGATACGGCACGGACTGGATCTTCACGCCCAGTTCGGAAGCGAACAATTCGGCCACCAGGTGCGAGACCGATCCGACGCCGGCGGTGCCGAACGTGATGCCCGTTGCGCTGTTGCGCGCGGCCTGCACGAGCTCCGCAAGCGTCCGGTACTTGGAGTCCCTGCCGACCAGCAATACCGCCGGGGTGTCCGGAAAGCGGACAACGGCGGTGAAATCCTTGACCGGGTCGTAGCGCAGCGATTTGTACAGGGCCGGCCCCGCCCCCATGAAACCCATGTGGCCCACGACGAAGTGGTAGCCGTCCGCCGGATTGGACGCGGCCTTCGTGGCCCCTATCGTGCCGCCGGCGCCGGCCACGTTCTCGATCACGATCGTCCCCTTCAACTGTCCGGCGAGCTTGTCCGCGACGGTACGCGCCAGCGTATCCGCGGGCCCGCCCGCGGCCAGTGGCACAATCCAGTTCAACGGCCGGGCGGGATAGTTATCCGCCCAGGCCGGTCCGGCCGCGGCTGCCGCCAACAGGACGGACAGGCCACCTAGTGCGCTGCGCATGCGCTCCCCCTTGTTCTCTTGTATGCGATGAAGGCGGGGATCCTAGCAGCGGCGCCAAATGGCGGTCCAATACATCCTTTTCGACAACCAATAAAATATTTATATGATCAGCGAGAAGATCCTGAGGCAATTCATTGCCGTTGCCGAATCGCTGAATTTCGGCCGTGCCGCCGAGCGGCTGCACATCGCGCAGCCCGCCTTGAGCTACGCCGTCGGCAAGCTCGAACGCCACCTGGGCGTACGCCTGCTGCACCGCGGGCGAGGCGGCGTCAGCCTGACTCCGGCGGGGCACACTTTCCTGGCGGAAGGCGAACGCCTGTTGCAGCAGATCGGCCATGCCGTCGAACAAACGCGCGCCGCGGCGCATGGCAAGGCGGGCAAGCTGACGATCGGCTTTCTGGGCACCTGTGGATACGGGCTCATGCCCCGGCTCGTGGAACACTTCCGCGGGGTCTGTCCGGACGTCGAGCTGCAATTGTTCGAAATGAGCACGCTGGAACAGCTCGCCGCCTTCGCCGACCAGCGCATAGACCTGGGCCTCCTGCGCACACCGTTCTTCGGTCCCCAGGACGATCTGGAGACGCATCTGCTGACGACCGACGAACTGGTGGCCGCGCTGCCGGCCGGCCATCCACTGTCGGGCCGGAAACGGATCACCATCTCCGACCTGCGCGATGCCAGATTCGTCGTGTTCGGCCGAGATCACGTTCCCGCCGCCTATGCCTCGCTGATGGCCCTGTGCCTGGGATCCGGCTTCCATCCCACCATCATCCAGGAGTGCGCGCAGGTCTCGAGCATGCTTTCGGTCGTTGCCGCGGGGACAGGCGTGGGCATCGTCCCGGGCGACCTGCTCGCGCTCAGGCACCAGCGCGTCAGGTTCGTGCCCCTGTCGGCCACGCACCCCGCCGCCCGGGTCGAGGTGTCGCTGGCCTGGCGCAAGGACAGCGACCATGCGGGCGCGCGCAACTTCGTCGCCAGCGCCCGGGCCTGCCTGGAAGCGAATGCCGGCTAGCCGGCCGCAGCCACCACTTTCCCCGGATTCATGATTCCCAGCGGATCCACCGCGGCCTTGATCGTACGCATCAGCGCGATCTCGGACGCCGAGCGGGAATAGTGCAGGAACGCCCGCTTGTGCAGCCCGACGCCATGTTCGGCGGCAATGGAACCTCCCAGCGCCTGCACGCAGCCGTAGACCACTTCTTCGATCTCGTGCACGGGCAATGGCCGGTCGTCCACCTGTACGATGAAATGGATATTGCCATCGCCGGCGTGGCCGAAGGCAATGGTGCGCAGGGACGGCCACCCCGCGCCCAAGCGCTCGCGACAAGTGTCGACGAAATCGCCGATCCGGCCCGTGGGGACGCTGATATCGAACCCCACGCGCGGGCCGAGCGCGGGCAGGAAGTCGCTGCCGGACTCGCGCAGTTCCCAGAAGGCCTGGGTGTCGCGCAGCGACTGCGCGAGCGCGGCGTCCTCGACCAAGCCTTCCTCGATCGCCGCCTCGATCAGCGCGGTGAACGGGTCGGCATCCCTTTCCGGTTCGAAGCCCGAGGACTCGATCAGCAGGTAGAGTCCGTGATCCGCCGCCAGTGGCGCGGTCCCGCGGCCCTGGCGCGCGGCATGCGCCAGCGCCAGCCCGTAGAAATCCGGCCACATCAATTCGAACGCCGACAGCGCCGGACCCAGCCTGGTGCGGGCCAGGCGCAGGAGGCGGCTCGCGGCGGCGTAGCCGGTCAGCGCGCACAGCGCGGTGTTCTGGCTGGCGGGCCGGGGCACCAGGCGCAGCACCAGGCGGGTGATGACGCCCAGCGTGCCCTCGCTGCCGATGAAAAGCTGCTTCAGGTCGAAGCCGGCATTGTTCTTCTGCATCCGATTGAGCGAGGATACGATGGTGCCGTCGGGCAGCACCGCCTCCAGCCCCAGGACCAGGTCGCGCATCATGCCGTAGCGCAGCACGCGGTTGCCGCCCGCGTTGGTGGCGGCATTGCCGCCTATGCTGCACGAACCGCGGGCGCCGATGTCGAGCGGGAACATCCAGCCGGCGGCTTCGGCCGCCTCCTGCACGCGCTGCAGGGGCGTACCGGCCAGCACGGTCAGGGTGCCCGACCCGGCATCCGTTTCCTCGATGCCCTGCATGCGCTGCAGCGACAGCAGCACGCAGCCATCCACGGGCGTCGCGCCCCCGGACAACCCTGTCAGGCCGCCCTGCGGCACGACGGGCACCCGCAACCGGGAACAGCAGGCCAGCAGGCGCGAGACCTCGTCGGCCGTACGCGGCAGGGCCAGGGCCAGCGGCTCATCGCCGGGCCCGGCGGCGACCACCCAATCGCGCAGATGGCGCTCGGGAATGTCGGCGGCGGACCGGACGACATCCCCGCCCACCGCCGCCCGCAATTCGTCCAGCGCCCGCATCAGTGGCGATGCCCGGTCATCAGATCGAGACCCGGTTGGCGGACTCGTGCCAGGGAATCATCACCTTGCGCAGCGAACCCACGGCGAAATACAGCGAGAAGCCGATGGCCGCCAGCAACAGCACGACGGCGAACAAGGTGTCGACCTCGAGCTCCTGCAGCTTGATGGTGGCCAGGTAGCCCAGGCCGCGCGTGCCGGCCACGAATTCGCCCACCACCGCGCCGATGATGGCCAGCACGATGGCCATTTCCATCCCGGTCAGGATGTAGGGCAGCGAACTGGGAACGACCAGCAGGCGAAAACGCCGGGACTGCGTGGCCCGCCCCACCGTGAACACCTCGGACAGGCCGCGGTCCACCGATTTCGCGCCCAGGTAGCTGTTGGCGAACACGGGGAAAAAGGCCAGCACCGCCGAGACGATGATCTTGGATTCCAGCCCGAAGCCGAACCACAGGATGAACAACGGGATCAGCGCGACCTTGGGCGTGACCTGCAAGGCGATCACGAAGGGCTTGAACACGGTGTCGAGAATGGCGACGCGGCCCAGGAGCTGACCGACGATGGTGCCGAACACGATGGCGAACAGGAAGCCCCCGAGGCATTCGGTCAGCGTAATGCCCAGGTGGTAATAGGTGTCCGTGGAACCGAGCAGGCGGAACAGGGCCACCACGACCAGTTCGGGCGCCGGCAGCACCAGCGGCGACACCTCGAAGAAATGCACGTATCCCTTCCAGATCAGGAAGAACGCCGCCACGGCGGATACTTGTAGAGCGAGTCGTTTCATGTCGGGTCAGAGCTCCAGTTTTTTCCGGATATCGCTGCACAACTTGCCGAACTCGGGCGAACCGAGGGCTTCCGTGCGGGGACGCGGCAGGTCGATCTTGAATTCGGCCACCACGCGGCCGGGACGGGCCGACATCACGATCACGCGGTCGGCCAGGTGCACGGCCTCGCTGATCGAGTGGGTGATCAGCAGCGCGGCGAACCCCTGCTCGGTCCAGATGCGTTCGGTATCGGCGGTGATCTGCTCACGCGTGAGCGCATCCAGCGCGCCGAACGGCTCGTCCAGGAGCAGCAGCTCGGGATCGGTGAACAGCGCGCGCGCCACCGAGGCGCGCTGCTTCATGCCGCCCGACAGTTCGGCCGGACGACGCTTCTCGAACCCGGTCAGGCCGACCAGCTTGCACAACGCGCGCGCGCGGTCGACGTCGGCGGCCGAGGCCCGGCCCTGCATGAGCCGGGGCAGCATGATGTTCTGCTCGACGCTGAGCCAGGGCAGCAGGCGATGCTCCTGGAAAGCCACGCCCATGCGCGGCGCCTGGCCTTCCCGGCCCCAGTCGATCTTGCCCTGGGTGGGCTCTTCGAGGCCGCACAGGATGCGCAGCAGGGTCGACTTGCCGCAGCCCGACGGCCCGACGATGGCGACGAACTCGCCCGCGCCGATGGACTGGCGGATGCCTTCGAGGGCCTGGACCGTGCCCGACTTGGTTTCGAAGCGCTTGGACACGCCGTCCACGCGGACCACTGGTCCGCGGCCGGCGTCCAGGGCATGCACGTTACCGGCCGGCGGTACCGCGCGCACGGCGTTGTCAGCCATTGGCGGCCTCCCAGATGTCGTTGGTGTACAGCGGCTTGGTGGTCGGCTGCTTGAGCAGGCCGGCCTGGCGCAGCAGCGACTCGCCCTCGGTCCACTGCGCCTCGTTGCAGCGCAGGACCTGCCTGGGGTTCGCGGCCGCCCACAGCTCGCGGTTGGCGCGCATGTCGGCCAGCGCGATCGGCGTGTTGTCCGATCCGGGGATGTCGTACTTGCCGCGCATCAGCGCCACGGCCTTCTGCAACGCCGCGTCGTCCATCGCGATCAGTTCCTGGGCCGAGCGATAGGCCGCGCGCAGGAAAGCCACGTAGGCGTCCTTGTTGGCGGCCAGTTCGGCTTCCTCGGCCACGTACACCTGCCCCGGCACGCCGTCATCCATCTGCATGGTCGAGACGGGGAAGTTCTGGGCGGTCAGGCGGATGGCCGAGCTGGCATTGCCCAGGAAGCCCTGCACACGCTTGGACTGGATCATGCCGAAGGAGGCGGCGGAGTCGGCCACCCGCTCGCGGCGCACCGACTTGGGATCGACCTTGGCACGCATCAGCATCAGGTCCAGCGTGGCTTCCATCGAGCCGCCCGCCGACTGCACTCCGATGACCTTGCCCGCCAGGTCCTGCGGCGTGCGGATCGGGGCGTCCTTGGATGAGATCACCGCGAACGGCGACCGCTGGGCGATGGTGGCGATGGCGATGACCGGCGCATTGCTGTTGACGCGCGCCATCATGTAGTTGGCGCCGCCGGTACGGCCGGTCTGCACCTGCTTGGCCGCGGTCAGCTGGACGACCTGGGCGGCGCCGCGTCCGGCCTCGACCTTCAGGTCCAGGCCTTCCTTGGCGAAGTAGCCGGCCACCGACGCATACAGCACCGGCGAGAAGGCCAGCGAGAACGACGACGGCGTCAGGAAGGTCAGCTTGCCCTTGCCCTGGGCGTGCACCACGGACACCAGTCCCGGCAGCGGCAACAGCGTGGCGGCGGCGGCAGCGGCGCTGCCGAGGAATTCGCGACGTTTCATGAAAGGACTCCAGTTGTGGCCACCGGCGATCGCGGCGGGCCCGGCATGGCGCGGGAAGCATCCCGCCGGCAAAGGATAGGAAGAAAACCGAATGATTCCGGTTTGTGCCACATATAAAACGATGATTTATATATGGCATAAATACATAGTAGGTCACACCTGGAAACGGGTCCATAGGGTTAACCCCAGTAAAACAGTCGGATGAATGACCCCCACATTCCGCACTCCGTTACCGACCTGACTCGGAGCTTGCCGCACCACTCGCCCCAGACCGACTAAAATCGCGCTCATGAATATCGTATTGAACGGGGAACCGCGCACCATCGAGGCAGCCTCCTCGGTGGCCGATCTGATCCAGGCGCTGGGCTACGCGGGCAAGCGCGTGGCCATCGAGCGCAATGGCGAAATCGTCCCGCGCAGCGCGCACCAGCACACCCTCATCGCCAACGGCGACCGGCTCGAAATCGTCGTCGCCGTCGGCGGAGGCTAGGATCACGATGACCATGACCACGTCTTCCCCCGCCCTGCCCACCCTGGCCGCCGATCCGGCCCTGGCCGGCGGCGAACCGCCCAAGGCCACGCGGCCGGGCACCCACATCCGCAGCTTCGTCCACCGGCGCGGCCACATCACGCTCAGCCAGAAAGAAGCGCTGGAAACGCTGACCGGTGCCTGGTCCCTGCCCTATACGGACCGGCACGTCTCGTTCGCCCAGGTCTTCGGCCGCGAGGCGCCAACCGTGCTGGAGATCGGCTTCGGCATGGGCGAAACCACCCAGAAAATCGCCCTGGCCCAGCCCGAGCGCAATTTCCTGGGCGTGGAGGTCTTCAACGCCGGCGTGGGCGCCATGCTCCGGCGCATCGAGGACTCGGGCCTGCGCAACGTGCGCATCGTCCAGCACGACGCGGTGGAAGTCATGCGCGACATGATTCCGCCTGCCTCGCTGGCGGGCGTGCATATCTATTTTCCCGACCCGTGGCCCAAGAAACGGCACCACAAGCGACGGTTGATCCAGCCCGCTTTCATCGAACTGCTGGCCACCCGCCTCGCTCCGGGCGCCTATCTGCATTGCGCGACCGATTGGCAGCCGTATGCGGAACAGATGCTGGAAGTGCTGAGCGGCGAACCCCGGCTGTGCAATACCTGCGAAGGCTATGCCGAGCGTCCGGCCTGGCGGCCGCAGACCAAGTTCGAGACCCGCGGCCTGAGGCTGGGCCACGGCGTCTGGGACCTGATCTTCGAACGGCCGCCGGTCTCCCGCTATACCCCGCGGCGCGATGCCTGAGCACAGGGCGTCCGGCGCGCCCGCGCGGACCTGACCGAGCACGGCGGCGATGATACGGTCCATCTCCCGGGGGCTGGCGGTACTGCGCGCGATGAACGCGCGCATGCACTCCACGCTGGCGGACCTGCACCGGGACACGGGCCTGCCCAAACCCACCGTCTTCCGCATCCTGGAAACGCTGCGGGAAGAAGGCTACGTGCGCGAAGTGGACGCCCGGGGCAGCTACCAGCTGACCGGCAAGGTGCGCGACCTGAGCGACGGCTGCTCGGAACGGCTGCTCATCGTGGACGCGGCCATTCCCTGCATGATCCGGGCAACGCGCCGCATCAAATGGCCGCTGGGCCTGTCGACCCTGGACGGCGACCGCATGGCCGTGCGCTACAGCACCATGCCCTACAGCCCCCTGGCCTACCTGCCCACCACGTACGGACGCCGCCACCCGATGACGCACTCTTCGGTCGGCCTGGCCTACCTGGCCTTCTGCTCGGAACCCGAACGGCGCTTCCTGCTGCCCGGAGGCGCGTCCGCCGAACTCCAGGCCGTCCTGGACACCACGCGGACCCGCGCGTATGCGGTCCGACAGCCCACCGCGCAGTGGGATAGCGCGACCTGCGCCGTGCCGGTGGCCGAAAACGGCGAACT
Organism: Pigmentiphaga sp. MLSB6-MA01; assembly: GCF_058793475.1. NCBI lineage: Bacteria > Pseudomonadati > Pseudomonadota > Betaproteobacteria > Burkholderiales > Alcaligenaceae > Pigmentiphaga > Pigmentiphaga sp. MLSB6-MA01. Next base: position 89,030 of record NZ_JBXAFV010000016.1, on the reverse strand, counting down.
GCTGGCCGTGCTGAGCATGACCACCTTCGGCTCAACGATGACGCCGGACTTCCTGGACCACCACATCCCCATCCTGCGGCAGACCGCGGCGGAAATTCTCGAGGCCCACGCCCCGCTGCGGGACCCGGATCAGGCCGCCGATGGCCCCAGCGCGCCGGCCCCGGCCAACGCCACGATCTCTTCCGGCGAATAACCCGCCTCGGCCAGGATCTCTGCGCCATGCTCGCCCAGCTTCGGTGCCGGCCGGGACGGCGCGTCGTCCCGGCCGCTCATGCGCGTGGGATCCGCCAAGTCCCACATTTTCCCTTCGGTGGGATGCTCGATCTCGCGCAACAGGCCGGAGGCCACGATGTGCGGATCCGAACGCAGGCTGTCCAGCGTGTTGTAGGGCATGGCCGGGATATCCGCCTCCTTCAGCAACGCCAGCCATTCGGCGGTCGTGCGCCGGGCAATCGCTTCCGCCCGGATGCCGAAGTACTCGCGGCTGTGGGCGGCGCGGGCCTGCTTGGTGCTGAAGCGCGGGTCGGCCTGCATCTCGGGATGCCCCATGACCCGCATCAGCGCGAAAGCCTGGGCGTCGGTATTGGTCGTCAGGCAGACGTAGCCGTCCGCCGTCTTGACGGGGCTGGCCTGCGGATCGATCAGGCGCAGGTCGCCGGGCGGCGACAGCGGCGGCTCGAAGGTCGCGCCATACAGATGCTCGCTCAGCATCAGGGCCGCCATGTTCTCGAACATGGGGACTTCCACGCACTGGCCGGCGCCGGTGCGTTCCCGCTGGAACAGCGCCATCATGACGGCATTGAGGGCCATGAGGCCCACGGTGCGGTCCGCCACCACGTAGGGCACGTAGCGAGGCACGCCGGTCGCCATCTCGGACAGCGCGGCGACGCCGGCGCCACCCTGGATGATGGAATCGTAGGCCGGCGTGTCGCGGTAGGGCCCGGGGCCGAAGCCGACCATCGCGCAATACACCAGCCGCGGGTTGGTACGCGCCACGCTGTCGTAGTCCAGCCCGAGGCGCTCGACGGCCTGCGGCCGCATATTGACCAGCAGCACGTCGGCGCGCGCCACCAGCCTCATGACGGCCTCGCGGCCTGGCGGCTGCTTCAGGTCCAGCACGATGCTGCGCTTGCCGCGGTTCAGGTGCACGAATTTGCCCGACATGCCGGGTGTGGGGGAAGGCCCGGCGATCCAGCGGATGACGTCGCCATCGGCGGCCTCGACCTTGATCACGTCGGCACCATGATCGGCCATGATCTTGGCGGCGTAGGGCCCGACCACCGCCGAGGTGAGATCGAGGACGCGGATGCCGGACAGGGCGCGCCGGGCGCGGGAAACGGAAGAATCGGACATGAGAGGCAAGGCCGCGCTGCGCGGCGGGAAACGACGGACCTTCGCAGCATAGCCCCGCCGGCCTTGGGCACGCCGGGGTTTCTTCAACTATTTCGACAGACGAAATGGCGGCCGCGCCGCCGGCCCGGCCCTGCCGCTCAGTGGGCGGCCCACTGGATGGTGCTCAGGTCCACGCCGTCCTGGTACATCTCCCAGAGCGGGCTGAGTTCGCGCAGCCTGGCGACCTTGCCCTTGATCAGGTCGACGACGAAATCGACTTCCTGCTCGGTGGAGAAGCGGCCCAGCGTGAAGCGGATCGAGCTGTGCGCCAGTTCGTCGCTGCGGCCCAGGGCGCGCAGCACGAAAGACGGCTCCAGCGATGCCGAGGTACAGGCCGACCCCGACGACACGGCGACGTCCTTGATCGCCATGATGAGCGATTCGCCTTCGACGAAGTTGAAGCTCAGGTTGAGGTTGTGCGGCACGCGATGTTCGAGGCTGCCGTTCACGTAGACCTCGGGCATCTCCGACAGGCCGGCCAGCAGCTTGTCGCGCAGCTTGCCGACTCGGGCCGATTCCAGCTGCATTTCCAGCCTGGCCAGCCGGAAGGCCTCGCCCATGCCAACGATCTGGTGCGTGGCCAGCGTGCCCGAACGCATGCCGCGCTCGTGGCCGCCGCCGTGCATCTGCGCCTCGATGCGCACGCGCGGCTTGCGCCGCACGTACAGCGCGCCTATGCCCTTGGGACCATAGACCTTGTGCGCCGTCACGGTCAGCAGATCGACCGGGAGCGCCTGGACGTCGATGGGCACCTTGCCCGCCCCCTGTACCGCGTCGCAGTGGTACAGCACCCCGCGCTCCCGGCACAGCTTGCCGATGGCCTCCACGTCCTGGATCACGCCGATCTCGTTGTTGACCAGCATGACCGAGACCAGGATGGTGTCCGGCCGGATGGCCGCCGCCAGGCGCCCGATCGGCAGCAGGCCGTCCTCGTCCACCTCCAGGTAGGTAGCCTCGAAGCCCTGGCGCTCCAGTTCGCGGAACGTATCCAGCACCGCCTTGTGCTCGGTCTTGACCGTGATGATGTGCTTGCCGCGCTCGGCGTAGAAATGCGCGGCGCCCTTGATGGCGAGGTTGTTGCCTTCGGTGGCGCCCGAGGTCCAGACGATCTCGCGGGGATCGGCGTTCAGCAGCGCCGCGACATGGCCGCGCGCGGCCTCGACGGCCTCCTCGGCCTCCCAGCCGTAGGCGTGGCTGCGCGAGGCGGGATTGCCGAACTTCTCGTAGAGATAGGGCACCATGGCGTCGACGACGCGCGGGTCCACCGGCGTCGTGGCGCTGTAGTCCATGTAGACGGGCAGGCGCATGGGGGCTGGGGGCATGTTTCGCTCCTGGAACGTGCGGTATCGCGGATGGCCGCCATAGTAGCCTGCCCCCCTCCCCCATCAGGCAATACCCCGGCTGCCAGCATTGAAACCCGGGCCGGCTTTCCCAGGGGTCAGGGGACCAGGATGATCTTGCCTATGGTTTCGCCGGCATCGAGGATGCGATGGGCATCCCGGACGGCATCGAGCGGCATGCGGGTGGCCGCGGGCGGCGTGATGCGGCCTTCGGCCATCAGGCCGATCAGGCGCTCGGTGGCCGCGCGCCGCGTGGCGCGGTCATGGTCGAAGCTATGGATGGAAAAGCAGCGCAGCGCGAGGCTGCGGCCCACCAGCTTGCGCAGTTCCCCGAAGATCTCCGGCTGCGGCGGTCCGCCCACGATGTTGTAGGAGACGGCCATCCCGAACGGCGCCAGTGCGCGCAGGCAATCCACCAGGATGCCCGCGCCGATGTGATCCAGGGCCAGGTCCACGCCTTCGCCGCCGGTCAGCGCCATGACACGCTCGGGGATGGATTCGTGCAGGCGGTCGATCACGTGCGCGGCGCCCATGGCCATGGCAAAGGCCGCCTTGTCGGCGGAACTGACTACGCCAATGACCTCGCTGCCCTGCAGCCGGGCCAGCTGGATGACGGCCGACGCCACACCGCCGGCGGCACCGGTCAACAGGACACGCCGCGCCCGCACGCCCGGATTGCAGCGATTCAACAGCGCATCGGCCATCAGGAAGTTGGGCAGGCTGAGCGCGGCCTCGAAAGGGATGGCCGCCGGCAATTCGAACGGCGCATCGGCCGGCACGCAGATCGCTTCGGCATAGCAGCCGCCGCGCTGGGCCAGCTCCCGCGCGCTGACCAGCACGCGCCGGCCGGCCAGTTCCGGCGCGACCCCCTCGCCCACCGCATCGATCACGCCGGCCATCTCCCCGCCCGGCGTCGCCGGCAGCGGCGGCATCCATTTGTAGGTGCCGTTGCGCATCAGCACGTCCGGCCGGCCCACGCCTATGGCGCGCGCGGCGACGCGGACCTGCCCCGGGCCGGGCTCGGGCTCCGTCACGGTGGAAATGACGAGCGCATCGGGCCCGCCGGGCTGGAAGATCTGCACGAGTTTCACGGTTCTATGCCCTGGAGTCGAAGGGTGGACGCAGTTTAGCGCCGGGCCTGCCCTTGCCGCCTGGCGGCCGTACGCTAAACAAGCCCAAACGCCGCGCCATCCGTTGCGCGCCGGCCCCATAGAATCACGGCGCGATTGCGCATGAACCGCAGTGGGAGCATGCTCCGCGTGCTACTCAACCATTGCACGACAGGGGGGAGATATGAGCAAACGGCTTTGCGCGGAATTCCTGGGTACGTTCTGGCTGGTGTTGGGTGGCTGCGGCAGCGCCGTGCTGGCCGCGGCGTTTCCGGAGCTGGGCATCGGATTCGCCGGCGTGGCGCTGGCCTTCGGGCTGACGGTGGTGACCATGGCCTACGCGGTCGGACACATTTCCGGCGGGCACTTCAACCCGGCGGTCACCGTGGGCCTGGTCGCCGGCGGCCGGCTTCCGGCCAAGGACGCCGTGCCCTACATCATCGCCCAGGTCGTGGGCGGCATCGCCGCCGGCGGGGTCCTGTACCTCATCGCCAGCGGCAAGGCGGGCTTCGATGCCAGCGCCGGCTTCGCGTCCAACGGCTACGGCGAACACTCCCCGGGCGGCTATACGCTGGCCGCGGCCATCGTCTGCGAACTGGTGCTGACGGCCTTCTTCCTGATCGTGATCCACGGCGCGACCGACAAACGCGCGCCCGCGGGCATGGCGCCGCTGGCCATCGGCCTGACGCTTACCCTCATCCACCTGATCAGCATCCCGGTCACCAACACCTCGGTCAACCCCGCCCGCAGCACCGCCGTGGCCGTGTACCAGGGCAGTTGGGCGCTGGAGCAGTTGTGGGTGTTCTGGCTCGTGCCGCTGATCGGCGGCGCGATCGGCGGACTGATCTACCGGCACCTGCTGGAAAAAGAAACGAACTGACACCGGGCGTTCTCGAAGCACGGCGATAATGAAGGGCGGGGAAGCTTCCCCGCCCTTCGCCTGACTTCGGACACCGATGAATCTACGCCTGACCGCCTTCGGCGGATGGAAGCCGCTGTTCTGGGCGGCCCTGCTGGGGATACTCGTGCTATCCCTCCTGCCCTCCGCGACGCCCCTGCCCACCACGGGGTGGGACAAGACCAATCACCTGCTGGGCTTCGGCGTGCTTGCCGCGCTGACGCGCCTCGCCTATCCGGGGCCGGCGCTGCCCCGCCTGCTGGGCCTCCTGGCCTATGGCGCGCTGATCGAAGTGCTGCAGTCGTTGACACCCGACCGGTCGGCGGAATGGGCGGACCTGTTCGCCGACAGCCTGGGCATCGCGATCGGCTGGTGCGTGGCCTGGGTGGTCATGATCGGGTTGCAGCGGCGGGCCTGAACGCCTGGCCGCATGACGCCGCCGCAGGCGGACAGGACGCAGATGCACGCCGCGGCGAGACTCTCGCGCGCCATGGACGGAACAAGCTGTTCCACGAGCAGCACTCCCTGCGGAATGAATGGGAGCCCGGGAAAAACCGGATCAGCGGGCCTTGCCGATCTCGCCAACCAGCGCGCTGTTGGCGTCGGCCAGCAGCTTGGTCGCGATCTCGCGGTAACGATCGGGATCGGCATGGATTTCGAGATCCTTGCGCGAGAAGCTCTGGCCGCTGAGCAGACCGGAAATGACGCCGATCGTATTGACGGCGGAGTTGGTCACGTCCTGGGTAGAGCCATAGGCTTCTTCGGCATGAACGGCCTGGCCGAGCTTCACGGAGGTGGTGGCATCCGGGCAATAGCCGACGCACCGGCTGCCGCGCAGCGTGGTGTAGGTCATGCCGCTGCCCGCCCGCACGGAAAGCCCCTGTCCCATGGAGACGACGGCGTTTCCGCCCGCGACCATCGATTTGCCGCTGCTGGATGCATTGAGGAAATCGATGTAATACGTGATCTGGGCGACCCCGGCGTTCTGTTCCTTGACGAGATCGGAGAAAACGCGTGGAGGACTGTTGGCGTCGAATCCACCGAAGGCGGAAGCGACCCCCTCTTCGCCCGGAAGAAGCACGAGCTTGACGCCTCCGGGCGACACCATGAGCACGTCGCCGGTCGTGGAGGAATCGAGCGCCCGGGGGCTGGGCACGCCGGCCATCCGCGTGTACGCCGGCGACGCGGCCAACGCCGGCGGCTCGACCACGGCGAAGCCGGCCGCGCGCAACTTGCCGACGAAATCGGCATAGGCGGCGTCGGCGATCGCCTGGTAATGGCGACTCTCCAGGCCCATGAGCTTGCCGCTCATGTGGGCCGCCGCAGAACCGGTGCTGAATAACGAACTGCGCTGCGAAGATGCCTTGGTCGTCTGGTTGAAGGCCACGCGGAAGGCTCCGATGACGATCTTGTCCTCGCCCTTGACGTAGCGCATGCCCGAAGCCTGGATGCCGTCGAGCGGAACGCCGAACGCGCCGCGCTGCACGTCGGGCTTGTTGGTGTCGGTGGTCACGCAAGCCGCGAGGGCAAGCGCCGGGGCAAGCGCCGCCAGGCGCGGCCAGAACATCGTCATCGCAAAAACCTCCAGGACATATTCAGCCAGCTGTCAGGTGGCCGGCCTGGAGATTCTGACGATCCTCCACCACGGAGCCAATCCCGCGAACACGGGACGTCCCACGGGAAAGCGCGCAAAAAGCAAAAGCCAGGCTGTCATGGACAAGCCTGGCTTTTTTATCCTGGTGGGCGGTACTGGTTTCGAACCAGTGACCCCTGCCGTGTGAATCTCTGTGGGCACCATGCCCAGCAAGCTATTCCAGTTCTTCCTGAGCTGTTTGTCCCACTCAAAAGGACAAGAAAAGGACAAGGAATTACACGTCTCCTAGCCCGTACAACCAGAGCTAAGAACGCCTTAAATTTTACAGAAAACCGTCTAAACAGCATAGCCCCCGGGTAGGGGGAAAAGAGCCTGGAAGACAAATTTACGAATTGCACCTTGCTACGGCGCAACCAAATTTTGAAAAAGGCCCCCTTCGCAACTGCCCCTGAGACGCCCAGGACGAGCCTGGAGGCTCCCAACACTCTCGAAATTCAGACTTAGCGTGTACGTCTTGACAGGCCTATCACGACTGCCTAGAGGCTTCTAATGGGCATCGCCGTTACTGTCCAAGTCTCTGAAGAACTCCGATGGCTGGACACCTAGCGCCGCAACAATCCGCATGATGTTGATCAGAGCAAGGTTGTGCTCTCCTCTTTCGATTCCACCCATGTAGCTGCGATCTATGCCGCACACATCTCCGAAGGCCTCCTGTGAGTACCCAAGCTCCTTGCGACGACGACGAACCGCAGCACCGAAAGCCACCAAGAGGGGATGCCTGCCCGTTTGAAGAGAAGATCTTGCCATACCCCATGGTTATATTTTGCTCCATAAAACACCACGGTATATAATTACACGGTATATGATTACCAAATCATCTAATATTTCGCTGCTATCGGCCTCATGACCTCCGATACGCAGCACGTTATGAGTCGTTTTTTAGGCGATAGCACAAATGTCAAGCAAGAAATATCAGAATGCGTATACCCGGCTAAGATTTAGCTTCGTGGCGTATATCGGATGCTTCATGAGCTTCATAATTCTTGCAATACATAAAGCCGTGCCTCCCGTTCTGTCTGGAGGTTTAATCATACTTTGGGCTGCATCTGGCCTGACTTATCTCCATGCATTAGGCGTTCTCGCAGCGAAAGCAAACAAGAGTGTCCCTATATGGGTAGGCAGCGCTATTCTCTTCCATATCATAGGTGTCACAGCAACATTTATCCGGCTGCAGAACTGGCCTATAGCCTATGAATGGCGATCTCGCCAACAACATAAAATAAACGGCTGGGACAGGTTTGGAATAGTTTTGTCTTGCCTCTGGACGCTAACCCTCATTGGCTGCGCACTCGCTGGAGTACATTACATCCCATCTGCATCAATCCCACCGATCAAATGGTTTATTTATTTTTCCCCATCTGAATGGCGATCTGCCGACATTCCGAAAGGTTTTGTGGAAATAGTCCCTCATATCAATTTCACCCGGCTTTTTGTTGGAATTTCTTTTCCATTGTTTATTGCCTGGATTCCAGTAAGAGCATCAGCGAAATGGATCACGAAGGGTTTCCAAGTGGAAAATTCGAAGCACCCCTAACCCATTTCTGCTCCTAGCTTATGTTATGCAGCCCTTTCCAACGCCTACCGCTATCAAGGTGATCAGTGATCGTCTTTGATAAACCCAATGCATCTCTTGCCGCCTTCGCACTGTACCTCTCTCCCCTCTCTTGAGAAATCGCCTGCTTCAACTGTCTATATTCGGCCACTTGAGCAAAGGTCAGCTTCGCATTGGGATGTCGCTCGCCCTGCACCTGCCTACCCTTGGCATTTCTGTCTACCGCATTGTCTTGATGCGTACCTAGGAACAGATGATCGGGGTTGATACAGGCCCGGTTATCGCACTTGTGCAGGACCAACAATCCTCCTTCAATCAGCCCTATAAAGGCCTCGTAGGAGGCTCTGGATGCTCTATGCATCTTCCCTTGATGCCAGACATAGCCATACCCGTCCTCATTTTTCCCCCTGAGCCAGTTCCAACACCCTGTTGTGGCATCAACTGCCATGTTCTCCTCTGCCATCAACTTATCCTTCAATGACACGTCCAATAGAAACTCTCCTGAGTAATGGTAAATGGTTCAATACACACACACCCATATCTCTATATATATGTAGTAGTCATAGCGCACAAAAAGTACTACATGCTTTCGAACCAACAAAACTCAAAGCAACTAAGTCATTGATTTTCATAGAACTTTGTACTCACATCGAAAGCCTTTAGAACCTTCTTTACCGTACTTGGCAACAGCGTCAGCCCAAGCGCTTTTCATTGTTTCCTCCAATAGATCCTTATCCTCCTCTTTCGCTAGAAATGAGTCATGGACTATCAACACCGGCTTATCTAGATCGGTGAATTTCTCCATGATCTGAGCAGCAATTTCTGACTCTACGAACATGAGAAACATGCCATCTATAGAACTCCAATCCAATCGTTTGTGAGGGCCATCGACCCCTAGAAATCGCTCCAGATACTCCCTCAAAGTGATTCCATACGGATAACTCGTGGGAAACATTGCATCGTTTTTGGCTCGAGATTGATTGATTTCTCGCTGCAACGCTTGCCGAGTCGTTTCTATAACCTGCCCTACAGGTACACCCGGCTTAGCATTCATTAGATGTATACACAGCATCCTTTTTTGCAAATTCCGAACCTGCTCTATCTGGTCCTCCAGCAGAAAGCTGTAGCCCTCAAAGAAGTATGGTTCGCTCATCGGCTTAGGCAACCGCTTATCACACTCACTCCAGTAATCAATCCCTTGGATGTTGTACGCCAATGTGGGAAAAGTTGCCGTGTAATCAATTTCAACCACTGGACTATCATCTAGCAGCAACCCTCTCCGATCTTCCTTCCTCATATGCTGGTAGGATGCCCCATAGAACCTGCCTCCAGATTGCCAATCTTGATTAAAAATACGATGTAGAGCCGCACGAGAAACGCTAATATCCTCACAAAACGCCCCAGCATGCCCAACCGTATGGTTTTTCATCATGTTGTTATAGATCTCAAGCTTTCTCCTAGCTTCGATAACAAACTCCGTATCTTCATAGAAAACATACTTACTCTTATTTTCTTTTAACCGAATGAGGTCTGCTTCATCACTGACCGACATATAAAGCTCGTTCGGTTGCCCATCAAACCCCCTGAGCATTTGGGCGAGCCTCTCTGTCATCCGAATGCGAGAACGTCTCTTGAAGTTTTCAAAGTACTTGCCCGAAACAATTTCTACATACCCAGCTCTCTCAAGAACGTCCGCACACGTCACGACCTCCTTAGTAATTGCCCCGAACTGATTGAACCAATTTCTGCTTGTATAAAGATTGTTGTCTCGGCTCATGATTACGTACTTCCTGGAATCTTCTGCATAAGCACAAATTAGAGCAATTAGGAGCCTACGAAGATTATTCTTCATGCAAAGAACATGACTCCTACTTCGCATCAAGCTTGTGAATTCCCTGTGCGGCCACTCCAGCTCTCCATACAGCCTATTAGCTAGTCTGACTAAAGGCGTATAGACGCTATGTTTATGCAACAGAAACACTGTGGCGTTTTCATAGTCGGCCTCATGTTTGGAACTTTCCTCTACATCTGTCGGCCAACGATCGTTTCTTGGTACTTCTTCAGAATCGTTGAACCATGGCTCATACATTTTCATGTGTAGCCCTTTCCTTACGGGTTTAGGCCCTTCTTCTCACCTGACAAGCTATTCATATCGTCCAAGTCAAGTGCTATGGAGACGATAAAAGCAGCCCGTACGGACGAAAAACGCCGCAACAAGGCTGTGCAGGAAAGATAGAAGAGATGTGAAGGACCTAGAACCACCAATTTTGGTGGCAGGTCAGCCCCTCCCCAGCAAAGGAGGAGAGACTATTAGGCGTAGCTAGACACCTAAGCTCTGGTCATTTCTGATAATTTTTTGACCGTTACTAACATTATACCATGACTGATTAATAAAATCAACCAGAAATTGACAATCATGCTAGCTTCTTAGCTAAGTCCTCTGCTCGCAGGTGGGTGTATCGCTTCAACATAGCGAGGCTCTTATGGCCAGTGATCGCAGCCACTTCCATAATATTGAGCCCCCTCTCAAACAGCCGAGAAGTGGCCTCATGACGCAGATCATGAAAATGTAGATCGGCGATATTCGCTCGATGAACAGCCCTCTGGAATCCCCGTTTGATGGCATCACTTGTCGTTGGAAATACCGAACCGTCAATGGTTCGTGGGAGACGGTCCAACGTGCTCCTAGCGACAGTAGATAAGGGAACCATTCGACGCTCACCGTTCTTGGTATCCTCCAGAGTTGCAGTACGTTTCCAGAGGTCAACATTCCGCCACTGCAAGGACAGGAGCTCCCCCCTTCGCATGGCCGTTTCTAACGCTAGGACAACAATCGGAGCCAGCCAAGAGTTCTGAGTACCCCCTGGTACGTATGTCCCCCCAAGCGACCGCCCGACAAGCGCAAGCTCACCAAACAAGGCCAGTTCTTCCTGAGCAGACAACCTTCGATCCCTGGACCTGTTCAGCTTAGGCCGCTGGATGAGAGCGATTGGATTGTCTATGTGAATGCCCCATTCCTTACGGGCAATGTTCACTGCATGGCTAAGGAGATTGAGTTCCCGATTGACAGAACTACCTGACACTTCGCTTAGTCGTTTATCTCGCCACTCTGCAAGCAGTTTGCTGGTTAGAGCCGTTGCCTTGTAGTTACACAAAGCCTCGTCTCTCAAGAATCTATTGATGCGCGTAGCTTCAATGCTCCCAGCCTTCTTGCCTGGACTGATTTCCCGCTTATAGCGTTCGAGAATGTCACCAAGGGTGTTGCACTCTGCCTCGGTGCGATCAATAAAGCCGCCTAGGTCTATCTCGACCTCAATGCGCTTAGCCCAAGCCTTGGCATCCGCTTGAGTAGAAAATGTCTTGGAAATATCGGGGTAGCCCCTGCGCTGGATACGTACGTTCCACTTGCCGCTGCGTTTGCGGAAGGTTGCCATGCTCTACTCTCCGTAGGACAGGAGCAGGACAAACGCTAGGGATAGAGAAGAAGGTTCAGACTGGCAGAACGCCGTAACCGATTGACTTTCTTCGCAAAGGTACTGGAATGAAATGGTGGGCGGTACTGGTTTCGAACCAGTGACCCCTGCCGTGTGAAGGCAGTGCTCTACCACTGAGCTAACCGCCCGAAGAGAACCTTCGGTTTCTGCCGCCGCACTGGCGACAGCCCACGACTATAGCATAGTTTTTTTATTCAGCGGGAAGCGGCGCCCATTTCCGCCACAGGGTCTGCCCCTTGGACTCCTTGTCCAGCCCCGCCAAGTAGGCCTGATGGGCCGCCAGATCCGCATCGTCCACCGGCATCACCTGCAAGACCGAGGCATCGAAGGCACCGAAGCTGGTCGTGGCCTGCCCGCCGGTATCGCCCAGGTCGATCACCAGGCTGTCCTGGCCGCGCGTCATCGCCAGCCAGACCTCCGCCAACAGCTCCGAGTCGAGCAAGGCGCCGTGCAGCACCCGGTGGGCATTGGAGATGCCGTAGCGATCGCACAGCGAATCGAGTGAGTTGCGCTTGCCGGGGTGCAGTTCGCGCGCATGCATCAGCGAATCGACGACGCCCGCGCACTTGTCACGGAAACCGCCGCGCTGCAGCCGGGCCAGCTCGGCATTCAGGAAGCGGATGTCGAACTCGGCGTTGTGGATGATGACGTGGCCGTCCTGGACGAAGTCCAGGAACTCGTCGACCTTGTCCTCGAACCGGGGCTTGTCGGACAGGAACTCGGTGGTCAGTCCGTGCACTTCCAGGGCGCCCGGATCGCTGTCGCGGTCGGGATTCAGATAGGTGTGGAAGTGGCGTTGCGTAACCCGGCGGTTGACGATCTCCACGCAGCCGATTTCGATGACGCGATGCCCCTGGAGCGGATCGAGGCCGGTGGTTTCAGTATCCAGGACGACATAACGCATTGCGGGGCACCAGGGAGAAATTGCGGGAGCCCCCCAGTTTAGGATATTTGGGTGGGCCCGTCGTCGGCAATGGCTGGCGGCCAGCCCTTGCCGATGACGTTTCCCCGCCCTGGCCCGGTCACGCGGGCGGGGATTCGGCGTGAACCGGCCCTAGCCCACCGACTCCGGAGCCGCCGCGACCGGGGCGGCGTGGTGATCCGGCTCCTGCGGATGTTCACCCACCGGCAGCGGACGCTTGCGCTTGCCGGCGACCAGCGCGTATACGCAGGGCACGACGAACAGGGTCAGGACCGTTCCCAGGCTCATGCCGCCCACGATCACCCAGCCGATCTGCACGCGGGATTCGGCGCCCGCCCCCGTGGCCACCGCCAGCGGGACGGCGCCCAGCACCATCGCGCCGGTCGTCATCAGGATAGGACGCAGCCGCAGCACGCTGGCCTCGGACACCGCCTCGATCAGTTCCTTGCCCTGGTCGCGCAACTGGTTGGCGAACTCCACGATCAGGATCCCGTGCTTGGTGATCAGGCCCACCAGCGTGATCAGGCCGATCTGGCTGTAGATGGACAGGGTTCCGCCCGAGAACCACAGCGCGAGCAGCGCGCCCGTCATCGACAACGGCACCGACAGCATGATGATGAACGGATTGCGCCAGCTCTCGAACTGCGCAGCCAGCACCAGGTAGATGAAGGCCACCGCCATCGCGAACACCAGGTAGATACTGCCCGAGGAGTCGCGGAACTCGCGCGACTGGCCGTTCAGGTCGGTCTGCGCGGTCGCGGGCAGCACGCGGGCGGCGATGCCGTTCATCACGTCCAGCGCCTCGCCCAGCGCGTAGCCGGGCGCGAGCGATGCCGAGATGGTGACGGCGCGCATGCGGTTGAAGTGGTTCAGTGTCTGCGGCGATACGCCTTCGCGGACGGACAGCAGGTTGGCGAGCTGCACCATCTCGCCGCTGCGGGGCCGGACGTAGATGTCGGCGATGTCGGCGGGATTGGAACGGTCGCGCGGAATCACCTGCACCAGGACGTCGTACTGCTCGCCGTTGTCCTTGAAACGCGTCACCTGCCGGCCGCCCAGCATGGATTCGAGCGTGCGGCCGACGCGGTCCACATCGACGCCGATATCGGCCAGCTTGTCGCGATTGACCTGCACCCGCAGTTCGGGCGTGTTCAGGCGCAGGTCGGTCTGCACGTTCTGCACGCCGGGGTATTTCGCCAGTTCCGCCAGGAAAGTGTCGGCCATCGTGGCCAGCTCGGGATAGGACACCTGGCTCATGATGACGAACTCGATGGGCGAGGAACGCGGCGACTGGCCCAGCGACGGCGGGTTCGTGGGAAATGCCTGCACCCCGGGCAGCGCGGAGAATTTCGGCTGGAGCGACCGCGCGACCTCCTGCTGGCTGCGGGTCCGCTCTTCCCAGGGCTTGAGCCGCAGCACGGCGTTGCCCTCGGTCACCACCGGGAAGCCGGCCACCGCCTGGTAGGCGGCCATCTCGGGGATGTCCTTGTAGATCTCTTCCATGCGCTCGAGGTAGCTGGTGGTATAGCCGACGGTCGCGCCCTGCGGGGCGACGATCCGGCCGTAGATGACCCCGCGGTCCTCCACCGGCGACAGCTCGCTCTTGATGGTCTTGAACAAGGGCGCGCTGCAGGCGCCCACCGCCAGGCCCAGCACCACCACCCATCCGCGGTGGGCCAGCGCGAACGACAGCGCGCGACGGTAGCCGCGGGTCAGCGCGTTCAGCCCGCTCTCGATGAAGTTGTACAGCCAGCCATGCGACTCCTGGTGGCGCAGCATGAGCGAGCACATCATGGGCGTGAGCGTCAGCGCGACGAAGCCCGATACCAGCACCGCGCCCGCCAGGGCCAGCGCGAACTCGATGAAAAGGCGTCCGGTGCGGCCGGTGGCGAAGGCCAGCGGCGCGTAGACCGTGACCAGCGTCAGCGTCATGGCGACGACGGCGAAGCCGATCTCGCGCGAGCCCAGCAGCGCGGCCTGCATGCGCGACTTGCCTTCCTCGATGTGGCGGAAGATGTTCTCGAGCACGACGATGGCGTCGTCCACCACCAGGCCGATGGCCAGCACCATGGCCAGCAGCGTGAGCGTGTTGATCGAGAAGCCGAACGCGTACATGAGCGTGCAGGCGCCGATCAGGGACACGGGAATGGTGACGATGGGGATCAGGCTGGCGCGCAGGTTGCGCAGGAACAGGAAGATCACCAGCACCACCAGCACGATGGCCTCGCCGATGGTGTGGAACACCGATTCGATGGACTTCTCGATGAAGACCGAGGTGTCGTACGCCATGTTCAGCTTCATGCCGTTCGGCAGCGTGGCGTTCATCTCTTCGATCTCGGCCCGCACCGCCTTGGACAGGTCGAGCGGGTTGGCCGTGGACTGCTTGATCACGCCGATGTTCAGCGCCGGCTTGCCGTTGAAACGCGAGGTGACCCGTTCGTCCACCGGCCCCAGGCCCACCGAGGCGACGTCGCCGACGCGCACGCTGTAGCCGCCGACGTTGGCGATGATGACGTTCTCGAACTGCTCCCGGGTGCGCAGGTTGGTGGCGGCGACGATGGAGAATTCCCGCGCCATGGACTCGATCCGGCCCGAGGGGATCTCGACGTTCTGCTTGCGCAGCGCGTCCTCGACGTCCTGGACGGTCAGCCGGTAGGCGGCCAGCTTGCCGCGATCGACGTTGATGCGCATGGCCGGCAGGCGCTCGCCGAACACCCGCACCTCGGCGGCGCCCGGCAGCACCGACAACCGGGGCTTGATGAAGCGGTTGATGTAGTCCGAGGTCTCCATCGCGGACAGCGACCCGGACTCGACGGCCAGATACATGACCGGCTGGGAGTCGGCCTCGACCTTGGCGATGATCGGTTCGTCGATTTCGTCGGGCAGCCGGCCTCGCACCCGCGCGACCTTGTCCCGCACATCGGCCGCGGCCGAGTCAGGCGATATCGACAAGCGGAAGCGGACGTTGATGTTGCTGCGCTCGGAACGGCTGGTGGAGGTCATGACCTCCACGCCCTCGATGCCCGACAGGGAATCCTCCAGCGGCTTGGTGATCTGGGATTCGATCACCTCGGCCGAGGCGCCCTTATAGACGGTGCCGACGGATACGACGGGCTCGTCGATCTGCGGATATTCCCGCACGGTCAGGCGGGAATACGAGATCAGGCCCACCAACAGGACCAGCAGCGACAGCACCGTCGCGAAGACGGGCCGCTTGATGCAGACTTCGGACAGGACCATGTGCCGGACCTCAGAGCGCGGACGCCGTGGCGCCGGCGAGTTTCACCGGCACGCCGTCGCGCAGCTTCTGCGCGCCCGCGACCACGATCACGTCATCCTCGGCCAGCCCGGACACGATCTCGACCATGGCTTCGCGCCGCTGGCCGACCTCGACCTGGACCCGCTCGGCGCGGCCGTTCTGCACGCGGTAGACGAACTGGTTGTCGCCCACCGGCACCAGCGCCGCCTCGGGCACGGCCAGCGCCTGGGCGGGCGTGTCCAGCAGCAGCTTCACGCGCGTGAACATGCCCGGGCGCAGTTGCCCGCCGGGGTTCTTGACCTGGGCACGCATGACGATGGAACGGCCACCGGTATCGATGACCGGGCTGATGGCGTAGACGGTGCCGCCGAAGGCCTTGTCGGGCATGGCGTCGAGCGCGATCTGCAGGGTCTGGCCGGTGCGGATCTGCGACAGATAGATTTCCGGGATGCGGAAATCCACCTTGAGCGGATCGATGGCCTCGAGCGCCACCAGGTCCTGGCCCGCGCCGACGTAGTCGCCCACCGAGACATTGCGCAGGCCGATCACGCCGCCGAACGGAGCGCGGATATCGTTCTTGTCGAGGCGGACCTGGGCCAGCACCATGGCGGCCTGCTGCACCTTCATCGCATTGTCGGCCTCGTCCTTGGCCTGCTTGCTGATGAAACCCTTCTGCTGCAGTTCGATGGAGCGGTCGTAGTTGCTCTTGGCCAGCGTGAAATTGGCGCGGGCCTGTTCGAACTCGGCGCGTGGCACGGAATCGTCCAGCCGGATCAGCACGTGGCCCTTCTCCACCCGCTGGCCCTCGGTGAAGCGGATTTCGCTGATGCGGCCCGCCACTTCCGGACGCAGCGTGACGGACTCGTAGGACCGCAGGCTGCCGACGGCGGTGATGCCTCGCTCGAACGGCTTGCGCGCGACCTTCTGGACCTCGACCAGGACCGCCTGCGGCCCCTTGGCCTTGGCTTCATCGGGCGCCGCGGCGCCCGGGGCGCCGGCGGGGGCGCCACCGTTGAACAGGCGGGGGGAAAAATAGCCGGCCCCTGCCCCGACTGCGAGGGCAACCACCACGGCGGAAACTAACGAACTCTTCTGCATACTGGCGAGCGGAAAACGCAACAAGGTGTATCGCTCACTGTAGCATCGGACCATGACGATTGCGCGGGAACCCGTGCTTTTCCGGCCCCGCGAAAACCCTCGCTTTCCCTTATTCGACCTTGCCTATCCGCTGGACGGCCTCGGCCAGCGCCTTGGCGTCGGTCTGCCAATACGCGGCGAACTCCGGCGCGTCCATGTACATGACCGGGCTGCCCGCGCCCTGGATCGTCTTCAAGACCTTCGGATCCGTGGCCGCGGCCTTGGCGGCGGCGCGCAGGCGGTCGACCACCGGCGCCGGCGTGCCGGCCGGGGCGAACACGCCGGACCATTGCGCGAACTGGACCGGATGTCCCAGTTCCGTCAGGCTGGGAACGTCGGGCAGGGACTCCAGGCGCCCGGTGCCCCAGTGCGCCAGGGCCCGGACCTTGCCGCCCTTGACATGCTGGAGCACTGAGGCCGGCCCCGTCGACAACGCCTGCACCTGGTCGGCAAGCAGCGCCACGATGGCCGGACCGGCGCCGGTATAGGGCACGTGCAGCAGGCGCAAGTCCGCCTCGCTGCGCAGCATCTCCATCGGCACGTGCATGGTGCCGTAGTTGCCCGAGGAACCGTAGGCCACCTCGCGGTCCCCCTTTTTCTGCGCGGCGATGAACTCCTGCGCCGTCTTCCAGGGACTGTCGGCCCGCACCACCAGCACGGTCGGATCGGCCGTGAAGCGGGCGATGGGAGTGAACTGGGACAACTGGTACATCGGCTCCCTGCCCAGCAACTTGTCGGCCACGGGCAGGATGGAGATGGACGACAACGCCATCATGATGGTGTAGCCGTCGGCCGCCGACTTGGCGACGTGCCCCATGCCGACGCCGCCGCCCGCACCGCCGCGGTTCTCGACCACGACGGTCTGGCCCAGGAAGCGGCTCATGGATTCGGCCACCGGGCGGGCGACGGTATCCGCCACACCCCCCGGCGGGAAGGGCACCACCATGGTGACGGGCCGGGTCGGCCAGGACTCCTGCGCGGCGGCCGGCGCGCCGCCAAGGGCGGCGCAGCAGGCCGCCCAGGCCAGCAAAGTGCGTTTCATGTCGTCTCCTCGCTTCGGGTTGATGCCCGCCCCCGTGTATCCGGGAATGCCGGGCGGCGCGGGGCCAGCGCCCCGCGCCTTCAATCGACGGCGTTTTCCAGCACGCCTATGCCCTGCACTTCGATGCGGATCACGTCGCCGCGCTTGACGAAGCGCGGCGGATTGAAACCTATGCCCACGCCCGCCGGCGTGCCGGTGGCGATCACATCCCCCGGCTCCAGGGTGATGCCGGCCGAGATCGTCGCGATCAGCGTCGGGATGTCGAAGATCAGTTGCCGGGTATTGGCGTTCTGGCGCAGTTCGCCGTTGACCCAGCAACGGATGTCCAGATTCGCGGCATCCAGTTCGTCGGCGGTGACCAGCGCCGGCCCCATGGGGCAGAAACCGTCCAGCGATTTGCCCAGGAACCACTGGCGATGGAGCTTCTGCAGGTCGCGCGCCGTGAAGTCGTTGACGATGGTGTAGCCGAATACGTAGTCCAGCGCCCGCTCGCGCGGGATGTTCCGGCCCGCCTTGCCGATGACCACGGCCAGTTCGGCTTCGTAGTCGAGCTGGGAGGTGACCCCCTCGTGCGAGGGAATCGCCGCGCCGGGCCCGATCACGGTGTTGCAGGCCTTGGTGAACACCACGGGAGCTTCCGGCGCGTGCTCGCCTTCTTTGGCGCTGGAATCGAAGCCCGACTTGCTGAATTCCGCCGCATGCTCGAAATAGTTCTTGCCGACGCAAAAGATGTTGCGCCGGGGCCGGTCGATGGGCGCCAGCAGCCGGGCTCCGGCCATCGGCCGCCCTTCTCCGCGCGCGGACAGACGAGGACGGATGCTTTCGAAATCACGAACCAATTGGACCATGTCCCCGGAGAATCCGGGAACCAAGTCGGCCAGCGGCCAATAATGCCGCATGTCGGCATCGACCAGGGCAATGGCGGGGGTACCGCCGACAATCAGGTGAGCGAATTTCATGTTGCTTGAACAGATCCAATTGGTGATTTCTTATACCAATATAAAACCAAATTGGCCCTCCATCAAGCATCAGCGCTCACTTTATTTGACCAATTGGTACTATTGAATTAAGGTAGCGGCAGAACGAGGGACAGCCACCATGGACGAATCCGCAGCGCACGGCCCCATTTCGCGCGCCCCCGGGGCCAAGGAGCTCATGCATCACCTGTTGGGCGAAATCTCGAACGGCAGGCTGCACGTGGGCGTCAAACTGCCGCCCGAACGCGAACTCAGCCAGCGTTTCGCGATCTCGCGCGGGTCGGTGCGCCGGGTGCTGGCGGACTTGCGGACGCGCGGCCTGATCGTCCAATCCGTCGGTAGCGGAACCTTCGTCGCCGAGGGCGCCCAGGCCCTGGCGGGCGGGCCCTCGCCCGCGCCCGAGGTCAGCACCAGTCCGGCGGAACTCATGGAAGCACGGCTGCTGATCGAGCCCCTGATGCCGGCCCTGATCGCGCGCAACGCCAACGCCGCCGACTTCGCCCGCATGCAGCAATGCGTGGAGGAATCGGAAATCGCCGCCAGCATCGAGGCCTTCGAGCACTGGGACGGCGAACTCCACAAGTCATTCGCCGAAGCCACCCACAACTCATTCTTCCTGCAGATCCTGGAACTGACCAACCGCGTCCGCGAACAGGGCGAGTGGGGCCGCCTCAAGCGCCGGTCGCTCACGCCCGAACGGCGCGAGCAATACCAGCGGCAGCACCGCGCCATCGTCGAGGCCCTGAAAGACCGCGATGCCGCCCAGGCCCGCGATCTCTTGCTGGGCCACCTGCAGCAGATCCGCCAGAACCTCTTCGACGCCTGACGCCCGCGGCCCGGTTCACCGCGTGGGCGTGCGCCCGATCCGCAGGGGATGGACCTCGCGGGCCGTGGCCACCGCGGCCCGGCGCGGCGCCTTCTGCTTTTTCCAGGCGGGACCGATCAGCCGCATGCCGGCCGTGCGCTTGACCGCCGACACGACGTACAGGCCGCCGCACACCGGCCACCAGCGCTCGCCGGCGCTTTCCATGAAGGCGTAGCGGCGCAGCCATTTATCGGTGCGGCAAGCCGGTGCGTAGACGCCGAACCGGCCACTCTCGACCTCGAACGACAACAGCTTGAGCCAGTCCTTCAGCCGCGCCGGCGACAGCGGCTGGATGCCGGGCGGCAGGAAGGAGCGGCGCCGGCCCAGCAGACGGCCCGCGCCCCACAGGCTCCAGGGATTGAAACCCGTGATCACCAGCCGTCCTTCGGGGATCAGCACCCGTTCGGCCTCGCGCAGGACCTGGTGGGGATCCTCCGAACACTCCAGCGTATGGGGCAGGACCAGCAGGTCCAGGCTTTGCGCGTCGAACGGCAGGGCCTCGAGCTCGGCCAGCACGAAGGCGTTCCAGCGCGTCCGCTGCGCCTCAGGCGGCACGGCGCCAGCGACATAACCCTTGAAAGGCATGCGATTGGCGCGCAGCGCGTCCAGCTCGGCCAGGCCGGCCTGGACGGCATGGAAGCCGAATACGTCGGAAACCGCCTCGTCCAGCCGTGCCTGCTCCCAGGCGAGCGCGTGGCGGCCGGGATCGGTCGCCAACCACGCGGCAAGCTCTACAATCGGGGAATCCTGGACGTCGGACGGCAGCATCGGAATGAAAGACTCGGTGAAAGGAAGCAAGCGATCGGCCGGCACGCAAGATGGCGGCCCGGCAGCCGGCATAACCGGCATTCCCGCCTTCAATGACAACTACCTGTGGCTGATCCGGCAGGGCACGCTGGCGGCCGTGGTGGACCCCGGCGACGCCACGCCGGTCCTGGCCTCGCTGCAGCAGCAGCGCCTCCAGCTCCGTGCCATTCTACTGACTCACCACCACAAGGACCATGTCGGCGGGGTCCTGGAACTGGTCGAACGCACCGGGGCCACGGTATTCGGCCCCGCGGGCGAGAAACTGCCCCACTGCGACCGCCGCCTGGTCCAGGGCGACCGGGTCGCGCTGCCCGAACTGGACCTGGACCTGGAAGTGCTGGACGTACCGGGGCATACCGCGGGCCACATTGCGTATGCCGGCCGCGCGGCGGGCGTGGAACCCCTGGTGTTCTGCGGCGACACGCTGTTCGCCTCGGGATGTGGCCGCCTGTTCGAAGGAACGCCGCAACAGATGAAAGCCTCGCTGGACAAGCTCGCCGCGCTGCCCGGCAAGACGCGCGTCTATTGTGCCCACGAATACACCTTGTCCAACCTGGCCTGGGCGGTCGCGGTCGAACCCGACAACGCGGCGCTCCAGGTGTGGCACCGGCAGGCCCGCCACCAACGCGAACAGTCGCAGCCCACGGTTCCCACCACGCTGGACCTGGAACGCCAGGTCAACCCCTTCCTGCGCACCTCGGTTCCCGAAGTGGCGGCGGCCGCGGCGGCCCACGCCGGCCGGCCGCTGGCGGACGCCGTCGAGGTTTTCGCGGCGCTGCGCGAGTGGAAAAACGACTTCCGGTAGCGCGCGCCGCATCTTGCGGCGATTTGCGTTCAATCACCGCCAAAAGCTTCGAATTTGTAAAGCGGGTTGACGGAAACCATTCTCGATTCGTACTATCCCGCGCTAAATACGCCGTGAGCCGCGCCGGTTCCCCGAGCCGGGGCCCCGCCCCTCCTCCCGGAAAGCGCCGCGACTCCAAGTTGAAACTGCCTGGCTGGGCCCCGTCCTCCTGGACGAGGCCCAGCCAGGCACGTGGTCAAGGACACGAAACATGCAATTGCGCCCCCGCGGCGTCTGGAATCTGCGGGCGGGCGTCCGCGATGGTCGTCCAGCCTCCCTGTACAAAATCCTGATCGCCGGGTGCGTGATGGTCCTGGCGGGCTGCGCTTCGATGGAACGCCCCGCCGCAACCAGCCCGGACATGCAAGGGGCGGCCGCCGCCCCCGCCCGCACCGAAAACCCGGCCGGATTCTCCTCCTCCCCCCGTACCGCCCAAGCCTCCCGCCCCATCGGCCACCGCCTCGACGCACCGTTGAGCCTGCACACGCCCGACGACGGCCTGGAACCGCGCATGGTCGACCTGACCGTGCAGCCGGCGGACATCTGGACCCGCATCCGGCGCGGCTACGCGGTGCCCAACATCGACACGCCGCTGGTGAAGGAGTGGGAAAGCTTCTACGCCTCGCGCCCGGACTACATCCAGCGCACGGCGGAACGCGCCGGCAAGTACCTCTATTACATCGTCGAAGAAATCGACCAGCGCGGCATGCCGACCGAACTGGCGCTCCTGCCCTTCGTCGAAAGTTCCTACGACCCCTGGGCGCTGTCGCGCTCGCAGGCATCCGGCCTGTGGCAGTTCATCCCCGCCACCGGCCGCGGCTTCAACCTGAAGCAGGACTGGTGGCGCGACGAGCGGCGCGACCCCATCGCCTCCACCCGCGCGGCCCTGGACTACCTGCAGTACCTGTTCGATTTCCACGGCGACTGGCACCTGGCGCTGGCCTCCTACAACTGGGGCGAAGGCTCGGTCAAGCGCGCCATCGACAAGAACACGGCGCGCAGCCAGGCGACCGACTACCTGTCGCTCGACATGCCGGACGAAACGCGCAACTACATCCCCAAGCTGCAGGCGATCAAGAACATCATCGCCAACCCTGCCGCCTACAACATCGCGTTGCCGTCGATCGACAACCAGCCTTACTTCGTCACGATCACCAAGAGCCGCAACATCGACGTGAAGCTGGCCGCCCAACTGGCCGAAATGCCGCTCGAGGAGTTCAAGGCGCTCAACCCGTCGTTCAATCGCGGCGTGATCCTGGGCAGCCACGAACCAACCCTGTTGCTGCCGGCCGACCGCATCGGCATCTTCGAAGCCAACCTGCGCGCCTACAGCGGCTCGCTGTCGTCCTGGCACACGCACGCACTGGCCCACGGCGAAACCCTGACCACCGTCGCCCGCAAGTACGGCACCTCGGTGGCCACGCTGCGCAAGGCCAACGGCCTCGGCACCCGCTCGCACATCGGGTCCGGCGACATCCTCATGGTGCCCACCAGCCGCCAGGCCGAGCCGACCCTGGTCGCCAGCGCCGGCATCACCCCCGTGCGCGCCGCCGCCCCGAGCAACAGCCGCGCGAAAAAGACCGTCCAGGCGCGCACGTACAAGGTCCGCAAGGGCGACACCCTCGGCTCCATCGCCCGCCAGTACGACGTCTCGGTCGACCACCTGCGCGCCCTGAACCGCATCAAGGGCTCCGCCATCCCCGTCGGCCGCACGCTGAAGATCCAGTAAACTCCACCTCCCACGCCCCCATCAGCCCCAGGCCGTTGCCCGGGCACCGTGGATCCGGCTCCGCCGGTCCACCAGTGCCGCCCCCTGGGGGGCGCGCGCAGCGCGCAGGGGGGGTACATTCTTTTACAGGGACCCTCGACATGGGCTTTCTCGCCGGTAAACGCATCCTGGTCACCGGGGTGCTGTCCAATCGCTCCATCGCCTACGGCATCGCCAAGGCCTGCCGCCGCGAAGGCGCGGAGCTCGCCTTCACCTATGTGGGTGACCGCTTCAAGGATCGCATCACCGAATTCGCGGCCGAGTTCGGCAGCCAGCTCATCTTTCCGTGCGACGTCGCGGACGACGCGCAGATCGAAGCCGTGTTCGCCGACCTGGGCAAGACCTGGACCAAACTCGACGGACTGGTGCACGCGATCGGCTTCGCGCCGCGCGAAGCCATCGCCGGCGACTTCCTGGACGGACTATCGCGCGAAGGCTTCCGCATCGCGCACGACATCTCGGCCTACAGCTTCCCCGCCATGGCCAAGGCCGCCCTGCCGCTGCTGCAAGGGCCGGAAGGCAACGGCACCGGCGCGGTGCTGACGCTCAGCTACCTGGGCGCCGAGCGCGTCGTCGACAACTACAACACCATGGGCGTGGCCAAAGCCGCGCTGGAAGCCGCCACGCGCTACCTGGCAACGTCGCTGGGCCCCAAGGGCATCCGCGCCAACGCCATCTCGGCCGGCCCCATCAAGACACTGGCGGCCGCCGGCATCAAGGACTTCTCGAAGATCCTGAACTTCGTCGAGACCTTCGCGCCGCTGCGCCGCAACGTCACCATCGACGACGTGGGCAACGTCGCCGCCTTCCTGCTGTCGGACCTGGCCGCCGGCGTCACCGGCGAAGTAACGCATGTAGACGCCGGCTTCTCCACCGTCGTCCCCGGCATCGGCTAAAAAAGATAACCCCAGGACCCAGGATGCGGTGGATCCGGCTCCGCCGGTCCACCCGCATCGCCCCCCGGGGGGCGCGCGTCAGCGCGTAGGGGGGATCAGATACTCACTGCGGTCTATGCCGTGGCGTTGCAGCTTGTCGTAGAACGTCTTGCGCGGGATGCCCAGGGTTTGCAGGGTGGCCTTGATGTCGCCCCGGTGGCGGGCCAGCGCTTCGCGGATCAGGTCGGCCTCGTAGCGCTCCAGGCGCTGCGGCAGCGACGCTTCGGTCTCCGGTGCCTGGGGCGCCGCCTCCTCCACGCCCAGCACCACCCGTTCGGCGTAGTGCATCAATTCCCGGACATTGCCGGGCCACGCATGGGACCACAGGTGCTGGCGCACCGCCGGCGTGATGCCGGGCGGGTCGATCTTGAAGCGGGCCGCCGCGCGCGACACGAAATAGGAAAACAGCAGCGGGATGTCGTCGCGGCGCTCTCGCAAGGGCGGGATACGGACGGTGACCACGTTCAGGCGATGGAACAGATCGGCGCGGAACGAGCCCCGCTGGGCCGGGTCGCTCAGGTCGGTCTTGGTGGCCGCCACCACCCGCAGGTCCACCGGCCGGATGTCATTGGTACCCAGCGGTGAAACCTCCCGCGTCTCCAACACCCGCAGCAGCTTGATCTGGGCCGACAGCGGCATGCTTTCGATCTCGTCCAGGAACAGCGTCCCGCCGCTGGAATGCTCGATGCGCCCGACGCGGCGGCGCTGGGCCCCGGTGAATGCCCCCGCTTCGTGGCCGAACAGTTCGCTCTCGATGACCGTATCCGGCAAGGCACCGCAATTGAGCCCGACGAAAGGCCGCGCACGGCGTTCGCCCCAGGCATGCAGGGCCTGGGCCACCACTTCTTTGCCCGCCCCGGTTTCTCCCAGCACCAGGACGTCGACGTCGGCGCTGGCCAGATGGCCCAGGGTCTTGCGCAGACGCTGCATGACCGGTGTCTCGCCGATCAGCGGCAGGCTTTCGCCCGCGTCGCGCGCCAGCCGCTTCAGCCGGCGGTTGTCGAGCACCAGGCGCCGCTTGTCCAACGCGTTGCGGGCGGCGGTCGCAAGCCGCTCGGCCGGATAGGGCTTGGCCAGGAAATCGTAGGCGCCCTCGTGCATGGCGGCCACCGCCATCTCGACGTCGCCGTGGCCCGTGATCAGGATGACGGGCAGGTCCGGATCGCGCTCGCGCAGTCGCCGGAACAGCTCCAGGCCGTCGACCACCGGCATGCGCACGTCCGTGACGACGACGCCCGCGAAATCGGCCGGAATCCGGTCCAGGGCCTCGGCGGCCGAAGCGGCGGCCTCGACGCGGAAACCGGCCAGCTCCAGTGTCTGCAGGTTGGACTCCCGCATGGCGGGATCGTCGTCGACGAACAGCACGCGATCGACCGGCTCGGTGCCCGGCAGCGCGGGGTCCATGGGGAAAGCAGCCATCACGAAGCGACCTCGGGAAGACGAATGGTGAAACACGTGCCGCGGCCCGGCGCGGTCTGCACGGACAACGTGCCGCCGAAGTCGGCGACGATGTCGCGGCTGATGACCAGGCCCAGCCCCAGGCCGCGCGGCTTGGTGGTGACAAAGGGGGTGTAGAGGGCCGCCATGACGCTGTCGGGCAAGCCCGGGCCGTTGTCGCCGACCTCGATGGCGACCAGGTCCGCCTCGTGCGCGGCGCGTATCCATATCCGCGGGCCGGGCGTCTGTTCCAGCGCCTCGATGGCATTCTGCAAGAGGTTGACCAGGACCTGCTCCAGCCGCACGCGTTCGGCGCGCACCGCCAGGCCGTCGCCGATGCCGAGGCGTTCGAGTTCGATGCCGTGCCGGCGCATCTGGGCGCCGACCAGCGTCAACGCACCGTCGACGACGGCGTCCACCGGGACGGGGCCGGGGGAGGCGCCCGAGGTCTTGCGCGAGAAGGTCCGCAACTCATTGGTGATGACGCCTATGCGCTGCGTCAGGGCGGCGATCGACGCCATGTTGCCGCGGACCCGCTCGACATTGCCGCGGTCCAGGTAGGCGGCCGAATTATCAGCGTAGCTGCGGATCGCCGCGACCGGCTGGTTGATCTCGTGTGCCACGCCCGCGGTGATCTGGCCCAGGAAAGCGAGCTTGTTCGCCTGCACGAGCTCCTCCTGCAGTTTGTGCAGTTCGGTTTCGGCGCGGCGCCGATCTTCCATCTCGGCCCGCAACTGGTCGTTGGCGGCGCGCAGTTCGCCCGTGCGCGCCGCCACGCGCGACTCCAGTTCCTGCCGCGCCGCCGCCTGCGCCAGCACGACATCCTGGGCACGATGCCGGCGATGCAGCCAGACCCCCGCCAAGAACAGGGCGCACAGCACGAACAACGCCGCGGCCACCCGGGCCGACGCCGCCGCGCGCGCCATGGCTTCGCGCGTGGCGCCCAGCAGATGGAACTGCCACGGCGTGCCCGGCACTGGTTCCTGCACATGCACGTACCACTGGGCGGCCTGTCCCGGCAGGCTCGCCGCCACCTGCCCCTCGCGCGCCGGGGCCTCCTGCACCGGCAGGGGCGACAGCGGCGCGCCGCCGAACTGCAGGCTGGCCCGCAGCGCGTCCCGCCCCGCCGCCGGCAGCGCGCCGTAGACCAGGAACCGCCACTCGTCCTGCGACGACAGCAGCACGACGCCATGCTCGTCGGTCACGAACACGGGGTCCGGAAAACGCCGCCACCCCGCCTCGACGCCGTCGAACTCCACTTTCACCACCACGACACCCAGCGTCCGGCCGCCCTGCTCCAGTTGCCGGCTCAGGTACAGGCCGGGATGGTTGCTGACGTTGCCGAGCGCGAAATACTCTGCCTGGCCGGCGTGCGCCGCGCCCTGGAAGTAGGGCCTGAACGCGTAGTCCGAGCCCACGAAACTGGTGGGCTGGTTCCAATTGCTGGCGGCCACGCCCACGCCGCGCGGATCGAGCAGGTAGATGACCGCGGCGCCCGTATCCCGGCTCAACGCCTCGAACTTGAGATTCAGCGCGCCATAGCGCCCCGGGTCGCCGGTGGCCAGCGCGGTCCTGACCTCGGAATCCTGCGCCAGCACGAATGGCAGCGAGCGTTGCTTGTCGAGCTCCGCGGTCAGCAGCGCGACCTTGAGCGCCGCCGCGTTGCGCGCGGCCGCCATGGCCTCGGCATAGGCCTGCTCGCGGGCGATGCCCCCCGCCGCCCATAGCGCCGCCGCCAGCACCGCCGCCCCGATGAGGACGAAACAGGCCCAGGCCCGGCCGTGGCCGGGCACCCGGAAGGACGGCGGTGGCGGGCGGACGTCCTGGGCCGACGGAAAAAGTGGGGGCATGACCATGGATAGCAGATTGATGTGCGAATTTTCGCACATCAATTTTCATGGCGGGCGAAAAACCGCACAAACAACCCGGCCACCCCCACCTCCCGACATGAATTTCTTCAATAAATCAAAAACTTACGAATTCCCTACCGATACGGCAAGCGGGCATGCCGATTGCATAGAGACCGCCAACGAAGCTCCCCCGGGGCTTCGCAACCGTTGAAAACGAGGCCTCGCCCCCGCCAAGACGCGGCGGGCAACCGGCCACTGGAAGGGACATCCCGATGATCGACATACCCGGCACGGCGCAGGCGCCCGTGCGCAAGAAAAAGTTCTATCAGATCCTGTATGTGCAGGTGCTGTTCGCCATCACGGTGGGCATCCTGCTCGGCCACTTCTATCCCCAGATCGGGGAATCGATGAAACCCCTGGGCGATGCCTTCATCAAGCTGGTCAAGATGATCATCGCGCCGGTCATCTTCCTGACAGTCACGACCGGCATCGCCGGCATGCGCGACCTGCAGAAAGTGGGCCGCGTCGTGGGCAAGGCCATGATCTATTTCCTGACCTTTTCCACGCTGGCCCTCATCATCGGCATGATCGTGGCCAACGTCGTGCATCCGGGCACGGGCCTGCACATCGACCCGGCTTCGCTGGACGCCAAGGCGGTGGCCTCGTACTCGGCCAAGGCCCATGACCAGACCTTGACCGGTTTCCTGATGAACATCATCCCGGACACGGTGGTCAGCGCCTTCGCCAGCGGCGACATCCTCCAGGTGCTGTTCTTCTCCGTCCTGTTCGGCATCTCGCTGGGCGCCGTGGGCGACAAGGGCGCGCCGGTCCTGGATTTCCTGCAATCGATTTCGTCGGCGTTCTTCAGGCTGGTCGCCATCCTGATGAAGGCCGCGCCCATCGGGGCCTTCGGCGCCATGGCGTTCACCATCGGCAAGTACGGCATCGGCTCCATCGCCAACCTGGCGCTGCTGGTCGGCACCTTCTACCTGACCTCGCTGCTGTTCGTGCTCGTCGTCCTGGGCGCGGTGGCCCGCTACAACGGCTTCTCCATCCTGAAACTGATCCGCTACATCCGCGAGGAACTGCTGCTCGTGCTGGGCACGAGTTCGTCCGAGGCGGCGCTGCCCACGCTCATGGAGAAGATGGAACGCGCCGGCTGCTCCAAGCCCGTGGTCGGCCTGGTCATCCCCACCGGCTACTCCTTCAACCTGGACGGCACCAACATCTACATGACGCTGGCGGCCCTGTTCATCGCCCAGGCGACGGACATCCATCTGTCGCTGGCGGACCAGATCCTGCTGCTGCTCGTCGCGATGCTCAGTTCCAAGGGCGCCGCCGGCATCACCGGCGCCGGCTTCATCACCCTGGCCGCGACGCTGTCGGTCGTGCCCTCGGTCCCGGTGGCCGGCATGGCGCTGATCCTGGGCATCGACCGCTTCATGTCCGAATGCCGCGCGCTGACCAATCTGGTGGGCAACGCGGTGGCCAGCGTCGTCGTGGCCCGCTGGGAAGGCGAGCTGGACCAGGACCGCCTGGACCGGGCCTTGAGCACCGCCGGCGCCCGGCAGATCGAAGCCGAGCTGGAGGACGGCGAAACGCTGCTGGCCGTGCACCGTTGATTGGCCGCGCCCGCCCGCTGCCCCACGCCAAGGGGCGGCGGGGGCCAAAAAAAAGCCCCCACGCGAGTGGAGGCTTTCCAGGTCCAGGACCCGGTAGATCCGGCTCCGCCGGTCCACCAGTGCCGCCCGCACGCGCAAGCGCGTAGGGGGCGACGCCCCGTCAGGCCTTCTTGACCTTCTCGAGCATCTTGAAAATGCCCTTGGGCGCCCCAACAAAAAGACGCTTGAAGGCCTTGCCCAGGCAACGGCGCTCAAGCGTATTGCGGCGCGTACGTTTCTTTTCCGCCATGTCGATCTCCAGTCATTGAATCCGGCTAACCCGCTATTCTAGCGGATATTCCGGCGCTGCCGTCAAGCCGGTCAATGCTGGGCAGCGCCTCCGGCGACACCGCCGACGACTTCCGTTGTTTTCTGTTCGGCCTTGCCCAGCACCCGCCCCAGGGCTTTTTCGGTCTGGTGCGAAACGACCCGCCAGGTATGGCCGACCTCGGGAATCGTATGGACGGCGACGGTGCCGGCCGTCAGGGCAAGCGCGATCGCAACCAGCACCGCCACGCGCAGGCTGCGCGGCGGAGGCGGGACGTCGCCGAGCGTAGGCGGCGGGATATACATGCCCGCCTCGGCTCCCAACAGATCCAACGGAGAGGATTTGCGCTTGCTCATAGGTCATATCGTAACCCGGCCGCCCGGTTATCGCCGTACCTTCCTGTTACCCAATCTTGTCAAACGTTGCGATTTTCGCAGCACCCGCTAAACGGCTACGATTGAAGAATCGCCGGCCTTCTTCCGGCACGTGAACCGAACGATGTCCTCCGCCCCCTCCTCTCCCGATTCTCCCCAGGAAACCGCCGCCGAACCCGAGATCCGGGTGGTCGGCGCGCGCCAGAACAATCTCAAGAACCTGAGCCTGACCATCCCCACCAACGAACTCGTGGTGGTGACCGGCGTGTCCGGCTCGGGCAAGAGTTCGCTGGTCTTCGACACCCTGTACGCCGAAGGCCAGCGCCGCTACGTCGAGACCTTCTCGCCGTACGCGCGCCAGTTCCTGGATCGCATGGACAAGCCCCAGGTCGACCGCATCGAGGGCATCCCGCCCGCCATCGCGATCGACCAGACCAACCCGGTGCGCACCTCGCGCAGCACGGTCGGCACCATGACCGAGCTGAACGACCACCTGAAGCTGCTGTACGCGCGGGCCGGCCGGCTGTTCTGCCGCCAGTGCGCGCGGCCCGTGCAGAAGGACACGGCCGACTCCATCCACGCGTCGCTGGCGCGCCGCTCGGCCGAGGCCGGCGACCCGCGCCTGGTCGTGACCTTCCCGGTCCAGGTGCCCGCCAACTACAACGAGGACGAGATCCGCGGCTTCCTGGAACGCCAGGGCTACACGCGGGTACACGCCAAGCGCAAGGTCGGCACCGGCAAGAACGCCGTGCAGTTGCTGGACGTGGTGCAGGACCGGTTCCGCTTCGGCAACGCCGAGCGGGCGCGCGTGATGGAAGCGCTGGACGCCGGGCTGCGGCTGGGGGCCGGCAGGGTGGACGTGCGCGTGGTCGACGATGAAGGCAAGGAAACCGCGCTGTGGAAGTTCAGCGACGAAATCCATTGCGCCGACTGCGACATCGCCTATTCCACCCCCACGCCCAGTTCGTTCTCGTTCAACTCGCCACTGGGCGCCTGCGAGGCCTGCCGCGGCTTCGGCCGGGTGATAGGCGTGGACTACGGCCTGATCATCCCCGACGAGAGCAAGACCCTGCGCGGAGGCGCCATCCGCCCCTGGCAGACGGCCAGCTACAAGGAATGCCAGGACGAACTGGTGAAGTACGCGGCCCGCGCGGGCATCCCGCTGGACGTGCCGTGGCGCAAGCTGACCGACGCCCAGCGCGAGTGGGTGCTGCAGGGCACGCCCGACTGGAAGGGCGGCAACGACGCCTGGAAACACCAGTGGTATGGCGTGAAGCGCTTCTTCGACTGGCTGGAGACCAAGGCCTACAAGATGCACATCCGCGTGCTGCTGTCCAAGTATCGCGCGTACACCCCGTGCACGGCCTGCAACGGCGCCCGCCTCAAGCCCGACTCGCTGCTGTGGCGGGTGGGCACCAAGGCCGAGGCCGACCAGGTGCTGCCCGAGGCCGACGGCCGCTACGCCCGCTTCCGGCCGGTGAACGTGTCCTGGAGCAACGCCACGCTGACGGCCCTGCCCGGCCTGTCCATCCACGACCTGATGCTGCTCCCCATCGAGCGCGTGCGCGCCTTCTGCGACGCCCTGCACTTCGAGGGCGTGATGGATGCCGCCACCGAGCTGCTGTTGCAGGAAGTGCGCGCGCGGCTGAAATTCCTGTGCGACGTGGGCCTGGGCTACCTGACGCTGGACCGCCAGAGCCGCACCCTGTCAGGCGGCGAGGTACAGCGGATCAACCTGACCACCGCCCTCGGGACATCCCTGGTCAATACCTTGTTCGTGCTGGACGAGCCGTCCATCGGCCTGCATCCGCGCGACATGAACCGCATCGTCGAGGTCATGCACCGGTTGCGCGACGCGGGCAACTCCCTGGTGGTGGTGGAACACGATCCCCAGGTCATGCTGGCGGCCGACCGCGTCATCGACATCGGCCCGGGGCCTGGCGAGCGCGGCGGCCACATCGTCTTCAATGGTTCGCCGGCACAGTTGCGGAAGGCAGACACGCTGACCGGCGACTACCTGTCGGGCCGCCGCCACGTGGCGGCGCCCCGCCCCATGCCGGTCAACGCCAATACGCCCCGGCTGATCGTCGAGGGGGCCCGCGAGCACAACCTGAAGAACGTGACGGTGGAGTTCCCGCTGGGGCGCCTGGTGTGCGTGACCGGCGTGTCGGGTTCGGGGAAGTCGACGCTGATCCAGGACGTGCTCTACCCCGCGCTGCTCAAGCTCAAGGGCAAGCCCACCGAGGCCGCCGGCGCGCACGACCGCCTCCTGGGCGACGACTGGATCACCGAGGTGGTCATGGTCGACCAGTCTCCCATCGGCAAGACGGCCCGCTCCAACCCGGCCAGCTACGTGGGCGCGTTCGACGGCGTGCGCAAGCTGTTCGCCCAGGCGCGGCTGTCCAAGGAACGCGACTACACCCCCGGCATGTTCAGCTTCAACGCCGGCGACGGCCGCTGCCCGACCTGCGGCGGCACCGGCTTCGAGCATGTCGAGATGCAGTTCCTGTCCGACGTCTACCTGCGCTGCCCCGACTGCGACGGCACCCGCTTCCGTCCCGAGATCCGCGAAGTCACCATCGAGCGCAAGGGCCGGGCGGCCTCGATCTCCGACGTGCTGGAAATGACGGTGACCGAAGCCCTGGACTTCTTCGAAGGCGAACGCGACATCCAGTACGGCCTGGCGCCGCTGGCCGACGTGGGCCTGGAATACGTGCGCCTGGGCCAGCCCGTGCCGACCCTGTCGGGCGGCGAGGCGCAGCGCCTGAAGCTGGCCGGCCACCTGGCCGAGGCGGCGCGCTCGGGCATCTCCACCATCGGCGCCAAGCTGTCGAAGAAGGGCAGCCTGTTCCTGTTCGACGAGCCCACCACCGGCCTGCACTTCGACGACATCTCGCGCCTGATGGGCGCCTTCCGCAAGCTGCTGGCGGCCGGCCATACGCTGGTCGTGATCGAGCACAACCTGGACGTGATCCGGGCCTCGGACTGGCTGATCGACCTGGGTCCGGAAGGCGGCGACGCCGGCGGGGAAGTCCTGGCCACCGGCACGCCGCAGGCCATCATGGACCACCCGGCCTCGCACACCGGCCGCGCGCTGCGGGAATACGAGGCCGAGATCGGCAGCCTGGCCGACGCCCAGGCCGCGGCCGCCACCCGGCCTATCGCCGTGGCCGAGCGCTTCGAACCTTATGTGGTCGCGCGCAACGACGAGCCCGAGGGCGTGCCGCTGCAGAACCTGCTGTCCCGGCGCCGCCACGCCGCGCGCGCGATCGAGATCAAGAACGCGCGCGAGCACAACCTGAAGAATATCGACGTCGAGATCCCGCGCAACACCTTCACGGTCATCACCGGCGTATCGGGATCGGGCAAGTCGACGCTGGCCTTCGACATCCTGTTCAACGAGGGACAGCGCCGCTACCTGGAATCGCTGAATGCCTACGCGCGCTCCATCGTCCAGCCCGCGGGCAAGCCGGACGTGGATGCCATCTTCGGCATCCCGCCCACCGTGGCGATCGAGCAGCGCACCAGCCGCGGCGGCCGCAAGTCGACCGTGGCCACGATGACCGAGACCCACCACTTCTTGCGCCTGCTGTACATGAAGCTGGGGACCCAGTACTGCCCCAACTGCGACATCCCGGTCGAACCCCAGACCTTCGACCTGATCGTCAGCCGCATCATGCGCGAGCTCAAGGGCCAGCACATCGGCGTGCTGGCGCCGCTGGTCAGCGCGCGCAAGGGCTACTACACCGACCTGGCCAAGTGGGCATCGAACAAGGGCTATACCCACCTGCGCGTGGACGGCGCGTTCATCCCCACGGCCAAGTGGCCCCGGCTGGACCGCTTCAAGGAGCATGACATCGACCTGCCGGTGGCCGACCTCATCGTCGATCCGGCGAACGAAGCCGCGCTGCGGGCCGCCGTGCACGAGGCGCTGGAACACGGCCACGGCGTGATGAGCGTGGCCTGGCCGCTGCAAAAGCTGCGCGTGGCCATGGCCAGCGGCGCCGAGGCGCCGGCGCCCGACCTGGAACAGCGTGTGTTCTCGGTCAAGCGCGCTTGCCCTTCGTGCGGCCTGAGCTTCCCCGAGCCCGATCCGCGCATGTTCTCGTACAACTCCAAGCACGGCTGGTGCACGTCGTGCTTCGGCACGGGCCTCAAGCTGCAAGGCTTCGACGCCGAGCAGACCGGCGAGGAAACCGCCTGGAATGCCTGGTACGAAGGCGAGGCCCAGCCCTGCGGCGAATGCCACGGACAGCGCCTGAACCGCAATGCGCTGGCGGTACGCTGGCGCGACCGCTCCATCGCGCAATTGTCGTCGCTGGCGGTGCGCGATGCCGGCACTTTCTTCCGCGACCTGGAAACCCACGGCCGCGAGGCCGACATCGCGCGGGACATCCTGGCCGAGCTGCGCAGCCGGCTGGAATTCCTGGAGGAAGTCGGACTGGGCTACCTGGCGCTGGACCGCGCCGCGCCCACGCTGTCGGGCGGCGAAGCCCAGCGCATCCGCCTGGCCGCGCAACTGGGCTCCAACCTGCAGGGTGTGTGCTATGTGCTGGACGAACCGACCATCGGCCTGCACCCGCGCGACAACCGCATTCTGCTGAACGCCCTGTCGCGGCTGGAAGGCAAGGGCAACACGCTGGTGGTGGTCGAGCATGACGAGGACACCATCCGGCGGGCCGCCCACGTGATCGACATCGGCCCGGGCGCCGGCGTGCGGGGCGGCACCGTCGTCGCCCAGGGAAGCGTGCAGGACATCATCGCCAACCCCGCCTCGCTGACGGGCAGATACCTGGCCCACCCGCTGCAGCATCCCTTGCAGCCCCGCCGCGCGGTCGACGGCGAGACACCGCGCATCACGGTGCGCAAGGCGCGCCTGCACAACCTGCGCGACGTCGACGCCAGCTTCCCCGTCGGACGGCTGACCGTCGTGACCGGCGTGTCGGGCTCGGGCAAGTCGACGCTGGCGCGCGACGTGCTGCTGGACAACCTGCAGCGCCGCGTGGGCAAGGACGCGACGGAACAGAACGGCTGGACCGGCTGCGCCGGCATCGACGGCTGGAAGGGCATCGACCGCGTGCTGGAGGTCGACCAGACCCCGATCGGCAAGACGCCGCGGTCCTGCCCCGCCACCTACGTCGGTTTCTGGGACACCATCCGCAAACAGTTCGCCGATACGATGGAGGCGCGCATGCGCGGCTGGGCCGCCGGCCGCTTCAGCTTCAACACCGGCGAGGGCCGCTGCCCGATCTGCGAAGGCCAGGGCATGCGCACCATCGAGATGAACTTCCTGCCGGACGTCAAGGTGCCGTGCGACGCCTGCAACGGCGCGCGCTTCAACCGCGAGACCCTGGCCGTGCATCTGCGCGGCAAGAGCGTGGGCGAAGTGCTGGCGATGGAGATCGACGACGCCGTCGAATACTTCGCGGCCCATCCGTCCATCCTGAATCCGCTGCAACTGCTGCAGAGCGTGGGCCTGGGCTACCTGACGCTGGGCCAGCCGTCGCCCACGCTGTCGGGCGGCGAGGCCCAGCGCATCAAGCTGGTGACCGAACTGGCCAAGGCCAGGCTGGACGAAGGCACGATGCGCACCGGCCGCGCCTACAAGGCACCGCACACGCTGTACGTGCTGGACGAACCCACCGTGGGCCTGTCCATGGCGGACGTGGAGAAGCTGATTCGCGTGCTGCACCGGCTGGTGGACGCCGGCAACACGGTGGTGGTGATCGAGCACAACCTCGATGTCATCGCCGAGGCCGACTGGCTGCTGGACATGGGGCCCGAAGGCGGCAACGAGGGCGGACTGGTGGTCGTGCAGGGCACGCCCGAGCACGTCATGGCGCAGCGCACGCGCTCGCATACCGGCCGGGTGCTGGCCGAATTCATGGCGCCGCAGGAAGCGGCCGCCAAGGTGTCCTGAACATGCGGCCGCAATTGATCGAGACCATCCGGGTCGAGAGCGACGGACGCATGCCGCTGCTGCCCTGGCACCTGGAGCGGCTCGGCGCCTCCTGCTCCGAACTCGCCTACCACTGGTCGGTGGACGCGGTGCAGCGGGCCATCGCCCGGGCTGCGGCCGCGCTGCCCGAAGGCACCGGGCACCGCCTGCGCGTGCTGGTCGCGGACAACGGCGCCGTCGAGGTCGAGACCTCGGTGCTGCCGCCGCTGCCGTCCCGCCCCCGGGTGGCGCTGGCCGCCGAGCGCCTGGATTCTGGCACGGCGCTGCTGCGCCACAAGACCACGTGGCGGCCCTGGTACGACGGCGCGGCGGCCTGGCTGGCCGGCCATCCCGACCACTTCGACGTGTTGTACCTGAACGAACGCGACGAGCTGTGCGAAGGCAGCCGTACCAACGCCTATCTGCTGCTGGACGGCCGCTGGCTCACGCCGCCGGTGTCCTGCGGCCTGCTGCCCGGCGTGCAGCGGGCGGCCCTGCTGGACGAGGAAAAGGTCGAGGAAGCCGTGGTGACGCGTGCCGACCTCGGCCGCGCGCAGGGACTGCGGCTGTCCAACGCCCTGCGCGGCTGGTTCGACGTGGTGCTCGATTAGGGCTTCCCGCTACGCCGGGAACACCACCCTCAGCACCTCATGCGCCGCCGCCAGCCCCATGGCGGCGGTCACCGTGACCGCCGACCCGTAGCCCGCGCAGGACAAACCCTGCGGCGCGCCGGCCGGCGCGTCCACGTCCTGGGTCCAGGCCGCCGGCAACCGGGCCGGCTGGTCCACCCACAGGGCGCGCACCTTCATCTTCGGCACCCGGCGCGCCGGCTTGCCCGCCGCGGTCGCTGCCTTGGGATAGCCGTGCTGGCGCCGAAGCTGGTTGCGTATCTTGGCCAGCAGGGGGTCGTTGACGGCTTCCGACAGGTCGCCCGCGCGCAGCGCCAGCGGATCCGTCTTGCCGCCCGCGCCGCCGCACACCACCAGCGGCGCGCCGCTGCGCCGGACGTGCAGGATCATGGCGATCTTGGCCGACACCTGGTCGGTGCAATCCAGCACCACGCTGCCTTCGTCCGCCAGCAGCCGCGCGGCATTGTCGGGATCGAGGAAATCATCGACCAGGTTCAGCGCGCACCGCGGGGAGATATCCCGGATGCGATCGGCCATGGCCTCGACCTTGGCCTGCCCCAGCGTGCTGTCCAGGGCGTGGACCTGGCGGTTGACGTTGGATTCGGCGATATGGTCCAGATCGATCAGCGTCAGGGTGCCGATGCCGCAGCGGGCCAGCGCCTCGGCCGCCCACGAGCCCACCCCGCCCAGCCCCACCACGGTGGCGCGCGCGGCGCGCAGGGTATCGAGGGCACCCGCCCCGTACAGGCGGTCCAGCCCGCCGAAGCGGCGCTCGGTGTCGATGTCGCAGCTCATGACGGAGACTCCGGGGGGAAAAGACGAGAAGACATGGAAACAGCCTGCCGGCGGCCGGAACGAGAACGGCTCCGATGTTAGCAGCCCGCCGGGCCGCCCCCTTCCCCGGGCACGGGGGTAGAATGGACCCCGACACAAGAAACCGCCGCGAGACCACGGCGACATTTTCCCGCTCCCGCCCCACCTTGCCTGCACCCACGTCGCGCCATGACGTCCCCGCCCCCGAGCCCCACGCCAGGCCGCTCGACGACCGTGGTGTCGCCGTCTTCTGTACGCTGGCGATCCTGAGCCACATGGCGCTGACCGGCGGACGGGTGACCGTATCGCTGGGCGCGCTGGCGCAGGGCGCCTCCAGCTTCACCGTGGGCGTGTTGATGGCGCTGTTCGCGCTGGTCCCCATGCTGCTGTCGGTCCACACCGGCCGCTGGGTGGACCACATCGGCGCGCGGCGGCCGCTGCGCATCGGCGTGGGCCTGCTGATTACCGGCAGCCTCCTGCCCTTCGCCGTGCCGGAAACGCAGGTGCTGTTCCTGTCCAGTTGCCTGACCGGCATCGGCTGCATGGTGTGCCAGATCTCCGTGCAGAACGTCATGGGCATCCATGCCTCGCCCGACCGGCGCATCGTCAATTTCTCGCGGCTGTCCCTGTCGCTGTCGATCTCGGGCTTCGGCGGCCCGCTGGTGGCCGGGCTGTCCATCGACCACCTGGGCGTGCGCTGGGCCTTCGGCGTGCTGCTGCTGTGCCAGTTGGGCGCGCTGGGGCTGCTGCTGCGGCAACAGCACCGGCTGCCCCGCGCGGCCGGCAACGCCCGGCCCGCCGCGCGCGAACAGGTCAGCGACCTGCTGGCCAGCCCCACGCTGCGCCGGGTGCTGGTCGCCACCGCCCTGCTGTCCGGCGCCTGGGACCTGAACTCGTTCATGGTGCCGATCTTCGGGGCCTCCATCGGTTTGTCGGCCACCACCATAGGCGTCATCCTGTCGGCCTTCGCCGTGGCCACCTTCGTCATCCGCATGCTGCTGCCGTGGATACAGCGGCGCCTGGCGCCCTGGACCCTGCTGCGCACCGCCATGTTCACCGCCAGCGCGGTCTACGTGCTGTACCCGTTTTTCCGCGACGTCTCCATCCTGATCATGCTTGCCTTCCTGCTGGGCCTGGCCCTCGGCAGCGGCCAGCCCAGCCTGCTGGCGCTGCTGCATACGCATGCGCCGCCCGGCCGCGCCGCCGAAGCGCTGGGCCTGCGCATGGCGACCATCAACGGCGGCCAGTTCGTGCTGCCGCTGGCCTTCGGCAGCCTGAGCGCGCTGGCCGGCCTGGGACTGCCCTTCTGGACCGTGGCCGCCTGCCTGCTGGCTGGCGGCATCTTCAACCGCTCGCCGAAGCGGTCCGTGGCCACGCGGCGCGGCGAGGCCCGCTGACGTGTCCCCCGAGGCGTTTCCACCCGAATACCGCCCGCTGCTCCTTAGCGAAGCCCAGCGCCAGGCCTCCATCGACGCGGCCCTGGGCGCCTGGCGCCCGCGCGACGACGTCTGGCTGTACGCCTACGGCTCGCTCATCTGGAATGCCGGTTTTCCGCTGCAGGAGCGGCGCCAGGCCGTCGTGCGCGGCTATCACCGTTCGCTGTGCCTGTGGTCACGCATCAACCGCGGCACGCTGTCCGCGCCGGGACTGGTGTTCGGGCTGAACCGGGGCGGCAGTTGCCGGGGCTTCGCGCTGCGTATCGCCGCCGCCGACGTCCGGTCCGTCTTCGCGGCCCTGTGGGAACGCGAGATGATGATGGGTTCGTACCTGCCCCGCTGGCTGCGCTGCGAAACCGCGCAGGGGGCCATCGACGCGCTGGCCTTCGTGATCGACCGGCACGGTTCGGGCTACGCCGGCGGACTTCAGGAAACGGAACTGCTGGCGGCGATCCGCCAGGGACATGGCCGCTACGGCGCCTGCGTGGACTACGTGCTCGACACCGCGCGGGCGCTGCGCGCCCACGGGATACGCGACCGCGCGCTCGAACGCCTCGCGCGCCGCCTGGCCGCCCCGCGCGAAGACGGGGACGGCAACCCGGTATAGTGAGGGCTGGAGCTTTTTCTTTCCGCCGACCATGTCCATCGCCGACATCCGCCAGAACTACCAGCAAGGCGCCCTGCTGGAAGCCGACGCGCCCGCCTCGCCGTTCGCATTGTTCGGGGCCTGGTTCGGCCGCGCCGTCTCCGACCAGTTGCCCGACCCCAACGCCATGGCACTGGCCACCGTGGACGAACGCGGCCGCCCGGCCGCCCGCACGGTGCTGCTCAAGGGCTACGACGAACGCGGCTTCGTGTTCTACACCAACTACCAGTCGCGCAAGGCGCGCGACCTGGCCCATCAGCCCTATGCCAGCCTGCTGTTCTTCTGGCCCCTCCATGAACGGCAGATCCGCATCGAAGGCCGTGTGGAACCAACCTCGGACCAGGAATCGGACGCCTATTTCCACAGCCGGCCGCTGGGCTCGCGCATCGGCGCCTGGGCCTCGGACCAGAGCACCGAGATTCCCGACCGCGACGTGCTGCGCGAGCGCGAGGCACGGCTGCGGGCCGAGCTGGGCGAGCATCCCCCCCGCCCCGCCCACTGGGGCGGATACCGCGTGGTACCGGACGCCATCGAATTCTGGCAGGGCCGGCCGTCCCGCCTGCACGACCGCCTGGTCTATCGCCCCCTGCCCGAAGGGGGCTGGCGCATCGTGCGCCTGGCGCCGTGACCGCCGTATGATCCCGCGGGATCCGTCGCCCCACCCGGACGAGCCGGCGGACGACGAGAACGGCGCGCAGCGCTCGTTCTTCGGCGACGCGCCCGCTCCGCCGCCAGCCAAGGCCAGGAGCCGGACCAAGGCCATCCCGGCCGCCGAACACCCCGACGCGCTGCGGCAGTTGGGCGCCGCGATGCCCGGGCAGTTGCACCTGGGCACCTCGTCGTGGGCCTTCGCCGGCTGGAACGGCATCGTCTACGGCGCCAAAGCCAGCGAATCGCTGCTGTCGCGCGAGGGCCTGCCGGCCTACTCCTCGCACCCCCTGCTCAACAGCGTCAGCCTGGACCGCACCTTCTACGCGCCCTTGAGCGCCGAGCAGTACGCCCACTACGCGAACCAGGTGCCCGTGGGCTTTCGCTTCGTCGTCAAGGCGCCCAACCTGGTGACCGATGCCGTGCTGCGCGACGACCGCGGCGCGCCGGCCGGCCCCAACCCCAGTTTCCTGGATCCGGTGCTGGCCACCGATCATTTCGTGGTCCCCTGCCTGGAAGGCCTGGGCACGAAGGCGGGCCCGCTGGTGTTCCAGTTTTCGCCGCTGCCGCCCGAGATCCTGGGCGACCCCGCTGGCTGGGTCGCCCGCCTGTCGGCCTTCCTGGCCGCGCTGCCTGCGCTGCCCGCCTCGCAAGGCCATGAACACCCCTTCTATGCGGTGGAGTTCCGCGATGCGCAGGCGGTCACGCCCCGCATGATGAAGATGCTGGCCGAGCGCGGCGTGCGCTACTGCGTCGCCATCCACGCGCGGATGCCGTCGGCGGCGCGCCAGATGCAGGCCGTGGCCGCCACCGGCCCCGGCCCGCTGGTGGTCCGCTGGAGCCTGCTGGCCGGACAGCGCTACGAAGCCGCCAAGGCGCGTTTCTCGCCCTTCGACAAGATCCAGGTCGAAGACCCCGAGACGCGGCGGGTCCTGGCCGAAGCCGCGCTGGCCGCCCACGCATCGGGCCAGCCGGCCTGGATCGTGGCCAACAACAAGGCCGAGGGCAGCGCTCCCCTGACGCTCGAGCTGCTGGCAAGGGAAATCGCGACACGCGCCGCGCCGCCCGGATAGAATGAGGGTTTACAGCAATATCAGCCACGCAACCCGCAACCTGGGTGCGTCAGCCGCCCCCTGGATGCCTGCAGCCCTTCCGGATTTCGACTCCACCGCGTTCCGCTCCGCCCTGGGCCGATTCGCCACCGGCGTGACCGTCGTCACCGCCATGGGCGCCGATGGGCGCCCTGTCGGCCTGACGGTCAGTTCGTTCAATTCCGTCTCGCTGTCCCCGCCCCTGGTGCTGTGGAGCCTGTCGCTCACCTCCGGGTCCCTGCCGGTGCTCGAAGCCGCCAGCCACTACGCGGTGAACGTGCTGGCGGCCGACCAGATCGATGTCGCCCGGCGTTTCGCCACGCGCGGCACCCCCTCCGAGCGCTTCGCGCACGTCTCCTGGCGGCCTGGCCGCCGCGGCGCCCCGCTGATCGACGGTTGCACGGCATGGTTCGAATGCTATAACCGCAGCAGGTACCGCGAAGGCGACCACTGCATCTTCGTCGGCGAAGTCGAGCATTGCGATCACACCGACGCCATGCCGCTGGTGTTCCATGCAGGAGGCTTCGACCTGACGCCCCAGCGGCCGCGCAAAACCCTCTGACCCCCTACCCGCCAGGCCTTCCATGCATCGTCGCACCGCCCTCTGCTCCCTGCTCTGCGCCTTGACCCTGACGGCCTGCAACGGCTATTTCGGCTCGGCCGAAGGCGATGGCGGAGGCGGCAGCGGCGGCAACAGCGACGCCCAGGGCATCTGGACCGGCAACCTCACCAGCGACACCTTGTCGCTGAGCATGCTGGTCACGCCCAGCAACGAACTGTGGGCCATGTCCTGGAGCGAGGGCTTCAGCCAGGTGCGACGCATGACCCGCGGCACGGGTTCCTTGAACGGCAAGGCCTTCTCCGGCACGGGCAAGACCTTCGGCACCGGCGACACCACGGTCGAGACGGCCAACCTGACCGGCACGGTCACCAGCGCGTCCAGCTTCGACGGCAACCTGGGCCAGAACGTCACCTTCACGTCCAGCTTCAGCAGCCAGTACAACGATGCCTTCGACCTGGCCAACTATGCCGGCACCTGGACCGGCCGTGACAGCACCAGTTCGGCCGTCACGATCACGCTGCAGTCCAATGGCGACTTCTCGGCGCGCTCGTCGATCAGCGGCCGTCCGGACACCTGCAACATCAACGGCGCGCTGGCCAAGGCCTCCTCGGGCAAGAACTATGCGACCACGACCTTCTCGTTCGGCAACGCCACGAACTGCCTGAGCCAGCACGCGGGCGCCAGCATGCAGGGCGTGGCGGTACGATTGACGGAAAAGGACAAGCAGCCGCTGCTGCTGATCATGGCCACCAACAGCGGCCAATCGGCGGCCTGGTTCGCCTACGCACGCAAGCAGTAGAACTGCCTGCGCCCAGGACGGAACCCGGGCCCGGCTCAGGCCTCGCCCGACCCCACCGCCGCCCGTCCCAGGCGGTCCCGCACCGCCGTCCAGGCGGGCGCCGCGGGCGGCTGTTCGAACAGCAGGACGTCCACACCCTTGCCATCCAGCTCGCGCAAGGCCGCGTAAAGCGCCCGCGCGTACCGCTCCGGATCGGCGGGCGCCTCCAGCCAGCAGGCCGCGCCGCCCGGATCGCGCCGGGCCCAGACACCCACCGAGCGGCCACGCGCCGCCTCCGCGGCGATCTCGTCCGCTAGCCGGCCCGACTCGACCAGCCTGAGCGGCGTGCGCGGCGCGTAATGCGCCGACAAAGACCCCGATACGCGCGGCACCGGACGCTGCGCGTCCATCTGGGCGCGGGTCAGCACGGCGCAGCCCAGCACCTCGGACAGGGCCAGCGCCGAGATATGGCCCGGACGCAGCAGGATGGGAATCTGGGTGGACACGTCGACGATGGTCGATTCGATGCCGACTTCGCAGGGCCCGCCGTCCAACACCAGCGGCACCGCATCGCCGAACTCGTCGGCCACGTGTCCCGCGGTGGTCGGACTGACCCGGCCGAAGCGATTGGCCGACGGCGCCGCCAGCCCGCCGCCGAAGGCGGCCAGCACGGCCTGCGCGGCCGGATGCGCGGGGCAGCGCAGGCCCACCGTGTCCTGTCCGCCCGTGACGGCATCCAGCACGCCGGCGGCGC
Source organism: Pigmentiphaga sp. MLSB6-MA01 (assembly GCF_058793475.1). Taxonomy (NCBI): domain Bacteria; kingdom Pseudomonadati; phylum Pseudomonadota; class Betaproteobacteria; order Burkholderiales; family Alcaligenaceae; genus Pigmentiphaga; species Pigmentiphaga sp. MLSB6-MA01. The sequence continues at coordinate 46,150 of NZ_JBXAFV010000016.1, read as the reverse complement.
GCGGGAGTATCAGCGTCAACGGTCCCGGCCAGAACGCATCCATCAGCCGGCGGGCGGCATCGGGAATACGCGCGGCCCAGCACGACAGGTCGGCGCCCGCCGCGACATGCACGATGACGGGATGGTCGTTGGGCCGGCCCTTGGCGGAAAAGATGCGTGCGACCGCCGCCGCATCCGAGGCGTCCGCGGCCAGGCCATAGACGGTCTCGGTGGGCAGGCCCACCAGTTGTCCGGCCCGCAGCAGGGCCACCGCCTGCGCGATGGCCTCGGGCGTGGGCGGCAGGATGCGCGCGCTCATGCGGCTACGGATAGGCGATGCCGAGCGCCGCCGCCACCTGCGCGGCGCTGCGCTCGGCCTGCGCCCGGTCGGTGCCCAGGCAGGTCACGTGGCCCATCTTGCGGCCGCGCCGCGCCTCGACCTTGCCATACAGGTGCAGTTTGGCGGTAGAGGCTTGCAGGGCCTGGCTCCAGGCCGGTTCGACAGGCTGTTCGCCCGCCTGCAACCAGATGTCGCCCAGGATGTTGAGCATGACCGACGCGGCCAGCGGGTCCGACGACCCCAGCGGCTGGCCCGCCAGCACCCGCGCCTGCTGCTCGAACTGGCTGGTGACGCAGGCATCGATGCTGTAGTGGCCGCTATTGTGCGGCCGCGGCGCGATCTCGTTGACGATCAGGCGGTCGCCGGGCAGCACGAAAAACTCGACGCACAGCACGCCGCAATACTCCAGTCCGGCCGCGACCTGCAACGCCGCGGCGCGGGCGCGGCCCACGATGTCCTCGGAGGCGCGCGGCGACGGCACGGTCGAGATCGCCAGGATCCCGTCGCGATGCACGTTCTCGGAAACGGGATAGGTCACCACTTCGCCGTCGAAACCGCGCGCGACGACGACGGAGATCTCGAACTCCAGCGGCAGCCGGGCCTCGAGCACGCAGGGCACGTTGCCGAACGAGGCGAACGCGGCGCGGGCCTCGTGGGCGGACTCGACCCGGGCCTGGCCCTTGCCGTCGTAGCCCAGGCGGGCGGCCTTCAGGATGCCGGGAAACAGCGAGGCGGAAGCGGCCGCGATATCGGCCTCGGAACGGATCTCGGCATAGGGCGCGACAGGCACGCCTATCGAGGCGATGTAGCCTTTCTCGGCGATGCGGTCCTGGGCAATGGCCACCGCCTCCGCGGCCGGGCTGACCTGGCAGCGCCGGGCCAGTTTCTCCAGGCTGGCGGCCGGAACGTTCTCGAATTCGGTGGTGACGGCGGCGCAGCGTTCGGCCAATTGCGCCAGGCCGGCTTCGTCGTCGTAGCCGGCGCGGATATGCAGATCGGCCACCGCGCCGGCGGGACAATCGGCGATCGGGTCCAGCACCGCGACGCGATATCCCATGCTTTGCGCGGCATGGCAGAACATCCGCCCCAGTTGCCCGCCGCCCAACAGCCCCAGCCAGCCGCCGGGCTGCACCACGCGCGCCTTCGTGCCCGCGCTCATGCCTGGCCTCCCGGAGGCAGCGCCATCGCGCGCGCGGCCTCGGTCTGGCGGGCACGGAAGGCCTCGAGCTTCTGCCGCAGCGCCGGATCGGTACAGGCCAGGTTGGCCACCGCGTGCAGCGCCGCGTTGGCCGCGCCCGCCTCGCCGATGGCGAAGGTGGCGACCGGCACGCCCTTGGGCATCTGCACGATGGAAAGCAGGGAATCCTCGCCGCGCAGGTACTTGGAGGGCACCGGCACCCCGAACACCGGCACCGGCGTCAGCGCCGCCAGCATGCCCGGCAAGTGGGCCGCGCCGCCGGCGCCCGCGATGATGGCGCGCAACCCCCGGCGGGTGGCCTCGGCGCCGTACTCGACCATGTCGAGCGGCATGCGGTGGGCCGAGACCACGCGGGCCTCGTGCGCCACGCCGAATTCATCGAGCACGGCGACGGCATGCTTCATGATCTCCCAGTCGCTGGAAGACCCCATGACGATGCCGATCTGCACCGCCCCGGGGGAAGAAGAGGAAGAAGGGGAACTGGACATGTGGGACCTTGCAGGCACCCGGCGTGCCGGGGCAGCGGGCGAGCGTCGAAAAACGCGATTTTAACCTGCGCCGGCCCGGCGGAACACCGTGCCTAGGCAGGCTGCCGAAACAGCGGCCCGCGGCCCGAGTCTCCTTGGACGACACCGATCACCATCGAGCCGACCCGTTCGAACTCGATGCGGACCCGGTCACCGGGTTTTATCGGCCCGACGCCGGCCGGCGTGCCACCAGCGATGATATCGCCGGGTTCGAGCGTCATGACCTGGGATGCCATTTCCACCATGCCGGGGATGTCCAGGACCAGATCGCGGTTATTCGCGTCCTGCCGCAGTTCATCGTTTACCCACAGCCGCCCGCGCAACCGCGAGGGGTCGCCCACTTCATCCGCCGTGACTATCCATGGCCCCATGGGACAGAACGTGTCGAACGCCTTGCGCGCGACCCTCTCTTCCTTGCCGCGAACCACGACGTCGATCAGGCACGAATACCCGAAAACATGTTCCTGCCACTTCTCCCGGGGAATGTCACGTCCGCGCTTGCCGATGACGATTGCCAGTTCGCATTCATGGTCCACACGACGCGAGGCGTCAATCGCCGGCAGGACGATGGGTTCACCGGCGCCGGACAACGACGATGGCGGCTTCAGGAAAAAACCCTGCGCGGGCGCGCGGACGGACTGTCCCATTTCCCTGGCGTGGTCGTCGTAGTTCACCGGGTAGGCGATCACCTTGCTGGCGGCCGGCACGGGCGCCAGCAGGCGGACCGCGTCGAGCGACAGGCTCGTCGACGCCGACAGGGTGCGTTTCTTCAAAATCGGCTCATATTGCGCATACATGTCGATCAGCCGGTTCATGGCAACGGGAGGCGAACCGGGCAGATCTGGCCCGACGACGTCGGATACATCGATCACCCGGTCCCCTTCCGCCACGATACCGATACGCCCTTCGTCAAATCTGATCAGCTTCACTTTCTCTCCTGGATGTTCACGGCGACAGCTGCCGTCAATTCTCGCAATACCTGGGGAATCAAGCCGCCCTGGCGGTAGCACTCGACCTCCTCCACGGTGTCCAGCCGGCACCGGACCGATATTTCCGCGCGGGTACCGTCGGTTCTCATGATCGACAATCGCAGGATCGCGCCCGGCGTGAGGACGGGTTCCATACACCAGAGATCGAAAATCTCCGTCCCGTCGATCTTCAACGACCGACGGGTCTCGCCACTCAGGAACTCCACGGGCAAGACCCCCACATTGACCAGGTTCGCGCGGTGTATACGCTCGAAACTCTCGGCCAGCACAGCCTCCACGCCAAGGAGCCGTACCCCCTTCGCGGCCCAGTCGCGCGATGAGCCGGCTCCGTACTTTTCGCCAGCCACGACCAGGGAGCCCACGCGCCGCTGCCGATAGGCGGTTCCCGCTTCGAATACCGTGACCAGCCTGCCATCCGGCTGGAGCCGGGTCACACCGCCCCGTTGTTCGCCCGCCATCTCATTTCTCAAATGCGGGTTGACGAAAATCGAGCGGATCCCCAACTCATGATTGCCGCGCCGAGTGCCGTAGGTATTGAAATCCGACGGTCTGACGCCATGGTCCAGAAGATACTGGCCGGCCGGGCCGCTGGCCGCGATCTCGCCATTGGGCGCGATATGGTCGGTGGTGATTTCATCACCCAGCACGAGCAGCGGCCGCAGACCCGACAGAGGAAGGTCCCGAGGCACGGCCATGTCGGGCTCGACGAAGGGCGAGGGCCGAAGATAGGTGCTGGCAGCGCTCCACGAATACCGATCGTCCGACGTGGCCAGCGATCGCCATCTGGCATCGCCTTCGGCGGCCGTCTGATAGTGACGCGCGTACGAACGCGGATCCACCAGATCCGCCATGGCCCGTCGGATCTCTTCGCGAGACGGCCAGAGATCGTCAAGATGAACGTCCCGGCCGTCGCTGTCGACGCCAAGCACATCACGCAGGGGATCGATGGTGGTTCGCCCCCAGAGCGCGTAGGCGATGACCAGGGCAGGTGACGCCAGAAAGGCCGCACTAACCCTGGGATGGATGCGTCCTTCGAAATTGCGGTTGCCGGACAGCACCGCGCACGTCCAGATGCGACGCCTCCCGATCTCTTCCTCCAGCTCCCTGGACAAGGAGCCCGAATTTCCGTTGCAGGTCCCGCAGGCGTAGCCGACGACATGAAAACCCAGTTGCTCCATTGGCGCGAGCAGGCCGCTTTGTCTCAAATACTCGGTCACGGTCCGGGATCCCGGCGCCAGCGAAGTCTTCACCCACGGCTTGGGCTGGAGGCCCCTCGCGACCGCGTGCCGAGCGAGCAGCCCGGCGGTCACCATCCCCTCGGGGTTTGCCGTGTTGGTGCAACTCGTGATCGCCGCGATAAGAACCGCGCCATCCGGTATGCCGCCATCGGCCGCCGGTTGTTCCATCGGCCGTTCATGACCGGCGACCAGATCGGCCATCGTTCGCGCGGCCTCGGTCAACGGTATCCGCTGGTTGGGACGCGCCGGGCCGGCCAGGCAGGGTTCGACCCGGCTCAGATCGAAATCGACGACCTCGTCGAACTCGGGCTCGGGCATGCCGTCTTGCCGCCATAGGCGTTGCGCCTTGCAATAGGACTCGACCAGCGCAACCTGGTGTTCATCACGACCGGTGGATCGAAGATAGTCGATGCAACGTCCGTCAACCGGAAAGAACGCACAGGTCGCGCCATATTCCGGCGCCATGTTCGCAATGGTTGCGCGATCCGCCGACGTCAGCGAGTCCAGGCCGGGACCACAGAACTCCACGAACTTGTTGACCACCTTCCGTGCTCGCAACACTTCGGTCAGGCTAAGCACGAGATCGGTCGCGGTGGTTCTCCCCCCCAGCGCACCGCCAAGCCTGACCCCGACGACGGGAGGCACCAGGATCGACAACGGCCGGCCCAGCATCGCGGCTTCGGCATCCAGCCCGCCTACCCCCCAGCCCAGCACGCCGATCCCGTTCACCATGGTGGTATGGCTATCCGTACCGATCATCGTGTCGGGATAGACCCAGGCTTCCCCGTCCTCCTCACGGGTCCAGGCAACACGGGCCAGCGTTTCCAGATTGACCTGATGCATGATTCCCGTCTCGGGAGGAAAGGCCCGGAAATTCCGGAAAGCGCGCGAGCACCAGGCCAGGAAAGCCAACCTCTCCCGATTGCGCCCATACATCAGATCGACATTGCGCGCATGGGCATCGGCGGTGCCCGCATGCTCGGAAATCGTCGAGTGATCGATGACGAGGTCCACCGGAATCCTGGGGTCGACGCTACGCGGGTCGCCACCCGCGCGAGCCACGGCATCCCGCAGCGACGCCATGTCCACCATCGCGGGGACCCCCAGGAAATCCTGCAGCAGGATGCGGCCGGGAAAGAACGGCACTTCCAGGTTCCGTTCACCGGCGGCCACTCTCCGCGCGAGCGCAAGGCGAACGTCGCTGGAGGCCGCGCGTCCGGTCATGCCGCCACGCAAGACGTTTTCGCAGAGCACGCGCAGGCTATAGGGCAGGCGCGCCAATGCCGCGCCATCCACCGCGGCTGGCAGATCGCAGTAACGGTAGAGCTGGCCTTGCACCCGCAGCATCGCGGTGGCGGGATCCCGCGGGGCGGTCGCCGCCCGATGTGAAGAATTGGCCATCACGTCACCCCTGCGCTTCGCGCCACAGCCCGACCGCCTTCAGAAGCGGGGCGTTCGACACCGAGAAAACGAAGCTTTGCCGCACGGCTTCGAGCCGCAGCTCGGTCCATGACGGCACCAGCAGCATGTCGTGAAGACCCAGGAGGTACGAACGTCCTCCAAGGCTTGCGCGCACCTCTCCTTCCGTCACGACCAACAACGACGTTTCCGTGCTCTTCAGCGGCCGGGTAACCATGCCGCCGGGCAAGGCCTGGAGATGGGCGGCAATGGTCGGCAGCACGGCCCCACCGCTGCGAGGGTCGATGTACTGGAGCTTGACGCCTCGCCAGGGATCGAGCTCCCCGGCACTCATCAGTTGCATGACGGCCGCGCGTGATCGCGTGTAGGCATAGCGCTTCAAATAGCGTCCGTCCGTCAAGGCGGCATCGATGCCGCCGGTTGGCAACATGCCTTGGCCGAACATGGCTTCCGAAGTACCCGGCGGCGACGACAACTGTTGGCGCTCGTCACCTCCCCATTCACGGAACTCCGCATCCAGGGTCGCCACCAGCGGAACGTCGAGCACGTCCAGCCAGAGAGCGGGGTCCTGGCCGTCATGGCCATGGTCATGCCACGCCCAGCGCGGCGTGACGAGCAGGTCGCCTGGTTCGATCGGCAGGCGTTCACCATCGATCGCCGCGTGGGCGCCGTTCCCTTCGAACGCGAACCTGAGTGCCGCCTGCGAATGACGGTGCACCGGAGCCACCTCCCCCGGCAGCAGCAACTGCACGCCGGCGAACAGCGTCGGCGACATGCTCCATGTACCGGACATCGCCGCATTCTCGAGGATGAGGACTCGCCGCTCGCACTCCGCGTGCGACATGTGCGGCGCCGCGCGCAGCAACAAGCTCCTTATGGCCGCGTACGACCAACTTTGCGGCGCGCATCGGCTTTCCGGCTGCCCGCGCATGCCGGGGCGCCTCCACATCGGCGCCAGACCCGCGGCCCGCGCTTCGCTTTCCAAGACATCGAGGGGCTTCATGGCCGTTCCCGTCGCCGCGCTCATTCGGAACGCATCCCGGCATCCCGCGCGACCTGGGAGAGACGCTCGAGGTCGCGCGCCATGAGGTTCTCGAGCTCCTGTGGAGAACTCGTCTGCGCTTCGAACATGAGATCGGCCAACTGCTGCTTGAAGCCGGGATCTTTCAAGATTGCCTGCAAAGCCGTATTGAGCCTCGCCGTCACCGCCGGCGGCATCCGCGCCGGCCCCAGGAAACCGTACCAGGCGGTCAGCTCCACGCCCGGAAAGCCCAGTTCGGCGAATGTCGGCGTATCGGGCAACAACGACGAACGCGTGGGCGCGGTCACGGCCAGCGGTACCAGCTTGCCCGCTCGGGCCAGCGGGACCGCGTCCGGCCCGAAGAGGTAGATGAGAGGAACATGGCCGCCCAGCGCATCCGTGATGGCTTGCGTGATCCCCTTGTATGGGACGTGCTGCAAGGGAACGTTCGCCGCGCGCCGGAAAAGCTCGCCGGCGAGGTGGCCCGCCGTGCCGATGCCCGCGGAGGCGTAGTTCATCCCTCCCGTAGAAGCCTTCGCCTTCTTGATGAGGTCGGAGACCGAGGCAATGTCCGCGCCGGGATACGCCATCAGCACGGAGGGGGTGTACCCCACCAGCGAGATCGGCGTGAAGTCTCGCAGCGGATGGTAGGAGAGTTTGCCGTTGATGCTGCCATTGATGACGTGCACGACATTCGCGCTCAGGAGCGTGTAGCCGTCGGGGGCCGAATGGGCCACGGCCTGCGTGCCAATAATCGCGCCCGCCCCCGGCCGGTTGTCAATGATCATGGGCTGGCCCAGCCGGGATGCCAGTTGCTCGGCGATCCGGCGTACCAGCAGGTCGTTGGCGCTTCCCGGGGGAGCGGGTACGACCACCTTGATGGGCTTCGAGGGATAGCCCGGGTCCCCCTGCGCCCCGCAGGCAAAAGGCAACGATAGAGCGAGGGCGAAAGCCCCCGACACGGCACGTCTTGCACGGTCTTTTTTCATGAAGTCTCCGTTGAGAACGGGCGTTTGCGGCCGCCCTGGCGACAGCCGATTGCACGCGTCACCATTATTTTAGAACGCATTCTATTTTATGATCCACCTATTTTCAAGGGGAACGGCGTCGAAACACGAGGGACGAAAAGCGGCCGGCCCGATCGCCGGATCAATGACCCGGGAGCCTCACTTCAAATGAACAAGGGATGCGAAGGAGCCGTCACCGTCCGTGCGGGGCATGATCCACGCCGGACGCTGGGAAGCCTCGTGCGGAGGCTGTGCTATTGCTGGGGTGCGAGCACGGCGTCGAAACGCTCGGCGGGGCCGCCCAGGCCCTGCGTAAGCTCGGCCGCTGCTTCCAGGACTTTGCGGGAAATGAGCTGGACCGCCTCTGGCGTAAAGCGAAACCGGGGGCCGCTGACGCTCAAGGCGCCCGCGAGGTCGCCATCCAGTCCGAACACGGGAGCTCCTATGCCCGCCATGTCCTTTTCGATCTCGCCGACCGCCACTGCCAGCAGGTTGTCGCCGGCCGGCCTGTCCGTGCGGGCACCAGCCGCGAATGTCGTCAGGACCCGACCCGCGGAACCCAGTCCCATCGGACGCACATCGCCGGCATACAGGTGATCGCGAATGATCTGTTTGGAATCGACCCGGAAGAGCACCACGCGAACGTTGTCTTGCACGATGTTGAACGAGGCGCTTTCACCGGTCTCGTCGGACAGGCGCTCGAGGACCGGCATGATCAATTCCCGGGGGCGCAGGTTGCGCTGGTAGTGCGCACCCAGCCGAAACGGCTTGGCCCCCACCTGATAGGCGCCGTCGGCATGCCGAAGAATGTAGCCGCGAGCCGCCAGGGTCTGGGTCAGGCGAAGAATCGTGCTTTTGTAGAGTCCGGTCCGTTCAGCCAGCTCCGCCAGGGACAGCGTTTCCCGCGTGGTCAGGAACGCGTCCAGGACGTCGAGGGCGCGCTCGACCGCGGCGACGGTCTTGGCCCCGCCGTCCTGGTCGGATACGTCGACCGACACAGCCTTCTTCGACTGCGACTCTCGTTTTTCTCGAACCGTCATACCCTTGCAACACCCCAGTTAGCCGAGCGAGCCGAGTAGTCTATCTCACTCCGGCACGGCTTTATGGCGTTGCTGGGTCCCGGTCCTAGCCGATCAGCGCATTGACCAGCGCGCCGCCGCCCACCAGCCAGACGAACAGCAGCCCCGCCAGCAGCAACGGACGCATCCCGGCGCGGCGGATGGCGCCGACATGCGTCGTCAACCCCAGCGCGGCCATCGCGATGGCCAGCAGCAAGGTATCGAAGTCGATCGCGGCCGACATCAGCCAGTCAGGGATCCGCACCAACGAATTGAACACCACCATGGCGATGAAACCGACGGCGAACCAGGGGATGCACAGGCTGCTGCCTTCGCCCTTGCCTTCGGCCTTGCCCCGGGCGCCCTCCCAGGCCAGCCAGGCGGACAGGCCCAGCAGGAACGGGGCCAGCATCATGACCCGCACCATTTTCGCGATCACGGCGGTGTCTGCCGCCTCGGTTCCCACCGCGCGGGCCGCGGCGATGACCTGGGCCACCTCGTGCACCGTGGAGCCGACGTAGACGCCGAAGCCGTGCGTGCCACCGGGTATCAGGCCCCATTGCTGGTTCAGCTCATACAGGAAAGGGTAGAGAAACATCGACACCGTGCCGAACACCACTACCGTCGCGACCGCCACCGCGACCTGGTCGGCCTTGGCGCGCAACACCGGCGCGGTGGCCATGACCGCGGCGGCGCCGCAGATGGAGCCGCCGGCCCCGATCAGCCAGGCCGATGTCCGGTCGAGCTTGAACACCCGCGTCCCCACCAGCCAGGCCAGGCCGAAGGTCGACAGCAGCATGACCGCGTCGATGGCCACGCCCGCGGCGCCGACGCCGCCTATGTCCTGCCACGTCAGGCGCAGGCCATACAGGATCACGCCCGCGCGCAGCAGGGTCTGCTTCGCCACCCCTACTCCGGCCGCGCTGGGCGCGGCGATGCGCGGATAGACGGTGTTGCCCACCAGCATGCCCAGCACGATGGCCAGCGTCAGCGCGCTGAGCCCCCGGCTGGCGAAGAAATCCCACCCTGCCAGCCCCATCGCGGCGACTCCGATGGCGGTCGCCAGCAGCAGGCCGGGGGCCACCTGCCGGAAGAATCCGGCCTTGCCCTGGGAAGAACGGCCGGCGGCGACATGGGTGGCAGACGAATTCGACATAAGCTAATAACTTCCGGAATGAATGCCCTCCACTCTAAGGAAGTCCTTCGATACGGCAAAACGGTTTATTTTTGTATATTCAAGCTGGAAAACTGGTAATTCGAGTTATATGGAAGCCTTGCGCCTGACCCTGCGCCAATTGCAGATATTCGCCGCCGTCGCGGACACCGGCAGCACCAGCGCCGCGGCCGCGGCCGTGGCGCTGTCCCAGTCCGCTACCAGCGCGGCGCTGAACGACCTGGAGCGGGCCCTGGAAATGGCCCTGTTCGACCGCGTGGGCAAGCGCCTGGTGCTCAACGACAACGGCCGGGAACTGCTGCCCCAGGCCCGGGAACTGCTCGACCGCGCCACCGCGATCGAGCGTTGGGCTCGCGACGGCCAGGGCCACGTGGGCGTGCTGCGCATCGGCGCCAGCACCACCATCGGCAACTACGTGCTGCCCACCCTGCTGGCGGGCTTCCAGCGCGAACTGGCGGACAGCGGACAGCCGCAATGGACCGCCCATGTCGCCATCGCCAATACCCTGGCCATCGCCACCCAGGTGGTGAATTTCGAGCTGGACCTGGCCCTGGTCGAGGGGCCTTGCGAACAGCCCGAACTGACCGTGGAACCCTGGCTGACCGATGAACTCGTGATCGTGGCCGGAGCGCGCGACCCCGTCGTCCCGCCGCCAGGCGGCCGGGTCTCGACAGCCCAACTGCGCGCCGCCACGTGGCTGCTGCGTGAAGAAGGTTCCGGCACCCGCGAGACCATACGCGAAGCACTGACCCCGCATCTGCATCACATGAAATCGGGCATCGAGTTCGGCAACTCGGAAGCGATCAAGCGCGCCGCCGCCGGCGGGCTGGGCATCACCTGCCTGTCGCGCTGGGTGGTCAGCGACATGCTGGCGACCGGGGAACTGGTCGAACTGCCCACGGAGCTGCCCCGTCTCGACCGCTCGTTCTACCTGATCTCCCACTCGCGCAAACTCGCCACGCCCGGCGTACGGCGCCTGACGGCCTACCTGCGGGACTTCGCGCAAGACCCGGCGGCGGCCGGGGCCCCGGCCCGCCCTCGGGAAAAATGAAGCACAATCTCTGTTTGCTTACTGCTTCATAGCCATAGGATTCCCGGTATGGATGTCACGCTAGCCAATTTCGAAGCCGAGGTTCTACAGGCCTCGCGCGAAAAACCGGTTCTGGTCGATTTCTGGGCCCCCTGGTGCGGCCCCTGCCGTTCGCTGACCCCCATCCTCGAAAAGCTGGAGCGCGACTATGGCGGCGCCTTCAAGCTGGTCAAGGTCAACGTCGACGAAAACCAGCAACTGGCCGCCCATTTCCAGGCACGCAGCATTCCGCTGGTGGTGGCCATTCTGGGCGGACGTCCGGTCGACCAGTTCAACGGCGCCTTGCCCGAAGGCCAGATCCGCGCCTTCATCGATCGCCTGCTGCCGCAGCCCCACGAACAGGAACACCAGCAGGCCATGGCGGCCATGCAGGCGGGCGACGTCCCCACCGCCGAGAAACACCTGCGCGCAGCGCTCGTCCTGGACGCGGCCTACGATCCGGCGCGCATGGACTACGTCGAACTGCTGCTGACCACCGGCCGCCCCGAAGACGCCAAGGCCCAGTTCGCGCTGCTCACGCCGCAGGCCAAGGCGGACCCGCATTACGCGAACCTGGAGACCGCCCTGAACGCGGTCGAGCAGGCGCAAGACACGCCCGAGGAAACCGAGCTGCTGGCCCGCATCGAGCAGAACCCCGCCGACCTGCAGGCGCGCCTGGACCTGGCCAACAAGCGCATCGCGCGCCGCGCCTGGGCCGGCGCGATGGACGAACTGCTGGAAATCGTCCGGCGCGACCGCGCCTTCCAGGAAGAGATCGGCCGCAAGACCCTGATCGCCGTCTTCGACATGGCCTCGGCCCAGCCCGAGCTGGTCTCGCAATACCGCCGGAAACTGTCGACGGTATTATTTTAGCCCCCCTACGCGCTCACGCGCGCCCCCAGGGGCGATGCGGGTGGACCGGCGGAGCCGGATCCACCGCATCCTGAGTCTAGTTCGTCTATCTTGGGTTGAGGCACCGGTGCTTCGCTGGCTGCCAGCGGTAGCAACGGTGTGGCGTACCAAGAAACAGGTACTAGACCCAGGGCGCCGCGGATCCGGCTTTGCCGGTCCGCCAGCGCCGCCCCCTTGAGGGGGCCCGCGAAGCGGATAGGGGGTGGGTCTACCTCTACTCGACTTTTATGCCCGTGTCGGCGACGACCTTGCCCCAGCGCTGCGTTTCGTCGGCCACCAGCTTGGCCAGTTCCGCGGGTGAGGACGGCGCCGGGTCGGCATAGACGCCGGACAGTTTCTCGGCCACGGCGGGTTCGCGCAGCGCGGCCGCCACCATCTTCGACAACGAATCCACGGCGGCCTGGGGCGTGCCCTTGGGAGCGAACAGCGCGAACCAGCCGCCCGACTCCAGGCCCGACACGCCGGATTCGGCGAAGGTGGGAATGTCCGGCGCGAAGCGCGAACGCTGGGTGCCCGTCACGGCGATGGCCTTGATGCGGCCGTCCTTGAGCAACGGCATGGCCGGCGGCAGGCCGGCCACCACCAGGTCCAGTTCGCCGCGCGCCAGCGCCGGCAGGGCCTCGGCGAAGCTGCGGCTGTACGGGATGTGCAGCAGCTTCAACCCATAGTTGTTTTGCAGGTAGGCGGCGGCCAGGTGCAGGTTGGTGCCGATGCCGGGCGTGCCGTAGCGCAGTTCCTTCTGCCTGGCCAGCGCGATGAACTCCTGCGGGTTCGAGGCCGGCAGCTTGGGGCTGGCCAGCAGCACGTTCTGGATACGGGCCAGCAGCGCGACGGGCGCGAAGTCCTTTTCCGGCTTGATGCGCCAATCGGGATACAAGTGGGTCAGGATGCCGTGCGTGTCCTTGCCGCCCAGCAGCAGCGTATAGCCATCGGCCTTGGCGTCGGCCACGGCCTCGGTGCCGATCTTGCCGCCGGCGCCCAGCTTGTTCTCGACCACGAAGGACTGGCCGGTCTGGCGCGACAGCTGTTCGCTCACGACGCGCGCGATCAGGTCCGGCGCCGTGCCCGGCCCATAGGGCACGACGACGCGCACGGGCCGGTCGGGATAGGAAGGTTTCTGGGCCGCCGCGGACGCGCAGACGAACACGGCGGCGAGCGCGCAACGCGCGATGGATCGGTGCATGGAAGTCTCCTCGTATACGCACGCCGATGTCGTTCGAATGGGTGGTCCGGTGTGCTCAGACACGATGCTAAACCTACAAAGCTCAAAAATCTATACTTTTGATTTTTTGAGGTCTAGAATGAGCGCCGACGATAGAACCGCAGGAGCATCATGGCCCGCCTACCCATCACCATCGCCACCTGGGACTATGACCGGGTCCGTCCGCTGTTGGACGGCCGCGTCACGGTCGAAGGCTGCGAGGTCAACTACCTCCCCATGCCGGTGGAAGAGTGTTTCCATCGCGCCTATTTCCACGGCGAATTCGATGTCGCCGAGATCGGCTTCAGTCCCTTCCTGATCGCGCTGTCCCGCGGCATCGCGCCCTACGTCGCCCTGCCCGTTTTCCTGTCGCGCACCTTCCGCCACTCCGCCATCTACATCCGCAACGACCGCGGCATCGCCAGCGCGGCCGACCTGCGCGGCAAGCGCATCGGCCTGCCCGAGTACCAGATGTCCGCCGTGCTGTGGGTGCGAGGCTTTCTGAAGGACGAGTACGGTATCGAGGCCGCCGACATCGACTGGGTCCAGGGCGGGTTGGAACAGTACGGCCGCAAGGACAAGTTCCCGCTCAATCTCCCGCCGGGCTTTCCGCTGGAAAGCGCGCCTGAAGGCCGCTCGCTCTCCAACCTGCTGGCGGCTGGCGAACTGGACGCCGTCATCTCCGCTCGTGCGCCTTCCTGCCTGATCGAGGGCCATCACCAGGTACGGCGCCTGTACCCGGATTACCGCGCCGTCGAGCAGGCGTATTTCGCCCGCACCGGCCTGTTCCCCATCATGCATGCGCTGGGCGTGCGCCAGGATCTGGCGCAAAAGCATCCCTGGCTGCCCGCCAGCCTGTACAAGGCGTTCGCCCAGGCCAAGGAGATCGCCGAACGCGATCTGCGCGAAGTCACCGCGCTGAAGATCGGACTGCCCTGGGTAACCGCCGAGCTGGAATCCACCGAGGCCGTCATGGGCCGGGATTTCTGGCCCTACGGCGTGGAGGCCAACCGCAAGACGCTGGAAGCGATGACGCGCTATTCGTACGAACAAGGGCTGGCCGTCCGGCAACTGGGCGCGGACGAACTGTTCGCGCCCAGCACCCTCGATCCCGTCCACATCTAGGAGCCGTCCATGCCCGCGCAACTGATCTGCTGCTCGCACAGTCCGCTCATGCTGACGGACATCGAGGCGTCCGACCTCGAGGGCCAGCGCGCTTTCTTCGCCGAGATGGAAACGATCTCGCGCGAAGTCCATGCCTTCTCGCCGGACCTCGTGGTCAGCTTCGGCCCGGACCATTTCAATGGTTTTTTCTATGACCTGATGCCGGCGTTCTGCCTGGGACTGGCGGCCCACGGCACGCGCGACTGGGGGCTGCCCGGCGGCCCGCTGCGCGTGCCCACCGAGCTGGCGCTGGAATGCGCCCGGGCACTGCATCGCGAAGACCTGGACACCGCCATTTCCTACGACATGTGCGTGGACCACGGCAACGCCCTCTCGCTGACGCAACTGACCGGCGCGCTGGCGCGCTACGACGTGCTGCCCATTTTCCTGAACTGCGCCGCCGACCCGCGCCCGTCCATGCGGCGATCGCGCCTGTTCGGCGAAGCCGTGGGCCGCTTCCTGGCCACGCGCGGCCTGCGCGTGACCATCATCGGCTCGGGCGGCCTGTCGCACGACCCGCCGACGCCGCGCCTGCGCCAGGTGCCGCACGACATCGCGCAGCGGCTGGTCAAGCGGCACACCCCCACGCCCGAGGAGCTGGCCGGGCGCGAGGCCCGCGTGATCCAGGCCGGCCGCGACCTGGTCGCCGGCAAGGGGCCCTGCATGCCCCCCGATCGAGAATGGGACGAGGCCTTCATGGCCACGCTGTGCGCTTACGACACCGATGCCCTGGACCGCATCGACGACGCCGGGATCGATCGCAGGGGCGGCTTCGGCGGGCACGAGATCCGGGCCTGGGTCGCGGCGGCCGCCGCCGCGCGCGCGATCGAAACGCATCCCATGCAGGTGCGCTACTACCGGATCATTCCCGAGTGGCTGACCGGCATGGGCATCGTCACCGCCGGCTGAAGCACCGACCACGAACCGACCAGGACACACCATGGCCCTCACCGCCCATCGCACCGGCACCGCCCGCAGCGGCGACGTCGATATCTTCTACCGCCGCTTCGGCGCACCCGGCGCCACGCCCGTCCTCATCGCGCACGGCCTGTCGTACTTCTCGTACGACTGGACCGGCATCGCCGAGGTCCTGGCCGCCGACCGCGAGGTGGTCGCCGTCGACCTGCGCGGCTTCGGCGACTCCACCCGCAGCCCCGACCGGCACTACGACCTGCGCGACTTCGCCGACGACCTCGTGGCCGTGCTCGACCACCTGCACTGGCCACGCGCCGTGCTGGCCGGCCACTCCATGGGCGGACGAATCTGCCTGTGCGCTGCCCACTGGTACCCCGATCGGGTGGCGGCGCTGGCCTGCCTGGACTTCGCGCCCGACGTTGCCGCGGCGGGCCGCCGCAACGTCGCCCTGCGCATCGGCAACCAGCCGGATGTGTTCGCGTCCGTGGACGAGGCGCTGGCCTACCACGGACTGCCCGCCGACCTGCCAGCGGACGCTCCCGCCAGGAAGCGCTACGAGGCCTTCCTGCGGCCCGTTGCCGGCGGCTACGAACTCAAGCGCGACCTGCATTTCCGCGACAGCTTCCGCCAGACCCTGCAGGGCAAGCCCACCGCGCCGGGACCGGACCTGTGGGCCATGGTCAGGGAACTGCGCGTGCCCGCGCTATTCGTGCGCGGCAGCCGGTCCGACATGTTCGAGGCGCCCACGCTGGACAAGCTGCGGCTGGCCAATCCGCGCGGCCGCGCCGAAGAAATCGACGGCAGCCACGACCTGGCCGGCGACAACCCCGGGGACCTGACGCGCGTGCTGCGCGCCTTCCTGCCCGCGGACTGAAGCGGCCGCCGGCCCGATACGACACGACAACAACGACCCAGGAGGAAGACCATGTCCATCGAGAAACTGCTGCCGAAGCATCGCGACCTCTATTACGGCGGCGCCTGGCATCGCCCGGAGGGGGGCTATGCCGACTCCTTCAGCCCGTCCACCGGCGAGAACCTGGGCCCCTGCGCGGTGGCCAGCCGCGCCGACGTCGACGCCGCCGTGCGCGCCGCGCACGAGGCGTACCGCTCGTGGCGGCGCACCGCGCCCGGCGAACGCGCCACGGTGCTGCGCCGCATCGCCCAGGTCATGCGCGAACACCGCGAGGAACTGGCCATGATCGACGCCATCGACTGCGGCAACCCCGTGTCCGCGCTGATGCACGATGTCGACATCGCCACCCAGCTCATCGACTACTTCGCCGGACTGGTCCATGAGCTGCGTGGCTCCACCATCCCCATGGGCGAAGGCGTCATCGACATGACGGTGCGCGAACCCTACGGCGTCTGCGCCCGCATCGTCGCCTACAACCACCCCATGATGTTCACCGCCAGCCGGCTGGCGGCGGCGGTGGCCGCCGGCAACACCGTCATCATGAAGCCACCGGTGCAGGCGCCGCTGTCGGCCTACCGGCTGATGGAGCTGATCGACGGCATCGCGCCGCCCGGGGTCATCAACGTGCTGTCAGGCGGCACCGAATGCGGGCAGGCGCTGGTGGATCATCCTCTGGTGCCCAAGGTCACGCTGATCGGCAGCATCGCCACGGGCAAGGCCATCGCCCGCGGCGCGGCCGAGCATCTCAAGCACGTGAGCCTGGAGCTGGGCGGCAAGAACGCGCTGGTGATCTATCCCGACGCGGACCTGGAACGCGCGATCAAGGGCGCCGTGGCCGGCATGTGCTTCACCTGGTGCGGCCAGGCCTGCAGTTCGACCACGCGGCTGTTCGTGCACGAGTCGGTCTACGACCGGGTGGTCCAGGGCGTGCTGGAAGGCGTGCGCGCCTACCGGCCCGGCCTGCCCACCGACAAGGCGACGACCATGGGCGCCATCGTCTCGCGCGAGCAGTACGACAAGATCATGCACTACATCGAACTGGGCAGGCAGGAAGGCGCCCGGCTGGCCGCAGGCGGCAAGCATCCCGATGGCGCCGAGCTGGCCGGCGGCCATTTCATCGAACCCACCGTCTTCACCGACGTGACCATGGACATGCGCATCGCGCGCGAAGAGATATTCGGCCCGGTGCTGTCCATCCTCAAGTGGTCGGACGAGGACGAGATGTTCGACCAGGTCAATTCGCTGGAGTACGGCCTGGCCGCCGGCGTCTACACCACGCGGCTCGATACGGCCCACCGCGCCGCCGGACGCTTCGAGGCGGGCTACGTCTGGGTCAACAACGCGGCCAGGCATTTCTTCCCCGCCCCCTTCGGCGGCTACAAGCAGTCCGGCAACAATCGCGAGGAATCCTTCGAGGAACTGGTGTCCTACACGCAGTTGAAGAACGTCTACATCACGCTTTGAATCTGGAGGAGACAAGCATGCAATTCGATCAGTTGAAGAACGTCAAAGTCGAGATCGCCAACGGCATAGGCTGGGTCACGCTGAACCGCCCGGACAAGCGCAACGCGATGAGCCCGGACCTGCACTTCGAGATGGTGGACGTGCTCAAGGAACTGGCCGAGGAACCCGCGGTGCGCGTGCTGGTGCTGACCGGCGCGGGCGACAGCTGGTGCGCCGGCCAGGACATCGGCCTGTTCTTCCGCGCGCTGGACGACAAGCCCAAGCAGCGGCACCTGGCCCGGCTGGCCAACCACGAATGGCGCTGGACCCTGCTCAGCAGCTTTCCCAAGCCCACCATCGCCATGGTGAACGGGCACTGCTACGGCGGCGCCTTCGTGCAGTTGTTCGCCTGCGATTTCGCCATCGCGGCCGACGAGGCGCAGTTCGGCCTGTCCGAGGTGAACTGGGGCATCCTGCCCGGCGGCCTGGTGGGCAAGGTCATCGTCGACGGGCTGGCCTACCGCGACGCCGTCTACTACGCGATGACGGGCGATCCCTTCAACGGCAAGACGGCCGCGCAGATGCGGCTGGTGACCGAATCGGTGCCGCTCGACCGGCTGCGCGCGCGCACCGAGGAGCTGGCCGCCTCGCTGGCGCGCAAGAATCCGCAGACGCTGCGCACCATCAAGGAAAGCCTGCGCCTGGTGCGCGGCATGAGCGTGGACCAGGCCGCCGACTACCTGCTGGCCAAGGAACGCGAGATGCGCTTCATGGATACCGAGGGCGGACGCGAACAGGCCATGACCCAGTTCCTGGACGACAAGACCTACCGCCCCGGGTTCGGCGAATACCGGCGGGCCGCGCAATGAACGCCGCGTCCGCGCCCGCCTCCGGCGACGTCCTGCAAGGCATCCGGGTGCTGGAGCTGGGCAACTTCATCACCGGCCCCTATGCCGGCCTGATGCTGGCCGACCTGGGCGCCGACGTGATCAAGGTCGAGCGGCCGGAAGGCGATCCCTTCCGCGCCTTCCGCGACGGCCAGTACAGTCCGAACTTCGTCGCGTTCAACCGCAACAAGCGCAGCGTGAAGCTGGACCTGGCCACCGAGGCCGGACGCGGCGCCCTGCTCCGGCTCGTGGATACGGCGGACGTGCTGATCGAGAACTTCCGGCCCGGCGTCATGGACAGAATGGGGCTGGGGTGGGAGACGCTGCGCGCGCGGCGGCCGCAACTGGTCTATTGCGCGATCGGCGGCTTCCTGCCCGGCAGCCGGCACGAGGGCCAGCCCGCCTTCGACACCATCGGCCAGGCCCTGAGCGGCATGCTGGACACCTTCCTGGATCCGTCCAATCCGCAGGTGCGCGGCCCCACCATCTCGGACCAGCTGGCGGGCATGTACGCGTGCCAGGGCATCCTGGGCGCGCTGTTCGCCCGGCAGGCCAGCGGACGGGGCCGGCTGGTCGAGGTCAACATGATCGAGGCGTCCATGTCGTTCATGCCCGACTTCTTCGCCAGCTATACCCGCGACGGCACGCGCATGCGGTCGACCACGCGCGCGTCCTACTCGCACAGTCTCGCGTTCGAGTGCGCCGACGGCGCCCGCATCGGTTTGCAGCTTTCGTCTCCGTCGAAGTTCTGGGAAGGCCTGGTGCGGGCCGTGGACATGCCCGAACTACGGAACGATGCGCGCTTCGCCACCCGCGGCGCGCGCATCGCCAACTTCGCCGCGCTGTCCGACCTGCTGCGGGACCGCTTCCGCGCGCGGCCCCAGGCACACTGGCTGGCCGCGCTGCGCGCCGCCGACGTGCCGCATGCGCCGGTCCTGACCGTGCCCGATATCCTGGACGACCCCGAATTCGCGGCAGCCGGCAGTTTCCACGAGCTGCATCACCCGGAGATGGGATCGGTACGCGCGTTGAGCCGGCCGATCCGCTACGACGGCCAGCGTCCGCCCAGCCGCTATCCTCCCCCCACGCTGGGCGAGCAGACCACCGCGATCCTGGCCGAAGCCGGCGTGCCGGAGCAGGAAATCGCCGCCGCCCGGGGGCCGACACCCTAGGATCCGCCCATTTCAAGCAAGATCCCGCCCACGGCCGCGCGCAGACACGGCCTGGACGGACCACCGGCCGACACCGGCCATGGAAAGGAGACACCGCATGCAAGACCATCGCGACACCTCGATCACCCGCCGTGGCTTCATCGCCACCGGTGCCGGCCTCGCGCTGGGCGCCGCCGGCACCGCGCACGGCCAGGGCCAGGGCCAGGCCTATCCGGCTCGCGCCATCCGCGTCATCGTGCCCTTCCCCGCCGGCGCCGGCGCCGACTCCAACGCCCGGCTGGTATCTCAGCAACTGGCGGAAAAGCTGGGCCAGCCAGTCGTGGTCGACAACCGGCCCGGGGCCAACGGCCTGATCGGCACCGAAGCCGTGGCCAAGGCCGCGCCCGACGGCTACACCCTGCTGTTCGTCGACCGCGGCGCGCTGGGCATCAACCCCAGTTTGTACAAGAAGCTGCCCTACGACCCGCTGAAGGACTTCTCCTACGTGGGTATCGCGGTCTGGGGCCCCTATGTGCTCGTGGCCGGCTCCAAGCAATCGGCCAAGACCATCCAGGAGCTCGTCGCCGCCGCGCGCAAACAGCCCGGCCACCTCACCTACGCCAGCTTCGGCAACGGCAGCATGACCCAGCTGGGCACCGAGTCGCTGTGCTCTCGCCTGGGCATGCAGCTGACCCACGTGCCCTACAAGGGCGGCGCCCCGGCGCTGACCGCCGCCATGGCCGGCGAGGTCGACATGGCGCTGGTGACGATCGGGCCGGCCCTGGGCGCGATCCGCGAAGGCCGCGTGCGGCCGCTGCTGGTGGGAGGCAGCCACCGCTTCCCGCTGCTGCCGGACGTGCCTGCCGTCAGCGAGATCGGCGGCGACGAGAACACCATACCCAACACCTATTTCGGCTTCGCCCTGCCCGCCGGCACGCCCGCCGCGATCCGCGACCGCCTTTCGGGCACCATCCGGCAGGTACTGGCCGACGCAGCGATCCGCGCCAAGCTGGCCGACAGCGGCTTCCAGCCGGCCCAGGGTACGCCCGAGGAGATGCGGTCCACGGTGGAGCGGGACATCACGGCCTTCGGCCGGCTGGCACGCGAGCTGAATATCCAGCCCGAATGACGGACGGTCCGCAGGATAATGGCAGGGATGGAATAATCGCGGTCGGCCTTCCCGCGCCGACCGCCGTTCCCGAACCAGGCTCCCGACCCATGTCCTCCTTCACCGACACCACGCTAGACCGGATGGCGCGCTATCTGCAACTGGCATCGCTGTTCCGCAACAAGATCATCACCGGCGACTGGCCGGTGGGCGGCCGCATTCCTAACGTCGCGGACCTGGCCGTGGACTTCGAGGTGGCGCGCGGCACCATACGCGAGGCGCTGGGCGTGCTGGAGGACGAGGGCCTGATCGAGCGTTTCCGCGCCAAGGGCAGTTTCGTGCGCAGGACGCCCAAGGAGCGCAGCGCGCACCGGCTGGCCATCGACTGGGCCTCGCTGATCTCGGCCCACGAGGGCGCGGACATCGAGGTCCTGGAGCAGCGCGACCTGGACGAACTGCCCGCGTTCGCCACCGGCGAAGGCGAACCGGCCGAGCACTACACCATGATGCGCCGGGTACACGCGCGCGACGGCCACCCCTACCTGGCGGCCCGCTTCATCCTGGACAGCGAGTTGTTCAGGCAAGGCCCACCCGAACGGTTCCGGCACGAGGCCACCCTGCCCATCCTGCACGAGATCGCCGGCAAGCGCATCGCGCGGGCCAACCAGATCATGACCCTGGGCAGCGCCGACCGCGAGATGGCCGCGCTGCTGGAACTGCCGCTGAACGCGCCGGTGGCGCACGTCGTGCGGCGCGCCATCGACACGTCGGGCAAGCTGATCTACGTAGGGGAAGGGATATACCGGGGGGATGCGGTCAGGCTGGAGATCGCGCTGATCTGATTCAGAGCAGCTTGTCGAGCACCGCCATGACGCCCACGGCCACGACCAGCATGGAACCGAGCTTGATGGTCATGCGCTGTTCCAGCAGGCGCAATTCCGAGCGAAATTCCGATCTCAGCTGACCCTCGGTGCTGATCAACCGGTTTTCCAGCGCGTGGATGTCTCCTTTGAGGCTGGTTTCCACCCGCTCGAGATCGGTACGCGCTGCCAGAGAGACCCGTTCGAGATCGGCTCGTGTGGTCTGTGTGACCCGTTCGAGATCGGCCCGTGTGGCCTGTGTAACCCGTTCGAGATCGGCTCGCGTAGCCAGCGTGACCTTTTCAAGATCGGCTCGCGTAGCCAAGGCGTCCATGCCGGTTGTCAACACCTGCGCCAGCGCTTCGGCTTGCGCATCCGCCAAGGGCGCAGCCACGCCCGCCTGCTGCAGGCGCTTGGAATACTGCAAGGTGTCGAAGGCAAGGGCGGCGGTCATGCAAATATTCTATGTCATGACATCCAAAAGAAAAACGGCGGGCAGGATGTTTCCATCCTGCCCGCCATCACCCTGCCTTGCGCAAGCCGGCGATCAAACCCCGACCAACCGGACCCGCGCCTCGCGGTACTTGTCCGACGTGCGCTCCAGCACGTTCTGCGGCAGCCGCGGCGCGGGAGCGGTCTTGTCCCAGGGCTGGGTTTCCAGCCAGTCGCGCACGAACTGCTTGTCGAACGACGGCGGGCTGCTGCCCGGCACGTAGGAATCGGCCGGCCAGAAGCGCGACGAATCGGGGGTCAGCACCTCGTCCATCAGGTGCAGCACGCCGTTCTCGTCCAGGCCGTATTCGAACTTGGTGTCGGCGATGATGATGCCGCGCTGGGCGGCATATTCGGATGCCAACTGGTAGATGCGCAGCGAGACTTCGCGGATCTGCTCGGCCAGTTGCGGGCCGACTTCCCTGACCACGTGCTCGAAGCTGACGTTCTCGTCGTGCGAGCCCAGTTCCGCCTTGGCCGCCGGCGTGAAGATGGGCGCGGGCAGCTTCTGCGCCTGCACCAGGCCGACCGGCAGCTTGATGCCGCAGACGCCGCCGGTGTCCTGGTAGTCCTTCCAGCCCGAGCCGATCAGGTAGCCGCGCACCACCGCTTCCACCAGCACCGGCTTGAGCCGCTTGACCACCACCGCCCGGCCCGCGACCTGGTCGCGCTCGTCGGCGGCGACGACGCTCTCGGGCTCGACGCCGGTCAGGTGGTTGGGGATGATGTTGCCGAGCCGGCCCAGCCAGAAATTGGTGAGCGAGTTCAGCACCTCGCCCTTGCCCGGGATCGGATCGTCCAGGATGACGTCGAAGGCGGACAGGCGGTCGGTGGTGACGATCAGGAGCTTGTCGTCGCCGACGGCATACATGTCGCGCACTTTGCCGCGCGCCAGCAGCGGCAGGGAACGGATGGTGGACTGGTAAAGCGGCGGTACGGCCATGATTCGATGCTCTACAAAGCGCGTTGGCTTCAGACCCAGGATGCGGGGGGATCCGGCTTTGCCGGTCCCCGCGCATCGCCCCCAGGTCCGGCGCCGGGCCGCCCCAAGGCGGGCCTGGCTCCCCCCGGGGGCTGCCGCGTAGCGGCTGGGGGTCACTATACTGCGGGGCGCGCGAAAGCGCGTAGGGGGTGGACTTCTTACTTTACGATTTGAGCCAGTTTGCCCGAGGCGTAGTCGGCGGCGATCTGCGACAGCGCCACGGCCTTGATCTTGCTGGCGTTGCCGGCGGTGCCGAACTGGTTGTAGCGTTCGACGCAGATCTTCTTGGCGGCGACGCGCGCGGGCTTGAGGTACTCGCGCGGGTCGAACTTCGAGGGGTTCTCGGCCAGGAAGCGGCGGATCGCGCCCGTCATCGCCAGGCGGATGTCGGTGTCGATGTTGATCTTGCGCACGCCGTGCTTGATGGCTTCCTGGATTTCCTCGACCGGCACGCCGTAGGTTTCCTTCATGTCGCCGCCGAATTCGCGGATCTCGGCCAGCAGGTCCTGCGGCACGCTGGAGCTGCCGTGCATCACCAGGTGGGTGGTCGGCAGGCGGCGGTGGATTTCCTTGATGCGCTCGATGGCCAGGATGTCGCCGCTGGGCTTGCGCGAGAACTTGTAGGCGCCGTGGCTGGTGCCGATGGCGATGGCCAGCGCGTCGATCTGGGTGCGCTTGGCGAAGTCGGCGGCCTGCTCGGGATCGGTCAGCAGTTGTTCCCGGGTCATGGTGCCCTCGGCGCCGTGGCCGTCTTCCTTGTCGCCCTTCATGGTTTCGAGCGAGCCCAGGCAGCCCAGTTCGCCTTCGACCGAGATGCCCTGCACGTGGGCCATCTGCACCACCTTGGAGGTGACGTCGACGTTGTAGTCGTAGTCGGCGATGGTCTTGCCATCGGCCAGCAGCGAGCCGTCCATCATCACGCTGGAGAAACCCATGGCGATGGCGCCCTGGCAGACGTCGGGCGACTGGCCGTGGTCCTGGTGCATGACGACGGGAATGTGGGGATAGGATTCGACGGCTGCAGCGATGAGCGCCTTCAGGAAGCCTTCGCCGGCATATTTGCGGGCGCCGGCCGAGGCCTGCATGATGACCGGGCTGTTGGTCTCGTCGGCGGCTTCCATGATGGCCTGGACCTGCTCCAGGTTGTTGACGTTGAACGCCGGGATGCCGTAACCGTGTTCCGCCGCATGGTCGAGCAGTTGACGCATGGAAACGAGTGCCATTGTGAACTCCTGAATAAGAAAAGGTTGGGGGTTCAGCCGTGCTGGCCTACCCTCACGATTTTTAGAGTATTGGTTCCGCCCGGCGAGCCCATCGGCTCGCCCACGGTGAAGACGACCAGGTCGCCCGGCGCCGCCACGCCTTTTTCCACAAGCAGCTTCTCGGCCGCCAGCAGCGACGCGTCGCGATCACCGGATTCCTCCAGCTGCAGGGTCTGCACGTTGCGGTACAACGCCACTTTGCGCTGGGTCGCCACACGCGGGGTCAATGCGTAAATGGGTGTCGCGCCATCGTGCCGGCTCATCCACAAGGTCGTCGCGCCCGAATGCGTCAGCGCGCAGATGGCCTTGCAGCGCATGTGGTGCGCCGTGAACAGCGCCGCGTAGGCGATGGACTGGTCCACCCGGTGGAAGGTCTGGTCCAGGAAATCCTTGTCCAGTTCGAAGTGCTGCGACTTCTCGGCTTCCAGGCAGATCGAGGCCATGGCCTCGATCGTTTCCACGGGATAGCGCCCGACCGCGGTCTCGGCCGACAACATCACCGCATCCGAGCCGTCCAGCACCGCGTTGGCGACGTCCGACACTTCGGCGCGCGTAGGCATGGCGTTGACGATCATGGATTCCATCATCTGCGTGGCCGTGATGACGGTGCGGTTGTGCGAGCGCGCCAGCCGGATCATGCGCTTCTGCAGCGCGGGCACGGCCGCGGCGCCGACCTCCACCGCCAGGTCGCCGCGCGCCACCATGATGCCGTCCGAGGCATCGATGATTTCCTCCAGCACGGCAATGGCCTCGGCCCGCTCGATCTTGGCGATGAGCTGGGGCCGCACGCCCGTGGGCGCGCCGGCGATGGCCACCAGTTGGCGGGCCATCTCCATGTCGGTGCGATTCTTGGGGAAGCTGATGGCGATGTAGTCCACGCCCATCTGCACCGCGGACCGGAGGTCTTCCATGTCCTTGCCGGTCAGCGCCGGCGCGGTCAGGCCCCCGCCCTGGCGGTTGATGCCCTTGTTGTTCGAAAGCTCGCCCCCGACCAGCACCTCGGTGTGGATCTCGGTGCCGGCGACCCGTATCACCAGCAGGCGGATCAGGCCGTCGTTCAGGAGCAGGATGTCGCCCGCCCGCACATCGCGCGGCAGGTCGGGATAATCCAGGCCCACCTTGCCCTCGTCGCCCAGCTCGCAGGCGGCATCGAGGATGAAGGGCCGGCCCGGTTCGAGCAGCACCTTGCCGTCGGCGAACTTGCCGACGCGTATCTTGGGGCCCTGCAGGTCGGCCATGATCGCCACTTCGCGGTCACAGGCCGCCGCAGCCGCGCGGACCAGGGCGGCGCGCGCCGCATGGTCTTCCGCGGTGCCATGCGAGAAATTGAGCCGTACTACATCGACGCCGGCGCGGATCATCCGCGCCAGGGTGTCGGCCGAGCTGGAAGCCGGCCCGAGTGTAGCCACGATCTTCGTGGCACGAGCGGAAGGTGTGTCCACAGGGTCAGGCGCCGCGGACGGCGCGCTCCTCCAAGATGGCGACCGCGGGCAGGGCCTTGCCTTCCAGGAACTCGAGGAAAGCGCCACCACCGGTCGAGATGTAGCCAACCTGGTCCGCGATGCCGTACTTGGCGATCGCCGCCAGCGTGTCGCCACCGCCGGCGATCGAGAACGCGGGCGAGGCCGCGATGGCGCGGGCCAGCGTTTCGGTGCCGTGCGAGAAAGCGTCGAACTCGAACACGCCCACCGGGCCGTTCCAGACGATGGTGCCGGCGGACTTCAGCAATTGCGCCAGGCGTTCGGACGTGGCGGGACCGATGTCGAGGATCAGGTCGTCGGCCGTCACGGAATCGGCGGCCTTGATCTCGGCCGGCGCATCGGCGCCGAAGCGCTTGGCGCACACCACGTCGGTCGGGATGGGCACGGCGGCGCCGCGCTTTTCCATGGCCTCGATGATGGCCCTGGCCTCGTCCAGCAGGTCGGGCTCGGCCAGCGACTTGCCGATGGGCAGGCCCTTGGCCAGCATGAAGGTATTGGCGATGCCGCCACCGACGATGAGCTGGTCGACCTTGTCGGCCAGGCTCTTGAGGATGGTCAGTTTGGTGGAGACCTTGGAGCCGGCCACGATGGCCACCAGCGGCCGCCTGGGCGCGCTCAGCGCGCGGCCCAGGGCGTCCAGCTCGGCCGCCAGCAGCGGACCGGCGCAGGCCACCGGCGCGTAGCGGGCGATGCCGTGCGTGGTGGCTTCCGCGCGGTGCGCGGTACCGAAGGCATCGTTGACGTAGACGTCGCACAGCGCGGCCATCTTGCGCGCCAGCCCGTCATCGTCTTTTTTCTCGCCCTTGTTGACGCGGCAATTCTCGAGCAGCACGACTTCACCGGGCGCGACGGACACGCCATCGACCCAGTCCGCCACGAGCCGCACGGGCTTGCCCAGCAGCTCGGACAGGCGCTTGGCCACCACCGCCAGCGAATCGGCGGGCGTCAGGGTGCCTTCGGTGGGACGACCCAGGTGCGACGTCACCATGACGGCGGCACCGCCGTCCAGCGCCAGGCGGATGCCCGGCACCGACGCGCGGATGCGCGTGTCCTCGGTGATGTTGCCCTGGTCGTCCTGGGGCACGTTCAGATCGGCGCGGATGAACACCCGCTTGCCGTCCAGTTTTCCCTTGGCCGCCAGATCGGCCAGCGTGATGACCTTGCCCATGCTTACTTGGCCGACATCAGCGCCACGGTGGTGTCCAGCATGCGGTTGCTGAAGCCCCACTCGTTGTCGTACCACGACGAGACCTTGACCAGGTTGCCGTTGACCTTGGTCAGCGTGGCATCGAAGGTGCTGGAGGCGGGGTCGTGGTTGAAGTCGGACGACACCAGCGGCTCGGTGTTGTAGTTCAGGATGCCCTTGAGCGAGGTTTCCGACGCTTCCTTCAGGATGGCGTTGACTTCTTCGACAGTGGTATCGCGCTTGGCGACGAAGGTCAGGTCGACGATCGACACGTTGATGGTCGGAACGCGGATGGCGTAGCCATCCAGCTTGCCGTTCAGCTCGGGCATCACCAGGCCGACCGCGGCGGCTGCGCCGGTCTTGGCGGGGATCATGTTCTGGGGGGCCGAGCGGGCGCGGCGCAGGTCCTCGTGGTAGACGTCGGTCAGCACCTGGTCGTTGGTGTAGGCGTGGATGGTGGTCATCAGGCCCGAGACGATGCCCAGCTTGTCATGCAGCGGCTTGACCAGCGGGACCAGGCAGTTGGTGGTGCACGAAGCGTTCGAGATGACGGTGTGCTCGGCCTTCAGCACGCCGTGGTTCACGCCATAGACGATGGTGGCGTCGACGTCCTTGCCGCCGGGGGCCGAGATCACGACCTTCTTGGCGCCGCCCTTCAGGTGGGCGCCGGCCTTTTCCTTGCTGGTGAAGAAGCCGGTGCACTCGAGCACCACGTCCACGCCCAGCTCGCCCCAGGGCAGTTCGGCCGGGTTGCGGTTGGCCAGCACGCGGATCTTGTCGCCGTTGACGACCATGTAGTCGCCCTCGACCGTGACGGTGCCCGGGAACTTGCCATGGGCCGTGTCGTAACGGGTCAGGTGGGCGTTGGTCTTGGGGTCGCCCAGGTCGTTGATGGCGACGATTTCGATGTCGTGCTTCTTGCCGCCTTCGTAGTGGGCACGCAGGACGTTGCGGCCGATGCGGCCATAGCCATTGATCGCGACACGGATGGTCATGGTGTTTTCCTTTGCTTTGATGAGAAGAATCTGTGACGTTGGCGGACGATGGCCCCGCTCAGCCCACCAGCTTCCGGACGGCTTCGACGACCCGTTCGGTGGTGAATCCGAAATGCTTGAACAACACGCCGGCCGGCGCGGATTCACCGTAGGTGTCGATCCCCACGACCTCGCCGTCCAGTCCTACATACTTGCGCCAGTAGTCGGTAACCCCGGCCTCGACCGCCACCCGCGGCAGGCTGCGCGGCAGCACGTGCTGGCGCCAGGCGTCGTCCTGCCGGTCGAAGACCTTCGTGCACGGCATGGACACCACGCGCACGAAGATCTCTTCCTTGGCCAGCGCCTCTTGCGCGGCCAGCGCCAGCGCGACTTCCGAACCGGTGGCGATGATCACGGCGCGCGGGTTGAGCGCGTCGCGCAGCACGTAGCCGCCGCGCGAGATGTTCGCGATCGTGGCCTGGTCGCGCTCGACGAAGGGCAGGTTCTGGCGCGACAGCAGCAGCGCCGACGGACCGCCGGCATGCACGTCCATGCCGATGCTGGTCGGACGCTCCACGGCCGCGCCCCAGGCCACCGCGGTTTCGGTGGTGTCGCAGGGACGCCAGACCGCCAGGTTGGGAATCAGGCGCAGGCTGGCCGCGTGCTCGATGGACTGGTGGGTGGGGCCGTCCTCGCCCAGGCCGATGGAGTCGTGCGTGAAGACGTGCACGACACGCTGCTTCATCAGCGCCGCCATGCGCAGGGCATTGCGGGAATAGTCGGAAAAGGTCAGGAAGGTGCCGCCGAACGGCAGGTAGCCGCCGTGCAGCGCGATGCCGTTCATGATGGCGGCCATGCCGAACTCGCGCACGCCGTAGTTGATGTGGCGCCCGAACTCGATGCCGTCCTTGCCGGCACGCACCGGCGCCACGCCCTTCCAGTCGGTGTAGTTGGAACCGGTCAGGTCGGCCGACCCGCCCAGCAGCTCGGGCAGCATGCCGGCCAGCGCCGTGATGCTGAACTGCGAGGCCTTGCGGGTGGCGACGGTTTCCTGCTTCTGGTTGGTCTCGGCCAGGAATTGGGCGAACTTCTCGGCGAACTCGGCCGGCAGGTCGCCGCGCATGCGGCGCTCGAACTCGGCGGCCTGCCCGGGGAACTGGGCGGCGTATTTGGCGAACAGTTCGTTCCAGGCGCCTTCGGTCTGCGCTCCCTTGGCCTTGCCATCCCAGAACGCGTAGACCTCGGCCGGGATCTCGAAAGGCGCGCAGGGCCAGCCGATGGCTTCGCGGGTGGCGGCGATTTCCTTGTCGCCCAACGGCGAGCCGTGGACCTTGTCGGTGCCCGCCATGGTGGGCGCGCCCTTGCCGATGACGGTGCGGCATTCGATCAGCGTGGGGCCGCCGTGCCTGCCCGCCTGGGCCTTGGCCTGGGCGATGGCGGCATCGACCGCCTGCGCGTCGTGGCCGTCGACGTCGCGGATCACGCTCCAGCCATAGGCCTCGAAGCGCTTGGCGGTGTCGTCGGCGAACCAGTTCTTGATCTCGCCATCGATGGAGATGCCGTTCGAGTCGTACAGCACGATCAGCTTGGACAACTTGAGCGTGCCGGCCAGCGAGGCGACTTCATGCGAGATGCCTTCCATCAGGCAACCGTCGCCGACGAAGGCATAGGTGAAGTGGTCGACGATGGGCAGGCCCGGGCGGTTGAACTCGGCCGCCAGCAGCGCCTCGGCCAGCGCCATGCCCACGGCGTTGGACACGCCCTGGCCCAGCGGGCCGGTGGTGGTCTCGACCCCCGGGGTGATGCCGACCTCGGGGTGGCCCGGGGTCTTGGAATGCATCTGGCGGAAATTGCGCAGTTCCTCGATGGACAGGTCGTAGCCCGTGAGGTGCAGCAGCGAATAGATGAGCATGGAGCCGTGGCCGTTGGACAGCACGAAGCGGTCGCGGTCGGCCCAGGCGGGATTCGCCGGATTGTGGCGCAGGTGTCCGTGCCAGAGCGCGAGAGCGATTTCCGCCATGCCCATGGGCGCCCCGGGATGGCCCGAGTTGGCCTTCTGGACGGCGTCCATGGACAGCGCGCGGATGGCATCCGCCATATTGAGTTGAGGGGCGGCTTGATTGCTCATGAAGACACTCGTCCGGCGGGAAAACCCGCTGCTACAAAGCTTTCGAGTTTAACATTCGTCCAAGTCCCCCGCCTTTCCGGCGGCCAGGATGCTTGTCAAAAGTTACATCGCTCTCCTATCCATGCCCTTGCCCCGCTTCCACGTCGACCTTCCCCTGCAAACCGGTGCCCGCATCGCCCTGCCTGCGCCGATCGCCCATCATGCCCTGCGCGTGCTGCGCCTGCGCGACGGCGAGGAGATCGTCCTGTTCGACGGCCAGGGTGGCCAATACCCCGCCCGGCTGGAAGTGGACGGCCGGGAGGCGGTGGCCCAATTGGGTACCCACGACCCGCGCGAGGCCGAACTGCCGGGCCGCATCGTGCTGGCGCAGGCCATCCCGTCGGGCGACAAGATGGACTGGGTGGTGGAAAAAGCCGTGGAAGTGGGCGCCCACGCCATCCAGCCCCTGGCGGCCGCCCGCAGCATCCTCAAGCTGTCCGGCGAGCGCCTGGAAAAGCGGGTACAGCACTGGCAGCGGGTCGCCGTCGCCGCCTGCGAACAGTGCGGCCGCAACCGCGTCCCCACCGTCGCCGCTCCCCTCACGCCCGAGCAATGGCTGTCGCGCCCCGTCCCCGACGGTACCCGGCGGGTGTTCTGCGACCCCGACGCCGACGTCCGGCTCACCCAATGGCTGGGCGACCTGCCCGCCCCCCCGGCCGACCTGGAACTGCTGGTCGGCCCCGAGGGCGGCTGGTCGCCCGAAGAATATGCGCTGGCCACCCGCCACGGCGTGCGAGCCGTCCGCTTCGGCGACCGCATCCTGCGCACCGAAACGGCCGGCACCGCGCTGATCTCGGCCCTGTCGGCCAAGCTTGACTGGATCTGACCCCATCCCCCTCAGCCGGGGATCCCCCCAGGAAACCGCGGATCCGGCTCCGCCGGTCCGCCAGTTTCGCCCCCTGGGGACCCGGCGTCGGGCCGCCCCAAGGCGAGTCCCCGCCCCCTGGGGGGCTGCCGCGCAGCGGCTGGGGGCTCATCATGCCGGGCGCGCGTAGGCGCGTAGGGGGTCAGATCACGCCGCAGGCCATCCTGGCGCCGCCGCCGCCCAGCGGCATGGGATGGTCCGCATGGTTGTCGCCGCCCTGGTGCACCATCAGCGACCTGCCCTGCACTTCCGACAGCTTCTTCAGTTTGGGCGCCAGCACCGGGTAGTCCGCCTTGCCACTGGCGTCCACGTACAAGGCGGGCAGGTCGCCCAGGTGGCCGCCGTCGTCCCAGGGCTCGCTGTGCTTGCCCGTCTTCTTGGGGTCGTAGTGGCCGCCCGCCGCCAGCGCGGCCACCGGCTTGCCGTCCTGCTGGCCGGGATCGCAACTGGGATTCTGGTGGACGTGGAAGCCGTGAAGCCCCGGCGCGAGGCCGGTCAGCGCTGGCGTGAACACCAGGCCGTAGGGCGTCTCCCTGACCGTGACCTTGCCGATGTCCTGGCCCTTGCCCTGGGCATCCACGGTGGTCATCGGAATCGACAGGTCGGCCAGGGCCGGCGCGCAGAGCGTGGACGTTCCCAGGAACAGCATGACTGCAATGTGATGCTTCATGGATCCTCCTTGCCTTGGACGAACGAAATACCGCTGCCTGGGATGAGCGGCCCCCGGCGGACCGCCGCTTCAGGCACCCAGCCGGGACGATGCGACCTCGCCGTCGGCCTTGTCCAGGACGAAGGTGAAGGCCTTGCCGTTCTCGCGCGCGAACTCGACCACATCCTCGCCCACCTGGGAAATGGCGGCCGCGTGCTCTGACAAGCCAGGATCGTCCTGGTGCAACTGGCGCAGCGCCAGCACCATGCCAGCCGGCTGATCGAGCACGGTGTCGCACAGGCAGTCGTACAAAGCGTCGAGATTGCCACCGAAATGCTCGGGAAAATCGACCGCGTTGGCGATCGCCCGCAACACCGCCGATTTGCTCTTGGCCCGCGAACAGTCGACCTCGTAGACAGCCAGCTTCAGGTGCCGCGCGGCCTCGAGCAAGGCCTTCACATCGAGATCCGGGTCAACCAGGGCACCGCCGGTCTTGAGGCATTCGTTCAGATTTCTCGCATTCGGGGACATGGATCACTCCTGGATGCGCCGGAACGACGCGTAGTGATCGGCGGTATACCAGTATTCCCCGCTGGTGGCGGGATCGCCCGTATCACCCTTGCCGGCGACGATACGCCGGGCGCCGCGGTTGCGCGCACCGGGCGTGGGCACGGTGTACTCGGTATAGTACCCACGCGACCGCACGGGCAAAAGGCGTTCTCGGTTATAAAACGTCACGCCGTCGCGGACGTGCTTGAACGGCCCGCCCTGCCGGATCTGCGCCAGCACCTGGCGCGCCTCGGGCGGCAGCTCGCGGGCGTCGACCGTGCCGGGCACGGGGCCCCGCGCCCAGGCGCCGGCTCCCAGCACCAGCCATAGCAGCCCGATCGCGAGCCCGCGCAGGAAACGGCCCAGTGTCCAAGACATCGCTATTCCTCGTCGGTACGGAAGAAAGCCAGCACCTCATCGCTGCGGATGAGCGTATCGCCAAACCCCAGGGCGATCAACTCACGTGTGTAGCCAGGTTCAAACAACAGGTAGGACGCCAGGGACGCGCCTGTCAGCTCGCCCGGACCAGACGATACGCCCATGCCCCGCATCAGCGTGCGCATCGCCGGGGGCAGGCTGTCCAGGTGGCGGCCGGCGATCTCATCCAGGCGCTGGCTGGGTGAGATCGATAGCACGCGGATGGGGCGCAGCGCGCCGCGCCAGCGCTCCTCGGCCGGCAGCCGCGACAGGGTCTGGTTGATGCGCTGGATGCGCTCGATGTCGGCATCCAGGCTGTCCAGGAAGATATTGGACAAGGCATGGCCGCCGATCTGGGCCAGCGTCGGATAGGTGGGCGCCCCGGCCCTGCGCCGGGGGTCCGCCTCGGAATGGCCGCCGCCGATGATCAGCACGCGGCCGGCGCCCAGATGGATCGCGGGGCTGATGGGGGCGAGCTGCCGCATGGAACCGTCGCCGCACCACTCGGGCTCTCCGTGCACCAGCAGCCGGCGGGCCGGGAACACGAACGGGATCGCGCTGGACGCCAGCAGGTGCTCGACGCCGATCTCGGCGCGCACCGCCACGCGCAGCGAACGGCGCCACGGCTCGATCTCGTAGGCCGACTGGTAGAACGTGATGTGCTGGCCCGAGGTATAGCCGGTGGCGGCAATGGCCACCGCCTGGACCACGCCGTCGGCCAGGTTGGCGTCCAGCCGCCCGAAATCCAGCACGCCGCGCAGCAGTTCGCCCAGCGGCTGGTTGTCCAGCAGCGCGGGCTGCCTGCTCCGGCCCACGCGGGCCATCATCAGCGCGAACGACAGCATGGACAGCCATCCGCCCCCGCCGCGCACGGTGCGCAGCACATCGGTCCGATAGACCTGGGCGGCGTGGAAATTCTCCCAGACGTCCAGCATGTGCTCGATCGTCTGCGGCAGGTGGTGGGCGCCGCAGGCCAGCACGGCCGCATTGATGGCGCCGGCCGAGGTGCCGCACAAGACGTGGAAGGGATTGGCATGCAGGCCGCCTGGACGCTCGCCCAGGATGCGGACGATGGCCTTGAGCACGCCTACCTGGTAGGCGGCGCGGGCGCCGCCGCCGGCAAGCACGAGGCCGGTGCATGCGGGCCGCAGCACCGGCACGGTGGAGGCCGCGTGCGCGGCCCCCGCGGCGGAATCAACGCCCGCCGCTGCCATCCAGGCGCGAGGCGTTGGCATCCATGACCGTCAGCGCGGTCATGTTGATGATGCGCCGCACTGTCGAACTGGCGGTCAGGATGTTGACCGGGGCCTTGCAGCCCAGCAGGATGGGGCCGATGGCCACGTTGTTGCCAGCCGCCGTCTTCAGCAGGTTGTAGGCGATGTTGGCCGACTCGATGGTGGGACACACCAGCAGGTTGGCTTCGCCCTTGAGCGTGCTGTCGGGCATGATGCGGTTACGGACCGCCTCATCGATGGCGCAGTCGCCATGCATTTCGCCATCCACCTCCAGCCACGGCGCGCGCTCCTGGATCAGCGCCAGGGCCTGGCGCATCTTGACCGCCGACGGCGAGTCGCTGGAGCCGAAGTTCGAATGCGACAGCAGCGCGGCCTTGGGCTCGACGCCCAGGCGCTTCATTTCCTCGGCCGCCATGATGGTGATCTCGGCCAGCTGCCCGGCGTCGGGGTTCTCGTTCACGTGCGTGTCCACCAGCACCACCGTGCGCTGCGGCAGCACGAGGAAGTTCATCGCGGCGTAGACCTTCGCGCTGGCATTGCGGCCGATGACCTCGTCGATGAACTGCAAGTGGTTGACGTAGGGGCCGACCGTGCCGCAGATCATGCCGTCGGCGTCGCCCTGGTGGACCATCATCGCGCCGATCAGCGTCAGGCGCCGGCGCATCTCGATCTTCGCGTATTCCTTGGTGATGCCCTTGCGCTTGGTCATGTCCCAGTAAGCCTGGGAATAGTTGCGGTGGCGCTCGTCGAACTCAGTGTTGGTGACCTCGACGTCCTGCCCCAGGCGCAGCCTCAGGCCCAGCTTCTCGATGCGCTTGGCCAGCACCGCCGGACGGCCGACCAGGATGGGCCGGGCCAGGCCGTCGTCCACGACCGCCTGCACCGCGCGCAGCACGCGCTCGTCCTCGCCCTCGGTGTAGACGATGCGGGCCTTGCCGCCTTCGCGCACCGTGCGGCGCGCCGCGCCGTACAAGGGACGCATGAAAGCGCCCGAGTGATAGACGAACTGCTGCAGCTGTTCGACGTAGGCATCCATGTCGGCGATCGGCCGCGTGGCCACGCCCGAATCCATGGCCGCGCGCGCCACGGCGGGCGCGATGCGCACGATCAGGCGCGGATCGAAGGGCTTGGGTATCAGGTATTCCGGGCCGAACGCGAGATCCGACACGTCATAGGCGGCCGCGACGATCTCGCTCTGCTCCTGGCGGGCCAGTTCGGCGATCGCATGCACGGTGGCGATCTCCATCTCGCGCGTGATGGTGGTCGCGCCCACGTCCAGGGCCCCCCGGAAGATGTACGGGAAACACAGTACGTTGTTGACCTGGTTCGGATAGTCCGAACGCCCGGTGGCGATGACGGCATCGTCGCGCACCGACTTCACGACCTCGGGCAGGATTTCCGGCGTGGGGTTGGCCAGCGCCAGGATGAGTGGCCGCTTGGCCATGGTCGCCACCATCTCCGGCTTGAGCACGCCGCCCGCTGAAAGGCCCAGGAACACATCGGCTCCGGCGATCACCTCTCCCAGCGTGCGCTTGTCCGTTTCCTGCGAGAAACGCTCCTTGTCGGGATCCATCAGCGTGGTGCGCCCCTTCCAGACCACGCCTTCGATGTCGGTCACCCAGACATTGGCCAGGGGCAGGCCCAGGTCGACCAGCAGGTTCAGGCAGGCCAGCGCCGCGGCGCCCGCGCCCGAGGCGACCAGCTTGACCTCGTCGATTTTCTTGCCGACCACGGTCAGGCCGTTCAGGACGGCGGCCGCCACGGTGATGGCCGTGCCGTGCTGGTCGTCGTGGAACACGGGGATGTTCATGCGCTGGCGGGCCTTGCGTTCGACCGCGAAGCACTCCGGCGCCTTGATGTCTTCCAGGTTGATGCCGCCGAACGTCGGCTCGAGCGCCGCGATGATGTCGACCAGCTTGTCGGGGTCGGTCTCGTTGACCTCGATGTCGAACACGTCGATGCCGGCGAATTTCTTGAACAGGACCGCCTTGCCTTCCATGACCGGCTTGGAAGCCAGCGCCCCGATCGCCCCCAGGCCCAGCACCGCCGTGCCGTTGGAGATCACGCCCACCAGGTTGCCGCGCGCGGTGTAGCGGAACGCTGCGGCGGGATCGTCGACGATGGCTTCGCACGCCGCCGCCACCCCCGGGGAATAAGCCAGGGCCAGGTCGCGCTGGTTGACGAGTTGCTTGGTCGGGGCAATGGAAATCTTGCCCGGACGGCCGTGCTCGTGATATTCGAGGGCGGCCTTGCGCAGGTTGGGATCGAGGGGTTGAGCCATGGAAAGATAGCGCCGCGGGGCGATCACACGAAGTTATGCGAGGAGCGGATTATCCGCTCCCGGCACGGGTTAGACAACCGACGAGGGGAAAACACTCCCCGCGTCGAACGTGGCCTTGACCATGGCGTCGAGCCGGTCGGCCGGGGTTTCCCGTCCCGAGGCCCGGTCTTCGCGCTCCTGGACGGACAGCACCGGCGGCGCTTCCCCGGCATCGCGCAAACGCAGCCGGAACCGGCCCGCCCAGGCCAGGGTGCCTTCGCTGCCCAGCAGGAAGTGGGCGGGGTTGGGCACCGGTTCTCCACCCGCGACGGCACGCGGCACAAGCGCGTCGATCCGGTAGCCGGCCGGCCAGACCGGCAGCTCCAGCATCGCGGCGACGGCGGAATCGGTGGCCAGCTGGAACAGGTCGGACACCAGGCGGCTGCCCGACGCGGAGCGCAGCGCCTGGGTGGACTCGACCCCGAAAGGACCCAGTTGTTCGAACGCGCCATCGGCCAGCAACACCTGGGCGGCCTCCAGGCCCGAATCCCGGCAGCGGCCCGGCAGCCAGCCGCGGGTACGCAGCAGCCAGGCCCCGATGGACTCGCGGTCGGCGCCCGCGTGCCAGCGCCACGGCGTTCCTGCCAGCCGCTCGCGCAACTCCCCCATGGAACAGCCCGCCTGCACCACGACGGTGCCGGAACGCTCGTCGAAAGACTCGATCGCCGCCAGTTGTGACGCATCCAGCCGCAGCCAGCCGCGCTCGGCCGGCAGGACCGCCTCGCGCGCACCGGGTTGCACCAGCAGCACGCCGAATTCGCGGCATAGCGCGGCGGCGTGATAGACGTCTTCTTCCCTGGCCACGACCAGTCGAGCCCGTCCGGGCGCATCAGCCTGCGGCGTCTCGTCGCTGACCTGGCCGCGCGCCATGCGCGCCAGGCGCTGGCAGAAAGCCGGCCAAGGCGCATCGGAAAGCATGCGGGGCAGGAAGAAAGCGCGGCGGCCGGGCTTCATGGCAACAGGACGGGGAGAACCATGCTTCGCATTGTAACGGCGCGGCCGACCGGACGGCCACCGGCGCCGGCCCGCGGCGCGGCGTATCATGAACGACCCGGGACGCCGACGGCCCCCCTCCCCATGACTTCCCGTTCGACCGCCATGCTTCGCCTCTCCCCCCGCATTGCCCGCATCGCTCCCTTCTATGCCATGGAGGTCGTCAAGCAGGCGGCGGCCCTGCAGGCCGCGGGCCGCGACATCGTGCAGATGAGCATAGGCGAACCCGACTTCACCGCTGTCCCGGCCGTGGTCGAGGCGCTGGAGCGCACCGCGCGCGAAGGCCGGACCCAATACACCGAGGCGGTCGGCATCGCCCCCCTGCGCGAGGCGATCGCCGGCTTCTATCAAACGCGTTTCGGCGTGGCCGTCGATCCGGCCCGCGTCATCATCACCGCCGGCGCCTCGGGCGCGCTGCTGCTGGCCTGCACCGCGCTCGTCGACGCCGGCGCCCAGGTGCTGATGCCCGACCCGACCTATCCCGCCAACCGCCACATCGTGACCGCGGCCGGCGGCGAGCCCGTGCTGATCCCGGCCGGCCCCGGCGACCGCTTCCAGCTCGCGGCCGAACACATCCGGCGCCACTGGACGCCGCGCACCGCCGGCGTGATCGTGGCGTCGCCCGGCAACCCCACCGGCACGTCCATCGCGCCGCAGGCGCTGGCCGAACTGATCCGCGAGGTGCGCGGCCGGCAGGGCTTCACCCTGGTCGACGAGATCTACCTGGGCCTGAGCTACGAGGGCGACCGCCGCTCGGCGCTGGCATTGGCCGACGACCTCATCATCGTCAACAGCTTCTCGAAATACTTCCACATGACCGGATGGCGCCTGGGCTGGCTGGTGGTGCCGCCGCAACTGGTCTCGGTGTTCGAGAAGCTCGCGCAGAACCTGGTCATCTGCCCGTCGACGCTGGCCCAGTACGCGGCGCTCGCGTGTTTCCAGCCCGAATCGCTCGACATCTTCGAGGCTCGCCGGGAAGCCTTCCGCCAGCGGCGCGACTATCTCCTGCCCGAGTTCGAACGCCTGGGCCTGACGGTTCCGGTCAAGCCTGACGGCGCCTTCTATATATATAGTGATGTGCGCGCTCATGCGTCCGACAGCGCGGCCTTCGCCACGCGACTGCTGCACGAGGCCGGCGTGTGCGCGGTGCCGGGACGCGATTTCGGGAATGCCGAGACCGCGTCCTATCTGCGCTTCTCGTATGCCACCGACCTGGCACGGTTGCAGGAAGGGGTGGCGCGCATGGAACGGCTGCTCCGGTAAGCCGCCCGGGCCGGAGCCCGGGAACGGACCTACATGACCGCGGGGGTACCGGGTTCGGTGTTCTTGACGGACACCGCTTCCGAAGACGGATCGGTGGGAATGGGCATGGGCTTGGCGGACGCGGAACGCGCCGGCGTGGCCGGAACCGCGCCCGGCGGCAGCTCGGCGTTGACGCCCGCGGCCGAGGCCAGCCGGCGCCGTTCGGCCAGGACCCTGTCGCCATACGGGCTGGAACCGTCAGGCCCCACCCCCACGTACATGCGCAGGCCGGCCGTCAGCGAACCGCCGCGCTCGATGTATTCCTTCAGGATCGAGGCGCCGACACGGATGTTGGCCACCGGGTTCCAGGCAGCCTGGCTGCCACCGAACGGCTCGAACCGCTCGGTGTGGACCCGGGTCAGGACCTGCATCAGGCCCTGCGCGCCGACGTGGCTTTCGGCGAAGGGGTTGAAGCTGGACTCGATGGCGATGATGGCCAGGAGCAGCAGCGGATCCAGGCCCATTTCCTGCCCCACGCCATAGGCGGTGGAAATCAGCATCCGGGTGGCCTCGTTCGAGACCCGGTATTTGCGCGCGATATAGCGGCCCAGGGACTCGGCCTGCACGGCCGACACCTTGGTCGCATGCGGTTTCTGCGCCGGCTTGGCGGCATTGCCCGTCGAACTCAGGAAGGACGTCGCCTGGGCATGGGGCTGCGCATTGTCGACCATGGCGGCGGCCACGGCGGCGGCCGCAAGGACCTCGGCCGGGGCTTGCTCGACCACGGACGCATCAGCGCCGTTGAACGCTGTAAACAGGGAAACCTGGTCACGCAGACCAGGAACGGACCAGATCACGGCGGCCATGACGAACACGGCCAAACCTACATAACTATTGATGGAGCGGCACCAATCCACTACTCCCGGTCGAGGCCGGGGGTCGGGCTGCTCCGTCGACGAGCTCGACTGCGCGTCGGGCATGCTTACCTCCTTGCAACGGCGGGCCACAAAAACACTGCATCCGGAAGCGATCGAAAGACGACTCCAGACATCGAGGCCACAACCTGCTTGGCTGCACATCGCGCCGCTGTCAGGACGACGGCGGCACACCTGCATGATCGCTATCGCAGAGATAGCTCGGGACCATGCCTGTTTCGGGCAGTGGGCGCGTTCGCGCCGCTAAGAGAACTCCAGTATGGTGGGCGCCCGATGGCCCGTTGAGCAGCCCGGGGGTCTTGTCCGGCCCCACGTGGGGCGGCGATCAGGACGACGGCACCGGGCACACGCTGAAAGTTGGCGGATTGTAGAAATGCGATCTGCCCAGGTCAACCGTAAAAATTCATCATTCTGGTGCGGCACAAGGACAATCGCCGTCATTGTGATTTTCTATCGATTCCCATGCGACCACATATGGAAATATTGAGAAAAGTGAGTATGTACTATCGCTGCGACCGAATCAGCTTCAGAAACATATGTAAAATTTGTCTCGACCGTCGGGCTTCGCGCCATATCGCGCCCCGCGCACCGCGCTCCCCGGCCGCGGCGGCGGGTTAAAGTGACCGCTCCCCGGCTTCCTCCCATCAAGGTGCTCCGCCCGTGAAATACCGCGACCTCCGAGACTTCCTGCGCCAACTCGAAGCGCGCGGCGAGCTCAAGCGCATCCCGACCGCCGTATCGACCCACCTCGAGATCACCGAGATCTGCGACCGCGTGCTGCGCGCCGGCGGGCCGGCCCTGCTGTTCGAAAACGCCCGCCAGCCCGGCCGCGACAAGGCCGACATGCCCGTGCTGGCCAACCTGTTCGGCACCGCCCGCCGGGTCGCGCTGGGCATGGGCGCGGAAGACGTGGGCGCCCTGCGCGACGTGGGCGAGCTGCTGGCCTCGCTGCGCGAACCCGAGCCGCCCCGCGGCCTGCGCGATGCGCTCGGCAAGGTGGCGATGCTGAAGTCGGCCCTCTGGGACATGGCGCCGCGCGAGGTCCGGGGCGCGCCCTGCCAGGAGATCGTGATCGAGGGCGACGACGTCGATCTCGGGCGCCTGCCCATCCAGCACTGCTGGCCCGGCGACGTCGCCCCGCTGCTGTCCTGGGGGCTGGTCGTCACCCGCGGCCCGAGCCGCAGGCGCCAGAACCTGGGCATCTACCGGCAGCAGCCCATCGGCCGCAACAAGCTCATCATGCGCTGGCTGTCGCACCGGGGTGGTGCGCTGGACTTCCGGGAGCACATGCTGGCCCATCCCGGGCAGCCCTTCCCGGTCGCGGTCGCGCTGGGCGCCGACCCCGCCACCATCCTGGGCGCCGTGACGCCAGTGCCCGATGCCCTGTCCGAATATCAGTTCGCCGGCCTGCTGCGCGGCGGCCGCACCGAAGTGGTCCGCTGCGTGGGCAGCGCCCTGTCCGTGCCCGCCTCGGCCGAGATCGTACTGGAAGGCCACCTGCTCCCGGCCTCCGATCCGCGGGCAATCCCCGCGACACCCGCCCCCGGGGTCGCCGCCCCGCCCGACAACGGCTACGAGATGGCGCTGGAAGGCCCCTATGGCGACCATACCGGGTACTACAACGAACAGGACTGGTTTCCCGTCTTCACCGTCGACCGCATCACCATGCGGCGCGACCCCATCTACCACTCCACCTACACGGGCAAGCCGCCCGACGAGCCCGCCGTCCTGGGCGTCGCGCTGAACGAGGTATTCACCCCCTTGCTGCGCCGGCAGTTGCCGGAAATCGTCGATTTCTACCTGCCGCCCGAGGGGTGCAGCTATCGCCTGGCCATCGTCTCCATGCGCAAGCAGTATCCCGGCCACGCCAAGCGCGTGATGTTCGGCATCTGGAGCGTGCTGCGCCAGTTCATGTACACCAAGTTCATCGTCGTGGTGGACGAAGACATCGACGTGCGCAACTGGCAGGAAGTGGTCTGGGCCATCACCACACGGATGGACCCTGTCCGCGACACCCTGCTGGCCGACCGCACGCCCATCGACTACCTGGACTTCGCGTCGCCGGTCTCGGGGCTGGGCGGCAAGATGGGCCTGGACGCCACCAACAAGTGGCCGGGCGAGACCGACCGGGAATGGGGACGTCCCATCGTGATGGATGCGGACGTGAAGAAACGGGTGGATGGCCTGTGGCAGGAACTGGGACTGCCGGACTGAACCCGGCGGCCCCGGTCCGGTGCTAGCGTGGATCGGGCCGGCTGCGGTCTTCCTTGATGGCCCGCCAGAGCTTGTAGGCCTGGTAGGCCGCCAGCGCAGCGCCGCCCAGCTTCGCCAGGCGGAAAACGCCGCCCAGCCGCACGCGGGCCAGCAGCATCGAGGCGGCGGACGACACGATGGGATAGCGCCGCAGGAAACGCCAGGCCTGCATGGCGGCGGCCATGCCGCCACGGCCGCCCAGACCGGGCAGGACCGACTTGAGCACCTGCCCCGGCGTGACCGCTTCCCTGATCTGATGCAGATGGGCCGCCAGCTCCATGCGTTCGATGGACGAACGGGCCAGCAACAACTCCTTGCGGGCCTCGATGTCGCCGGCGTCCCGCGCCTTGCGCCGCCCGGTCATCGGGGCCCCCGCTTGCCATCGGCATCGGCGACCGCGGCGAGCATGTCGCGGTCGCGCTCCAGTTCGGCCAGGGTGTCCTCGAACACGAGAGGCGCATGCACGGCCTGCCGGCGCACCATGATCAGCATGGCGACGCCGACCAGCAGATAGGCCGCCCCGACCAGCGCGATGGCCAGATGACGGTATTCGGTATCCCAGAACGCCACGACGATCAGGAACGAGAACATCATCAACCCGAGCGTCAGGCACAGCAGGGCCGCCAGGGCGACCAGCAACATGCCCAACAGGCGCGATTTTTCTTCCGCCAGTTCGATGGCGACGAGTTCGAGCCGGGTGCGCAGGATGCCGATGGAGGTGGCAGCCAGCGCCCGGAGCGAACCCAGCAGATGCGGCGACGCGGACACGCTACGCGTATCAGCGGCGGCTGTTGACCAGCAGGCCGGCCAGGAAGCCGACCGCCGCGGCCACGCCGATGGCGCGCCAGGGACTGTCGTGCACGAAGTCGTCGGTGGCGCGGGCGGCCGCCTTGCTGCGTTCCAGCATGGAGTCCTGGACGTCCAGGAGCTTTTCGCGCGCGCGCTTGAGGGAAGTCAGGGCGCGTTCGCGGAGTTCCACGGCGCGGTCGCCGGTGCTGGAAGCGGCTTGCTTGAGCAGGTCTTCCGCATCGTTCAGCACGACCTTGACGTCAGAGATGAGTTTTTCCTTGCCTGCGGTGCTGGTAGTCATCGTGTTGCGCTCCCTGCGTTGTTTTTACGATTGGACGATCCGATGATAGCAGCCGCCCCCGCATACCGGAACCCTTGCATCCGGGAGGCAGCATCGGGTAACACCTGCAACCGCGCGTTTGCATCCGGCATCACTGGCTGGCCAGCCAGGCGATGAGCTTGTCGTTGAAGCCGTTGGCCAGTTGCGCGCGCTCGTCGTTGACCACGCTGACCACCAGATAGCGATGCCCGCTGGCCGACAGCACATAGCCCGCCAGGGCGCGCACGTCGCGCAGCGACCCGCTTTTCAGATGGGCAAGCCCCGCCGCGTCGGAGTTGCGCAGGCGGCGCCGCACCGTCCCGTCCATGCCCGAGATGGCCAGCGACGAAACGAACTCCGGCATGACCGGCGAACGCCAGGCGGCGGCCAGCAGGCGGGCCAGGCTGTCCGCCGAGATCCGGCCGTCGCGGGACAGCCCCGAGCCGTTGTCCAGCACCAGTTCGGGCAGCTTCAGCCCCCGCGCCGCCAGGATCCCGTCGACCGCGCGGTCGCCGCTGTCCACCGTGGCCGGGCCCGGTTCGTAGGCGGCGCCCAGCGTCAGCAACAGCAGGCGGGCCATGACATTGTTGCTCTGCTTGTTGATATGGCGCACCACCTCGGCCAGCGATGGCGAATCGTGGGTGGCGAACAGGATGGCGTCGCCGGGCACGGCCCCTTCGCGTATCCGGCCCGCCACGCTGCCGCCCATTTCCTGCCACAACACGCGGAAAACCGCCTCGGCGTGCCGCGGCTGGGACAGCGCCAACCGGTACAGGCTGAACTCGCCGCAGCCCCCGGACACGGTTCCCGACACCCGCAGCGACACGCCGGACGAGGTCAGGAACGGTTCGGTCTGCACCACGGGCGAGCCGGGGCACGGATTGTCCGACCATTTCAGCGCGCCTTCGACCTTGACGCCGGGCAGGGCCGGATCCACGGTCGCCCGCCATTGGCGGCCGCGCAGGTCCGGCGTGAACAACAGGCGCACCGCGCCGAAGCCGACCATCCAGGCGTCGGGGCTGGCGTTGTAGGGCCGGGAGCGATCGCCGTCGAAGGCGCCGGGGTCGATGCCCACCGGCCCGAACACCGAACGGTCCACGACCAGTTCCGGAATCCTGCGCACGCCGCGCACGCGCAATTCGCGCAGCAATTGCCAGAGATCTTCCAGCTTGAAGTAGGGATCGCCGCTGGCCCGCAGGTACAACGGGCCGGACAGGGCGCCGTCGGCCGAAATGGTGGTGCCCGGCTCCACCAGCAACTGGGTGCGCCAGACGTGCGCCGGCCCCAGGCTGTCCAGGGCGGCGAAGGTGGTCACGAGCTTCATGACCGAGGCGGGATTGCGCGGCTGGCCGGCGTTGACCGCCACCATGCGCGGGCCGTCGACCGGTTCAACCACCACCGACAGCGCGCTCTCGGGCAGCCCCGTGGCGGCCCAGGCCGCCGACAATTCCGCAGGCAGCGCCTGCGCCCGCGCCGTCGTGCATAGCAGGCCGGCGAGCAGCGCCATCGCCACCCGCTTCCATCCGCCCGGCCTGCCGCTCGTATTTTCCGTCCCGCGCCGGCCCTCGGCCCGGCCGGCTCGCGCGCCACTCTGCAACAACGCCTGCTCCCTTGTTCCCGTACCGTGATTCGAACAGGCTAGAGCATAACGGTTCCCGGCCCGGCCGCCGGCATGCGGTTCAATGATGGAGCGAGGCCTCGTAGCGCACCAGCAACTGGCGCATGTCGCCCACCGTGCCCTTGAGCGCCTCGGTGGCCTGGGCCAGCGAGGCGACCGACGCGGACGTGCGCTCCACCTCGCCGGAGATACCTTCCATGCTGTCGGCGACCTCCTGCGAGGCGGCCGACTGCTGCTGCAACATGCCGGAAATGTCGCGCGCCCGCTCCACCACCAGCGACGACGAGCGCCGCACCCGCTCGAAGAAGCCGGCGCTTTCGCGGATCTGCTCACCGCTGTATTGCACCGACGCCACCGCCTCCTGCATGGAGGTCGAGGTCTCGGTGGCGAAACGGGTGATGGCCTGGAGCGCGTGGCCGATGTCGCCCGTGCTGCCGGCCGTGCGGTCGGACAGGGTACGCACTTCCTCGGCCACGACACCGAAGCCCCGGCCGTTCTCGCCCGCCCGGGCAGCCTCGATGGCCGCGTTCAGCGACAGCAGGC
This sequence comes from Pigmentiphaga sp. MLSB6-MA01, assembly GCF_058793475.1. Lineage (NCBI taxonomy): Bacteria > Pseudomonadati > Pseudomonadota > Betaproteobacteria > Burkholderiales > Alcaligenaceae > Pigmentiphaga > Pigmentiphaga sp. MLSB6-MA01. The sequence goes on along the minus strand of NZ_JBXAFV010000016.1, from coordinate 1,306 downwards.
GGGTCTGGTTGGCGATCTCGCTGATGGCCTGCGTCACGCCGGAAATCGTCGAGACCAGATCGTGCAGCGAACCTATCTGTTCGTTGGTACGGCCGACGGCTTCGGCCACCGAATGCGTGCCGCGCACCGAATCGCCGATCTTGGCTTCCGCGGTATCGACCTCGCTCAACGCCGACTCGGACAGTGACAGGGCCGTGCCGGTGTGCTGCGACGCCTCGCGGATGGCGACGCTCATCTGCTCGACCGCGGCGGCGATGCGCGTCAGGCGGTCGCGCTGCTCGTCGATGACCTGGCGGATCGCGGCGATCTCGCCATTGACCCGGTCGGCGTTGCCATCGACCGCCTGCGCGACCTGCAGCACGTCGCACAGCGTGGAGCGCAGGTGGATGCGGGTCGATTCGATGCGCATGGGCAGGCCGCCCAGGTCGAACTGGTGGCGGCCTTCCACGGCGACCGACAGCATGCCCTCGCCCATCGCGGCCAGCGTGCCGTCGACGCGGCGCAGCGGCGCCGAGACCCGGTACCGCCACACGGCCGCCGCGGCGCAGACGGCCGCGGCCTGGCCCAGCATCCAGCCCCAGTGCGGCAGCAGCCATGCCCCGAGCGCGGTGCCCAGGGACAGGACGGCCGCCCCCGCGCCCCAGGGGGTGGGGGCGTGCCACCAGCGCGGGCGCGGGGTGGCGGGAAATGCTGCCCTGCCGGCCGACACGTCGGCATACAAGGCCTGCGCGCAGGCCACTTCGGCGCGGTCGGGCGCATTGCGCACCGACATGTAGCCGACATGCCGGCCGTTCTCGTGCAGCGGCGTGACATACGCCTCGACCCAATAGAAACCGCCGTCCTTGCAGCGGTTCTTGACCAGCGCCCGCCACGGCTGGCCGCGCTTGATCGTCTGCCAGAGGTCGGCGAAGGCCTCGGACGGCATATCGGGATGCCGGACGACATTGTGGGGCTGGCCGATGAGTTCATCGCGCGAGAAACCGCTGACTTCGATGAACGCGGGGTTCGCATAGGTGATGCGCCCCTTCAGGTCGGTGGTGGTCACCACGGGGCGGCTTTTCTCGACGAAGCGCTCGAGCGACGTGACGGGCAGATTCTTGCGCATGGCTCTTGGTATGGACAACGGCTCATGACCGTTGACGGCAGCAACGCGGCCGGACTTTAGGACTATTTGCCGGCCGGCCCCCGTGCCGCCCCACTACAATCCCGGCTGACACCGTCGATAGCCTAGGAGCAGCCCATGAAGACCAAAGCCGCGATCGCCTGGAAGGCAGGCGCGCCCCTGACCATCGAAGAAGTGGACCTG
>NZ_JBXAFV010000015.1:0-183838 GCF_058793475.1 Pigmentiphaga sp. MLSB6-MA01 | reverse complement strand
CCCCCCCCCCCCCCCCCCCCCCCCCCCCCCCCCCCCCCCCCCCCCCCCCCCCCCCCCCCCCCCCCCCCCCCCGCCCCACCCCACCGGTCAAGGACGGCTCAAGAACCCTATCCCTGTCCTTGAGGTCGACCATCTGCATGCCATGAATATCGATTCAGCCTAGGGCCAGCTCCCGCAAAAAGGGGCCTCGCACAGGCCGGGAATGGCCCCTGGGCGCCGCGCGCGCTCAGCCGAAGAACGCCAGCAACATCCGGTTCACCGCATCCGCCTGCTCGTACTGCACCCAATGCCCCGCATCGGGAACGACGCGCCACTGGCGCTCGGGCCGGCCGTCGACCCACCACGGCCCCACCCGCTCGGGATGCGCGGTCACGTCGTGCTCGCCCCAGGCGAACAGGATGGGCATGGAAAAGCCGTCCAGCAGCCCCTTCGTCGGACTGCCGTGCGACAAGGCCTTGCTGCGGAAACGCGTGGCCTCGCAGGCGTGGCGGTGCACCGCCACGGCCAGCGCGTCGATGCTGCGCTCGCCGTGCAGCATCAGGGCCCGCAGGTTGTGGCGCAAATCCTCGATCAGGGCGTCCTCGCCGCTTGCCAGCCGCCAGTTGACCATCGCGGCCTTCTGCCGCCGCGGCGTGCCGTGGCCGGCGGCGCCGAGCAACGCCAACCGCGCCACCCGTCCACGCCGGGCGGCCAGATGAACCGCGCACAGGCCGCCGAACGAGAAACCGGCCAGGTCGACCGGCGTGTCCGCCCCCACGAGCTGGTCCAGGGTCGCCGCCGTGGTCGCCACCAGATGCGGCAGATCGGCGGGCGGCGCCAGCGTCCCGGATTCGCCGAACGAAGGCATGTCGGGCACCCAGACGGTATGGCGGCGCGCGAGCGCCTCCAGGTTGCGTATCCAGTGCCGCCAGCTGCCGTGCCCCCCATGCAGCAGCACCAGCGGGCTGCCCTGCCCGGCGGAACGCCAGACGACCCGCGTGCCGGCGTGTTCGACGGTGTGGCGGACGGTGGCGGCCTCCACCGCGGCAATGGCCGCCTCGGCGCGGGCGCGGTCGTCGTTCGGGTAAAGGATGGGATCGATGTCGCTCATGACGGGGAATCGCGCGGGAAAACCGGACAAAGGCGCAAGCTTAACCCGACGCCGCGAAGGCGGCGGCCCATCCACTACACTAGCGCCTCCCATCGTTTCTTTCCCGCAGCCAGCATGTCCGAACCCGTCCGCCTGTCCAAACGCATGTCCGAACTGGGACTCTGTTCCCGCCGGGAAGCCGATGAATGGATCAGCCGGGGCTGGGTGCGCGTGGACGGCGCGGTGGTCTCGGTGCTGGGCAGCAAGGTGCTGCCGAAGCAGAAGATCACCATCGAACGCCAGGCCAGCGCCGAGCAGGCGCAGCGGGTCACCATCCTGCTGAACAAGCCGGTCGGCTACGTCAGCGGCCAGGCCGAGGACGGCTACCAGCCCGCCGTGACCCTGGTCAAGGCCAGCACACGCTGGACCGGAGACCGCTCGCCCACCCGCTTCCAGCCCAGCCAGTTGCGCAGCCTGGTGCCGGCGGGGCGGCTGGACATCGATTCGGTCGGGCTGCTGGTGCTGACCCAGGACGGCCGCATCGCCAAACACCTGATTGGCGAGGACTCGACCGTCGACAAGGAATACCTGGTCCGCGTCCAGTACTCGCGCCCGGGCCGCCTGCCCGAAAGCGGCCTCAAACTGCTCAACCACGGCCTGTCGCTGGATGGCAAACCCCTGCGTCCCGCCAAGGTCCGCTGGCAAAACGACGACCAGCTCTCCTTCACCTTGCGCGAAGGCAAGAAGCGCCAGATCCGCCGCATGTGCGAAGCCGTCGGCCTGCGCGTGGTGGGTCTCAAGCGCGTCCGCATAGGCGGCGTCGCACTGGGCGACCTGCCTCCGGGACAGTGGCGGTATCTGCGGGAAGACGAACAGTTCTGACAGGCGGCGGGCCGGCCCGCTAATCGTGGTCCTGCCTGGCCAACGCCTCGTAGACGTAGGCGGCGGCGCCTTCGATATGCGCCCGCAGCAGGCCGCAGGCCTTGTCGGCATCGCGCTCCAGGCAGGCTTCGACCAGTTGGTGATGTTCCAGCACGACGCGCTGGTCCACCGTGCGGTTGGCGAGGAACAGGCGCCGGTAGCGGTCGCCCCGGTCATTCAGCATCGAACAGAACTGCAGCAGCAGCGGCATGCGACAGGCCGAAACCAGGCTCATGTGGAGCTGCCTGTGCAGGCGCTCCCACCGCTCCACCCGCTGCTGCCCATTGTCGGTCTTCTCCTGGCGCGACAACTGCATCAGCGTGCCGGTGATCCGGACCTCCCATTCCTCGTCGGCATGCAGGATGGAATCGCGCAGGGCCTTGGGCTCCAGATCGGCCCGCAGCTCGACCACCTCGGCCAGGTTCTCGGCCGAAACCGGCGCCACGCGCACGCCGCGCTGGTCCTCGATCAGCAGCAGGCCTTCCGATCCCAGGCGTGACACCGCCTCGCGCAGCGGACTGAGACTGACGCCGTAGCGGTCGCGCAATTCCTCCAGCCGGATCCGCTGCCCGGGCAACAGTTCCCCTGACAACACCTCCTGCCGCAAGCGTTCCACCAGCGAAGTCGCCAGCGTCGCCCGGCCCCGTTCGGGGGCGGGCTCGGAGCCGATCGGAATCTGTCTTGTCATGAGGCAGGCGAAGCGAGAAAAGATCCCCGGATTTTAGCCAGTTGTTGACCTGAAAAACGATAATGATCAAAATATCGATGATTTACAAATAATCGATATTTAGAAAACCAGCCAGGACGGCTGCCCCAAGGAAGGAGACACGATGGAATACACCCCGCTCAGGCTGCTGATCGATGGCCAATGGCTGGACGGCCAGGGACGCGAGACGCTGCCGGTCATCAACCCGGCCACCGAGGCCGTGCTCGGCCAGTTGCCCGTGGCGTCCGAAGCCGACGTCGAGCGCGCGGCCCGCGCCGCGGAACGAAGCTTTCCGGCATGGCGGGACATGTCCGCCTACGACCGCGCGAAGATCCTGTTCCGGACCGGGGAAGTGCTGCGCGGCCGCGTCGAGCGCATCGCGCAACTGATGACCCTGGAGCAGGGCAAGCCCCTGAACCAGGCCCGCCAGGAAGTCATCCACCTGCCCGACATGCTCGTCTGGCATGCCGAGGAAGGCCGCCGCGTCTATGGCCGGACCATTCCGGCCCGCGACCTCGGGCACCGCCAGGTCTCGGCGCGCGAGCCCATGGGCCCCATCGCCGCGTTCACGACCTGGAACTACCCGGCCATGATTCCCATGAAAAAGGTCTGCGCCATCCTGGCGGCCGGGTGCACCTGCGTGCTCAAAGGCGCGGAAGAAACGCCGGCGTCGACCATGGAACTGGTCCGGGCCTTCGCCGACGCGGGGCTGCCCGAAGGCGTGCTCAACCTCGTCTACGGCGCGCCCGACCGCATCTCCAGCCAGTTGATCGCCTCGCCGTCGATCCGGGGCATTTCGTTCACCGGCTCCACCGCCGTCGGCCGCAAGCTGGCGGAGCTGTCGGGCCGGCACCTCAAGCGCACGGTCATGGAGCTGGGCGGCCACGCCCCCGTGATCGTCATGGACGACGTGCGCGACCTGGCCGGCCTCGCCCGCACCTCGGTCCTGCGCAAGTTCCGCAACTCGGCGCAGGGCTGCGTGAATCCGAGCCGGTTCTTCATCCATCGCAAACTCTACGAACCCTTCGTCGAAGCATTCGTGGCCGAAACCCGGGCCCTGGTCGTCGGCGACGGCTTCTCTCCCGAGGTCAACATGGGGCCGCTGGCGCACGAGCGCAGGCTGGGCGCCATGCAGCACTGCGTCGACGATGCGCTGGCGCAAGGCGCCACGCTGCGCTGCGGCGGCAGGCGGCTGGACCGGCCGGGCTACTTCTGGGAGCCCACCGTCCTGACCGATGTCCCGGCCAGCGCGCTGGTCATGAACGAGGAGCCCTTCGGCCCCGTCGTTCCCATCAATGCCTTCGACGACGTCGAGGAAGTCCTGGCCGAAGCCAACCGGCTGCCGGTGGGGCTGGCGGCCTATGCCTTCACCAACTCGACGCTATGGGCCAACCGCCTGTCGCGGCGGCTGGAGGCCGGCATGGTCGCGATCAACTCCTTTGCCTTCGGCGCCGCCAATGCCAGCAGCACGCCCGAGGTTCCGTTCGGCGGGATCAAGGCCAGCGGCTTCGGCGCCGAATGCGGCAGCGAGGGCATAGAGGGATACCTGAACATCAAGTTCGTCAGCGAATACGAACAGGCGTGACGAGCGCCGCCCCCAAAACATCCAGGAGACAAACATCATGACCCCTACCCGACGCATTCTTGCGGGCGTCGCACTCGCGCTGGCCGCCGGCAGCGCCATGGCCACCTACCCCGACCGGCCCATCCGCTTCATCGTTCCCATGGCGGCCGGCGGCCCCGCCGACCAGACCGCGCGCCTGCTGGCCAGGATGATCAGCGACCAGCTGGGGCAGCCCGTCGTGGTCGACAACCGCAGCGGCGCGGGCGGCGTGGCGGGCACGGACGTCATCGCCAAGGCGGCGCCGGACGGCTACACGATAGGCATGGGCACCATCAGCAGCTTCGGCATCAATCCGGGCCTGATGGCCAAGATGCCGTTCGACGCGCAAAAGGATTTCACGCCCATCGGCAACGCCTCGGCCACCAGCGGCATCATCCTGGCGACCCGCGACGCCCCCTTCAAGGACCTGCCCGGCCTGGTCGCCTATGCCAGGCAGAACCCCGGCAAGGTCACCTACGCGTCCGCCGGCATCGGCTCGGTCGGCCACATGGTGGGCGAGTCCCTGAACCACGCCGCCGGCATCGCGCTGACGCACGTGCCCTACCGGGGCACCACGCCCGCCGCGCAAGGCCTGCTGGCCGGCGACGTCATGCTGTTCATCGAGACCTCGTTCAGCACGGCCATGCAGTACCTGCCCACGGGCCGGATCAAGGCCATCGCCGTCACGCGCAAGCAGCGCTCGCCCCTGCTGCCCGACGTCCCCTCGATGGGCGAAGGCGGATTCCCGCAGATCGACAGCCCGGCCTGGTTCGGCGTGGTCGGGCCGGCGGGCATGCCGCCCGACGTCGTCAAGCAGTTGAACGCCATCCTGCAGAAGGGATTCGGCACGCCCGAGGCCCGGGAGCAACTGGCCCGCTTCGGCGCCGAGCCCGTGCCCTCGACGCCCGAGGACTTCCGCACCTACATCGGCGAGGAAATCGGCCGCTGGACCCGGGTCATCCGCGCCGCGGGCATCAAGCCCGAGTAGCGTCCCGTACCAGCCGCTGCCGCGCAAACGCCGGATACGTCTCCGCGACCTGGTCGCGTACCACGGACGTCAGCAGGTCCACCCATGGCGGCGGCGGCGGCGGTGTTTCGGGCACCGAAGGCGGACGATCGAAGTCAAAACCCGTGGCCTGCACGATGTCGTCGACCGAATGGCCCGGGTGCGTACTGCTCAACGTGAAACGGCCGGTGCCGCGGTCGAAGGCGAAAGCCGCCTTGCTGGTGACGAGGTCGGTCGGTCCGCCACGGCGATACACCCCCGGCGGCGGCATGCCCGGCGCGCTGATGAAATCCACCTTGGGGACCAGCACACGGGGACTATGTTCTTCGCGGTACAGGATGACCCGCGGCACCATGGAGATGATGAACGGCGTACCGAACGAACCGGGAAAGCGGGCCTTCGATCGTGGATACTCCCCGACTCCCACGTTGTTGAGATTGGCCTGTCCATCGATCTGCCCGCCGCCGATGAAGAAAACATCGATGCGGCCCTGCCCGATCCGGTCGTACAGTTCGCTGCCGCTCTCGTGGAAGGGGTCGTTGACGTTGTTCCGAAACACCAGGGCTCGCGTGCGGCCCGGGCAGAGCCGCTGCGCCAGCAAAGCCGCCGCGGCCGGTACCGGCGACGAAGAACCCACGGCCACGACACCGGCATTCTCCAGCATCTTCGCAAGCAGGCAGATGACCAGCATGTCGTTGTTCATGCGCGGACTCCGTCGATACGCGGCTCGTTGGCGACGAACTCGTCCAGGTAGGCCTGGAAACCTTCGTCGGTACGGGCGGCATCCATGTAGCGGACGATATGCGGGGTATCTTCCTCGCGCTCGTGTTGCAGCGTCATGGGCCAGGTCCCGCCCGGGACGTGCGCCAGGCCCGACACGTACACCTCGGACAAGGTGCCGGCCGACATGACGGGATCGGTCAACAGGTTGCCGTCCCAGATGTGCTCCACGGTGACGAAAGTCTTGCGCGACGCGTGGGCGGTGTATGCCAGGTCGCGCCGGCCGCCGGTCCAGACGTTGCCATGGCGATCGCCCCAGCGCGCGTGGAACAGGAAGCAGTCCGGATTCAACGCGGGCACCAGCAGTACCGGATCGCCTCCATCGGCGAACGGGTTGTCGATGACCCGCCATTCGGGACGTACCCGCAGCAGATCCGATCCGATGATGCCGCGCAGCGATGCGAACGGCGCGCCTTTCGCCCCCGCCTGCAGGCCCGCATGGATGACGGGGCAGGTGGAATCCTTCAACTGCAGGCCGCCGTCGCGAACCGCGACGCGAAAGCGCGCGCCGGCGCCGAGCTCTCCCACGACCACTCCGCCGCACTCCACGGTATGAACCAGCCCCGCGCCGATCAACAGGTCGGCATGCAAGCCACACGCCGGCACGCACAGAAGATGAAAGGGCCGTGGCCGACGCCGGATGAGGGCGCGTACCGCCGCCATGGGTACGCCGCTTTCGTCCTTGGGCAAGGCCAGCATGCCCCCTTCGAAGCCGGCGACCAGTTCGTCCACGGTCAGCAATGAGCGTTCTGCATGCATATCGTGCTTCCTCCGTATTCAGGCCGCGCGCAGCGCCGGCAATCCCGACGGCTCGAAACATGCCAACGATTCGGGATTGGCGAGCGCACCGAGATTGGACGGCTCGCGGCCGTGGATGGCATCCCGCACGGCGGCCTCGGACACCTTGCCGGTGAACGTGACGGGTATGGCCGCCACCGGAATGATCTTCGACGGCACGTGCCGGGGCGACAGGCCATCCCGCAACAACTTGCGTATCCGCCCTTCCATCTGGTCGTCGAACGCCGCGCCGTCTCTCAGTTGAACGAACATTACCACCCGTGTGTCGCCCTCCCAATCCTGAGCCACGACGACGCTTTCGCGCACGTCGTCGAAATCGGCAAGCTGCCTGTAGATCTCTGCCGTGCCGATGCGCACGCCCCGGGCGTTGAGCGTGGAATCGCTGCGGCCATGGATGATCAGGCCGCCGTGCCCGGTGAACTCTGCCCAATCCCCATGCCGCCAGACGTCGGGATAGACGCTGAAATACGTCTCCCGGTAGCGTTTGTCGCCTGGATCGTTGAGGTAATGCAAGGGCATCGAAGGAAACGGACGCTTGACAACGAGTTCGCCCGGCTGGCCCCGTAGCGGGTTGCCCTGCCCGTCGAAGACGTCGATGTCGAAGCCCAGCGCCGGCCCCTGGATTTCTCCCGCCCAGACCGGGCCAATGGGGAAATTCGAGACCAGGGAACCGAACGAATCCGTTCCGCCGGACGGAGAAACGACGTGCACGTCGGCCTTCACCTTTTCATAGACGTATGCGTAGCCGTCGGCCCCGAAGGGGGAACCGTTGCACATGAGCGTCTTCAGCGCGCCGAAGTCATGGTCGAGGCGCGGCACGCGGCCGGCCTTGGCCAGCGACTCGACATAGCGGGCCGGCAGCCGCGCGAACGTCACGCGCTGCTCGGCGATATGGCGTACCAGGGCATCGCCACCGGGATGGAAGGGCGAGCCGTCGTACAGCACGATGGAGGCGCCGCAGCCAAGCGCCATGGCCATGACGTTCCAGACCATCCAGCCTATGGTGCTGGCCATATAGACGCGGTCTCCCGGGCGAACGTCGAACTGGAGCGCATGCGCCTTGAGATTTTCGAGCATGGCGCCGCCCGCCCCGTGCACGATGCACTTGGGCGCTCCGGTCGTCCCGGAGGAAAACAGAATATAGGCCGGGTGCTGGAAAGGCAGGCTCTCGTACTCGATCCCGCCGGCCTGGTAAGGCGCCAGAAAGCGATCGCGCTCCACCGTCCCCGCCATGCTCCGCCCGACGCCCAGAACCGGCACGGCCACCGCGGTCGAAATGGACGGGACACGCCGCAGGATTTCCTCGACCTTCTCGCCCAGTTCATAGACCTTGCCGCCATGCCGGTAACCGTCCGCGACGAGCATGAGCTTGGGCTGGACCTGGCCGATGCGATCGACGGCGGCGTTGACACCGTACTCCGGCGAACATGCCGCCCATACCGCGCCGAGGGCCACGGTCGCCAGCATGGCGGCCACCGCATCCGGGATGCTGGGTGTCAGGCACGCCACGCGATCGCCCACCCCCACCCCGGCGGCTCGCATGGCCTGCTGGTAGCGGGAAACCCGCGCACGCAACTCGCCGAAACTCAGGCTGGTCGGTGCCGCGTCCTCCATCAGGCCGATGACGGCCGGCATGTGGTCGTCCGACGCCAGCAAGGTACGTGCGATGTTCAAGCGCGCGTCGGGGAACCAGCTCGCACCTGGCATGCGGTCGCCGCCGACCAAATCCCGATCGCCCAGATGCTCGTACCGCACGCCGCAATAGTCGATGACGGTCCGCCAGAACGCGCCAGGATGCTCGACCGAATAGGCGTGCAACTGCTGGTAGTCCCGCAACGGCGGCCCGCCTCGCCGCGCGACCATTTCCATGAACTCGACCATGCGCGAACTCGCGGCGCGCGCTGGCGTGGGGGTCCAGATCGGGGCTTTCCCGGTATCGCTCGATGCCTCCATGGCGTCTCCTCTCATTTTGATTTCAATTCTAGTCCATCTAAAAATTTTTTGATGTATATTTGATTAACAACAAAATTTTCAATCGATAATCCGAGCCTGAAAAGACCCGGCTCCAGGAGACGACCATGGCCCGCCTTTCCCCAGCCCTGCCATACGCGGCGCTCGCCGCCGCCGCTTGCGCCAGCTTCGCGGCAGCCGGCCAGAGTGCCGACAAACCCTATCCCTCCAAACCCGTGCAGTGGATCGTCCCTTTCGCCGCCGGCAGCGGCGTCGATACCGAGGCACGAGTACTGGCCGACAAGGTATCCAAGATCCTCGGCCAGGCGGTGGTCGTCGAGAACAAGGCAGGCGCGGGCGGCACCATAGGGGTCGCGCAGGCGGCCCGCAGCCCCGCCGACGGCTATACGGTCGTATCGGGAACCAATGGCACCCATGGTGTCGCATCGGTGCTGTACGGCAGCAATCTTGGCTACGATCCGATCCGGGACTTCGCTCCCATCACCGCCGTCAGCGTTGCGCCCTTCGTCGTGCTGGTCAACGGCGACTCGCGCTGGAAGACGATCCAGGAACTGATGGCGGACATCAAGGCCCATCCAGGCAAGTTCACCTACGCGTCAGGCGGCAACGGCACGCTGTCCCACATCGGCGCGCAGATGGTCCTGACCGCGACCGGCACCGACATGAGCCACATTCCCTATCGCGGCACCGGCCCTGCCCGCGTAGACCTGCTGGCGGGCCGGGTGGACGTCATGGTCGATTCGCTCACCAATACGGTGCCGTTGATGGAGGCAGGCAAGCTGCGCGGGCTGGCCGCGCTCACCCCTTCCGCCCGGTCGTTCACGCCGGACCTGCCCACGCTGGAAGCGGTAGGCGTCAAGGGGTTCGAAGTCAGCGGCTGGCATGTACTGCTCGCCCCCGCCGGCACGCCCCGGGCGGCCATCGACCGTCTCAACGCCGCCTTCCGGGAAGCCATGAAAGACCCGCTGCTGTCGAAGAACCTGGCCAGCAAGGGCCTTCAACCCACCCCGACCACCCCCGAAGAGCTCGCCGCCTTCATGAAGGTCGAAGTCCCCAAGTGGGAAGAGGCCGCCCGCAAGTCGGGCGCCCGTGTCGAATGACGGCGGCCGGGGCGGGTTGTCCCGCCCCCGCCGGTCGTCAGGCAGCAATGCGGCGCGCGTCCTCCAGCACGCTGCCATCGATCCACCCGGCGATGTCCACTTCCCGCGTGATCGTGCCGTGATCGCGCAACATGCGCTCCCGCTCGGCCAGCAACGCGAGGTCCGCCGGGCTGCAGTGCAGGCGGCTCCAGCCGGGAAAATCGAGTCCCCGGGCGCGATAGAGGCCGGGGGATATTCCAAGGTCGCGTTCGACCAGCCCGGCGATCTGCTGCGGATGCCGCGCGGCCCACTTCTCCGCCTGGAGCAGGCGGGCCAGCATGTCGACCACCACCTCGCGGTGCTCGTCCAGCAATGCCTGGCTGACCGTCACGGTGCGCAGTTCACCGCGCGCCCGCGGCGCCGGATCTTCCCGGCTGTCGTAGATACGGCGCAATCCCAGGTTGGCAACCGTTTCCTCGGGCAGCGCCGTCACGATGGCATCGACCTCGCCACGCTCGAGCATGATGCAGAACCGGTGCGCCGCCTGCTCGAAGAAATGCGTGGCCTCGGGTTCCATGTCGCAGCGCTTTTCCCGGTCGAAATCCACGTCGACCACGGTCACATCCGCCATCGCCAGCCCCGCGCTGGCCAGGCACGTGGACAAGGGTTTCAGGAACACTTCGCGGTCGACGTCAAACGGCCGGCCGGGCACCCGGGGCAGGGGAACGCGGCGCCCGCGCAGCCCGGCGGCCGTGCGGATGGGGGAATCGTCCCTGACGTAGACGGGCTCGCTGCATTCATAGCCGGAGAACGCCACCAGGCGGGTCGAGGCGCCCTGAGCGCGTGCCCACATGGCTTTGGCATGCCCCGCGTGCCGCATCCACAGCCGGTCTTCCTGGTGGTTGTAGTCGCCAAGCTCGATGCGCACCCTTTCCGTTCCGGCCATCAGGCCCAGTTGAACGGCCAGGCACGTCGGCGTAGGAATGACGCGGCACCGCGAATAATGAATCGTTTCCATTTCAATGACCTCGTTGCGGGGAGCCGCGATCGGCCGCACGGACTTGACCGTGGCCCCCCGTACCCCAGTGATAGAATCGCCCGGCCGTCTCGCCTATATACCGCATGGGAGAATCATGGCGCTCTCGCTCGCCAATATCCGTGGTCTGCTGGCTCTTGCAGAACACTTGAGTTTTCGCCGGGCAGCCGAAGCCCTCAATCTGGGGCAGCCCGCGCTGAGCGCGCAGATACGCGCGCTGGAAGACGCCGTAGGCGTGGCCTTGGTATCGCGCACCACGCGGGATGTCCGCCTCACGCCCGAGGGGGAACGCTTCGTGGCACAGATGCGCAGGCTGACGGCGGAGATGGACTCGGTCGTCGCCGCCTTGCGCGACCCGGCGCTGCTGCTTGCGGGCCGGGTCGCGTTTTCCTGCATCCCCACCGTCGCCGCGCATATCTTTCCGAAGGTCATCAAACGCTTCCGTGACAAGCATCCAGGCGTGGCGATCGAGATGCACGACGAAGAAACCGTCAGGCTCGAACGCCGCATCCTCAGCCGCGAAGTGGATTTCGGCATAGGCGGCGTGCCCCGCTGGCGGGACGAACTGGAATTCACGCGGCTGGCGCACGACCCCTTCGTGCTCGTCTGCGCCAAGACCCATCCGCTGGCCCGCCGCGGCAAGGTGCATCTCGAAGAGGCACTGCAGTATCCGCTCATCTCGCTCAGCAAGGGCTCGAACATCCGTGCCACCACCGAGACCTACCTGAGCCGGCAGGGATACTCGTTCTCCCCCGCCTACAGCCTCAAGCAACACTATACGATCGGCCCCATGGTCGAGGCGCAGCTCGGCATCTCCCTTCTTCCCAACACGGCCGCCGCCTCGCTGAAGGTCTCCCCCCGCTTGCGGGTCATTCCGCTGGACCATCCGGATTTCACGCGCGAGCTCGGTCTCATCAAGCGCATAGGCGAGCCCCTGACTCCCGTCGCCGAAGCCTTCTACCAGGCAACGGCCCAGGCCTTGCGCGGCCCGGCCGGCAAGCACATGACCAGCGAATGAGCAGGAATCCGGCATGCGTCAATCCGCCTTGATGCCCGCGCTCCGGATGACCTGGGCCCAGCGGGGCATTTCCGCCCTCACGTAGCGGCCCAGTTCCTCGGGCGTGCCCGGCGTGGCGCCAACACCGCGCGCGGCCAGGCTCTTGCGCACCTCGGGGTCCTTCAATGCCGCGACGAATGCGGCATTGAGCCGTTCGATGACGGGGCGCGGGGTATTGGCGGGCGCGAACACACCATCCCAGGCCGCGATCTCGAATCCCGGGTAGCCGGACGACGCCAGCGTGGGCACGTCGGGGTAGGCTTCTTCGGGATCCAGGGAAAGCACGGCCAATGGCCGCAGCCTGCCGGCATCGATCTGCGCGCGGGCATTGGCGATGACATCGAACATCATGTCCAGCCGCCCTCCCAGCAGGTCCACCGTGGCGGCTGCATTCCCGCGATAAGGCACGTGCACGATATCGACGCCGGCCGCGCTGCGGAACATCTCTCCCGCGATGTGCAGCGCCGATCCGTTGCCGCCGGATCCGAAGGTCCGCTTGCCCGGATTGGCCTTGAGATCGGCGATCAACGCCGAAACGCTTTTTATCGGCGATTGGGCATTCACCACCAGCACCATCGACACCCGCGTCAGTTTGGTGACCGGAGCGAAGTCCTTGACCGGGTCATAGCCGGGATCGTTGTAGAGCGCCGGATTCGCGGCGTGCGTTCCGCTGGTCCCGTACAGCAGCGTGTATCCATCGGCCGGCGCCCGGGCAACGAAGGCAGCCCCGACGTTGCCCCCTGCCCCCGGCCGGTTCTCTACCACGATCGATTGCCCAAGCTCTTTTTCGGCGCGCGCCGCGACCGTGCGGGCAATGTTGTCCGCGCCCCCTCCGGCCAGGAAGGGAACGATCCAGCGCACGGGCTTGGCGGGGAAGGTCTCGGCGGCGCCCGCCGCCGGCCAGGCCAGCGCTCCTGACAGTCCCAGCAGCAACGCCGGGACGAAATGCCTGCGGTCGAGCAACTCCCGTGCACCCATGATGTGTCGTCTCCCATGATTTCGATATGTGGCGCTGCGCACCTTTAAATCAATAATATCAATTTAAAAGCTCTATTGCTCAATTTTTTTGATTTGATGTAAGATCGAAAAAAACCATCCGGAAGCACCATGCGCGACGCACATAACGAGTTCGACCTGGACTATCTGGTCGGCCACATCATGGACGGCGACCGGATTGCGATCGCGACCGGCTTCAATGGTCATTTCAGCGGCGTGGCCATGAACGCCACCCGCGCGCTGATACGCCGCGGAATCCGCCGACTGCGCGTGCTTTGCGTACCGTCCAGCAGCATCCAGGTCGACATGCTGATCGGCGCCGGCTGCGTCGCATCGGTAGAGATGGGCGGCATCGTTCTGTACGAATACGGGTCCGCGCCACGATTCACGGAGGCCCAGGCGCAAGGCACGATAGCCGTGCGGGAAGCAACCTGCCCGGCTATCACCGCGGGCCTGAAGGCAAGCGAATCCGGCCTGCCGTTCATGCCCGTGCGAGGCGTGCTCGGTTCGGATGTCTACCGCGTCAGGCAGGACGAATGGAAACAGATCGCGAATCCGTTCGACCCCGCCGAACAGGTGGCCGTGATTCCCGCCATCTGCCCCGACATCGCCTTGTTCCACGCGCCGCTTGCCGACCGGCACGGCAACGTCTGGATAGGCAGCCGTGGCTCCCTCAAGCTCATGGCCCGGGCCGCCAGGCGCACGCTCGTCACCTACGATGAGCGCTACGAAGGCAATCTGATGGAAGACCCGATAAGAAGAGCGGGAGTGATAGGAGACGCCTACATCACCGGCATCTGCCGCCAACCCAACGGTTCATGGCCGTTGCATGGCGGCGAACGCTACCCGGAAGACAGGGAACACATGCAGCGCTATGCCGACATGGCTCGCACCCGGCAAGGTTTCGACGACTATCTCAAGGCATTTGTCCTGGAAGGCGGGATGCCGGCATGACATGCGACTGGAACGTTCTCGCCGTCACGACGCTTGCCCGCCTGCTCGCTCCCCGCGGCCATGTGCTGGTCGGAACCAATGCGGCCGCGCAGATGGCGGGCGCGCTGCTCGCCCGCGAACTCTCGGGGGGCCGGATCCGCGTCAGCGTGATCGGAAGCCGCAAACACTCTTTCCTGACCGACGACCTGTCCGAAATCTTCGATTGCGCCGCCCGGGGACGCTTCGACGCCTTCATGATCGGAGGAGGCCAGATCGACGGCCAGGCCAACATCAACCTCGTCGGCGTGGGACAGCACCCACGCATGCAGGTGCGTTGGTCCGGATCGCATGGAACGCCGCTGCTCTATCTGATGATTCCCAACATCATCATCTTTCGCGAACGCCATACCCGGGAAGTCATGGTCGACAAAGTGGATTTCATCAGCACGCCGGGAACCAGCCCGGCCGAGGTGTACCGTCCCGGAGGCCCCACGGGCATGCTCACCGGCAAGGGCGTCTTCTCGTTCGACAAGCGCACGGCCCGATTCCGGCTGGAATCCCTCCATCCCGGCATCGATCTGCGCGACATCCTGCAGAACACGGGTTTCGCGTTCGATCATGACGAGGCTCCCGCCGCCACCGCCCTGCCATCCAATGAAGTGGCTACGCTGCTGCGCGACGCCGTCTGCCCCGAGGTGGCCGAAATCTATCCCCGGTTCGCGCAGGCATTGAGCCGGGGCGTCGACACGCATCTTGCGCACGCCTCGTCATGAACGTCTCGACACCGATCTGGCGCCCCACCCCGGAACGAATGGCGAATGCGCGCATGCGCGCGTTCATGCAGAGGCTGCAACCGGCCAGCGCATCCCCGCTCGACGCCTACGATTCGCTATACCGGTTTTCGCTCTCGCAGCCCGCGGCATTCTGGGGCGGGCTGTGGGACTACCTCGGACTGCGCGGCGAAAAGGGCGGGCTCGTGGTCGACGACCCGCTCCGCCTGCCCGGGGCCCGCTGGTTTCCCCAGGCCCGGCTCAACTTCGCCGAGAACCTGCTGCCGCGCGACGACGCCGCCGACGCGCTCGTATTCCGCAACGAACAAGGCATGCGCCGCGCCCTGAGCTGGCGCATGCTGCAACAACAGGTCGCGGCCTGTGCGCATGCGCTGGAATCGGCGGGCGTCCGACCGGGCGACCGGGTCGCGGGATACCTGCCCAACGTTCCCGAAGCCATCGTCGCCATGCTCGCCACCACCTCGATCGGAGCGATCTGGTGCGCCTGTTCGCCCGACTACGGCGTCGCGAGCTGCCTTGACAGGTTGCGCCAGGTCGAGCCCAAGGTGCTGTTCACGACCAACGGCTATGTCCATGGCGGCCGCTTTCACGATCTGGCCGACAAGTCACGGGAAATCGCCGCCGCCCTGCCCGGCCTCGCCCGCACGGTCACCGTCGCCTATCCCGGCTCGACGCTGCCGGACGACGAGAACCTGTCATACGAAGCCTTCCTGGCTGGGCAGCCATGCAGGATCGCATGGAAACGATTCCCCTTCGATCACCCGGCGTTCATCCTCTTTTCATCCGGCACCACCGGCACCCCCAAGTGCATCGTGCATGGCGCGGGCGGAAGCCTGTTGCAGACGCTGAAGGAGCTGGCGCTGCACTGCGACGTCCATCCGGAAGAACGCGTCATGTACCTGACCACCACAGGGTGGATGGTCTGGAACGTCATGGCGTCTGCGCTCGGCCTGGGCGCGACCGTCATCCTCTACGATGGGTCGCCCGCCTTCCCCTCCACGTCGGCACTGTGGGACCTGGTCGACGATGAAGACATCGCGGTGCTGCGCATCGTCCCCCGGCTCATCGAGCAGTACCAGGCAGCCGGGCTGCGGCCCCGCGATAGCCATCGGCTCGCAAGCCTCAAATGCATACAGGCAGGCAGCTCTCCCCTGTCATCGCGGCATTACGAATACGTCTACCGCGAGATCAAGGAAGACGTGCACCTGATGTCACCCGCAGGCGGAACCGACATCATGGGCACGCTCGCGACCGGCAGCCCGATTTCGCCGGTCTGGGCAGGGGAAATACAAGTGCTGTCGCTGGGCATGAAAGTGGAGGTCTACGATGACTCGGGCCGCCCGGTCGTCGGCCAGCCCGGCGAACTCGTGTGCACCCAGGCCTTCCCTTCCGTGCCGGTCGCGTTCTGGAATGACGACGGCAGCCGGCTGCATGCCGCCTATTTCCAGCAGATTCCCGGGGCATGGCGGCATGGCGATTGGGCACGCCTGACCGCGCACGGGGGCCTGATCATCGAAGGCCGTTCCGACGCCACCCTCAATGTCAACGGGATACGCATCGGGACCAGCGAAATATACCGGGCACTCCAAGGCCTGGAGCTTGTCACGGAAGCCGCGGCGGTCGAATGCCCTGGCCCGGACGGCACGTCCATCGTGTTGTTCGTCGTACTGCGGGAGGGAAACCAGCTCTCCGGCACCCTCGCCGCGGACATACGCAATGCCATCCGGACCGGCGCCACCTCGCGCCACATTCCGGCAAGCATCGTCCAGGTGGACGACCTGCCACGCTCATCCAACGGGAAAGTCTCCGAAGTGGCGATCCGGGACTTTCTGGCAGGCCGTCCGACCCGCCACCGCGACGGCCTGCTCAATCCCGAGGCGCTCGATCGGCTCGCCGCGAGCAGCCTGACCACCCATTGACGGACACCGTCAACCTTCCTCCACGCGAGCAAAGGACCTTCATGCCCCACGACCTCGACATCATCTGGTACACGCGTTGCCCCGTTCCCACCGCATCGGGCATCGCCATCCACAACGGCTGGCTCGAACAGGAGTTCGAATCGGACGGCATCTCGGTGCTCTCGCTGTGCGCATCGCCCGATCAATCGGTCCGGGAATCGCACTTCGATCACCGGCAAGGCGACTCGTTCCGCCACGGCGGCAACGCGCCACCGATCTGGTCACGCTCGGAAGGCAATGACGTCGTGGTCGTGGGGCTGACCTGGTTGCCGCAGTACCAGTCCCTCCTCACCCTGCCGGACTCAGGCATCCGCTCTCCCGCCGACCTGAAGGGCCGGCGCCTCGCCCTGCCTAGACGGACCCATGAAAAAATCGACTTCTGGCGTGCCTCCGCGCTGCAGGGGTACGCGCAAGTCCTGGCGTCGGTGGGCCTGACGCTGGATGACGTCACGCTGGTCGACCTGCCAATCGACCAGCCATATATTGGCAAGGTCGCCGCCTCGAACACCGGCGCGCTGTTCGACGCCCATCAGTTCGCGAGTTCGGCGCGGGCCGAGACTTTCGCGCTCATCCGGGGCGAAGCCGACGTGCTGTACAACTACGGCGCAGCCGGCCCCGCCCTCCAGGAATTCCTCGGCGCGCATGTCGTGGCCGACATCAATCACCATCCGGATCGGCGCGTCAGCATCAATAACGGTACGCCCAACGTACTGTCGGTAAGCGGCCGCCTGGTCCGGGAGTATCCGGAGTTCGTCGCACGATATCTCTGCCAGGTGCTCAGGGCGGCCCAATGGGCTCGCGCAAACCGTGCCGCCACCCAGGCCATCATCGCCCGCGAAGTCTCGGTCGCCTACGAATGGGTGCCCGAAGCCTTCGACGACACCGTCTACCAGAATCTCGAGCCCAGCCTGGCCCCCGAACTGGTCCGCGCACTGGAAGTCCGCAAGGACTTCCTGTATGAACACGGCTTCATCCGCAACGACTTCTCCATCGCCGACTGGATCGTTCCCGGCCCCCTGGCCCGCGCCAGGGAGCTTCTCCAGGAACGCAGCCTGGCCGAGGCTGGAGGCACGCAGGTGGAGGCTTAGTCCAGCGAGGCCCCGGACTCCTTCACCGCCGCGGACCACAACTTGTTGTCCGCGACCAGCTTCCTGGCGAACTCCTCGGGTGTGTTGCACAGCACGCTGACGCCGATGGCGGCGAGCTTGGCGCCGAACTCGGCATTCCGGCCCGCCTCGGCCAAGGAGCCGGCGATCTTGTCGACGATCCCGGCAGGCGTGCCGGCCGGGGCCGCCACGCCGTTCCAGGTCTCGGTCGTGAAGCCCGGATAGCCCTGCTCGGCAACGGTCTTGACACCTGGCAGGTCGTTGGAGGGCCTGGTGCCCGAGGTGGCAACGATGCGCAGCCGGTTCGTCGTCGAATAAGGCAGCACCTCGGCCACGTTCGCGAAATACATCGGCACCTGCCCGCCCACCACGTCGGCGATCGCCGGCGCGCCGCCGCGATACGGCGCGTGGATCATCGACAGTTCCGCGCGCTTGACGAACATCGCCATCGTCAAATGGCTGACCGACCCGCTGCCCGCCGAGGCATACGCCACCTGGCCGGGATGCGCCTTCACGTAGGACACCAGCTCGGGCAGCGTCTTCGCCGCGAAGCTCGGATGCACCGCCAGCGCGAACTCGTTGGTCGCCACGATCGACACCGGCGCGAAATCCTTGATCGGGTCGTAGCGCACCTTCTGCAAGTACGGCACGATGGCCATCTGCGGCGCCGTCGCCATGAACAAGGTGTAGCCGTCCGGCTTGGCCCGCGCCACGTAATCGGCGGCGATCGCGCCATTGGCGCCAGGCCGGTTGTCGACGACCACCGTCTGCTTGAGCTTGGCGGTCAGCCATTCGGCGGTGATGCGCGCGATGCTGTCGGTATTGCCGCCGGCGGCGAAAGGCACGACCAGCGTGATCGCGCGTTCGGGCCATGCCGCCTGCGCGGCGCCCGTCACGGCCAACGAAAGAAGAACCCCTGCAAAAGATCGCCACTTCGTTTTCATGCCCATCCCCGCCGTACGTGTGGTTGAAAAATCAGGCTGCGTGATTCATTTCCCGGTAGACGTCGCATGCTTCGGCCTCGGCCGCCTTCACGTGCGCCACGGCCGCGGCGCGCGCGACGCGGGCGTCGCCTTTTTCCAGCGCGTCGTAGATGCTCTCGAGCTCGCGCACGCTGTGCTTGGCGCGGCCGGGGCTGGCCATGGTCCGGGCCCGCAGGAAATTGATGCGTGTCAGCAGGCCATGCAGCACTTCGCCCATGACCGCGTTCCCGCAGCATTGGATGATCACTTCGTAGAAATCCGCCGTGGCCGAGATGCGCGTCTTCCAGTCTTGCTGGTCGACGGCGTCGGCGAAGGTGTCGAGGGCCTCGCGCATGCGGCGCAGGTCGTCCGGCCGGACCCGGCCGGCGGCCAGCGCGGCGGCTTCGCCTTCGAGCAGCGCGCGCAGGTGATAGATGCTCTCGGCCTCTGCCCAGCTCAGTTCGGCCACCGATGGTCCCTTGTTGGGCACGATGGTGATGAGCTTTTCGGTCGCCAGCACCCGCAGCGCTTCGCGCACGGAAGTACGGCTGACGCCCAGCAGGCTGCACAGCTTGGCTTCGACCAGCCGCTCGCCGGGCTTGAAGTAGCCGCTGGTGATGGCCTCGCGGACCAGGCGCACCGTTTCCTGTTGCACCGAACGCGGCGATATTTTCAGGTCCATGGAATCGTGTCTCCGGTTACAGCGGCGGCAGTTGCCGTGCGCCGCGGCGGTCGAACAGGTCGTAGGCCCCCTTGAACCAGGGCTGGGCGGCCAGGCGCTCGCGCCAGGGCGTGGCGCGCGCCTTGGCGCGGGCCGGCGACTCCAGCGCCGCGACATCGTCCAGGTAATGCAGCGCCAGCCGGTTGTAGCGGCCCGGGTCGCCATCCCTGACATGGAAACGCCGCACCGCGCGCCACTGCGGGCATTCCAGCAGCAGCGGCACATGGTCCTGCTCGTACCAGGCGTCGAAATCGGCCAGATGTTCCTGGGGCACGTCGAACCAGACGGGATAGAGCACCGGGGCATCGATGGCTTCGGGCGAGGCATCGCCGGCGCTGCCGATTTCCTCGCACAGGTAACGCGTGAATCCGGACACGTTGCGCAGCATCCAGGCCGTTTCCTCGGAAGGATGCTGCTTGATGGCCTGGTAGGCGACGGTGCGAAGCGCGGCGAGATCGTCCATTTCATAGACGGCGAGGTAGTTGCGTTCGGAAGCCGCGTACCGCTGGGCGCTGACGAAACCGCGCAGGCCCATGCGGATGGGAATGTGCTCGGTGTCGTACCAGCGATTGAACGTCTCTTCCCACTCGGGGGCCGGCGTCATCTCCGAGAACAGAATGGCGCGTCCGCGCATGGAGCTCTCCTGGCATTCATTGACTTTATGATTGTATGACAATAACATCGTCAAACATTCTGTTCAACAAGAATTTGAACCCTCCCCGAGGGTGGCTGACGTCAGGAGCGACACATGCAATTGAAAGTACGCAGGTGGCAGGCAATCGTGGAAGAGAAGCTGGAGGAAGCCGGCCGGCCGGCCGACGAAGCGCTGCGCAAGGCGGCCATCGTGGCCTTCGTGGAAAACCCCTATGCCGGCCGGTACGTGGAAGACCTCTCGCCCATGATCGAAGCGAGCCCCGAACTGGGCGCCCGCATGGCGGCCCGGCTGCGCGCGGCCTACGGCGACCATCCCATCCTCTCGTACGGCAAGGCGGGCGTCGTCGGGCTGGGCGGGGAGCAGGAACACGCCAACGCGCTGCTGACCACCGCCTCGGCCGAACCCCTGCGCAAGGAAATCGGCGGCGGCAAGGCCTGGATCTCGTCGGTGACCAAGGTGGGCGGCCCGGGCACGGTGCTGGACGTGCCGCTTGCCTCCAAGGACGCGCTCTATGTACGGTCGCTCTACAACGCCATGACGCTGTATTTCGCGGATGGCCCCCTGCCCGACGAAATCGCGCTGGTATTCGCCGTCTCCAGCCGCGAGCGGCTCAACGCCCGCGTGGGCGGCCTGCGGCTGCGGGACGTGCAGGGCCAGGACGGACTTGTCTGAGGAGCACACCATGAAACTCGCCATCGTCAACCTGGGCCGGATACTCACCGGCGAATGGCGCGAGCCCTATGCCTCGGGCGACGCCATCCTGATGCAGGACGGACTGATCGCCAAGGTCGGCACGCTGAGCGCGGCGGAAGTCGAAAGCGCCGACGTGGTCATCGACGCCGCCGGCACCACCGCCATTCCCGGCCTGATCGACTCGCAGGTGCACAACACCTTCGGCGACTACACGCCGCGGCAGAAGACCGTGGGCTTCCTGGAAAGCTACGTGCACGGCGGGGTCACCACCGGCGTCACCGCTTCGGAAGTGCACACGCCCGGCCGCCCCAAGGACCCGGCCGGCGTCAAGGCGCTGGCGGTGGCCGCCCAGCGATGTTTCCAGGACTACCGCCCCGGCGGCATGCGCGTGTACGCCGGCTCCATCATCATCGAACCCGGCCTGGTGGAACAGGACTTCGCCGACATCGCCGCGCAGGGCGTGTGGCTGGCCAAGGCAGGCTTCGGCGCGGTCAAGACCCCCTACGACTACGTACAGGCCATAGGCTGGGCCCGCAAGCACGGCATGATCACCACCGTGCATACCGGCGGCTCCTCCATTCCCGGTTCGTCGGGCATCTGGGCCGAGCACCTGATCGCCATGAACCCGCATGTATCGTTCCACGTCAACGGCGGCCCCGTGGCCATGCCCGACGAGGGCTTTCCCAAGATGGTGCACGAATCGGAAATCGCGCTGCAGGTCTGCACCGCGGGCAACCTGCGGACCACGCTCATGCTGGGCGACATGGTGCGCGCCGCCGACCAGTTCGACCGCTTCCTGATCGCCACCGACACGCCCACCGGCAGCGGCATCATGCCGCTGGGCATGATGTACACCATCACGCACCTGGCCAGCCTGACCGACATGCCGGTGGAATGGGCCATCGCCGCGGCCACCGGCAACAACGCCCGGGTCTATGGCATCAACAGCGGCTTCATCAAGCCGGGCAAGGACGCCGACGTGGTCCTGCTGGACGCCTGCGTCGGCGGTTCCAAGAACGATCCGCTGGACGCCCTGCGCAACGGCGACATCGCCGCCGTGTCGGCCGTCGTGACCGACGGCGTGCCGCGCTTCGTCGGCAAGAGCCGCAACACCCCGGCCGGCAATCGCCCGGTCCGCGTCGCCCGCTGCGACATTCCCCAGGACTACACGAGCGGAGGCCATTGAATGAACAAGCACATCGCCATCGTGGGCGCCGGGCCGGTCGGCGTCGTCGCGGCGCTGGCCGCCGTGCAGCAGGGCTTCCGCGTCTCGCTGTACGAGGCCGAGTCGCGCGTGGACGACAGCCCCCGCGCCGCCACGACGCACAGCTCGACCCTGGAGATGATCGCCCGCGTGGGACTGATCGACCGCTTCATCGGGGAAGGGCTGACGGCGCGCTACTTCCAGT
Source organism: Pigmentiphaga sp. MLSB6-MA01 (assembly GCF_058793475.1). Lineage (NCBI taxonomy): Bacteria > Pseudomonadati > Pseudomonadota > Betaproteobacteria > Burkholderiales > Alcaligenaceae > Pigmentiphaga > Pigmentiphaga sp. MLSB6-MA01. The sequence goes on along the minus strand of NZ_JBXAFV010000015.1, from coordinate 161,588 downwards.
TCTGGGACCAGGCCGCGCAGAAGATGGTCGCCCAGTTCGACCACGAGATCCTGAAGGACGAGACCCCCTATCCTTTCGTCGTGCAGACCGAGCAGCACAAGCTCGGCAACATGGGCATCGAGAAACTGCGCACGCATGCGGACGCGGCGGTCCACTTCGAGCATCGCATCACGGGGGTGGCGCAATCCGCGGACGGCGTGACCTTGACCGCCGAGACGCCCGACGGACCGGTGCGCATCGAGGCCGACTACGTCATCGCGGCCGACGGCGGCCGCAGCGCGCTGCGCAAGGCCCTGGACATTCCGTTCGAAGGCATGACCTGGCCCGAGCGCTTCATCGTCATCACGGTCAAGGATGATTTCGAACGCCTGATGGGCTGCTGCTATCGCAATTATCTTGCCCACCCCGACGCCTGGACCAATCTGTTCAAGATCTCCGGGGACGACATGCAGGGACGGTGGCGCGCGGTCTTTCCCTCGGGAGTCGACGAGACCGACGAAGAAGCCCTGAGCGACGCCGCGGTCACCCGCCGCCTCGCCCATGTGTTCCCGAGGACCGAGCCCTACGAGGTGCTGCACCGTAGCATCTACCGCGTCCACCAGCGGGTGGCGGCGCGCTTCCGGCAGGGCCGGGTGTTCCTGGCTGGCGACGCCGCGCACGTCAACAACCCCATCGGCGGCCTGGGGTTGAACTGCGGCATCCACGATGCGATGGAACTGGTGGACATGCTGACGTCAGTCGAGCGGGGCGAGGAAGACGCGTCGGTCTTCGATCGCTACGAGCGCCGGCGCCGGCAGATGAACATCGAGTTCGTGCAGCAGCAGACGGTGAACAACAAGAAGCGCCTGGAGGAAAAGGACCTCGCCGTGCGCGCGCAGGCGCTGGACGACATCCGCCGCACGGCGGACGATCCGCTGCGGCACCGCCAGTTCCTGCTGCGCAGCTCCTTGATCGACAGCGTACGCAAGGCCAGGACGATCGCCTGAGACCTGCCGGCTCAGCCCGCCGTGCAGTACGGCGCCTGGCCGCCCCGGGGCACCTCGCGCACGCTGGCGGCAATGGCATCGGCCACCAGGGCGACCACCCCCTGGTGGGCCGCGACCACGTCGGCGACCGAGCCCCCCGCCGCGGCTTGTTCGAAGCGGCCCCGGCATACCTGTCCCCGGCCCGCGCCCGCCGGCTTGACCGACCAGGCCACCACGGCCTCGACCGGTCCGCCCAGGCGCGCATCCAGGCGCGAGAACTCGACGTTGATGCGATAGTCGGGCTTGCCGGCCACGCCGCCCTTGGCCACGTCGACCGCATGCAGCCGGCCCTGGAGGGCCGTGGACAAGGCATCCTGCAGTTCGTCGCCCAGCGAGGCGGACCAGCGCTGCCGTTCCAGCAGTTGCACCCTCGCCCCCTCCTCGCGCAGCACGATCTGGCGGCGGCGCAGGCGCTCGGGCAAGGCCACCGGCGCGAGATCGATGATCATGGCCGGTCCGGACACGGCCGGACCGGCCGCTTCCCGGGCGGGAACCTGCAACGTATAGACGTCGGGAACGATCGGGGCGGCGCACCCCGCCAACCCGCCCGCCGCGGCCAGCGCCGCCATGGCCAGCACGAATGTCTTCATCGTTCTTCCTCGGGCTTTCCGCGCAGCAGCGACTGCGGGTTCTCTTCCAGGTAATCGGTCAGCTGGCGCAGCGAATTGGCCGTGCGCATCAGCTCCTGCAACGCGCGCCGCAGATCCTGCTGCACCGGCGCGTCCGCCGAGAACGTGCCTTCGGCGGCCTTGAGCGTCTTGCGCGCGTCTTCCATCGTGGCCATGATCTCGGGCGCGACCTGGCCGTCCAGCCGCTTCACCAGCCTGTCGGCGGACGCCATGGTCTCGCGCATGCCGGCCAGGGCCGTCGACAGGTCGCGGCCGATGGTATCGAACGGCATCTTGCCGATCTTGTCGACGATGTCGGCCAGCTTGCCCTGCAACTCATCGAAGGCGCCGGGTATGGTCGGGAACTCGTCCAGGCCCTGGCCCTGGCCACGGCCCATGCCGGCCGGCAGCGGCGCCCCCTTGAAGAAATCGATGGCGACGTACATCTGTCCGGTCAGCAGGTTCCCGTTGCGCAGTTGGGCGCGCATGCCACGGCGGACCAGCGCGTCCATCAGGCGGCGCTCCGCGTCGGCACTCAGCGCGCCCGGCTCGCCGGGCCGGCGCAGGCCCAGGCGCGCGGGGTAGAAGTCCACCACCACCGGCAGGCGGAAAGAATTGGTGGCCCGGTCGAACTCGATGCCGATCGAACGGACGGCGCCGATGACCACCCCGCGGAAGTCGACCGGCGCTCCCGGCGACAACCCCCTGACCGACTGTTCGAAATACATCACCGTGCTGGTCGACGGACCGTCCTCGACCCTGAGCGCCTCGTCCTGGTTGCCGGCAAGCTGGAACACGGCGTCGTCCTGGGCCGCCCGCCCCGGCGGCAGATGGGGCGAGTCGATGAACGAGACCCCGCCCAGCAGCACGGTGGAGATCGATTCGGTCTGCAGCTTCAGGCCATCGGCGTCCAGTTTGAGGTTGACGCCGCTGGAATGCCAGAACCGGGTGCTGGTGGTGACGAAGGTATCGTAAGGCGACCGGACGAACACGCGCACGGTCACGCCTTTGCCGTTCTGGTCCAGGTCGTAGGCCACGACCTGGCCCACGTTGACGCGGCGGAAATACACCGGTGAGCCGATATCGAGCGAACCGAGGTCGCCGGCATGCAGCACGAACTGCTTGCCCGGCGTGTCGGCGGTCACGATGGGCGGCACTTCCAGGCCCGTGAACGAGTCCTCGCGTTCCTGGGAACGTCCGGCGTCCACGCCAATATAGGCGCCCGACAGCAACGTGCCCAGGCCGCTGACGCCGCTGGCGGCGATGCGCGGCTTGACCACCCAGAAGCGGCTGTCCTCGACGGCGAAGCTGGAAGCATCGGAGGTCAGCTCGACCTCGGCGATGACGTGCGACCGGTCTGCCGCCAGGCGGATGGATTTCACCAGGCCGATATCGACGTCCTTGTAGCGGACCTTGGTCTTGCCCGCCTCGATGCCTTCGGCCGAACGGAAGGTGATGTCGATGGTCGGCCCGCGGGCATACCAGCTGTTGATCGCGAATGACAGCCCGGCGATGGCAGCGACGATGGGAATCAGCCAGACCAGCGATGGCAGCCAGCGGCTGGGCCGGCGGCGCACCGGCTCGCCCGGCGCCGAGTCGGGGGAAGTATCAGGCTTGGTTGTCATGGGTGTCTACCGGGTCCCAGATAAGGCGAGGATCGAAGCTCATCGAGGCTAGCATGGTCAATACCACCACGGCACCGAACGCGATGGCGCCCGGCTCGGGCCTGACGGTGGCCAGCGCGTCCAGGCGCACCAGCGAAGCCAGCAGCGCGACGACGAAGACATCCACCATGGACCAGCGCCCCACGGCTTCGACCATGCCGTACAGGCGGGTGCGCTCGACCGGCCGCCAGGTCGAGCGCGCCTGGGTCGTGATGACGAGCATCAGCAGCACGACGAGCTTGAAGATGGGAATGACGATGCTGGCGCAGAAAACCACGGCGGCGACGAAATAGGAGCCGTCCTGCCACAGATAGAGGACGCCGCTCAGGATGGTATTGGTTTGCGAACCCAGCAACGTGCCGGTGGTCATGATGGGCAGGATGTTGGCCGGCAGGTACAGCGCCATGGCGGCCAGCAGGAACGCCCAGGTGCGGCGCAGGCTGTCGGGCTTGCGCAGGTTCAGCGCGGCGCCGCATCGATCGCACGCGGTACCGCCGCGCCAGCGGGGATGGATGGCCGCGCACTGCGGGCACTCCGCCACGCCCGCCTGGGCAGCCGTGCGCACGGGGCTCATGGCGCGTCCCCGGCGGCCACGCCCTGGCCGGTCTCGATGGCCTCGGCGTGTTCCCACAGGTCGGCGGGATCGAAGCTGACCACCACGGCCAACAGCACGGTCAGGGCGCCGAACGCCCATAGCGCGACGCCGGGAACCACGGTCGCCATCGCCGACAGCTTCACCAGCGAAGCCACGATGCCCAGCATGAAGACCTCGATCATGCCCCAGGGCCGGCCCATGCGGACGATGCGCACCACCGGCCCGAAGCCGGCCGGGATCCGGCCCAGCCACAGCGGCACCAGCAGGTAGGCCAGCAGGCCCAGTTCGATCAGCGGCACCAGGATGGTGGTTGCGAAGACCAGGGTCGAGACCGACAGCATGTCTTCCAACGCCAGCACCCGGACCGCGCCCCAGACGGTGGTGCGCGTGCTGACGCCCTGGATCTCCATCGTGACGATGGGAAAGGCGTTGCAGCAGATGAAAACGATGAGGCTGGCCAGCACCACGGGCAGCAGGGCCCCGTAGCGCCGGTCGTTGTTCCGGTAGAGTTCGGTCCCGCAGCGCGGGCAGTAGGCCCGCTCCCCGGGGTCGAGCCGGATCCGGCGAAACACGGCATCGCAGTGTTCGCACAGCTTCAGCGACGTGTCGGCGCGAGGATCGGAATAATTGGACATGGAGATGGCTGTCCGCTTCCGCCGTGGACGGATTGGGCAAGACGGCATTTACAGACAACTGTGTATGTATATGCCAGCGCCATGATATCGCAGATTGACGCCCGCGCGCATCGGTTCACGGCGCCTGGGACAAGGCCTTGGCCTCTTCTTCCAGGCAATCGACCAGCGCCAGCATGGCCGGCGAAGGCTCCAGGCTGTCGTGGCGTATCACCCCGATGGGCCCGAACACCGGCGGCAACTCCACCGCCAGGATCGCCAGCGCGTGCCTGCGCGCATGGTAGGCGGCCACCGCGCGCGGCATCACCGACAACGCATGGCTATTGTCCATCAGGACCATGTTGTTCAACACCGAGGCGGATTCCACGCGCGAGGCCGGGCGGACGTCCGCGCGCTGGAACAGCATGTCCAGCCCCGCCCGCACCGGACTGCCGCGCGGCGGCATGATCCACGGGTAGGCCGCCAGTTCTTTCCAGGACGGCCGCTTCCTGGAGGCCAGCGGGTGGCTGGCCGACCCGCACACGCACATCGGTTCTTCGCACAGGATGCGCGTGGCGAGCCCGGGGCCGGCCGTCCCCGCGCCCAGCCGCGCCACCACCAGGTCCAGCTTGCGGGTCTGCAGATCGGGCAGCAGCGCCTCGATCGAGCCTTCGCGCACCAGCACGTTGATCCCGGCGGCCCGTTCCTCCAGCCGCAGCAGCGTGCGCGGGACCAGGAAGGCCGCGGACGACGAATTGATGCCCAGGCTCAGGGTCTCGACGCCCAGGCCGCCGGGCTCGGACCATTCCCGCCCCATGCGTTCGAGATCGCCCAGCACCCAGCGCGCATGCCGGATCATGGATGCGCCATGGACCGTCGGAAAGGTCCCCTTCGAGGTGCGTTCGAACAACCTCGCCCCGACCATGTCCTCGAGTTCCGCCAGCATCCGGGAAACCGCCGGCTGGGTCGTGGCCATGCGGCGCGCGGCCTCGCCCACGTTGCGGACGTCGTCCATCACCACCAGCAAGCGCAGGTGGCGCAGCCGGAGGCGGCCCCGCAAGTACCAGTCCGCGCGCAGCGCGGCCTCGGACGTATCGGACATTACATACCAAACCTGATATGACAATGGCCAAATATATCATTGGACCGCAATGAGACAGATCGGCCATCATCTGCCGCAGATTCCGCGCCGACCGCCAGGAACGAACGCATCGAAGGAGACAACCCATGCTGAAATCCGCGACCGGCCTCGTGGCCGCCCTTGCCTTCGCGGCCGGTGCCCAGGCCGCCTATCCCGACCGCCCCGTCACGCTGGTCGTGCCGTCCGTTCCCGGCGGCGCCGCCGACATGGTGGGCCGGCTGGTCGCCGAGCAGCTCGGCAAACAATGGAACGTGCCGATCATCGTCGAGAACAAGCCGGGCGGCGCCACCATCATCGGCACCCAGGCGGTGATCAAGGCCGCCCCCGACGGCTATACCCTGCTGCTGGGCATCGATGCCTCGTTCGCCGCGGTGCCCTTCCTCATGGAGAAGATGCCGTACCAGCCGCAGAAGGACCTGGAACCGATCGCCACGCTGTCCACCCTGCGCTATGTGCTGGTGGCCTCGCCCACGGCCCCGTTCAAGTCGGTCGAACAACTGCTGGCCCAGGCGCGCGCCCGCCCCGACACGATCACCTATGCCAGCGGCGGCGAAGGCTCCACCCACCACCTGGGCATGGCGCTGCTCGAACAGGAGGCCGGCGTGTCGTTCAAGCACGTACCGTACAAGGCGGCGCCGCAGGGCTTCGTGGACGTGATGGGCGGGCACATCGACATGATGTTCCTGGCGGCCAGCACGGCCATCCAGCCGGTCCGGGGCGGCAAGGTGCAAGGGCTGGCCAACACGGCCGCCACGCCCATCCCCGACCTGCCGGACCTGCCCATGCTCAAGGACAAGGTGAAGGGTTTCACCTTCGACAGCTGGTTCGGCCTGTTCGCGCCGGCCGGCACGCCGCCGGCGGTGGTCGACAAGCTGACCGCGTCGGTCCAGTCGGTGCTGCGCGACCCGCAGGTGCGCGACAAGCTGCAGGCCCAGGGCCTGGCCGCGGGCGAAGGCGGCCCGCGGGAGCTGCGCGAGCGCATCGGCGCGGACACCCGCCGCCTCGCCCCCGTCATCGCCAAGATCAAGAGCCAGCAGAACAAACCATGAAGCGCCCCAACATCCTGCTCATCACCACCGACCAGCACCGGGGCGACTGCCTGGGCTTTGCCGGACGGCGCGTGAAGACGCCCCACATCGACGAGCTGGCCCGCACCGGCACGCATTTCTCGTCGTGCATCACGCCCAATCTGGTGTGCCAGCCGTCGCGGGCATCCATCCTGACCGGCCTGCTGCCGCTGACCCATGGCGTCCGCGACAACGGCATCGACCTGGACGAGCGGACCGGCGAAGCCGGCTTCGCCGGCAGCCTGTCGGCGGCGGGATACGCCACCGGCTTCATCGGCAAGGCGCATTTTTCCACCCACCACACCTTCGCCCGCACCGGCCGGCCCGAGTGCCAGCACACCGAGGCCGGACTGGGGCCCGACTGGTCGGGTCCCTACATGGGCTTCGGCCACGTGGAACTGGTCGTCGAAGGCCACAACTACTGGCTGCCCACGCCGCCGCCCGGCGGCCTGCACCACTCGCGCTGGCACTACGGCGACGGCCTGGGGGAAATGCGCAACCGCCTCTACCAGACCGACCTGGGCCCGCCCAGCGGCGCACCGCAGACCTTCCACTCGGCCCTGCCCGTGGCCTGGCACAACTCGACCTGGATCGGCGACCGGACCATCGACTACCTGCGCGCGCACCGCGACGAGCCGTTCTGCCTGTGGGCTTCGTTCCCGGACCCGCACCATCCCTTCGACTGCCCGGAGCCGTGGTCCCGGCTGCATCATCCCGACGACGTGGACCTGCCCCGCCACCGCACCACCGACTACGACCGCCGCCCCTGGTGGCACCGCGCCAGCATGGAAAGCCGGCCGGTGGGCAGCGCCGAGGTCCAGGCGCTGCGGCAGAACTTCTCGCGCATCCCGACCCAGCCCGATGCCCAGTTGCGCAACATCATCGCCAACTATTACGGGATGATCTCCCTGGTGGACCACCAGGTGGGCCGCATCCTGAAAGCCTTGCACGAATACGGACTGGACGAGGACACGCTGGTCGTCTTCACTTCAGACCACGGCGAATGGCTGGGCGACCACGGATTGATGCTCAAGGGTCCGATGGCCTACGAAGGCCTGCTACGCGTGGCCATGGTGGCGCGCGGGCCGGGCGTACGGGCCGGCGCGCAGGTGCGCGATCCGGTCTCGACGCTGGACCTCGCGGCCACGATGGTCGACTACGCGAACGCCGCCGCGCTGGGGCCGCAGCACGGCCGCAGCCTGCGGCCGCTGCTGGAGGGCGCGGACGCCGGCCGGGACTACGCGTTGAGCGAATGGGACGTGGCGGCCTCGCGCTGCGGCGTGGAACTGAAGCTGCGCACGGTGCGCACCCGCGACTGGAAACTCACGCACGAACTGGGCAGCGGCGCGGGCGAGATGTACAACCTGGCCGACGATCCGGAAGAAATGGACAACTTGTTCGACGACCCGGGCTACGCGCTCCGGCGGCGAGAGCTGCTGGACATGCTGAGCGAGCGGCCCGCAGATCAGATGCCGCGACGGCTGCCGGCTTCGGGCGTGGCCTGAGGCCGTAGCCGCTCAGGCCACGCCCGGAGCGTTCACTGAGGCTTCACGCCAAGCTCGGCAAACAGCGCGCCCTTGGTTTCGTAGCTCTTGCGCGCCTCGGCGGCGAAGGGCGCGCTTCTCATGGGGACGACCGCCGCGCCCTGCTTCTGCGCCGCGGCCTGGTATTCCTCGGTCTGCACGGCCTTCATGCACATGTTCTCGAGCTTGGCGATCACCGGCCGGGGCGTATCGCGCGGCGCATACAGCCCCTGGTAGCCGGTGAAGAAACTGGCATAGCCCAGCTCGACCACGGAAGGCACGTCGGGCAGCGCGGGATGCCTGCGGTCCCAGAACACCACCAGCGGCCGGACATCATTGCGGGATGCCACCGACACCACCGAATTGATGGTGAACTCCAGGTCGCCGGCAAGCAGCCGCAGCAGGTTGGGACCGTCACCGCGATAGGCGATGTCCTGCACCTGTATGCCCGCCTGCCTGGCCAGGGTCAGCATGTTGAGATGCACGTCGGTATAGGTTCCGGAATGCCCATAGTTGAATTTCCCGGGCTGCCTGCGTGCCGCTTCCACCAGGTCCTCCAGCTTCTTGTAGGGGGAGTCGGCGCGGACCGCCAGTACGAAGGCATTGACGTTGAGCTGGCAGACGAAGTCGAAGGAATCGAACGTATAGGACAAGTCCTTCTGCGTGTAGGGCAGGTTCGTCATGACAATGGACGGACCGATCATCAACGTGTAGCCGTCGGGCTGCGCGCGGGCCACGGAAGCGGCGCCGATGGCGCCCGATGCGCCCTCGCGGTTGATGTAGACGAACTGCTCTCCCCCGATCTTGCTCATGGCCATGGAAAAGACCCGGAACAACGCGTCCGTCCCGCCGCTGCCGAACGGATAGATCAACTGCACCGGCCGTGCCGGGTACGTGTCCTGCGCAACCGCCGTTCCACCAAGAGAGAACAGCATAGCGAACAACCCTGCCCATTTGACGCTTCTCATGATGCGACCCACTCCGTAGTTGATTTGTCCTATCCTCGCCCGCTAGGCGTCGACGCGCTGCACCTTGGTCGATGGCCAGATGCGGCCATACAGGTATGTCAGGATCTCGCCGCAAGTGATCGGGCGGTCTCCGGCCACCGAGGTGGCGAACCTGGGCATTTCGGCCGCTTTCTCGCGGTCCGGATTGGACAACTGCGGCGTGATCACCGCATCGAAATCCGGCGTGGCGAAGAAAGGCATGGAGTAGCGCTCCAGGCCGTAGCGATTGATGACACGATGCGGCGTGGCGGCGTACATGCCATCGGTCCAGATCTTCATCATTTCACCGATGTTCATCACGAAGCTTCCTCGCAGCGGCGGCACGGTGATCCAGTCGCCCGCCGGGCTGAGGATTTCCAGGCCACCGACCTCGTCCTGGGCCAGGAAGGTGAACGCGCCGGAATCCGTGTGGGGCCGCGTGCCCAGGTGGTCGCCCGACTCCGTGGGCTCCTGGGGCGGGTAGTGCATGATGCGCAACTGCATCATCGGATTCTGGAAATAGCGGGTGAACGAATCGGGCGGCAGGTCCAGGCCTGCCGCGAACATGCGCAGAAAGGTCTGGGACAGCGCCGACATATCGCGGAAGTAGTCGAGCATCGCGGTCCTGAGTCCGGGCAGCGACGCCGGCCACTGGTTGGCGCCGTGCAGAGGCTTGCCCGCCAGCACGGCCGGATGATCGGGCGGCAGCTCGGCATGGATCTGGAAGGCCTCGTGCAGGTTGCCCTTGAGGCTCGGATCCGCGCCCATCATCTTGAACGGCAGGTAGCCGCGGTATTTGTCGGACAGCGCCAGCCGGATGGCCATCTTCTCTTCAAGGGGAAGCGCGAAGAACCTCCGGGCCACCTCGAACATGGCGTCGATGCGGCTGGCTGGCATGCCGTGATTGACGACATAGAAAAAGCCCATGGTGTGCGAGGCTTCGGCAATACGGTGGGCGATATCGCGATACACCGCCGGATCGCCGGACTGCAGCACGGACAAGTCGATGACGGGCACTTCGTGGGCAAAGACTTTCTTGAACTCTGGTAAAGCCATGATCATCCCCAATCAAATGCGGGCATCCGCCCGCGCCGACCACACAAGAAGCACGGGCGACGCCGCCCCTAGTCCGCCGCCCCCTGGCGCGCGGCCGCCACCTCCCTGGCGAGCCGCATGCCGGCCATCGCGGCGGGAAAGCCGCAATAGACCGCCGCATGCAGGAAGACCTCAGCCACCTCTTCCATCGTCATGCCGTTGTTGATGGCTCCGTCGATGTGCGTCTTCAACTCGGTAGGCCGATTCTGGGCCGCAAGCATGGCGATCGTCGCCAGGCTGCGGTCGCGCAGGCTGAGCTGGCCGCGCGACCAGATATCCCCCCAGGCGAACTCGGTCAGGTATGTCTGCAGATCGGCGTTCAGCTCGCCCTGCGCCGAGGTCACCCGCTGCGCCACCGGCGCTTCGCCCAGCACCTGCTTGCGCACGGCCAGGCCTTTGTCGAAACGTTCGTTCATGGATATCTCCAGATAGAGGCCGGTGGCTCAGGCCGCGGCACGGTCCGCCGGAAGTTCGACGCCGGCAAGCGCCCGATCGACCAGCGACGTGGCCGCATCGAAATCGTAGATTCGGAACATGTTCTGCTTGACCAGGAAGGACGCACCGCCGTAGAACTTCTCGTACTGCTGGTGGCGGCCGGCGAACTCGCTGCCGATCAGGTCCCAGGCCATCTTCAGCAACGCGACCCGGTCGCGGGCGGGATAGCCGGGCGACGCGATGTAGCGCTCGAGGTCGCGCGCCGCGTCGGGATGGTCGAAATCGGCCAGCGACGGCGGCAGCATGATCATCGAACCGCCCGACAGTTCGCGCAACATATCGACCATGCGGGAGTTCAATTCGCCTTGCAGCGACATGACCGCGTACAGCGCGGACTTGGCGGGCCAGACCACGCCCTCGCCGTCGGTCGTGGCCCGGGTCTCCTGCGCGTCGATCATCAGCTCGACGATCGTCGCGTGGGCAGCCAGTTCGCCCAACTGCACGCGCACGGGCGGCATGGCGCCGACGCCCGTGATCTCGGTCACCCGCTTGGCCAGGCCCAGGAGGAAACGCAGCTTGGTCGCGTAGCGCACCTGGGCCTGGTAGTTGCCGTAGGAATGCGCGGGTGTCTTCCACCACTGGTTCCAGCACACGTCCAGGTTCCGGTGGATGAATACGTGCTCCCAGGGCACGAACACATCGTCGAGCACCAGCAAGGCGTCGGTTTCGTCGAAACGGGCGGACAACGGGTAGTCGCGCGCGTCGCCGGCCAGCGCGAAGGACTTGCGGCTGTAGACCTTCAAGCCCGGCGCGTTCATGGGAATGACCACGCCGAACGCATGATTCTCGTCCCCGGGCTGGAGCGGATGGATGCAACTGACGTAGACGTAGTCGGACAACACCGCGCCCGTGGCCAGTTGCTGCGCCCCCTTGAGCACGATGCCATCGTCGCGTTCGGCCACGACACCGGCGTACAGGGTCGGATCGGACTGCTGGTGAGCCGGCTTGCTGCGATCGATCTGCGGCGGCACGATGGCGTAGGACACATAGAGATGCCGGTCGCGCGCGAACTGGAAGAACCGCTGGACATTGTCGGCGTATGCCGCCCCGCCGGCGGCGAACAACGAGGGCTTCGCGGCGAATCCCGAAAGGAATCCCGCCACGTGGTCCGGCGTGCGGCCCATCAGTCCGCAGGTCGCCTCGGCCCAGGCCGCGGACATTCCACGCGCGGCCCGCAAATCCTCCACCGATCGGGGAATGCGATAGCAGTGCAGGGCCCGGCGGCCCGAACCGTCGATTTCGTACGTCATGCGTTCCCGGTTGTCGGGGTGCGCGGCCAGATCGTACAGCGACGCGACCGAGGCAACGGCCCCCCGGAAAGCAGGGTGCCGGGTTACGTCGCGGACGACTTCGCCGTTGTAGTACACGGTGCGGCCGTCGGCGCGTATGGCATCGATATAGTCGGCCCCGGTGCGCAAGCCGCCGGACATGGCGGGCGACCTCGAGACAAGCATGTTCATGCGGTTCTCCGGATGACGCGATCGTTCGTGGAAACAAAGGAAGATGAGCCCAGCGCGGCATAGGCGCCGTCGGCGTACAGCAGCGGCGCCGCCGCATCCGAGATATGGACGCGGACGACCGATCCGATCAGCACCGCGTGGGTATCCATGGCCAGTATCTGTTCGACCGAGCACTCGAACACCGCGGCGGCGTTGTCCAGGACAGGCAGTCCGCCGGCGTCGCGCCAACCGTCACCGGCGAAGAGCTGGCCCAGGCATTTTTCCGCGCTGGAGAAATCGCGGGCCACCTGTTCCTGATGCAACGACAGGACGTTCACCGCCATGCGTCGGCTCGCGCTGGCGAAACGGTAGGTGGCTCCGCGGAGATTGACGCAAGCCAGCAGCCGGGGAGGCGTCGCCGACAAGGAGCAGACCGCGGTGGCCGTCATGCCGGTGCGTTCTTGTTCCAGGCAACTGGTGATCACGGTCACCCCGGCCGCCAGCCGCCTCATGCCCAACCTGAAATCGTTCGCATCGCAACTCATGCACGGCTCCGTCGTCGGTGCTGCAACGGCTCGTCCAAGCCGTTTCCGGCATCCTAGTTATACCGATATATATTTGTCAACTAGTTTAGTTAACTAATATAAATGCGAGAAGCGGCAGGGCTGATTACAATGACGGCGCAGACGGGCGTGCCGTGTTCGGCAGCGCTCACCGGACCCGGGAAGGAGACTAGAAGGTGCCAGACACCATAGACGCACACAGGCTGGAAAAACGCCGCCAGGCGACGATCCGGTCCCGTTCCAGAAAGGACAAGCACGTCTACTTCCAGGGTGTCGCCAACGCACGCTACCTGCTGCGCAAGGTGTTCCGCATGGTCGAGGAAAGGGCCAAGCGCGCCCATATCGATCCGCTCGCGCACCAGGCGCTGATCCAGATCTACGGCAGCATGGGCAAGAGCCTGCGCGTCAAGGATGTCGCGGACCGCCTCGACATTTCCCAGGCATTCGCGTCCAGCCTGGTCCGCGTGCTGGTCGACAACGGCTACGCGATCCGCAGCCGGGAAGGCGAGGACAAGCGCGAGACGCGGGTGACGGTCACCGAGACCGGCATCGCCCTGCTGACCGGCATCGATACCGCGGTGCAGGCCGACGTGGACGCGTTCACCGAGAGCCTGAGTGAAGAGGACAAGGAGCAGGCCTTGTCCATCCTGTTGTTCTACGTGGGAACGTCGATCGAATCGTCCACCAGCGACGCACCGCTCTGAACACTCAAGCCCGTTGGGTGGGGTCCGGCTTGAGCCGGCCCAGCGCGCCGGCAACCTGGCTGGCCGATTCGGTAAGCCTGGCCAGATAGCGGTCCACCGCCTCGGCCGACGTCATCACCGACGAAAACCAGGTCAGGCCCATCGTGGCGACGATGCCGCCGCGATGGAAGACCGGGATCGCCAGCGTGCAGGACTGCTGGCTGAGTTCGGGCACGCGCAAGGCATAGCCCTGGCGGCGGGTCTCCTCCAGCAGCCGCTCCAACCCATCCGGATCATGCGCAAGCGCGTCTTCCTCGCGGCCGCTGCGGCGAACCACGTCGAGGATGAACTCGCGCTCCTGCGGATCGCAGAACGCGAGGTAGGCCAGGCCCAACGCCCGCCCCACCAGGCTGCGCCGCAGATTGATCGACGAATGCAACAGGGACAACGGCGACTGCGGAATGGTGCTGTAGCGCACCACCATCGCGTCGATGTCCAGCAGCGCCAGCGTGACCGGCCACTTGAATTCGCGCGTCAGCGCGTCGCACACGGGCGTGGCCACCTCGATCACCTGCGGCTGGTGGTTGTAGCCGCAGCACAGCGACGCCACGCCCGAGGCGAGGTAGTACGCGCCGAACCGCACCGACTGCGCCACCAGCCCCTTGGCTTCGAACGTGCGCAGCAGCCGTGCGATCGTGGACTTGGGTATGCCAGTGCGCCGATGCAGATCGTCGAGGCTCGACACCGACTGCCGGTTCAGCGCCTGCAACAGCTCGATCGCGCGCTCCACGCTGCGGATGCCCGCGCGGGCACGTTCGTCCTGCCGGTCCGGAGGCGGCCGGGTCATGCCGGCGGCGTCCCGGCTCCGCCGCCGGCGGTGCGCGCCGCCATGTGCTGGCGGTAGGTGCTGAGGCGATAGCCCAGGTCGGGGGAGGCTTCTTCCACATGCATGGAGATCGCGATGGGCAGACGGTCGGACAACGGCTTGAACCGTGCGAGGATGGCCGCGAACAAACGGTCGGTCGACGCCTTCTTGACCGCCGGATCCCGGCCGGGCAGCGTGCGCAGGACAAAATGCACGAAGACGTTGTCGGGGTGGCCGTCGGCGATGCGATAGCGCCGGACGGGCACCGCGCGGGTGCGCAGCCCCGCCAGCGGAAAGACGCCATCGGCCACCACCTCGCGGTGCACGTCGCCGAGCAGCGCATCGACTTCGACGTGCGACTCCAGATTGTCGGAATACTCCATCCACAGATGCGGCATGTCGGTCCCCTGCTTTACTGGATGCGCAGCTGATGCCGCTGGATGAACCCGGCGATGTCCTGCGCCTCGCCACGATACTTCTTGCCGAAGGCCGTGGCGCTCTGCACGTCCAGGATGATCCCCTCTTCCCCCAGCTTGTTCTGGACCGCCGGATCCCTGAGCGCGGCATTGATGGCCGTATTGAGCCGCTCGACCACCTCGGGCGGCGTAGCGGGCGGCGCGAACACGCCCAATGCGCCGCTGGCATTGAAGCCCGGCGCGCCGCTGCGGGCGATGACCGGCAGCTTGGGAAAGGCCGGGCTGGGATCGGGCGAACCGATGGCCAGCGCCCGCACGGTGCCGCTCTGCAGATGGCCTGCGGCCAGCGACGACGAACCAAAGATGGCCTGCACCCGGCCGCCCAGCATGTCGGTCAGCATCTGCGCCGCCCCCTTGTAGGGCACGGCGGTCATCTTCAGGCCAAAGGCCGCGTTCAGGTGCTCCAGCGCGAAATGATTGGGCGAGCCTATGCCGCTGGTGCCGAAGTTGTAGATGCCGGGCCGGCTTTTGACGAGCGCCACGAACTCCTCGAAGGTCTTGGCGGGAAAATCGGCGCCGACCAGCAACAGCGTGGTCGGCCGCCCCACCGAGGCCACCGGCAGCAGGCCATTGACCGGATCGAAGCTGAGCCCCTGGTTGGTGGCCGCCGCGATCTGCAGCGAGGTATAGGCGGTGAACAGGATGGTATGGCCATCCGGCCTGGCCTTGGAGGCAAGACTGGCGCCGACAAGCCCGGCGGCACCGCCCTTGTTCTCGGGCACGACGGTCTGCCCCAGCATGGGCCCCAGCACGGTGGACAACTGGCGCGCGACGGTATCGACGATGGCCCCGGGCGGATAGCCGATCAGCATGGTCACGGGTTGACTCGGATACGTGCCCTGGGCTTGCGACGGCGCGGCGGCCAGCAACGTGAAAACGGCTCCCAGCAGGCTTGTGACGGTACGGACGGCGCGCGGACGGGCGCGCGCCGCCAACATGGCGGAACGGAACATGGATGTCTCCAGGAATGAATCGTTATGGGACGACGCGCCTCAGCCGCCGGCGGCCGGATCCTCGTAGTCGGCCGAGTTGCAAACCCAGTGGTTCGCGATGAAATCGCGTCGGGGCGGTGAAAACACGTCGATCAGCAGGTGGTAGCCCGGCCCGACGCCTTCCGTGGTGTGGACCAGGTTGACCGGAATCACCAGCAGCGTGCGCGGATCGGCCTGCATGTGCGCGTCCTCGCGCCAGCGCGTCGCATCGCCGCCCCACGGCGTGCGCAGGTGGTGCACGAACTTGCCCTCGATGGCGAGCGAGCCCTGCTCGAAGCTCGCATGGCTGTGGGGGCTGAGCTGGGTGCGGTCGCGCGGGCCGTCGTATTCGACCCAGTTGATGCTGAGCGTATCGGTCTGCAGCATCTTCAGGCGCTTCTTGTCGGGTGGCGGGATGATGTCGTCGACGGGAATGACGACCAGCTCGCCTGCCTTGCGCACCCGGCGGAAAGCCGGGGTCGAGGCGACGATGCGCGGGTCGTGCTCCGCGCTGTTCAGATAGTCCTGCTGCGCCAGGTCGGCGCGTGAACTGGCGATCAGGATGCCGGGACCCGGGGCATCCAGCGTGATCGTGCAGGTTCCCGCCGGAACGATGCATAGCGAACGCCCTGGCGCGTCGGCCCGGCCCCCTTCGTATTCGATATGCGCGCCCGCGCCCGGCAGCAACAGCAGCAGCTCATGCGCGCTGCGGGCCGCGTGGGGCTGGGTACTGTCTATCCATTCGACCGAGAAATTCTGGGCCCGGCCGATGCGCCGGCGGGAAGCCGGGGTATCCAGGTCGATCAGCGCCGCGTCGCGCAGCACCGTGAAGTCGTTATCGCTTGCCATGGTTGGATTCGTAGCGTGTCATTCAGTTGAGCGGAGGACTGGGACGGGGCAGCTCGACGAGCTCGCCGACGGAGGAATACTGCGAACCGCCGAGACGCGTCAGCGGGCGCGTGCGGGCCACGTCGAAATGGCCCTGGGGCGTCATGAACGCCTCGTCCAGGTGGACGCCCACGATGCGGCCGAACACCACCGAACTGCGGGTCTCGCCGGGCCGCTCGGGCTCGATCTCGACGATGCGCAGCAACGTGCATTCGAGATGGGCCGGCGAGGCGCCCACGCGCGGCGGGCGCACCTTCACGCTGGGGAGCTTTTCCAGCCCCGCCAGCGCGAATTCATCCGTGCCGGGCGGCACGTTCAGCGAGGTCTGGTTCATCGCGTCGCGCAGGTCCCAGGTGACCAGGTTGGCGACGAATTCCTTGGTGGCGCGGACGTTGGCCAGGGTGTCTTTCTCGGGGCGGTCGCCCGCCGCGTTGCACGAGAAGATCAGCACCGGCGGCGCCGTGGAGACGAGGTTGAAATGCGAGAACGGGGCGAGGTTGGCCACGCCCGTGGCGCTGAGCGAGCTGATCCAGCCTATCGGTCGCGGCGCGACGATGGCGTTGAACAAGCTGCGCTTGAAACCGGACGAGGTTTCGGGATCGAGGAACATGGCGGCGGGACGGGAAAATCGGGTGACGGGCGCACCGGCGATACCTCGCCGCGTGCGGTTCGTGAAAAATATACGAACCCGCGCGCGGTACTGTCCATCGACATTTCCCGACTTTTCTCCCAGTGGAAAGCTCGGCCGGCGCCGGGCTTTCCACGGGCGCGGCCGCTCAGGCGGTGCCGCCCACCGTCAGCCCTTCCATCCGCAGCGTGGGCTGGCCGACGCCCACTGGCACGCTCTGCCCGTCCTTGCCGCACGTACCCACGCCGGAATCGAGCTTCATGTCGTTGCCGATCATGCCGACCCGGGTCATCGCGTCCGGACCGTTGCCGATCAACGTCGCGCCCTTGACCGGATAGGTGATCCGGCCGTCCTCGATCATGTAGGCCTCGGAAGTCGAGAAGACGAACTTGCCGTTGGTGATATCCACCTGGCCGCCGCCGAAGTTGACGGCATAGAGGCCCCGCTTGACCGAGCGCACGATTTCCTCGGGATCCTTGTCGCCGGCCAGCATGTAGGTGTTGGTCATGCGCGGCATGGGAAGATGGGCGAACGATTCGCGGCGGCCATTGCCGGTCACCGGGGTCTTCATCAGCCGCGCGTTCAGCGAGTCCTGCATGTAGCCGCGCAGGATGCCGTCCTCGATCAGCACGTTGCGCTGCGAGACATTGCCCTCGTCGTCGATGTTCAGCGAGCCCCGGCGGCCCGGAATGGTGCCGTCGTCGACCACGGTCACGCCCTTCGACGCCACGCGCTCGCCGACGCGGCCGGAGAACACGCTCGACCCCTTGCGATTGAAATCGCCCTCCAGCCCGTGGCCCACGGCCTCGTGCAGCAGGATGCCCGGCCAGCCCGAGCCCAGCACCACGGTCATCTCGCCCGCCGGCGCCGGGCGCGCCTCGAGGTTGACCAGCGCCTCGTGCACGGCGTGGTCCACGTATTGCCGCAGCAGTTCGTCGCTGAAATAGTCGAAACCGGTGCGGCCACCGCCACCGCCGTGCCCGACTTCGCGCCGCCCGTCCTGCTCGACGATCACGGTCAGGGACAGCCGCACCAGCGGCCGTACGTCGGCGGCCAGCCGGCCGTCGCTGCCCGCCACCAGGATGACGTCGTACTCGGCGCCCAGGCCCGCCATGACCTGGACCACCCGCGTATCCTTGGCCCGCGCCATCCGCTCCACGCGCTCCAGCAGCGCGACCTTGTCCGGGGCCGGCAACGAGATGAGCGGGTCCTGCGGAAGATAGAGCGAGCGCCCCTCGGTGGGACGATAGCGGCTGGCGACCTTGACCCGGCCAGCGCCCTGCCGCGCGATGGTGCGCACCGCGCGGGCCGACGACAACAGGGCATCCTGGGACAGCGAATCCGAATAGGCGAAGGCGGTCTTCTCGCCGCTGAGCGCGCGCACGCCCACGCCCTGTTCAATGGAGAAGCTGCCGGTCTTGACGATGCCCTCCTCCAGGCTCCAACCCTCGCTGCGGGTGTACTGGAAATACAGGTCGGCATAGTCGACCTTGTGGGCGAAGATCTCGCCCAGCGCGCGAGCGAGGTCCCCCTCGTCCAGGCCCCAGGGGTCCAGAAGCAGGGATTTGGCGGTGGCCAGGGACTGGATGTTCGGTTCTACGAGTTGCATGGATGGGTGATCAGGAAATCGTTGCGAAACGCGGCGAAGGCCACGAGGTCTACAGTACACGATGGCGCAGCGCGGGCAGCGCGGCGCGCACGTCGGCGATACGGGCCGGGTCCAGCAGGCCGTCGACCACGCCCGGGCCTTCGGGCAGCACGGACTGCACCGCGCCCCAGGGATCGACCAGCATCGCGTGGCCCCAGGTCCGGCGTCCGTTGGGGTGCGTACCGCCCTGCGCCGGCGCCAGCACGTAGCACTGGTTCTCGATCGCGCGGGCGCGCAGCAGGATCTCCCAATGCGCCTGGCCTGTGGTGTAGGTGAAGGCGGCCGGCACCAAAATCAAGTCCACCGGCCCCAGCGCCCGGTAGAGCTCGGGAAACCGCAGGTCGTAGCAGGTGGACAGCCCGACCCGACCCCAGGGGGCGTCGAAACCCACGGGCGAGACGCCCGGCCGGATGCTCTGCGCCTCGTCGTAGGACTCGGCGCCGCGGCTGAAATTGAACAGGTGGATCTTGTCGTAGCGCGCCAGCGCCCGGCCGTCGGGTCCGTAGACGAAGGCCGTGTTGTAGACCCGGCCGGGATCCGGGCATTCCAGCGGCAGGGTCCCCCCCGCCAGGTGGATGCCGTGCCGGCGCGCCTGGGTGGCCAGGAACTCCTGGACCGGACCGTGCCCCTCGCGTTCGCGGATGGCTACTTTCTCGCGGTCGCCATGCCCCATGAAACAGAAATACTCGGGCAGCGCGACCAGGTTGGCGCCCCGGCCGGCGGCTTCGGCGATCAGGGCTTCGGCGTCGGCGAGGTTGCGGTCCACATCCGGTGTCGAAACCATCTGGATGGCCGCCACGCGCACGGGGGCGGAGGCGTCGGAAACGGTCATGGGCGGGAATTCCTGGCGAGGTGTTGCACGGGCATCCGGCTATTGTCGCGCAGAATCACGGATGAGGCGCCGCCGGGTCGGCCACGGGCGGCGCCGGCTCCTTGCCCGCCGCGTCGACCTTGGTGCTTCCGACCTTGGCCACCTGCGGATCGGCCCAGGTGCCCGTGACTTCGTACTGATAGGCCAGGACCTTGGACAACGGGTCCTTGAGCAGCAACTGCGCCAGGAAAACGCTCAGCCCCACGGCCGGATTGACCGCCAGCCCGTACAGCAGCGAGGCGGCGCCGGCATCGAGCTTGGGCACCACGACCACCTGCAGCCGCTGGGTCTCGCGCGCCAGGTCGGCGTCGCCCGCGATGACGACGGTGGCATTCACGCCGTTCATCTTGAAGTCCTCCGTATGGGCCACGCCGTTGGCGATGGACGCATGCGCCCGTATCGTGTCGTAGGCGAAGCCTTCGCTGAAGATGTCGCGGAAATCCAGCGTCACGCGGCGCGGCAGCGATTGCAGCGACAGCACGCCCAACAGCTTGGCGATGCCCGGCTCGGCCTTGAGGAACTGCCCCTTGTCCAGGGACAGCTCGACCTTGCCGGACAGGGTAGCCAGGTCCAGCGTGTACGGCAGCCCTCGCCACGACACCTGGGCCGACATGCTGCCCGACCCGCCCGCCATGGTGCCATGCACGCCCATGCGCTCCAGGAACTTGCCGGTGTCGGCGAGCTTGAGCACGGCATCCAGCGACATGGTGCGCCGGCCTCCCGCCTGGGCGCCGGCCTCCAGCTTCCAGACACCCGAGCCGTCCAGCTCGGCATCGGGATTCTTCACATTCAACCGGCGCAGCCGCCATTCGCGGCCCCGGTCCGAACTCTGGGCCAGCACCTCCAGCCGCCCCAGCGCCTTGCCGAACAGTTCGAAGTGTTCGGCCACGAGGTCGATTTCCGGCACGTCCTGGTCCTCCACGGCGGCCTCGTCCAGCGCGCCGGCGCGGTCCGCGTCCTCGCCGGCGATCACCAGCCGCGACAGCCGTGCGTTCAGGCGGTTGGGTCCCGCGCCGCCGCGGGTTTCCGCCCACGACAGCCGGCCGGCCAGCTGGGTCGACTCCACGTCGGCCCGCCAGTTGGCGTTGCCGCCGCTCTCCTGCCGCACGACGTACAGCGAGACCTTGTCCAGTTGGCGGCCATGCACGCGCAGTACCGGAGTCGACAGGCTGAGGCGGTTGAGCGGAACGCTCAGGCCGCCGCCCTGGCCGGACCCCGGCGCCGTGCCCGGGGGCGGCTCGAACTCCGCCGCCACCTTGCGCAGGCCGTCCACATCCACTTCGGGCAGGGAGGCGCTCACACTCAGCCCGGGACCGCTGATCGTGGCGGCACGATTGATACCGATGGCGGCGCGCAGGGCGGCCACGGCGCCGCCGGCGGCATGGTCGCGCTCGACGTGCAGGTTGACGGCGGGCCCCAGGCTGCCGGCGAACCAGTCCATTCCGGGCTGGTCCGCCGTGGCGGCGGTACCGCTCCACTCCAGCCGCGACGGGCGCGCCTCCTGCGCGGTCTTGCCCAGCGGCGCGGGCAGGTCGGCCGCCAGCCCCACCAGGTCGGACTCCACCAGCACCGTGGGCATCTTGCCCGGCAGGATCCGGACTGTGGTCTTGTAGGCAGTACGGCCGGACAGCCGCGCCATGCCCGGAGCCTGCCACCAGAAACCCAAGGCGGCCGCCGATGCGGTGCCCTCGGCCCGCAGCAGGTCGCCGCCGTCCGGCTGCGGGCCGCCGGACAATTTCACCGGGCCGCCCAGGGCGGTGCCCGCCACGTTGCGCAAGGCGATGCCATGCTGGTCGAACGCCACCGTCCCGGTCAATTGCGAAAAAGGCGGCACCGTGGAAGCCAGCGCGAAGTCGTTGCCCGACAGCCGGACCTCCCCCTTGACCTGCACCTCGCCATGGCCAGGATCCGCGTCATGATGGTCGAGCGGAATGCGCAAGGACAGGGGCACCACGAAATTGCCGCTCGCGGAGGCTTCATCGAGCGCGCCGTCTATCATGCGCCCCACGGGCGAACGCTTGACGAAGGCCAGGAACGCCGGGGCCGCTCCCCGCGTCTCGCCGTCGATCTCCAGCAACGGGCCGTGCTCGAGGTTGGCGATGGCGGCGCGCGTGCGCCCCATGTCCACGGTGGTCGAGCGGTCGACCCGCACGCGGCCGGAACGGACATCCACCCCCATCGACACCCGGTCGAACACCAGATCCCCCACGAGCGCTTCCAGCCTGGGCCAGGCGTCGCCCTGGGCCAGGGGCTCGGGCAGGTAGTCCAGGGTCACGCCGCCGACCTTGCCCGCCACCCGGAACTCTCCGGACTTGTCCGCGCCATAGGGAAAGGTGTCCAGGTCGCCGCGCACGCGCACGTCCACGTTCTCGGCCTGTCCCGAGACCAGCGCGTGCTGGAGCCAGGTGCGGACATCCGCGCCGACCACGATGGGGATATAGCGGTAGACCTCGCGCACGTCGGCGCGCACCAGCGTGCCCCGCAGATCCAGCGTTCCGGCGGGACCGCGGCCATGGCTGCTCCAGTTGCCGCTGAAGCGGCCTTCCACGCCGCGGCGGCTGAAATCCAGATGCTCGACGTCGACCGTCCAGGCGCCATCGGCGCCCTTGCGCGCCGCGGCCCGGGCATTGAAGACATCCATGGGCAGGTCGGGCTCGGCGAACACGCCCGGAAAGCGGAGCACGGCGTCGCGCGCGGCGACGTCGATGCGCCCGCCCTGGCCGTCCATCTCGATGCTGCCCTGCAGATTGGTGAAGCCCGGCCGCTGCGGATGATGGCCGTCGTTCACGGCCGGCTCCGGCGCCGCGGCGATCGACAGGCCCGAGAACCTCGCGCGGCCCGATATCGCCGATGGCTGCGTGGGCGGCCCCTGCCAACCCAGCCGCAGCTCCTCGATCCGGCCCGCGGGCCGCAGGTCGGCCAGTTCCTTGCGCAGCGTCCCGGGCAAGGGCAGGCTGTCGGCCAGGCGCAGGCCCGTGGTCAGGTCGAAGCCATCCGCCTCGACCTGCGTGGCCGGCGGCATGCCCTGGCGCCCGGGCGTCCAGGCAGCGGCCAGCCGTTGGAGATGCAGCGCCAACCCGTCGCGGGTCGATACGTCCAGCCCGGCCAGGTCCAGCTTGTAGCCACCATGCGCCGCCGGGGCAAGATCGGCCCGGCCCGCCAGGCTGGCGATGTCCAGCGGCGGCAGGTCCGGCCCGAACTGCACGCTCAGGTCGCGCAGGGCCAGTTGCGCCGTACCGGCGCGGACGCGTCCGCGGTCGTAGTCCACCCAGGCCCGCACGGCGCCCATGCCCTGCCTCGGCTCGCCCGGCAGGTCCAGCCAGGGCCGCCATCCCGCCAGATCGACGCCGTCCAGCGCCACGTACAACGATCCGCGCCATTGTTGCGGATCGGCGGCATCCAGCGTGAACCAGCCATGCGTCAAATCGGCGCGCACGTCCAGCGCGGACCCCAGGGCCGCGGGCGGTTCGGCCCGGAGCGCGGCGCGATGGTGGCGACCGGCATTGCGCATCACGAAGGCCACGTTGGCGATCTCGAGCGGCGGCGCTTCGCGCAACGCGTCGTTCCACCGCAGGCGGCCGCCGCGCACGACCACTTCGCGCTGGGCCAGCAGCCAATCCAGCCCCTCCCGCGATCCGCCCCGGGCCTGGGGATCGACTTCCCAGCCCGCGATCCAGTAGCGCCCCTGGGCGTCGCGCCGTGCCTCGACTTCGGGAGCGTCGAGCTGCAGCCGCAGCAGGCGCGGCTCCAGCACCAGCAGGCTGCGCCACGACAGGATGGCCGACACGCGGGGCAGGCTCAGGCCGGGCTGGCCGGACGGATCCGATACCTGGACGCCGGACAGCTCGAAGCTGGGATGCAGGCCCAGCCATTCGGCATCGATCTTCCCTATGGTGACGGACGCGCCCATCGCCCTGCCGACCATGCGCTCGATGCCCGGCCGGTAGTCGTCGATGGCGGGAAGCACGGCGTACCGCACGACCACCAGGGCAACCACGAACAGGAAATAGACGGCCAGGATCACCCAGACCAGGGGCCGCACGACAAGGCGATAGAGATAGGCTAGGTCGATATGCACGAAGAAACGGCGAAACGCCGTCGTTCCGTCGAAGCGGCCGCTGTGGCCTGTGGATGGATGAATAGGGAAATGGAAGCTTATACCGGCCCGCATGTCTTATGCTGGCTTATGCGCAAAACTTCTTCGTGGCGCACAATTCTGTAACGTCCTGCCACAACTTTCGCCATGTCAGACACTTCGCTGCTCACTCCTGCGCTTTCCTGGTCGGGCCACCTGCGCCGACGCATAGACGCCCAGCCCGACTACGGGCGATGGCTGGCCGACGCGGTCTCCCGCCCGGTCGACGCCCAGGCCCTGGCCGCCTGGTTCGACGAATTGCGCACGGCCCGCGGCGCGGCCGCGGCCGGCCCGCTGCCGGTCGCCGACTGCCGCGCGGTGCTGCGCAGGCTGCGCGAACGCGTGTTCTGCGCCGTCATGGCGCGCGATCTGGCGGGCCTGGCGCCGCTCGAGGAAGTCGTGGGCGCGATGACCCGGCTGGCGGACCTGGCGATCGAGCAGGCCTATCGCAGCGTCGCGGCCGAACTGGCGGAGGTGCACGGGATCCCGCGCGAGAACGGCTCCGGCCTGCCCCAGGAAATGCTGATCGTGGGCATGGGCAAGCTGGGCGGCGAGGAACTGAACGTCTCGTCCGACATCGACCTGGTCATGCTGTACGGCGACGAGGGCGAGACCGACGGGCGCCGGCCCATTTCCCACCACGAGTTCTACGGCA
This sequence comes from Pigmentiphaga sp. MLSB6-MA01, assembly GCF_058793475.1. NCBI lineage: Bacteria > Pseudomonadati > Pseudomonadota > Betaproteobacteria > Burkholderiales > Alcaligenaceae > Pigmentiphaga > Pigmentiphaga sp. MLSB6-MA01. The sequence continues at coordinate 136,956 of NZ_JBXAFV010000015.1, read as the reverse complement.
GACTGACGCGGCGCATGATGCCGGTCATCTCCGAGATCGACGCCGACGGCCACGTCTTCCGCACCGACCTGCGGCTGCGGCCCGATGGCGACGCCGGACCGCTGGCCTGGAGCCTGGACGCCTTCGAGAACTACCTGATCTCGCAGGGCCGGGAATGGGAACGCTATGCCTGGCTGAAGGCGCGCCGCATCGAGGCCCAGGCCTTCGAGGGCAGCGACCCCGCCGCCCAGGCGGCGCAACTGGAGGCGCTGCGGCGTCCCTTCGTCTACCGCAAGTATTTCGACTTCGACGCCCTGGCGGCGCTGCGCGCGCTGCGCGAGCGCATACGCGAGGACTGGAACCGCCGTTCGTACAACGGCAGGGGCGAACAGGCCACCCAGGCCGACAACGTCAAACTGGGCGAAGGCGGCATCCGCGAGATCGAGTTCGTGGTCCAGCTCTCGCAACTGATACGCGGCGGCCGCACGCCGACGCTGCAGGAGCGAGGCCTGCTGGCCGCGCTGCACGCCGAACGCGAGGCCGGCCTGGTCCAGCCGGACGACGCCGGGCGCCTGGAAAGCGCCTACCGCTTCCTGCGACGGGTCGAACACGCCCTGCAATACCGCGAGGACCAGCAGACCCATCTACTGCCCGAGGACGACGAACGGCGCGCCGAACTGGCCCGCGCGCTGGGCTTCGACGACCCCGCCGCCTTCGAGCGCACGCTGACCGCGCACCGCGAGTTCGTCGAGACCACCTTCCGGGGCGTGTTCGGCCAGAACGACGGCGACCCGTCCCCCGGCGGACGCGGCGCGGGCGATCCCGAGGACCAGTTGGTCGAACGCATACGCGCGACCCTTCCCGCCGAGGCCGACAACCTGCTGCCACGCGCCGCCGCGCTGCTCGACAGCCCCCGGATACGCAGCCTGCCCGACAACAGCCGGCGGCGCCTGGCGGCCCTGCTGCCGGCGGCGGTGGATGCCTGCGCCGGCACCAAGGCGCCCGCCGCCGCGCTGCTCCGCATGTTCGGGTTGATCGAACACATCGCGCAGCGCAGCGCCTACATGGCCCTGCTGGCCGAGTATCCCGACACCCTGGCCCGCGTGGCCCGCGTTTTCGCGGCCAGCGACTGGGCCGCGGGCTACCTGACCCGGCACCCGCTGCTGCTGGACGAATTGCTGGACTGGCGCACGCTCATGGTGGAGCCCGACCTGCCCGCCATGGCCCGCAAGCTCAGCGATGAACTGGATGCCTGCGTGATCGACGGCAGCGGCGCGCCCGACGTCGAGCGGCAGATGAACCTGATGCGCGACACGCAGCGCCAATGGGGTTTCCATCTGCTGGCGCAGGACCTCGAAGGCCAGTTGACGGTCGAGCGGCTGGGCGACTACCTGTCCATGGTCGCCGACATCATGCTCGAGGAAACGCTCAAGCGCGTCTGGTACAGCGTATCCAGGGACGAGGGCCGCACGCCGGCCCGTTTCGCGGTCATCGCCTACGGCAAGCACGGCGGCAAGGAACTCGGCTACGCCTCGGATCTCGACCTGGTGTTCCTGTTCGACGACCCGCGCGAGGACGCCGGCGAGATCTACGCCCGCTTCGGCCAGCGCATCCTGTCGTGGCTCGGTTCGATGACCGCCTCGGGACGCCTGTACGAAGTGGATCTGCGCCTGCGCCCCGACGGCCAGGCCGGGCTGATGGTCATCTCGACCGAGGCCTTCGAGCGCTACCAGAAGGAACACGCCTGGCCCTGGGAGCACCAGGCCATCACGCGCGCCCGCTTCGCCGCCGGCGACCCCGAGGTGGGCCGGCAGTTCGAACGGATCCGGCGCGAGGTGCTGCTGATGCCGCGCGACGCCCGCCAACTGGCCGACGAAGTCATCGCCATGCGCCGCAAGATCGGCGAAGGCCATCCCAACCGCACGCCGGACTTCGACCTCAAGCACGATCCGGGCGGGATGGTGGACGTCGAGTTCGTCACCCAGTACCTGGTCCTGCTGCACGCCCGCGAACACGAGATCCTGGTGCAGAACCTGGGCAACATCGCGCTGCTGCGCCTGGCCGCCGAGGCGGGCCTGATCCCCGCCGACCTGGCGCGGCGGGTGGGCGATGCCTATCGCACGCTGCGGCGGGAGCAGCACGCGCTGCGCCTGCAGGACGTGGAAAAGGCGCGCGTGCCGCAGGACGCGCTGACGGCGGAGCGCGCCGCCGTGATCGAACTCTGGGAGCGGGTGCTGGGCCCCCGTTCCTGAACTCCCCCGGGGGCTTGCCGCCCCCGCCTTCCCCTCCCCCGCGGTCTGCCCGCTGCCCGGGCACGGCTCGCGCACGCCTGTCCGCGATATTCCCACCTAGGGTTTCACATAGGTCTTAATTTTGAGTTTTTTGCGTAATATGCAAAAAACTTAATTTTCCTATGGCGGTTTATCGCCACATATCAGGCTTTATTTTCATAATGACCCAAAGACCCGGTCTTTCCTTCAGCCACGTCGGCATCTTCGTCACCGATATCCAGCGGATGGCCGATTTCTATTCCCAGGTCCTGGATTTCACGATCACGGACCGCGGACTGCTCGACGGCCCCCATGGCCCGATCGAACTGGTGTTCACCAGCCGCGACCCGGACGTCCATCACCAGATCGTGCTGGTGTCGGGCCGCCCCGCCGATGTCCGTTTCAACGTCATCAACCAGTTGTCGCTCACCGCCGATTCCCTGGAAACCTTGCAGCGCTATCACCGCCGCCTTGTCGAGGCGGGCGTCGCGGACCTCGCGCCCGTCACGCACGGCAACGCGCTGTCGCTGTACTGCCGCGACCCCGAGGGCAACCGGCTGGAGCTGTACATCGACACGCCCTGGTACGTCTCGCAGCCCATGCGCGTCCCCATGCCCATCGAGCTGCCGCCGGCCGAGCTCATGGCCTGGGCCGAGCGGCACGCGCGCGCCCTGCCCGGCTTCCGCAGCCGCCAGGAATGGCGGGCCGACATGGCCCGGCGCATGGGCGTGGAGCAAGCGCCGGCATGACGGAAAGCGCTTCCAGCCTGGGCCGCATGCTCACGCTGCTCGACGCCTACACCCACGACCGGTACGCCTGGACGGTGGACGACCTGGCCAGCCATTTCGGCTTCACGCCCTCGTCCACCTACCGCTACGTCAAGGAACTGTGCGCGGCCGGCCTGCTGATACGGCTGCCGCGCGGCGTCTACGTGGTGGGCGCGCGGGTGGTCGAACTCGAATCGCTGATCCGCGAAACCGACCCGCTCACCCGCGCCAGCCAGCCCATCCTGCGCGGACTGGCGCAGGAGACCGGCTGCCATGTGCTGCTTTCCAACGTCTACGGCGAGCACCTGCTGAACGTCGCGCACGAACCCGGTATCGAGCCGCTGGAACTGACCTACATGCGGGGCAAGAGCCTGCCGTGGTTCCGCGGCGCGCCTTCGCTGTCGGTGCTGGCGTTCTGGCCGCGGGCGCGCGTGCGCAAGCTGTTCGAGCAGACCCACGCCGGCGCCGACGAACAGACATGGAACGCCACCTGGGCCAACCTGAAGGCCATACGCAAGGCGGGATACGCCATCAGCCACGCCGGGCTCGATCCCGACGTCATCGGCTATGGCGTGCCCGTGATCGTCGAGGATGAAGTCATAGGAACGATCTCCCTGGTCTGCTCGAAGCAGCGGGGCGAGTTCCTCAACGGCGCTGCCCTGGGGGTCGTGCTGCAACAGAAAAGCCGCGAGATTTCCGCCCGCCTGCAGACGGCGGACTGAGCGGCGCCACGCGTGCCCCGACGGGGCCGCACGAAAACAGGGACGAAGAGGAGACCCACCATGAACAACACCATCACCGGCCGCCGCCACGCTCTTGCCGCGGCGGGCATCCTGGCCGCGGCACTGGCCGGCCCCGCGCACGCGCAGAACACCTATCCGAACCGGCCGATCAAGCTGCTGGTCGGCTTCGCGGCCGGAGGCGGCAGCGACGTCGTCGCCCGGCTGGTCGGCAAGGCACTGTCCGAGCGGGTCGGCCAGCCCGTCATCGTCGAGAACCGCGCCGGCGACGGCGGCAACATCGCCTCGGCCCAGGTCGCCAAGAGCGAGCCCGACGGCTACACGCTGGTGCTGATGACCAGCGGCCACGGCACCAACGCCGCCATGCGCAAGGACCTGCCCTTCGAGCCGGTCAAGGGCTTTGCCTGGGTCTCCACGATCACGACGTATCCGCTGACGCTGGCGGTGGCGCCGTCGTCGCCGATCAAGTCCTTCGACGACTTCGTCCACCGCATCAAGACCGAAAAGGACCGCTACACCTACACCTCGGTCGGCGTCGGCACCGCCATGCACCTCGTGGGCGAATGGATCATGGCCGAAAGCGGCGGCAGCGCGCTGCACGTGCCGTTCAAGGGCGGGGCCGGCCCGATGACCGAGCTGCTGGCCGGACGCGTGGACGTCATGATCGACACCATGACCAATACCGCGCCGCTGTTCAAGTCCCAGCGCGTACGCCTGCTGGCGACCACCGCGCCCAAGGGCGTGCAGGCGCTGCCCGGCGTGCCGAGCGTGGCCGACACGCTGCCCGCCGTCGTGTTCGAATCGTGGCTGGGCATCGCCGCGCCGGCCGGCACGCCCGCCGACGTGGTCGCGCGCCTGAACCGCGAATTGCGGGCGGTCCTGGACATGCCCGCCGTGCACCAGCAACTGGTCGATTGGGGCGGTTCGCCCAAGGCTTCCACGCCCGACGAATTCCAGGCGCGCGTCGAGAACGACATCCGGCGGCTGCGCGCCGTGGTGGTCCAGCGCAACATCCAGGCCGAATGAGGGATGCGGGCCGTCAGCCCGCCAGCCACCTCAGCAGCCAGAGCGTGGCCATGCCCGCCACGATCATCGCGATCGTGTTGCGGGTGGTCACCATGACCGCCACCGCGATCACCGCGGCCAGGGCCCGCCAGTCGAACACCGGCATGCCGCCCTGCGCCCAGGGCAGCAGGTCCGGCACGATCACGGCCGCCAGCGCCGCGGCGGGCGCGTAGCGCAGCGCCCGCCTGACGCCCTCGGGCAGGGGCACGTTGTCGCCCAGCAGCAGGAAGCCGGCGCGCGTGAGCACGGTGCACAGCGCCAGCGCGACGATCACCAGCCAGACGTACAGGGAATCGGATACCGGCGGCAGGGTGGACGGACTCATGCCCCCGCCTCCTTGCGGCGCTCCAGCGCCCGCTCCGTGGCCACGCCGGCCCAGACGCCCGCCACGACCGCCAGGACCAGCCCCAGCCGCAAGGGCAGCGGTTGGCCGGCCCACCCGACCAGGGCCGCCGCCCCCACCGCCGCGGCCACCGGCCAGGTCGCCACCATGGGCACCACGATGGCGATCAGCGCCAGCACCGCGGCGAATTCCAGCGACCAGGACTGCGGCACCACGGCGCCCAGCAGGATGCCGGCCACCGAACACACCTGCCAGGTCAGCCAATTGCCCAGGGCCGAGCCCAGGAAGAACCAGGTCTGCTCGGGCGTGCCCTTGACCGCCGCGTCGCCGTAGCGGGGCATGAACAGCACGAAGCCGATGTCGCTCGTCAGGAAGCCCAGCCCCAGGCGGCGCCAGCGGGAGAAGCGGCGGAAATAGGGATGCAAGGCCGCCGCGAAGATCACGAACCTCAGGTTCACCACGCAGCCCGCGGCGAACACCAGCCACACCGGCGCCCCCGCCACGATCAGCGGCAAGGCGGCCAGCTGGGCCGAGCCCGCGTACACCAGGAAGGTCATCGCCAGCGCCAGGGACTGGCTCAGGCCGATCTTGACCATGGCCACGCCGCTGACCATGCCCCAGACGCCGATGGCGATCGTGGTGGGCGCCAGCGCCCTCAGGCCCGCGACGATGGCCGCCCGGCGTTCCTGCGGGGACAGGGGGGGCGCTGCGGCGGACGGACGCGTGGCGGACATGGGGGATGGGACGGGACGGCGGCTGGCTCCCGGCGGCAGCCGGCCGGGAAGGAGTAAAGTTATGGCTTGCAGCTATTGTAAGTGATTACCCGAATCTCCCTGGATCCCCGGGCGGCGGCGGGCGTGTCTTTCTGCGCGCCCGCTTCTTCGTTGGATCCCGTCGCAGATTGGTACAATATCAGGTTCATTTCGGAGATCTTCATCATGTCGATGTCAGACCGCGACGGCTTCATCTGGTACGACGGCAAGCTCGTGCCCTGGCGTGAAGCCAACACCCATGTGCTCACACACTCCCTGCACTACGGGTTGGCGGTATTCGAGGGTGTGCGCGCGTACAAGACCGACATCGGAACCTCGATCTTCCGGCTCAAGGAACATACCGACCGCCTGGTCAACTCGGCCCACATCTACCAGATGCAGATTCCGTACAGCCGGGAAACCCTGATGGAAGCGCAGAAGGAAGTGGTCCGCGTCAACAAGCTGGAATCCTGCTACCTGCGTCCGATCGCGTTCTACGGTTCGGAAAAGATGGGCGTCTCGCCCAAGGGCGCCAAGGTCCACGTCGCCGTCGCCGCCTGGGAATGGGGCGCCTACCTGGGCGCCGAGGCGCTGCAGAAGGGCATCCGGGTCAAGACCTCGTCCTTCGCCCGCCACCACGTCAACGTGACCATGCCCCGCGCCAAGCTGGCCTCCACCTACGCCAACTCCATCCTGGCGAACCTGGAAGCCACCGAGGACGGCTACGACGAGGCGCTGCTGCTCGACACCGAAGGCTTCGTGGCCGAAGGCTCGGGCGAGAACATCTTCATCGTCAAGGACGGCGTCCTGGTCGAGCCCGAGATCGCCTCGGCCCTGACCGGCATCACGCGCTCGACCATCCACAGCCTGGCCGCCGACCTGGGCATCAAGGTCGTCACCAAGCGCCTGACCCGCGACGACATCTACATCGCCGACGAAGCCTTCTTCACGGGCACGGCGGCGGAAGTCACGCCCATCCGCGAACTGGATCGCCGCAAGATCGGCGCCGGCCAGTGCGGCCCGGTCACGGCGCGCCTGCAACAGGCTTTCTTCGACCTGGTCGCGGGCCGCAACGCCAAGTACGGCCACTGGCTCACGCACGTCTGATCGGGAGAAACGGCCATGACCACCGAAGCCGCCAACGCCATCATCGAAGTCGATGCCAACACGCTTCCGCTTTCGTGCCCGGGGCCGCATACTCCGCTGTGGAACATGCACCCCAAGGTGTTCCTGGACATCGGAACCACGGGCGAAGCCAAGTGCCCGTACTGCGGCGCGGAATACCGGCTGAAGGCGGGCGCCAAGGTACATCACCATTGATCCCTTGCGCGCCCCGTCGAGGGGCGGCACGGGCGGACCGGCCTGGCCGGATCCGCGGTGTCCCCGGAGGGGGACACCGATGACGCTGCCCCGGCCCGCCGGGGTTTGCTTTTTTATTCACAGGACCTCCCCGTGCAGCACAACGATTACATCCTGACGCTCGCCTGCCCCGATACGACCGGCATCGTGTACCACGTGTCGGGATTCCTGTTCGAGCGCGGCTGCAACATCCAGGACTCGCAGCAGTTCGGGGACGAGGACACCCGGCTGTTCTTCCTGCGCGTGCACTTCTCGGCGCCGGACGGCCTGGACGCCGACACCGTGCGCAAGGAATTCGCCGCCGTGGGCGAGCGTTTCTCCATGCAATGGCAGATCCGCGACCCGCACCGGCGCGCGCGCGTGCTGCTGATGGTCAGCAAGCACGGCCACTGCCTGAACGACCTGCTGTTCCGCGCCAAGAGCGGACAGTTGCCCATCGACATTCCCGCGGTGGTCTCCAACCACCCCGACTTCGCGCTGCTGTCCGCCTCGTACGGCGTGCCCTTCTACCACCTGCCGGTGGCGCAGGGCGGCAAGGAACAGCAGGAGCGCCAGGTATTGCAGATCGCCGAGCGCGAGAACGTCGACCTGGTCGTGCTGGCTCGCTACATGCAGATCCTGTCGCCCGAGATGTGCCGGGCGCTGGCCGGCCGGGCCATCAACATCCATCACAGCTTCCTGCCCAGCTTCAAGGGCGCGCGCCCCTACTACCAGGCGCATGACCGCGGCGTGAAGCTGATCGGCGCCACCGCCCACTATGTCACGCCCGATCTCGACGAAGGCCCCATCATCGAGCAGGATATCGCCCGCGTGGACCACAGCATGTCGCCGGAAACCCTGACCCAGGTCGGGCGCGACGTCGAATGCCTGGTGCTGGCGCGCGCCGTCCGCTGGCATGTCGAGCATCGCATCCTGTTGAACGGCCACAAGACCATCGTGTTCGCATAAATGGCGCTCAAATCCCGCGGCGCTCCGCTGTACGCCACCTCCGAAGAAGCCGGGCAGGCCTTCTACGACGCCCTGGAGCAGGGCGACCTCGCCCAGTTGATGGCGGTCTGGGCCGACGACGAGGACATCGTCTGCATCCATCCGGGCGGCCCCCGGCTGATCGGGCACGATGCCGTGATGGAATCGTGGCGCGAAATCCTCGCCAGTTCCCCGGTGCCGATCCGGCCCACGCGGGTCCACGCCGTGCAAAGCATGATGAGTTCGGTCCACACCGTGGTCGAACAGCTCATGGTCGACACCTCCCAGGGCAAGCAGATCGTCAACTGCTATGCAACCAATGTCTTCCACAAAGGTCCCACAGGCTGGCGGCTGGTCCTGCACCACTCGTCGCAGGCCCCTGCCGACCTCGGTCCGACCGAGCTTCAGGACGTTCCCGACCTCTTGCATTGAGTCGCCCAGCCCGATCCCGCATGCCCGCCTACCTGGACACGACCCCCTGCCCCACTCCCGCATGGTTGCCCGAAGGACATAGCCAGACCATCTTCGCGTCGCAACTCTCGTCGCACCATCACACCTCGTTCCAGCGCGAACGGGTGGACACGTCCGACGGCGATTTCCTCGATTTCGACTGGACGGCGCCCGGCCTCGCCCCCGGTACGGCGATCGGCCCCGAGTCGTTCGCACGGCTGGCCGGGACGGCCGCCGGCACCGCCGCGTCGCGCAACGGGCTCGTCCTGTTCCATGGCCTGGAAGGCAGCAGCGCCAGCCACTATGCGCAGGCCATCTCGCAGTATTTCCGGGCGCGCGGCTGGACCGTCGTCGTGCCGCACTTCCGCGGCTGCTCCGGCGAACCGAACCGCCTTCCCCGCGCCTACCACTCGGGCGACTCCGCCGACGTCGGCTTCATGCTGGACGCCGTGCGGCTGCGCCTGCCGCAGCTCCGCTGGCACGCCGCCGGCATTTCGCTGGGCGGCAACGCGCTGCTGAAACACCTGGGCGAGGCCGGCGGCACCGCCGGCTGGCTCGCGGCGGCGGCGGGCGTCTCGGCGCCGGTCGACCTCATGGCCGGCGGGCGCACCCTGGGTACCGGGCTGATCAACCGCCGGATCTACACCCATATGTTCCTGCGCACGCTGAAGTCCAAGGCGCTGCAGAAGGCGCAGCAGTTTCCCGGCACCATAGACGTGCTGCGGGTGGCCAACGCGCGCGACCTGTACGAATTCGACGACGCCTATACCGCGCCCGCGCACGGCTTCCGGAACGTCGACGACTACTGGACGCGCGCCTCCAGCAAACCCCTGCTGACGGACATCGCCATCCCGACGCTGGTGCTGAACGCCCGCAACGACCCCTTTCTTCCGGGCCGCTACCTGCCCACGCCCCAGCAGGCCTCCGACCACGTGGTCCTGCACCAGCCGGCACAGGGCGGCCACGCGGGCTTTCCCACGGGAAACTTCCCGAGCAACCTGAACTGGCTGCCGCGCAGGCTGGCCGATTTCTTCCGTACCGGGCGCTAGCCGCACCCGGCATCGGGGCAAGCCCCCGCTGACATCCCTGGCGTTTTCTTCGACAATGGAGAAAACGACACGGATCCTTCCATGGCCTCGACTCCCTCGGTTTCCAACGCTGCCACCGCCACTACCGGCGGCCGCCTCCTGGTCGACGCGCTGACCGCCAACGGCGTCGACCGCGTCTTCTGCGTCCCCGGCGAAAGCTACCTGGACGTGCTGGACGCCCTGCACGCCCACGCCGACATCGACGTCGTCGTCGCCAAGCACGAAGGCGCCGCCGCCAACATGGCCGAAGCCGACGGCAAGCTGACCGGGCGGCCGGGCATCTGCTTCGTCACGCGCGGCCCGGGCGCCACCCACGCCAGCATAGGGGTGCACATCGCCCAGCAGGACTCGACGCCGCTCATCCTGTTCGTCGGCCAGGTGCCCACGCGCGAGCTGGGCCGCGAGGCCTTCCAGGAAATCGACTACCAATCCATGTTCGGCGGCATCGCCAAATGGGTCGTCAGCGTCGACGATGCCGGCCGCATTCCCGAACTCGTGGCGCGAGCCTTCGCGTGCGCCACCTCGGGCCGGCCCGGCCCGGTGGTGGTGGCCCTGCCCGAGGACGTGCTGAGCGCCGCCTGCCCGTCCGCGCCGGCCGCGGTCGCCCCCACGGCCTCCAGCGGCCCCGATCACGATGCGGCCCCGCGCCTGCGCGACATGCTGGCCCAGGCCCGCCGTCCGCTGGTCCTCCTGGGCGGATCGAACTGGAGCGAACGCGCCGCCTCGGATTTCTCCGCCTTCGTCCAGGCCTGGAACCTGCCCGTGGCCTGCGCCTTCCGCCGCCAGGACATCTTCGACAACCGCCTGCCCCAGTACGCCGGCCACCTGAGCCTGGGCATGAATCCGGACCTGGCCGCGCTGGTGCGCGATGCCGACCTCATCCTGGCCGTGGGCACGCGGCTGGGCGAAATCGCCACCGGCGGCTACACGCTGCTGACGCCGCCCCGCCCCGCCCAGAAACTGATCCATCTGCACGCCGACGCGGCCGAGCTGGGCCGCGTCTACCAACCCGACCTGGCCATCCAGTCGGCGGCCGCGCCCGCCGCCGCGCTGCTGCGCGGCCTGGAAGCCCCGGCCTCGCGCGCCTGGGACGACTGGACCCGGCGGGCCGGCGAGCTGCACGCGCGCTACCAGGTCGTGCCGGCGCCGCATGCCGAGGCCCGCGGCATCGACCTGGGCCAGGTCATCGCCCATCTGGACCGCACCCTGCCCGACGACGCCATCATTGCCAACGGCGCCGGCAACTACGCGGTGTGGCTGCACCGGTTCTACCGCTACCGCCAGCCGCGCACGGAAATCGCCCCCACCTGCGGCGCCATGGGCTACGGCCTGCCCGCGGCGATAGCCGCCAAGCTGCGCCACCCCGACCGCACCGTGGTCTGCGTGGCGGGCGACGGCTGCTTCCTGATGTATCCCCAGGAACTGGCCACCGCGCTGCAATTCGATTCCCCCGTGGTCGTCATCGTCGTCAACAACGGCATGTACGGCACCATCCGCATGCACCAGGAAAAGCGTTTCCCCGGCCGGGTCAGCGCCACCGACCTGCGCAACCCCGACTTCGTCGCGCTGGCCCTGTCGTTCGGCGCCCATGCCGAGCGGGTGGAAAGCGCCGATGCCTTCCCCGCCGCGTTCGAGCGCGCCCGCGCGGCCGGCCGCCCGGCGCTGCTGGAACTGCGCACGGATCCCCGGCAGATCACGCCGCAGTCGTGGCTGGCGGGGCATGGATAGCGATGTCCTTGCCGCCATGGCGCGCTGGCCCGACGTGCCGGACGCCCATGGCTGGTTGTCGCTGGACGCCCGGGGCCGCTGGCGCCTGCATCCCGCCGGCGACGCCCTGGCGGGCGGGCCGGGCGTTTCGATCTCCAATCCCGGAATCCTGGCCTTCATCGCGCGCAACTACGGACACGACGGCCAGGGCCGCTGGTTCTTCCAGAACGGCCCGCAGCGCGTGTTCGTGAGGCTGGACGCGGCACCGCTGATCCTGCGCCAGGCGGATGCGGCCGGCGCCCTGGCGACCCACGCCGGCCACGCCGTTTCCCGCGTGGACCGCTGGGCGCTGGACGCCGCGGGCAGGCTCTACGCCGCGACCGAACACGGCCCCGCCATGGTGGAGGATCGCCATCTGCCCGACGTGCTGGAGCGCATGAAACTGACATCGGGGCAACCCTTGCTCGACGCGGCGCCCGGCTGGCTGGCCGATCCGGGTCAGGCACCGGACGCGACCCCGGCCATCCCGGTGATCTACCCCCCGGTCTCCCTCGCTCCCGCGCCGCTGGCGCCGCTACGCGGCCCGGCGGGCAAGGCCCTGGGCTTCGTCGACAGGCCCGAGCCCGTCAGCTCTGGAAACGCTTGAGCAGGTCGCGCTCTTCCTTCAGCCTGCGCTGGTATTCGCGCACCTTGGCGTCGATCTGCGACTGCTCGTAGAAGTCCTTGGACGCCGCGCGCGCCTGCTGCAACTGCTCGACCGCGGCCGGCAGGGCACCGGTCATCGCGTAGTAATCGGCCATGTTGCGGCGTTCGTTCACGGCGCTGCCCAGCCGCGAGTAGCTGACCGCGGCCATCTGGTAGAAGCGGGGTTCGTCGCTCCACTTCAGCATCTGTTCTTTCAGGAACTCGACCGCTTCCTGGTTGCGGCCGGCGCGTTGCAGCGCTTCCGCCATCGCCATGGCCGGGCCGCGCTGCTCGGGCCAGCGCGCGACGGCGCCGCGCGCCAGGGCGATGGCCTGCTGCGTGTCGTTGCGGGCCAGCGCCAGATCGACGGCCAGCCGCTCGAGCATGAAATGGGTACGCGCGCCCGACGTGGCGGCCAGGTAGGCATCGTTGGCCTTGCCATACTCGCGCTGGCGCATATAGCCCAGGGCCGCGCCGTAGTAGGCCGCGGAACGCTCGATGCCCTGGAGATCGGCGGTCCGGCTCTCGAAATAGCGGATGGCTTCCCGGGCATCCTGGCCGCTGCTGGCCTGCACCATCCGCATCTTGGCACGCACGAAATAGAAGTCCGGCGAATTCGAGCGATCATGGATGACCACGCCACGCGCCCGGTTCTGCATGTCGGACATACGCTCGATGGACAGCGGGTGGGTGCGCGTGAAGGCCTGGCTGGTGCTTTCGTTCAGCCCCGATGCCTGCATCAGGCGGCCGAAGAACGCGGCCATGCCGTTGACGTTGTAGCCCGCCGTCTCGAGCATCTGGAACCCGGTCCGATCCGCCTCGCGTTCGGCCTCGCGCGAAAATCCCAACTGCGAATTGATGGCGGCGGCCTGGCCGAAGGCCATCGCCGCCTCGGGCGCCTGCGAATTGCCGCGCGCGGCCACCAGCGCCGCCAGCAGCGCCGCCACCATGATCAGGCTGTCCCGCTTCTGCTGCACCAGGCCGCGGGCGATGTGCCGCTGCACCACGTGGCCGATTTCGTGCGCCAGCACGCCGGCCAGTTCGGACTCTGACTGCGCGGCCACCACCAGCCCGGTATGCACGCCTATGTATCCGCCCGGCATCGCGAACGCGTTGATGCTTGGATCGCGCACCGCGAACACGTTGATACTGGGCGTGCCGGCCGGGGCCTGGGCCGACAGTTGCCCCGCGATGCCGGTCAGGTATTGGGTGAGATCGGGGTCGTCGATATACGCCGGATCGCGCAGCGACTCCATCATGATGGCATCGCCCAGCCTCTGCTCCAGCCTGGGCGAGAGCTCCTGCGACGCCGAATCGCCCAGGTCGGGCAGCCCGACCGGCTGGGCTGGCGCCAGCGCCGGCGCGGCCGCCGCCAGCAGGGCCGGCAGCAGCAGCGCGGCGGCCTTGCGGCGCAGCGGCGGGAAACGTTCGGAATTCGGCATACCGGTATGATAGCCAGCTTGGGCGACGGGTTCCCGCCCCCTTGTCGAAACGTGAAAAATTTACCAATACCGGCCACGCCCCAACCGGCCGCATGGCAACGCTTACAGGACCTGTCATGAGCTTCAGCACCCTGATTTCCGCACAGGCGCTGCACGCGCTGCTGCAATCTCCCTCGCCGGCCGTCGTTTTCGATTGCAGCTTCGACCTGTCGGATATCGGCGCGGGCGAACGCGCCCACGCGGCCGGACATATCCCCGGTGCCTTCCATGTCCACCTGGACCGCGACCTGAGCGGCCCCAAGACCGGCGGCAACGGCCGCCATCCCCTGCCCCGGCGCGAGGATTTCGCGGCCCTGATGGCCCGCCTGGGCGTCTCCGATGCCACCCAGGTCGTGTGCTATGACACCGCTGGCGGCGCCATGGCAGCCCGTCTCTGGTGGCTGCTGCGCTGGGCCGGCCACGGCGCCGTCGCGGTCCTGGACGGCGGCCTGGCCGCCTGGCGCGACGCCGGCTACCCGCTGGAGGCCGGCCAGCCCGCCGCGCCCGCTCCGGGCACGTTCACCCTGCGGCCGCCGCGGGTCGCGACCACGACCTACGAAGACGTCCTGGCCAACCTGGACGCGCCGGCCCCGCGCCTGGTCGTGGATGCGCGCGCGCCCGACCGTTTCCGCGGCCAGAACGAGACCCTGGATGCCGTGGGCGGCCACATCCCCGGCGCCGCCAACCGCTTCCTGCGCGACAACCTCCAGCCCGACGGACACTTCAAGCCCGCCGCGCAGTTGCGGGCCGAGTTCGAAGCGGTGCTGGGCGGCACGCCCGCGGACCGGGTCATCAGCCAATGCGGCTCCGGCGTCACCGCCTGCCACAACCTGCTTGCCATGGAAGTGGCGGGCCTGACCGGGGCCGTGCTGTATCCCGGCTCGTGGAGCGAATGGAGCAGCCGTCCGGACTCGCCCATCGCCACCGGAGACGCATGATGGCGCCATCCCCCCTGACCCACTTCGACGCGGCCGGCCAGGCCCACATGGTGGACGTGGGCGCCAAGCCGGCCACCGCGCGCGTGGCCGTCGCCGCCGGCACGATACGCATGCAGCCGGCCACGCTGGCCCTGATCCGCGACGGCAGCGCCAAGAAAGGCGACGTGCTGGGCATCGCGCGCATCGCCGCCATCATGGCGGCGAAGAAAACCTCGGACCTGATCCCGCTGTGCCACCCCATCCCGCTGACGCACGTGGCCTGCGACTTCACCCTGGACGACGGGGCCGGCGCCGTGCATTGCACCGTACGCGCCGAGACCGTGGGCGGCACCGGCGTCGAGATGGAGGCGCTGACCGCCGTCAACGTCGCGCTGCTGACGATCTACGACATGTGCAAGGCCGCCGATCGCGGCATGGTCATGACCGACGTGCGGCTGATGGAGAAGAAAGGCGGGAAGTCGGGACACTGGACCCGGTAGGTCCCGCGCCGGGACCCGGACCGGATCCCGGACGCCTCACAGGCTGGACCACGCGGGCGTCGTCATGCCCTCAGGCGTGACGGCGCTGTACACACCCCGCGCGATCGCGCGGGCCAGCACGTCGGCGGCCAGCGCGCCCAGCCGGCAGACAATGAAGGGCCGCGGGTCCACCGGACCGTCCATCACCGGCGCCTCGCGCCGCGCGGTCGAGATCGCGAACACAGTGTCGCCGTCGAACGGCGCGTGGATCGGGCGGATGGCGCGGGCCAATCCGTCCTGCGCCATGGTGGCCACGCGTTGCAGTTCGTCGGGAGACAGCGCGACGTCGGTGGCGATGCAGGCGATGGTGGTATTGGCGCGCGGGCGGGGATCCAGTTTCGCGTACTCCCAGTTCTCGCCCTCGGCCCGCGTATCGGCCGGCCCCAGGCCGCCGAACTCTTCGCCGATCTCGAAGGCGCCGGCCCAGAAGCGCCTGCCCTGCGGCGCCACGACCGAGCCGAAGCTGTTGCAGGCCACGATGGCGCCCACGGTCATGCCGTCGTGCGTGACGTAGGACGCCGATCCCAGTCCTCCCTTGAGCGCCCCCGCCGAGGCGCCGAAGCCCGCACCCTGCGTGCCCAGATCGAAGCCGGGCCGGACCTGCCGGGCGGCCCGCATGGCCAGGTCGCGATAGGGCGGGGTCTCGCCCCATTGCTTGTCGCCGCCGTTGGCGAGGTCGTACAGCACCGCGGTCGGCACGATGGGCGAAGGCGGGACGCCGGGCTGGTGCAGCAGTGTGAAGCCCCGCCCCTGCGCCCCCAGCCACGCGGCCACGCCGTCGCCGCTGGCCAGGCCGTAGACCGAACCACCGGACAGCACGATGGCATCGACCGAACGCACGAGGTTGGACGCACCCAGGGTGTCCGTCTCGCGCGTGCCCGGTCCGCCGCCGCGGATGTCCACCGCCGCCATGGCCCGCTCGTCCGGCAGGATCACGGTGACGCCGGTGCAGGCCCGCGCATCGTGCGACTGCCCCACCCGCAGGCCGGCGACATCGGTGATCAGATTGCGCCCGCCGGGGCGGCCGGCCATTGCGTCGCATGCATCCATGCTGGAACTCCGTCCGGGAAATGAAGTGGGGGCTATTGTAGGGACCGGCCGGCTGGCCGGCCACCCGCCCGAAGGCTCATTCCTGGTCGCTCAATTGCCTGGCGCGGGCGATGAAGCTGTCCAGCATGCTGAAGAACCTGGCCACATCGGCCGCGGAATGCCCGTCCAGCACATGCCGGTTGCGGGCCTGGGCGGCCTCGGTCAGTTCGGCCTGCATGGCCAGCCCCTGCGGCGTCAGCGACAGCTCCACCTCGCGGCTGTCGCGCGCGCTGCGGGCGCGGTTGACATCGCCCCGGGCGACCAGCGAGGACACGGCGCGGCTGATCTGCGCGGCATCGAGCATCGCATGGTAGGCCAGTTCGCGTATGGACACCGGCTGGAAGACGCCCAGCAGCGCAACCACCTGCCACTCCACCTGGGACAGGCCGTACTGCGCCTTGGCGAACTGGACGGCGCTGCGGGTGAGCGCCTTGCTCAGGGTGCTGACCCGCGGCGCCAGCAGCCTCCCTTCCGGAAAAGCCTGGGACTGCCCCGGGCGACGCGGCGGGCTCGCCGACGAGGATCGCGCCATGGCCTACGCCTCCCCGGCGCGCGCCAGCGCCGCGTCGAGCTCGTCGAAGGGCGGCGGCGATACGGCCAGCGGCCGGCCTGCCCGGACGACCAGGCGATCTGACTGGGGCCGGGCCAGCAGTTCGGGAATGCCGCGGGCATCGAAGATCACGAAATCCGCCGCCCCGCCCTCCTCGATCCGCCCCGAGCCGGCCTGGCGCATCAAGGCCGCCGGCGTCGCCGTCACGCTGGCGGGCCAGCCGCCGATGTGTCGATCCAGGTGGCCGTTGCGCACGGCTTCGCGGAATACCTCCAGCATGTCGTAGTCTCCGTAGGCGTGGAACGCATCTGCGCAATTGTCGCTCGATAACGCCACCGGAATGCCGCGGGCCGCGATTTCCTGCAAAGGAGGCAGCCCACGCAGCCGGGGCGTGCGGTCCGGCGCCCGGTCCTGAAGAAAGAGGTTGACCAGCGGCAGGCCGACGATGGCGAGCCCGGCCGCGCGGCAAGCATCCAGCATACGCTCGCGGGTCTCGTCCGTCTGGACGGACAGGCTGCAGCAATGGCCGCAGACGACCCGCCCGCCCAGGCCGCGCGCCTGGGTATGCCGCGCGACCTCCAGCAGGGAGTCCGCCTCGGGCTCGCAGGATTCGTCCACGTGCAGGTCCACGTCCAGGCCGTAGCGCACGGCCCAATCGAACAGCGCGCCCAGGGCCTGCGCCAGGCGCTGCCGCGCGGCGGGCGGCGGCAGGCCGGGCACGCGCGTCACCCCGCCCAGCACGCCGCCGGTCTCGGCCACGCGGCGCACGAAATCCTCGGCGCCGTCGTCCAGGTAGGTTTCCATGGGAGCCATGGCCACCATCTGTACCCGCACCCGCGACGCCCATCCCTCCCTTAGCGCCAGCATGGCCTCCCAGGCCATGCGCGCCTGCGGCCCCGCCGCGTCCAGGTGCGTGCGCAGGCCGGCCGTGCCGTGCGCCCAGGCGCAGCGCAAGGCGAAATCGGCGCGCGCCTCCAGTTCTCCCGGACGCCAGCGCGCGTGGTCGGCCATGACGGCCTTGACCGCCCCCAGCAGCGTGCCGTCGGCATTGGGCGCGCGCGCCAGCGTATGCGTCTTGTCCAGGTGGGTATGCAGGTCGTGGAAGGCGGGCCAGACCTGCCTGCCGGCCAGGTCCAGCGCGGCGCCGGCATGAAGCGTTCCGGCGGGGGCGACCGCGCCCAGGCGGCCCCCTTCGACCGCCAGGTCCACACCCGCCAGGCCCTGCGCGTCGGCCAGGCCGGCCAGCGCGGCGGGCAGCACCGCCGCGGGCACCCTCGCGCCGCGCAGGACGTAGGCCCCCCCCGCCAGTTCGAGCCGCGCCGCCAGCGATTTCACGATTCGCGCTCCATGGCGCTTTCGTGCCAGCGGCGCAGGATGCGCTGCGACACCCACGAGGTCGCGAGGAAGATCACCACCCCGGCGCAGGAAATCATCAACAGGGCCGCGAACATGCGCGGCGTCTTCAACTGGTAGCCAGCCTCGAGGATGCGATAGGCCAGCCCCGACCCCTGACCGCCCGCGCCGGCGACGAATTCCGCGACCACCGCGCCGATCAGCGACAGGCCGCCCGAGATGCGCACGCCCGCCAGGAAATACGGCATGGCCGATGGAATGCGCAGCCGCCGCAGCGTCTGGCCCGGCGTGGCGCCATAGAGCCGGAACAGGTCGCGCAGGTTGTGGTCCGCGCTGTTCAGGCCGACGATGGTGTTCGACAGGATGGGAAAGAAGGCCACCAGCCACGCGCAGATCAGCAGCGCCACCTGCACGTTGTCCACCCAGATGATCAGGAGCGGCGCGATGGCGACCACCGGCGTGACCTGCATGATGACCGCGTAGGGAAAGAAGGTGAGCTCTATCCACTTGGACAGGCTGAACAGGATGGCGATCGCGCCGCCCACCAGCACGGCGCTGACGAAGGCCGACGCGGTGATCTTCAGCGTGACCCACAGCGCCGCCGACAGCAGCGGCCAATCCTCGACCAGCGCCCGGCCGATGTCGGCCGGGCCCGGCAGGATGTGCGGCGAGATGCGCAGGCCGCGCACGACCGCCTCCCACAGCACCAGGCAGAGGACGCCCATGACGACGGGCAGGACGATGCGCGCGGTACGAAGCGTGGGATTCATGCGTGCATCGCCTGTTCGAGGGCTTCCGAGGCCTGCCTGCACAGGTGCGCGTATTCGGCCGAGGTGCGGAACGACTCGCCGCGCTCCGCGTCGGCGGAGATGGCAAGATCGGCATGGAGTCGGCCCGGACGCGCGGCCATGACGATCACGCGTTGGGACAGGTACACCGACTCGAACACCGAGTGCGTGACGAACACGGCGGTGAAGCGCTGGTCCTGCCACAACCGCAGCAGGTCGTTGTTGAGCTTGAACCGCGTGATCTCGTCCAGCGCCGCGAACGGCTCGTCCAGCAGCAGGATCTGCGGCCGGGTCACGATGGCCCGGGCAATGGACACGCGCATTTTCATGCCGCCGGACAGCTCCCGCGGCAAAGCATGCTCGAACCCCTTCAGCCCGACCTTATCCAGCGCCTCGGCCGCGCGCCGCCGGCCCTCCTCGCGCGGCACCCCGGCCAGGTCCAGCGGCAGCATGGTGTTGGACAGCGCGGTCTCCCAAGGCATCAGCGTGGGCTCCTGGAAGACGAAACCGACCGCCCCCCTGGCCCCCTGCCGGGCGACCTCGCCCGACGTCGGTTCGGATAGCCCGGCAATCATGCGCAGCACCGTGCTCTTGCCGCACCCCGACGGTCCGAGCAGGCTGACGAAGCTTCCCCGCGCCAGGGACAGGCCGAGGTTCTCGACCGCCAGCGTGCCATTGCCGAAGCGCTTGGAAATGTTCCGCAGTTCCAGCACCCGGTCGGTATCCATGGCCGTTTCCATCATCGCATGCCGACCTTCTTGTTGACGAACTTCAGCGTATAGGCCTTGCGCACGTCCACGCCGGTGGGCAGCACGCCCACATCCACCATGGACTTGTAGAAATGCTCCCAGCGCGCATCGGTCATCGCCCCGATGCCCAGGCGCTTCGCGTCGCCGGAATCGATCAGGCCCCGTTCCTTCATGGCCTGGATCGCAAAGGCGATCTGCTCGTCCGTCATCTCCGGGTTGTTGCGCTTGATCAGCGCGTTGCCGGCCGACGGATCATCGTACAGGTAGCTGTACCAGCCCTCGATGGAGGCGTCGACGAACTTCTGCACGAACTGCGGACGCTTCTCGACGTTGTCGCGCGTGGTGACGATGGTGGTCATGTAGGGATCCCAGCCGTAGTCCGCCAGCAGGAAGGACACCGGGTTCGCGACGCCGGCCTTCTTCAGCGCCAGCGGCTCGTTGGTGATGAGCCCCTGCTGTACCACCTTCTTGTCGGCCAGGAACGGCGCCAGCGAAAACGTATAGGGCTTGACCTGGTCGTCGGTGAAGCCGAAGCGCCCGCGCAGGTAGGGCCAGAAGGTCGCCATGCCCAGCGCGCCCACCAGCACCGTGCGGTCCTTGATCTGCTCGATCTTCTCCACGCCCTGGCCGGGGTGGGCAATCAGCACCCGCGGATCCTTCTGGAAGATCGCCGCCACCGACATCAGGGGCGCGCCTTCGCGCGCCGCGTTGAGCGAGGTGCCGCTGCTGCCCGCCGTGAAATCCACGCGCCCGGCCAGCAGCATGGGCGTGGGATTGCTTTGCGGATTGCCCAGGCGGATCTCGACATCCAGCCCGTGCTTGCGGTAGATATCCTTGGCCACGGCCTGGAAGAAACCACCCCACTCGGCCTCGGCCCGCCAGCCGATGAACATGACTGCCTTCTCCGGCGCGGCGCCGGCCGGCTGGGCGCCGGCGAGTCCCGGCTGCGCGCAGGCCAGTGCCGTGCAGAACAAGAGCGCGCGGCGAACCCTGGAATTGGACTGCTTCATGACGATCTCCCGACAGTGACAAACACCCATCCGCGCGCGGCGGCCCCGAAAATCAGAAGAACTGCTCCACGTCGATGTCGTGGTCGAGCAGGCCGGCGCCGCGCAGCACGGCCACCCAGCCCCGGTACATGGCCTTGACCTCGGGATCGTCCATGCCGAAGGGGTGGAAGAGCGTGGTGTTGAAGCCGATCTCGCGCAACAGCGCGGAATCCTGGCCGGTATGCCGGGCCATCGCGTCGAGCGCGGCCGACGGATCGGCATACACGACGCCCACGGCCTCGGCCAGCGCATCGGCGGCGGCGGTAAACAGTTCCGGGGCGCGCGCGTAGGCCGCCTGCGTGGTCCACCAGTTCGACACCAGCGACGGATTGCCCGTGCTGGACATCGCCAGCGAGCCTTCGCCCAGCACCTCGTCCACGGCGCGGCCCAGGCCGCGCCGCAGCATCAGGGTGACCAGCGGCTCGACGCAGATGGCCACATCGATCTCGCCCGCGGCCAAGGCGTCGGGCATCCTGTGGAAAGGCATCGGTACCCACTGCACCCGGGAGACGTCGACGCCATGCTGGTTGAACAGATACAGCGGGGCCGAATGCGTGATGCCGCCGTCCAGCGCGAAGGCCCCCAGGCGCTTGCCCTCGAAGTCCGAAGGCCGCTCGATGGCCACGCCGTGGCGGGCGATGAGATTCATGAAATCGGCGCTGCGGCCGGCATAGGTGCCGCGCAGCGCGGCGGCCGAAACGAAGCGGGACGGCAGGCCGAAGCGCTCGCGCGCCATGATGGTGAGCGTGGGGCCGGAGAAGGTCAGGTCCATGCGGTCGGCGCGCATGTCTTCGATGGCCTGCACCGCCGACCGCTGGACGAAAACGGGTTCGATGCCGCGCTTGGCGAACAGGCCGGCGTCGATGGCGGTGAACAGGGGAACCAGCCCCATCATGGGGTCGGGATGGGCATCGATTCTGAGTTTCATGTCGTTCCAGCCGCCGTGCGGGTCATGACTATTTGCATGACTTTATCATGCAAATTTTGGCTGTCAATGGAACCCGGGGCAGGGATAAACCCTGGACTGGCGGACGGGTAGCGGGAACTAGTGCAGCTTGACGCGGGGCTGCGAACGGCGGCTCAGGAAGCGGCTCAGCGAACGCACGCTGGCACCCCACCAGCCCAGTACCGCGGCATAGTGCGACCAGTGCGTGCCCGCGTACATCATGCGGGCGATCCAGCCTTCCACCAGCAGCTTGCGGCCGGAAAGATTGCCCATCAGGCTGCCCACGCCCTCGGCATGGCCGATGGACACCAGCGAGCCGAAATCGCGGAAGCGGAACGGCGCCGCGAAAGCCGACGCCCCCCGTATGCGCGCCGACAACAGCGGCAACAGATACGAGGCCTGCTGGTGGGCCGCCTGGGCGCGCGCCGGCACCGTCTTGCCGGCTTCGCGCCAGGGCGCCGCGGCGCAATCGCCCAGGGCATAGATGTCGGGATCCCCGGTGCGCAGCGTGTCATCCACCAGGACCTGCTGCATCGGGTTCAGCGGCAGCCCCAGCCGGGACAGCAGCGACGGCGCCTTGATGCCCGCCGCCCAGACGCACAGGTCGGCGTCGAACACCTTGTCCTGGGCCACCACGGTGCGCGGCGTCACTTCGGAAACGCGGCAGTCGACCACCACCCTCACGCCCCGCTCCTCCAGCAGTTCCTCGGCCGCCTTGGCGACGCGCTCGGGCAATGGTCCGAGTATGCGCGGCCCGCCCTCGATCAGCGTGATGCGCAGGTTCTGCTTCGTCATGCCCGGCAGCCCGTAGGCGGAGATCGTGCCGCTCGCCTCGTGCAGTTCGGCGGCCAGCTCCACGCCGGTGGCGCCGCCGCCCACGATCACCACGTTGACGATGCCCGGGGCGGCCTCCTCGACGCCGGCCGACGCGCGCGCCATGGCCTTGAGCAGCGCGAGCCGGAACCGCTCGGCCGCATCCGTGGTGTCCAGCGAAATCGCATACTGATCGGTGCCCGGCGTGTTGAAGAAATTGCCCAGGCTGCCCACGGCCAGCACCAGCGTGTCGTACGGAACGTCCCGGTCGGGCAGGATCACGGTACCGTCGGTGTCGCGCAAGGCCGCCACCCGCACGGCGCGCGCCGTGCGGTCGACGTCCTGGATCTCTCCCAGCACAAAGCGGAAACCGTTGTCGTGCGCCAGCATGGCGTAGGAAAGCCCGTCGCGGTGGATGTCCACCGTGCCCGCCGCGACCTCGTGCAGCGAGGGTTTCCAGATATGGAAAGGCACGGCGTCGATCAGCGTGACGTGCTCGGGCCCGTGGCGCCGCCCCAGGCGCACGGCCAGTTCGAGACCACCCGCGCCGCCGCCGGCGATGACGATGCGATGCGAAGGCTTGGCGTTCATAGACTCTCCATGGCTGGCGCTCGAAGCGCCGGACGTCCGCGCGGCGACGACGTGGCGCTCAGCGTCCGGCGATCGACATTTCCGGCAACAGGATGGACCCGGTCGTCTTGGTGCCGCGCGTGAGCGTATCCGCCCCCACCGCGACGATGCCGCCAAACATGTCCTTCAGGTTGCCGGCGATCGTGATCTCCTGCACCGCATGCCGGATCTCGCCGTTCTCGACCCAGTAGCCGAACGCGCCGCGGGAATAATCGCCGGTCACGTAATTGATGCCCTGCCCGATCAGCTCGGTCACCAGCAGGCCCGTGCCCAGCTTGCGCAGCATGGCACGAAAATCGTCGCCGCGGCGCGTCTTGCGCGAGGCCAGCACCAGATTGTGCGAGCCGCCGGCATTGCCGGTCGTGGGCATGCCTAGCTTGCGGGCCGTATAGCTGGACAGGAAGTAGCCCTGGACCACGCCGGCGTCGACGACCTTGCGCGCCTGCGTGCGCACGCCTTCGTCGTCGAACGCGGCGCTGCCCTGGGCGCCCTTGATGGCGGGATCCTCGAACACGTCGATGTGCCCGGGAAAGACCGGCCGGCCCAGGCTGTCGACCAGGAAGCTCGACTTGCGGTACAGCGCGCCGCCGCTCAGGGCCTGCGTGAGCGAGCCCAGCAGGCCGCAGGCCAGGGGCGCCTCGAACAGCACCGGATACCTGCCGGTCGGGATGCGGCGCGCGGACAGCCGCGACAGCGCGCGTTCGGCCGCGTAGCGGCCGACGCCGGCGGGATCGGCCAGCCGGGCCCAATCGCGATCGCTGGTGTACCAGTCGTCGCGCTGCATGTTGCCGCCCCGTCCCGCGATGGGCGATACCGACAGCGAATGCCGCGAATACGGATAGCCGTTCAGGAAGCCGCGGGTATTCCCCATCACGAAGTGGCCTTCGTAAGAGGATACCGATGCGCCGTCGGAATTGGTGATGCGCTTGTCGGTGGACAGGGCCGCGCGCTCTGCCTGCAGCGCCAGTTCGGCCGCCGCCTCGGCCGGCAGGTTCCACGGGTGATAGAGATCCAGGTCGGGGAACTCGGTCGCCAGCAGATCGGCGTCGGGCAGGCCCGCGGCCGGATCCTCGGCGGTATGGCTGGCGATGTGGTAGGCGGCCTGGACGGTGTCGCGCACCGCCTGGTCCGAGAAATCCGAGGTCGAGGCCGAGCCCCGGCGCTGTCCCACGTACACGGTGATGTCCAGCGACCGGTCGCGCGTCTGTTCGACCGTCTCCAGCGACCCCCGGCGCACCGACACGGCCAGCCCCTGGCTTTCGGACACCTCGGCGGCGGCATCGGTGGCGCCGACGCGCCTGGACTCGTCCAGCACCCGCTCGATCAACTGGCGGAACGCGGCGGGGTCGGTGTCGAGCGCGGGACGGGTGGGCGCGGCGGTCGTTTTCTTGCGGGACGGGGAAGTGGCCATGGAGTTTCTTCGGGAAGGAGGCGGCCCGGACATGCCGGCAAGGCCGCCCGGGCAGGAAGGCAAGGCTTTATGATAGCTGGTGTCAGCCTTCTTACCGTCGAAGCACGCCATTTTCCATGTCTCGCTCCAAACGTAGTCCATCGCCACTGGTCCCGGCGCAAGCAGCCGATCCGGACAGCGAATACCAGTCCCCCAGCAAGTCGCAGCTCAAGCGGCAGATGACCGCCCTGCAGGACTTGGGGGAACGCCTGGTCGGGCTGCCCGACACCAAGCTGCGGCAGCTGCCCCTGGCCGAACGCCTGTACGACGCGATACGCGAGGCGCAGCGCATCACCTCCCACGAAGGCAGGCGCCGGCAATTGCAGTATGTCGGCAAGCTGATGCGCGAAGCGCACGTCGACCCCATCCAGGCCATGCTGGCCGAATGGGACGGCGAATCCATGGAGCAGATCGCCGCCTTCCACCAGCTCGAACTGTGGCGCGACCGGCTGCTGGCCAGCGACGAACACTTCACGGGCTTCATGGACCGCTACCCCCATGCCCAGGCCCAGCCCCTGCGGGCGCTGATACGCGGCGCCCGCAAGGAACAGGCCGCCAACGCCGCCCTGCTGCCCGGGCGCGAACCGCAGCGCAAGCACTATCGCGCGCTGTTCCAGGAAATCAAGCGGCTGCAGGCCGCGCCCGATGCCGGGTCGCCGTCCCCGACCGACGACGACGAAGATGAACACTGATCCCCCCGCCGCCATGACGACTTCCGCCAAGCGCCTCGTGCGCAACCATCCCGACGAACTGCTATGCGGCCTGGTGTCCATCAGCGACCGCGCCTCCAGCGGGGTCTACGCCGACGAGGGCATCCCCTCGCTCAAGGCCTGGCTCGACGGCGCCCTGCGCACACCGGTCCGCTACGTCGAGCGGCTGATCGCCGATGACGCGCCGGCCATCTCCGCCACCCTGGCCGAATTGTGCGACGAACTCGGCTGCGACCTGATCCTGACCACCGGCGGCACCGGCCCGGCGCGGCGCGACGTCACGCCCGAGGCCACGCTGGCGGTGGCCTCCAAGGAGATGCCCGGCTTCGGCGAACAAATGCGCCAGATCTCGCTGCGCTTCGTCCCCACCGCCATCCTCTCGCGCCAGGTCGCCGTCATCCGCGAACGCGGCGCGTCGGCGGCGGACGGCGCCGCGCTCATCATCAACCTGCCCGGACAGCCCAAGGCCATACGCGAGACCCTCGAAGGACTGCGCGAAGCCGACGGCAAGCTGGTGGTCCCCGGCATCTTCGCCGCCGTGCCCTATTGCATCCAGCTCATCGAAGGCCCGTACGTCGAGACCCACGAGACGGTGTGCAAGGCGTTCCGCCCCAAGACGGCGATCCGTCCCGCGCCCTGACCGCCGGCACGCCCACTTATCGAGAACGCCATGACTGACACCCTGCTCGACTGCGTCGAGACCGAAACCGGCCCGAACCCGACCCGCGCCGTGATCTGGCTGCATGGCCTGGGCGCCGACGGCCACGATTTCGAACCCATCGTCCCCGAACTGGACCTGCACGGCCTGCCGCCCGTGCGCTTCGTCTTCCCGCACGCCACCGTGCAGCCGGTCACCATCAACGGCGGCATGGCCATGCGCGCCTGGTACGACATCATCGTCAGCGACCTCGTCCGGCGCGAGGACGATCCCGGCATCCGCGCCTCGCAGCGCCACGTCGAGAACCTCATCGCGCGCGAGAACCAGCGCGGCATTTCCACTGAACACATCGTGCTGGCCGGCTTCTCCCAAGGCTGCGCGATGACCCTGCACACGGGCCTGCGCCACCGCGAGAAACTGGCAGGGCTGGTGGCCCTGTCGGGCTACCTGCCCCTGGCCGCCACCTTCGCCGCCGAACACAGCCCCGCCAACGCCGGCACGCCCATCTTCATGGGCCACGGCACCGCCGACCCCATCGTCATGCTCGACCGCGCCACCGCCTCGCGCGACCTGCTGCGGCAGGAAGGCTACGACGTCGAATGGCATGCCTATCCCATGCCCCATTCGGTCTGCGCGCCGGAACTCGGGGACATCTCGACCTTCCTGCGCAAGGTGCTGGCTTGACGCCGATCAAGACATAGCCGCCCAAGATGTGGTGTACTGCTCGGTAACGAAAACGCCCGCGCCACCACACCGGCGTTCGAGCTGTCATCTTCGCGATCTTCAAGGAGAAAACGTCATGTTCAAGAAAATCCTGATCCCCACCGATGGCTCGCCGCTGTCCGCCCAGGCCGCCAACGCCGGTGTCAGCTTCGCCCGCTCGGTCAACGCGGAAATCGTGGCGCTGCACGTCACGCAGCCCTTCGCCGCCACCATCGGCTTCGACGGCATGGCCGCCGCCTACGCCATCACCGACGACGCCTACGAAAAAGCCTCGGCCGAACAGGCCGCCAAGTACCTCGACGCCGTCACCAGCCGCGCCGACACCGCGGGCGTCAAGAGCACCGCCCTGTCCGTCTCCAACTTCAACGTCGCCGACGGCATCGTCCAGGCCGCCGCCGAAGCCGGCTGCGACCTCATCTTCATCGGCAGCCACGGCCGCAGCGGCCTCTCGCGCCTCTTGCTGGGCAGCGTCACCGCCAAGGTCCTGTCCCTCGCCCACGTCGCGGTCCTCGTCTACCGCGTGAAAGAAGAGAAAGAAAAGAAGAATCCCCCCCCTACGCGCTGAAGGGAAGCCCACCCCCTACGCCCTTCGGGCGTCCCCTCAAGGGGGCGATGCGGGTGGACCGGCGGAGCCGGATCCACCGCATCCTGGGGCCGATACGCCCCACGCGCCGCCGTCTCAAGGACTCAGGGCTCCCCCTGCCCCCGCACCACCTCCCTCAGGCACTCCAACGCCGTCTCCACCCCCGCCGGCCGCAACGCGTCATTGCGCCAATACATTTCCACCGACCCGAATCCCGACAGGCGCAACGGCACGATCCGCACCGCGCTCATCGTCACCAGCCGCATCGCCGCCCGGTGCGACGCCACCCCCACCATGTCGCTGTGGGCCAGCAAGGTCATGTTCAGCGTGGCCGAATTCGACTCCACGTAATCGACCGGCAGATCCCGCCCCGCGGCCGCCAGCGCGGCATCCAGCGCATTGCGTATCGGCGTGCCCCGGGGCCACAGGATCCATCGATGCCCCATCACCGCGTCCCACGTCGGCTCGCCGCCCTCGAACAACGGATGCGACGGCCGCGCCACGAAATGGATGGGCTCCAGGTACAGCGCCTCCGACCGGATGGCGGGATCGTGCAGCTCAGGGGCGGAGCGGCCCACCACGATGTCCAGTTCCCCCTGCGCCAATTGCCCCATCAACTGGTCCATCGTGCTTTCGACCACCCGGATCCGGGCCTGCGGCATGCGCCGCAGCAACCCCAGCATCGCCAGGGGAACCGTATCCGGCGCCGCCGCGCCCGAGGTGCCGATCAGCACCTGCCCGCTGCCCCCTTCGCGCATGGCCTCCATATCGCTGTGGGCACGGTCCAGCTGGGCCTCGATGCGCCGGGCATGGGCGATCAGCGCCTCGCCATGGGACGTGGGCCGCAGCCCGCGCGCGTGCCGCTCGAACAGCAGCAGGCCGATGTCGTCCTCCAGTTCGCGCAGCCACTTGGACAATGCGGGCTGCGTGGTGTTGAGCGCGGCGGCCGAATGGCTGATGTTGCGGGTCTGGGCAAGGCTGAGCAGCATCTGGAGATTGCGCAGCCGCAGGCGGTGGGTCCAATCCATGGGCGGAAACCGGGAGCGAAAGGGTCATCCCAGCCATATCGCACCGGATATGGATGAGAACAAAAATTCATTTTCCAAAGCATATCGCTTTCCGCATACTGGCAGGAGACCATACCAAGGAGACATCGAGATGCTTAGACCCCTGCGCGCGCTGGGCGCCCTCGCCCTGGCCTGCTCGTGCGCCAGCGCCTACGCCTGGCCCGACCGCCCCATCACCTTCATCGTCCCCTACACCCCCGCCACCGGCATCGACCTCGTGGCCCGCCAGCTCTCCACCCAGCTCGGCAAGACCCTGGGCCAGCCCATCGTGGTCGAGA
This sequence comes from Pigmentiphaga sp. MLSB6-MA01, assembly GCF_058793475.1. Classification (NCBI taxonomy): domain Bacteria; kingdom Pseudomonadati; phylum Pseudomonadota; class Betaproteobacteria; order Burkholderiales; family Alcaligenaceae; genus Pigmentiphaga; species Pigmentiphaga sp. MLSB6-MA01. Next base: position 108,413 of record NZ_JBXAFV010000015.1, on the reverse strand, counting down.
ACGTGGCCGGCGCCAGCGGCAACATCGGCAGCGAACGCGCCGCCCGCGCCGCGCCCGACGGCCATACCTTCATGGTGCAGGTCAATACCCTGGTCATGAACCGCAGCCTGTACAAGTCGCTGCCCTACGACCCGGTGGCCGACTTCGACCCCGTGGCGCTGACCTCGTGGGGCACGCTGCTGCTGGTATCGCCCACCTCGCGCAAGCCCGCGACCGTGGCCGAACTGGTGGCCGCGGCCAAGGCCGAGCCCGGCAAGCTGACCTACGCGACCCCCGGCGTGGGCACGCCCCACCACCTGTCCATGGCGCTGTTCCTGCAACAGACCGGGGCCCAGATGATGCACGTGCCCTACAAGGGCACGGCGGGCGCCGTCACCGATATCCTGGGCGGACGCATAGACGCGATGTTCCTGCCGGTGCACGTGGCCCTGCCGCAGATCAAGGGCGGCAAGCTCAAGGCCATCGCCACCGGCAGCGCGAAACGCCTGGTCCAGCTGCCCGACGTCCCCACCCTGGAGGAAGCGGACATCAGGGGCGGCAACGTGGACATGTGGTACGGCGTCTTCGCGCCCAAGGGCACGCCGCCCGAGATCATCGCCCGCATGAACAAGGAGATCTCGCAGGCGCTGCAATCGCCCGCCACGGCGTCCGCGTTCGAGGCGCAGGGCATGGTGCCGGCCACTTCCTCGCCGGCCGAATTCGGCAAGCTCGTCGCCAAGGATGCCCAGCGCTGGGCGGACGTGGTCAAGGCGGCGAACATCACCGCCGAATGAGCCGGCAGGCAGCCACGGAGACCCGCCGGAGCCTGTGGTAACGTGGATCGGCGCGGAACGAAATCCCCCACGGCCAGCGGGCTTGTTTCGGCCGCGATCGACCCTATCCTCTCCTAGAATACCCATCCAGGAGGCTCCCTTGGCCGATCTACAGACGCTGCTCGTGCTCTACGGAGCATGGCTGGTCTTCTTCAACGTGCTGCTGGAACAGGCGGGCCTGCCCATACCCGCCTATCCGCTGCTGGTCGTGGCCGGCGCGCTGGCCGCGCAGGACCAGCTCTCGTGGCCGCTGATCCTGGCCGGCACCGTCGCGGCCAGCCTGATCGCGGACAGCGCCTGGTACGTGGCCGGACAGCGCCACGGCGCGCGGCTGCTCAGCATCATCTGTCGCGTTTCGCTGTCGCAGGACTCCTGCATACGCCAGACCCAGAGCCGCTACCTCCTGGTGGGGCCGCGCCTGCTGCTGGTGGCCAAGTTCCTGCCCGGCGCCGGCGCCCTGAGCACGGTGATGGCCGGACTCACCCGCGCGCCCTACCGGACCTTCGTCGGCTACGAACTGGCCGGCACGCTGATCTGGGGCGGCTCGGCGGTCCTGCTGGGCGCGATCTTCCATCCCGTGGTGGCCGATATCCTGCTGGCCATCGACCAGTACGGGCAGATGGGCATCCTGTTCCTGGGCACGCTGCTGGCGCTGTACATCGCCTACCGGATGATCCAGCGGTGGCGGGTCGTCAAGCACCTGCGCACGGTGCCTCGCCTGCCGGTGGACGAACTCGTGTCCTGGGAGCACGCGGGCCGCCGGCCAGTCCTGCTGGACGTGCGGCCCCAGCCCGACGACCCCCTGCCCGGCGCCATCGCGGTGGACGTGCATGCGCCGCTCGACGGCCTGGAGCTCGGCCCCTACGACACCGACATCGTGGTGTACTGCGCCTGTCCCAATGAAATCTCGGCGGCCATGCTGGCCACCAAGCTGCGCGCGGCGGGCTACGCCAATACCTGGGCGCTGCTGGGCGGCCACGATGCCTGGCAGGCCTACCGCGAAGTGCCCGCATCCCCACTCGCCTCCCCGGCAACGGAGCAATCATGAGCGTACACGTCAAATCGAACATGCCCGGCGGCATGCGCTACACCATCTCGCTGGGCGCGCACGACGTGCCCCTGGACATGCCCGCCCCCAAAGGCGAGGGGCCTTCCCCGCACGACTATTTCGACGCGGCCCTGGGAGGCTGCAAGGCGCTGACGCTGATGATCTACGCCAAGGGCAAGAACATCCCCCTGGATGGCGTCGACGTGGAAATCGTCCGCGACGACAAGGACGAACGGCGCGGCGAATACCGGCTGGCCGTGCGCCTGGTGCTGAACGGCGACCTGACGGAGGAACAGGTGGCGGAGCTGCACGCCGTTGCCGACCGCTGCCCCATCCACAAGCTGATGACGACCACCACCATCAAGATCGACAGCGAGATCACGCGAGCCTGACGGGCCGGCTCAGCCGGCGACGATCCCCGCCAGCTTCAGTTGCTGCCGCGTTTCAGCCTGCGCCACTTCCCGCAACCAGGCGGCGAACAACTGGGCGGGCGCCCCCGCGTCAGGCGCCACGCCGTAGTAATAGCGGTCCAGCGCCAGCCGCAGGTCGGGCAGGGGTGCCGCCAGCCGGCTCCTGGCCAGATCGTGGCCCAGCAGCGAAACCGGGGCCAGCGCCAGCCCCAGTCCGTCCAGCGCCGCCTGCATCACGAAGTGCAGATGATCGAACTGCAGCGTCTGCTGCTGGCGGGCGCGCGGACGGCCGACCTGGGTGAACCACGCTTCCCAGTCCCCGCGCCGGGAGCGGGAATAAAGCAGGACATGCCCCGCCAGGTCCGCCGGACGCGCCACGGGCCGGGCCCGCAGCAATTCCGGTGCGGCGACGACCAGTCCCTCGTCCTGCATGAACGCGCGCGCCTCGATCGAGGGCGGCCAGCCGCGGCGTCCGCGCCGGATGGCCACGTCGAAACTCTCGATCGCCTTCTCGGGCGCCAGGGTGCTGGTCACCACTTCCGGCTTGATCTGCGGATGGCGCGCCACGAAATCCGGCAGGCGCGGAATCAGCCAGCGCACGGCGAAACTGGGACGCACGTTGATGCGGACCACACTCGGGGCATTGCGCCCGACGAAGGCTTCCGCGGCGGCCGAGATGCTGGCCAGCGCCGGGGCGGTATCGGCCAGGAACTGCGCGCCCGCCGCCGTCAGGACGATCTGCCGCGTCCGGCGCTCGAACAGCTCGACGCCCAGGTAATCCTCCAGTTGCCGCACCTGGCGGCTGACCGCGCCATGGGTCACGCCCAGCTCCAGCCCGGCGCGGGTGAAACTGAGGTGGCGGGCGGCGGCGACGAAGGCCCGGACGGCATTGAGCGGCGGCGGTCGATGGTTCATGCGTGCGATTTTCTCACGTGTGGCGCCAGTTTAAATCGTTTGTCGCGCCGGGCACGCCGGCGTCACCATGTCGGCCTATGTCCGATCCCGCCGCGTCCTCCACCGACCGCCACTCGCGCGATGCCGCCCTGGTCCTGAGCCTGGCCCTGCCCGCCGATGTCGTCCTCTACCTGCTCTTGCCCGCCCATGCCGGGCACTTCGGCGTGAGCCTCGCCCAGGCCGGCGTGCTGCTGGCCGCCAACAGACTGATCCGGATCGCCGGCTACGGCTGGGTCGCCCGCCGGTACGCCGCGCGCGGCGACCGCGACATCTGCACGCTGGCGGCATTGGCGTCGGCCGGCTGCGCACTGAGCTATGCCTTGCTGTCGGGCTTCTGGCTGCTGCTCGCGGCCCGGCTGCTGTGGGGCCTGTCCTTCGCGGCCTTGAACCTGTCCACCCAGGCGCTGGCCACCGCCAGCCTGTCCGGCGCGGCGCAGCGCACGGGCCGCTCGCGCGCCCTGATCGCGACCGGCCCGATGCTGGCGCTGCCGGCGGCCGCCTGGCTGGCGGAGGTGGCCGGACCGCGGGTCATCTTCTTCATCCTGGCCGCCCTCGCCTTGCTGGCCCTGCCGCTGGCGCGCCGCCTGCCGGCGCACGGCCGGACCCAGGCCGCGCCGCCGCCGGCGCGCCGCATACGGCCGCCGGGCAGCCTGGATGCGTGGTCGTTCATGGAAGGATTGACGCTGGACGGCCTGTTCATCATCGGCCTGGCCTTGCTCGCGCAGGATGCCCTGCCCGAATGGGCCCTGCTGGCCGCCGGCGTGCTGATGGCGCTGCGCTACCTGTCGGAGATCCTGCTCAGTCCGCTGGGTGGGCGCCTCGCCGACCGCCTGGGCGCCGAACGCATGCTGGTCGTCCTGTCGCTGGCGACCTCGGCCGCCCTGGTCGGATTCGGCGCCGGCTGGCTATGGGCCTGCGCCTTCGTCATCGTCGTATTGCGCGCCCTGCAACTGCCGCTGCTGGCGCCCATCGTGGCGCGGCGGCATCCTGGCCATGAACGCATCCAGGCACTGGCCGCGCGCTCGATCTGGCGCGACATCGGTGCCGGCGCGGGACCGATGCTGGCCGGCCTGCTGCTGCCCGCCGCGCCCCCCATCCTGATCTACGGCGGGGCGGCCCTGCTGCTGTCGGCCGCCGCGCTGGCGTGCCTGCGCGGCGACTGACCCCGCGCCGCTTGCCGGCTCAATCGATGCTGATCCCCGTCTGCCGCACGACCTGGCCGTAGCGTTCGATCTCCCGGGCCATCATCGCGCCCAGTTCGGCCGGCGTGCCGGTCTGGACGTCGAAACCCTGCGCGGCGAACTTCTGCCTGACATCCGCGTCCTGCAGCGCCTGGTTCATCGCCGCGTTGACGCGCGCGACCACCGCCTCGGGCGTGCCCGCCGGGGCGAACAGGGCCAGCCCGCTGGGCACGTCGACCCCGGGCATGCCGGCCGCCACCATCGACGGCACCCCCGGCACCAGCGGCGACTCGGCCGCCGTGGTCAGGGCCAGCGCACGCAGCTTGCCTTCGCGTATCTGCGGCACGACGGCCACGTCGGCGATCATGAAGTCCACCTGGTTGCCCAGCAGCGCGACCACCGCCGGCCCCACGCCCTTGAACGGCACGTGCGTGAACGACACCCCGGCGGCGCGCGCGATGATCTCGGTCACGAGATGCGGCGCGGCGCCGTTGCCGCTGGAGGCATAGCTCAGGCGCCCCGGCTGCCTGCGCGCGGCTTCCAGCAGGTCCTTCAGCGACTTCGCCGGCGAGGCGGGATGGACCACCACGATGAACGGCGAAGCCGTCATGTTGCCGACCGGCGCGAAGCTGCGCAGCGCGTCGTAGGGCAGCTTCTTGTAGAGCGCCTGCGAACTGGCGTGGGTGATCGGTCCTGTCACGTACAAGGTATAGCCGTCGGGTGGCGACGTGGCGACATACGCGGCGCCGATCGTGGTGCCCGCACCGGGCTTGTTCTCGATGTAGACCGCCTGCCGGAAACCCTCGGCCAGCTTGGCGCCGAGAATCCGGGCCGCCACGTCGGTCGAGCCGCCCGGCGGAAAGGGCACCACGATCTTGACGGGCTTCGTCGGATACGCCTGGGCGTGGAGACCGACCACGGGCAGCAACGCTCCCAGCGCCAGCGCGGCGATGCGGTACGCGCCCTTCATGCCTCTCTCCCCGCGGCGGCCATCTGCGCCGGCTCCCGGACAACCTCGATGCCGGCGCCGCGCATGAGTTGATCGATGCGGCGGATCTCCTCGGCGCGCGGCTCGGGCATGGGCGGACGCATGCGCGGCGACTCGATCAGGCCGCGCAGCCAGGTCGCGATCTTGTAGCGCACATGCAGCCGGCCGGGCTCGGCGTAGATGTATTCGTGCAGCCGCGCCAGGCCTGCATTCCAGAGACGGCGGGCGGCAGCCAGATCGTCCGCGCGCATCGCCTCGATGTGGTCCAGCATGGGCTCCAGCGCGTAGTTCCACGAACCGCTGATGGTGCCGTCGAAATTGCCGCTGGCCAGGTACTCGTGGAAGAAATGCGCGCTCGAACACAGCAGCGCCACGCCGGGTGCCTGGTCGCGCATGGCCCGCGCCAGGATGCGGTGCCCCTGGTAGGCGTAGGTCGTTTTCCAGCCCACGATGTTGGGCACCTCGCGGCAGAACTTCAGCGTGGGCTCCAGCGGCAGTCCCAGCCCCCACGGCTGCGACGCGTTGGTGATGGGATGCGTAAAAATGGGCAGGTCCACGGCCCGGTCCTGGGCCTTGATCTGGTCCAGCCAGACCTCGGGGTAGCGCACCGAGTCCCAGGCGATGGCCACGTCCATGGAGCCGGCCGGCGGCACCACGAAGATGCCGTCCGCGCCCCGTTCCTTCGCGTCGAGCGCGGTCTGCACGGTTTCCGCGGTGGTCCATGCGAAGGTGCCGGCCAGCACCGGCATCTTGCCCGCGGCCTCCTCCATGACGATCTCCAATACCCGCTGCTTTTCCTCGCGGGTCAGGTAGAAGGCTTCCCCTGCCTCGGGATTGGCGATGAGACCGCCCTCGGCGGCGAACCGCGGCTGTTGCAGGTAATAGCGCACCAGCCGGCGCAGGCCCGGCTCGTCGATACTCAAATCGTCCTGCAAGGGCAGGACCAGCGCCGTGTAGAGGCGGCGCGCGAGGGGATGGAACGGGGAATTGCTCAACGTGGACTCCTGAAGCAATGAATGGGACCGGGCACTACTCAGGGGTAATGCCCGCGTCGGTGATGATCTGTTTCCACTTTCGCCGGTCGCCGGCGACGCGTTCGGCGAAAGCCGCGCTGGTGCCGCCCGCGGGGTCGGCCGCCAGATTGGTGATCTCGGTGCGCAGGTCAGGCGACGCGATGGCGGCGTTGAGCACGCCATTGAGCCGCTCGACGATGGGCGCGGGCGTGCCCGCCGGCGCCCACAGGCCGAAGTAGGCCTCCATGTCGAACCCCGGCACGCCGGCCTCGATCAGCGTCGGCACGTCCGGCAGCACCGGCGTGCGCTTGCGCCCCGCCACGGCCAGCGCGCGTATGCGTCCGCCCTTGAGCACCGCCAGCGCGGACACGGCGCTGTCGAACATCATCGTCAACTGGCCGCCTATCAGGTCCTGCACGGCCAGCGACATGCCTTTGTAGGGGATGTGCGTCATCTCGACGCCGGCGGCGCGCTTGAAGGCCTCGCCGTTCAGGTGCGCCAGGGTCCCCACGCCGGCCGAACCGAAATTGTTGTTGGCGCCGCGGCTTTTCATCAGCTTGATCAGCGACGCGACGTCCTGGATGCCCGAAGCGCTGGACACCAGCAGCACGCTCTTGCCGTTGGCGATCTCGACGATGGGCACGAAGCTCTTCTCCGGATCGTAGGGCAGCGTGGACTTGATGGCGGCGGCCAGCGAGTGGGTGCTGGTGGTGGACAGCAGCAGGGTGTAGCCATCGGGCGCCGCGCGGGCCACCGCCGCGGCGCCGATGATGCCCCCCGCGCCGGGCTTGTTCTCGACCGCCACCGGCTGGCCCAGCGACTCGCTCATCTTGCGCGCGACCAGCCGTGCCATCACGTCGGCCGCGCCGCCCGGCGGAAAAGGCACCTGCAGCAGGATGGGGCGGCTGGGGTAGCTATCGCCGCGTGCCACGGTGGGCGCGAGCAAGGCTCCGCCCGCGACCTTCAATAATTGACGTCGATCCATGTTCGTTTCCAGGTGGAAGAATGGGTACCGGCCGCGCCGGCTCCGGTCACTTCGGGGGTTGCCTGCCGCTCTGCTCCAGCGTGCCGCCGTGGCCCCAGGTGCCTTCGTAGTCGGGACGGCTGTCCGCCGCCAGGAACCGGCGTTCCAGCTCCATCACTTTCGGGATGCCCGACAGGGTCTTGTAGTCGGCCGGCCCGTCCGGGCAGGCGTTGACCTGGGCTGCCCAGTCCGCCAGCGCGGCCTGGCCGCGCCGCCGGAAATCGTGCAGCACGCGCCAGGCGGCCTGCATCCCGGACGAGGCCGCGATGGTCGGATACAACACCACCCGCAGGCCCAGGTCGCGGTACTCCTCCAGCGTCGGCGCCGGCCCCTGCCCGCCCCAGATGGTCAGCACCGGCACCGGGATCTCGCGGCAGGCGATCTTCAATTGCTCGCGGCTCTGCACCGAATTGAGCCAGACCAGGTCCACGCCCCCCTGCTCGGCATAGGCGATGCAGCGGTTCAGCGCGGACTCGAAGGTTTCGCCGGCGGCCCCGAGCGCGTCGCAGCGCGCGCAGACCACGAACTCCCGGTCGATCTCGTCGCGGGCGGCGACGGCCGCGCGGTACTTGCCCACGGCCTCGTCCACGGGAATGCAGCGGCGGCCGGCGCTGGTGCCGGACTTCTTGGGGGCTTCCTGGTCCTCGATCTGCAATCCCGCCACGCCGGCCCGCACCGCCTCCTGCACCGCGAACCAGACGTTCACCGCGTTGCCGAAGCCAGTATCGAAGTCGAGAAAGATGGGGATGTCCGTCCGGGCGGCGACATGCCGCGCATGGTCGACCACGTCGCGCAGGCCCATCACGCCCGTGTCCGGGTATCCGTACAGGAACGCGCACAGTTGCGAACCGGCGATGAAATAACTTTCGAACCCCGCGTCCTGCGCGATGCGGGCCAGCAGGGGGCTGAAGCCGCCCGGCATGACCAGCAGTTCATCCCTGGCCAGTAGTTCGCGGAATTGGCGCCGCTTGGCTGTCGCCTCGTTCATCGTCCCGTCTCCTGTCGCCCCGTCCGGCCTGGCCGGCGGGTGCATCTGTGCTTGCTTGCGGGAAATTCTAGGAAGAGTCGTTTAATTTGTCTAATATATCTCTTATATCTATTGATTTACGTTACTTATGAATCTCTCGATCCGGCACTTCAAGGCATTTCTTTCCGTGGTGCATACGCGCAGCTTCACGCGCGCGGCCGAACAGCTGCACATCAGCCAACCTGGCCTGAGCCTGATGATGCAGGACATGGAAGGCCAGTTGGCGTGCCGGCTGTTCGAACGCACGACCCGGTCGGTCCACCTGACCGCGGCCGGCCAGCGGCTGGTGCCCGTCGCCCAGCATGTCGTGGATGAAGTGGAAACCATCGCGCCCGTCCTCAGCCAGTTGTCGGAAGAACGGCGGCGCACGCTGCGTGTGGGCGCCACGCCCATCTTTTCCGCCAGCGTGATGCCGCACGTATACATGAAGCTGCGCGTCACCCAGCCCACGCTGGACCTGCACGTGTTCGACCTGCCCAAGCCCGAGGTCGAACGCCGCGTGCGCAGCGGGGAACTCGACTGCGGGCTGGGCATCTTCCCGCGGCATGTGCCCGAGGTCTCGCGGCGCCCCCTGTTCGAATTCGATTTCCTGTACATGGAATGCCGCACGGCGCCGCTGAGGCTGAAGGCGCCCGGCAGGCCGCGGCGCATACGCTGGGACGACCTGCCCGACGTTCCCTTCGTCGAGCTGCATCCCACCTCGGAACTCCAGCAGTTGATCGACAAGCGCAAGACCGCATCGAAACGCCTGCGCCCGGAAGGCGGCATCCGGATGAACAACCTGGAATCGCTGATCGGCATGGCGGCGGCCGGCGTCGGTCCCACCATCATTCCGTCGTTCGCCGCGCCGGTCGGACCCGACGTGCCGGTCGTCACCGCGCTGCTGACCGACCCTGTGCTGTCGCTGGGCTTCCACCTCATCACCAAGCGCGGGCGGGAACAGCCGGCCGTCCTGGAAGCGTTCACCGGCGCGCTGCTGGAGGTCATCGCCGAGCGCGGGGAACGCACCTACGGACCGCCCGGAACCTGACATTTTTCTGAACGATCCGGAGAACGGAAACTCGACATCCCTTCAACGAAAATTCGACGCACGTCCGACCATACTGGCGCCATTCCTGTCGTTACTTCCGAGTGTTCCATGGATGTCCAACACGATCTGGATGGCTTCGGCCCGGCGCTGCCCGGGGTGGTCCTGCCTCTTCCCGAGGCGGCCGCTCCCAGGGATTCCGCCTTCCACGATGTCCACGTCAGCTGCGTCCTTCCCTGCCTGAACGAGGCTCGCAACCTGCGCGAGCTTCTGCCCCTGTTGCAAGCCCGCCTCGACACGCTGTGCCGAAGCTGGGAGATCATCGTGGTGGACGATGGCAGCACCGACGAAACCCCCGAACTCATGGCCCGCTGGAGCCAGGTCCCCGGCTTCCGCTACCTGCAGCTCTCGCGCAACTTCGGCAAGGAAGCCGCGCTCAGCGCCGGCCTGGAAGCGGCGGACGGCGACGTCGTGATCAGCATGGACGCCGACCTGCAACACTCGCCCGACCTGATCGACAGGATGCTGGCCAGGTGGGACGCCGGCGCGGACATGGTCTACGCGGTACGCAGCCATCGCGACGACGAGCCCGCGCTCAAGCGCCTGGGTTCGCATCTGTTCTACCGGCTGCTCAGCTCGCATGGCCGCGTCGAGGTTCCGGCGCATGCCGGCGACTTCCGGCTGATGGACCGCCGCGTCGTGGACGCCTTGATCGCCCTGCCCGAACGCACGCGTTTCATGAAGGGCCTGTATGCGTGGGTGGGATTCAAGTCCGAGCCGCTGCCCTACGTCCCGGCCGACCGCGCGCACGGCAGCAGCCACTTCCGGCCGCTCCAGCTGGGGCGCCTGGCCCTGGACGGACTGACCGCCTTCACGACCTGGCCGCTGCGCATGGCGAGTCTCGTGGGCGGGCTTTTCGCCACGCTGTCGATCGCCTATGGCTGCTACGTGGTGGGCGAATACCTGGTCAAGGGCAACATCGTCGCGGGCTGGACCACCATCGTCGCCGCGGTGCTGTTCTTCGCCGGCCTCAACCTGATCTCGCTGGGCATCGTGGGCGAGTACGTGGCCCGCATCTTCGACGAGGTCAAGGGCCGGCCGCTGTACGTGGTCAGGTCCCGCAAGGGCACGGGAACGCGCAGCCGCCGCGCGGGCACGCGATGAAACGATGAAAAAGACCGGCCTGTTCTTCGCCGCCATCGCGGCCTGGCTCGCCATGCTGTCCTGGGTGCGGCCCCTGATGCTGCCCGACGAAGGCCGCTATGCCGGCGTCGCGTGGGAAATGCTGCGCAGCCACTCCCATGCCGTCCCGCTGCTGAACGGCATGCCCTATTTCCACAAGCCGCCGCTGTTCTACTGGCTGGCCGAGGCCTCGTTCTCGGTGTTCGGCGTCAACGAGTTCGCTGCCCGCCTGCCCTCGGTGCTGGCGGCCTGGCTGGCCACGGTCGGCCTCTACCTGTTCGTGCGCCGGCGGCGCGACGCCGGCACCGCCGCGGTCGCCGCGCTGATCCTGGCCACACTGCCTTTCTTCTACGGCGCCGCGCAATTCGCCAACCTCGACATGCTGGTGGCCAGCCTCATCACCTTGTGCATCCTGGCCGGCGCGGAGGCGCTGCTGCGCGAGCGGGAAGGAGCCTCTCCCCGCGGCATGATGCTGGCCTGCGCGGTGCTGGCAGGCCTGGCCATACTGGCCAAGGGCCTGATAGGCGTCGCGCTGCCGGCCGCCGTCCTGCTGATCTGGGTGGCGTCGGCACGCCGCTGGGGCGATCTGCGGGTACTGCTGTGGCCGCCCGCCATCGGGGTCTTCCTGCTCGTGGCGGTACCGTGGTTCTGGCTGATGCAACTGCGTTATCCGGAATTCTTCCACTACTTCTTCGTCTACCAGCAGTTCGAGCGATTCTCCGCCGGCGGATTCAACAACGTGCAGCCGGCCTGGTTCTATCTGCCCGTGCTTGCCGCGCTGGCGCTGCCCTGGTCGGCCTGGGCCGCCGGGCTGTTCAGCAAGCGCTTCTGGAGCGCGCCCGACGGCGGGCTCCGGCGGCTGATGCTGATCTGGCTCCTCGTGATCCTGGGTTTTTTCTCCATTCCCAGTTCCAAGCTCATCGGCTACATCGTGCCGGCGCTGCCCGCCTTCTCCTTCCTGCTGGCCGAGGTGGTCATGTCGGTCCGGCGCAGCGGCCGCGGCCTGCGCTGGCAGCGGCTGTTCCCGCTGTCCGTCATCGCCGCGGCCACGCTGTGCGGCGCGGCGATGGCCGCGGCCGCCGCCTACTCGCACCAGGCGCCCAGATCCCTGGCCATCGAGATCGGCACGCGGCTCAAGCCCGGCGACACGCTGGTGGCGCTGCACGAGTACCCCTTCCAATTGCAGTTGTATGCCCGCTCCCCCGCCCCTATCTGGGTCGTGGACGACTGGCTCGACCCGCAGATCCCCCAGCGCGACAACTGGCGCAAGGAACTGTATGACGCCGCGCACTTCGACCCGGCCCAGGGCCAGCAGGTACTGCTGTCGGACCGGCTGTTGCGCGAGCGCCTGTGCGAGGCGCCCGCCGGGGCACGCTACTGGATCTGGGGCACCGCCGACGAAGCCACGCGCAAGCCGCTGCTGGCGAAGCGGCAAGCCGTGCTGGCCGAAGGCCGCAGCAGGGTGTGGCTGATCGAGGCGGGAGACGAACTCATGCGCCGGGAGTGCGGCGAAACGCCCATAGCCGGCTTGCAATGAAGGTACCCACGGCGACCCCCACCAGCACCGCTGCCAGCAAAACGTCATAACGCACCGAGGACACATGGAGCAGCCAGGCATAGGCCATTTCGTTGACTGCGAAGCCGCCGGCGGATACGAGGAAGAATCTCGCGGCGGCGTGACGCCACGCGTGCAGCGGATGTCTGAACGTGAACAGCAGATGGCCCGCGAACGATACGCAGAAGGCGGCCAGCCAGCCCACCACGTTGGCCCACAGGGGCACGAGGTGCAGCGCTTCGACGCACGCCACGGCCACGACCCAATGGGTGGCGGCCGCCAGGCAACCGACGGCGACGAAACGAAGGATCTGTCCGGCAAGCAGGCGCATGGATGGCCATCCAACGGAAATGTGATGAACGGAACGCCATTATCCGGCAGGCGCATCGTCGTGTGTGCGGACGACTTCGGCATGGACGCGTCCGTCGACCTGGCCATCCTTGCCCTGGCCGCGCGCGAACGCATCAGCGCCGCCAGTTGCATGACGCTGGGGCCCAGCTTCGGCACCTACGCCAGCCAGCTCGGCGGCACAGGCATCGAGATCGGCCTGCACCTCGACTTCACCGCGTTCTTCGACACGCCTGCCGAACGGCCTTCCCTGCCCGCGCTCATCGCCCGCAGCTATGCGGGCCTGCTGGACGGCGCCTGGATCGATGCCCGGCTGTCCCGGCAGTTCGATGCCTTTGAACGGGCCTTCGGCCGCCGGCCCGACTACGTCGACGGCCACCAGCACGTGCACCAGTTGCCCCATATCCGTGCCCGCCTGGTCGCGCTGCTGACACGGCGCTATGCCGATGGCTTGCCGTGGCTGCGTTCCACGCGCGCGGCCCCCCTTCCCGGCATGCCGCGCCCGCCTCGCCTGAAGGCCCGCGTGATCGCCGCCCTGGGCGCCCCAGGGCTGGCCCGGCTTGCGCGCGGCCATGGGCTGCGGACCAATGAACGCCTGCTGGGCGTATACGGCTTCGAAGGCGGGGAGCAGCACTATGCCGCGTTGATGCGCAAGTGGCTGCGGCACGCCGGCGACCGGGACGTGCTGATGTGCCATCCGTCCGTCGCGCCCGTGGCGGACGACCCGCCCGGCGGGCAGCGCGTGGCCGAGTACCGGGTCCTGGCCGGCCCGGCCTTCATGCGCTGGCTGGACGAAGAAGGCCTGCGCGTGGGGCCTCTGGCCTGAGGCGCCCCGCGCTCCTCCTGGCTCAGCGCCTGGCGAACGGCAGGCTGCGCGCGTTCTCGATGGTGATGCTGATGGGCGACGGTCCCCGCTGGTCCAGGCACAGCGACTTGAACAGCTCGATCGAGTTCATCAGCACGTTCTTCTTGTGGACGATGCCGATATCGACCAGGATGGGCCGGCCCGCGCAACGCAACAGGCTCAGCCTGCGGCTGGCCACCTCGTCGGCCAGCGCATAGACCGGCATGAGCGCGATGCCGGAACTGATCGACACGATGCGCTTGATGAACTGGGCGTCGTTGGACTCGGTCAGAATGGACGGGTAGCCGCCATCCGGCAGGAACAGTTCGTCGGTGATGGCCCGCGTGCCGCTGCCCGGCTGGAACAGGACGAACGGAAATTCCCGCAACTGGTCCAGGGAAACCGTCCCCCGCTTGGCCAGCGGATGGCCGCTGCGGACGATGAACGCGTGCTCGGTGCTGCCCAGCGCCACCCTGACCATCTGGCTGCTGCCGTCGGCCAGCGGTCCGAACGCCACGTCGGCCGTCCCGACCTGCACCCGCCTGACCGCGGCCTCGGCGCTTTCGGTCGCGGTGAAAATCAGTTCGATGCCCGGATACTTCTCGATGAAGGCCTCGCACAGGTCGCCCAGCACGTAGACGATGGACAGCGTGGTGGCGGCGATGCGCAGCGTGCCCGTGACCGGCCCGGTCTTCGAGCGCTCGAAGCGCGCTTCCAGCGCCATGATCTCGGCCCGTATCTTCTGCGCCGAGGCCAGCACCGCCAGTCCCGCCGGCGAGGGATAGACCTTGGGCCGGGCCCGGATCAACAGGGTTTCGTCGAGTTCGGCCTCGAGGTGGCGCACCTGGTGGCTGAGCGCCGACTGGGTCAGGCCGAGCTGGGCCGCCGCCTCGCCGAAACTGCCGGTGTCGGCGATGGCCTGCAGCGCTCTGAGTTGCTTCAATTCCATGGCGATGTCGCGAAAGTCGTCCGGAGAGGCGCATGGCGCGCACCGGCATTTTGGCACCGATCGCGCCCCACGGGCGCACCGCCGCCGTGCATGAAAAGAATTCATCGCATGCCGCAGGAAATCGCGTTGACGGGTCTCGCGGCCGCCCTCTAACCTCGGTCCGCCTCGCCATCCCATCCATCCAACCCCTTATCGCCGCCTTCGCCAGCCCCACGGCCAGCGAAAGAAGCCGGCAATGGAGACAACATGCTCAGGTCCCTCGTCAACGCCGGTTCCCGCTCCCTGCAAAGAAAGCGCCGCGCCGTCCTCGCGGTCGCCGCGCTCGCCTGTCTGGCCGCGCCGGCCCTGGGACAGGCCCAGCAGGTCACCCTCCGCGCCGTCAGTTCCTTCGACGAAAAGACCTTTTTCTCCCGCCACTTCGAGCGCTTCGTCGAGAAGGTCAACCGGGAAGGCAAGGGCCTGGTGCAGATCAACTACATCGGCGGCCCCAAGGCCATCCCGCCGTTCGAGGTAGGCAATGCCGTGCGCAACAAGGTGGTCGACCTCGCCAATGTGACGGGCGTCTTCTACACCAACATCGTGCCCGAGGCCATCGCCATGTCCTACACCGACCTGACGACCCGGGAGCTGCGCGCGAACGGCGCCATCGACTACATGAACACGCTGCTGGCGCCCAAGGGCCTGACCTATCTTGCCCGGCTGAGCGATGGCGTGCCCTATCACATCTACACCAACAAGGGCTTCACCGGCGATCTCAAGGGCCAGAAGATGCGCATCACGCCGGTCTACCGGGATCTCTTCCTCGGCCTGGGCAGCACGGTGGTGCAGACCGCGCCGGGCGAACTCTACACGGCCCTCGAACGCGGCGTGGTCGACGGCTACGGCTGGCCCATCGCCGGCATCTTCGACCTCGGCTGGCAGGAAAAAACCAAATACCGCGTGGACCCCGGCTTCTATGGCTCGGAGAACGGCATCCTCATGAACCTGTCGTCGTGGAAGAACCTGACGCAGGCTCAGCGCGAGTTCCTGCAGAAACAGTTCGCCTGGGCGGAAGAGCAGAACGTGACGTACAAGGACGAAGTCGCTGCCGAGGCGAAGCGGCAGGCCGAGGCGGGCGTCAAGACCATCGCGCTCTCGCCTGAGGACAGCCGCAAGCTGCTGGATGCCGCCCATGACGCCGCCTGGAAGCGGATGGCCGAGGTCAGCCCGGCTCACGCGGCCAGGCTGAAGTCGCTCTTCGCCAGCCGCTGATACACCGCCATGCAGACGATTTCACGCGCATACGGGCATCTGCTCTATCTCTGCTTCGCCCTGGCCTGCCTGATCCTGCTGGCGATGACCGTCATGATCTGCGCCGACGTGTTCACCCGCAACACCGGCCTGGCCGACCTGTCCTGGAGCAACGAGATCTCGGAAACGATGCTGTCGGCCATGACCATGCTGGCCGCGCCCTGGCTGCTGCGCCAGGGCCAGCACATCCGGGTCGACATCCTGTTGCAGGCGCTGCCGGCGCGCGCCGGCTGGGCCTGCGAATGGGCGGCCGACCTGCTCGGCTTCGCCTGCAGCGTCGCCCTGGCCTATCACGGCTGGCTGGTCACCCACGAAAGCTACCTGGGCGGCGGCATGATCACCAAGACGCTCGTGACGCCGGAATGGTGGGCGACCGCCCCCTGGGTGCTGAGCTTCTCCCTGCTGTCGGTCGAATTCGTGTTTCGCATGGACCGGCTGCGCCGGGCCGAGCACCGGCCACGGCACGATGCCGTGTCGGCAAGCTAGGAGACCTCAATGACCTGGCAACAAGCCTCGCTGCTGCTGTTCGGCGGCTCCACCGCGCTGCTCTTCCTCGGCCTGCCCGTGGCCTTCTCCTTCCTGGTCATCAATCTGGCCGGCGCGCTGCTGTTCCTGGGCGGCGAGCCCGGCCTGGGCCAGTTGGTGCGCAACGGCTCGGCCTCCATCACCAGCTTCTCGCTCACGCCCATCCCGCTGTTCGTCCTGATGGGCGAGGTCCTGTTCCACACCGGCGTCGCGCTCAAGGTCATTGACGGCATCGAACGCCTGATCCGGCGCATGCCGGCCCGGCTGGCTGTCGTCGCGGTCGTGGCCGGCACGATCTTCTCGGCCATTTCCGGGTCCACCATCGCGACCACTGCCATGCTGGGCAGCCTGATGCTGCCGCTCATGCTCCAGCGCGGCTATCACCCGACCATGGCCTGCGGCCCCATCATGGCCATCGGCGCGGTCGACATGCTGATCCCGCCCTCGGCCATCACGGTGCTGCTGGGTTCGCTGTCCGGCATCTCGATCTCCAAGCTGCTGGTGGGGGGCGTCACGCCTGGCTTCATCCTGAGCCTGTCGTTCATCGCCTACATCGTGGTCCGCGCCAGCCTGCGGCCCGCCATCGCGCCCAACGGCGCGCTGGACGAACACCGGGGCTGGGAGCGCGTGCGGCCGTTCCTGGTCTACGTGCTGCCGCTGGCGACGATCTTCGGCGTGGTCGTCGGCTCGATGATCGCCGGCTGGGCCACACCCACGGAATCCGCGGCCCTGGGGTCGATGGCGACCATCCTGGTCACCGCCTGCTACCGGGCGCTGACCCCGGGCAGGTTGTTCGCGGCGCTCAAGGGCACGCTGGTGATCTCGGCCATGATCCTGTTCATCATCCTGGGCGCCACCACCTTCTCCCAGATCCTGAGCTTCTCCGGCGCCACCAACGGCCTGGTGCAGACGGTGACGGGCACGGGCCTGTCGCCGGTCGCCATCGTCGCGGGCATGCTGGCGCTGCTGATCTTCCTGGGCCTGTTCGTGGAACAGATCTCCATGATGATGATCACGCTGCCGGTGTTCATGCCCATCGTCAACCAGTTGGGGATCGACACGGTCTGGTTCGGCATCATGTACCTGATCTGCATGCAGCTGGGCCTCTTGCTGCCTCCCCACGGCATGCTGCTGATGACCATGCGCGGCGTGGCGCCGGCCGAGGTCAGGATGACCGACATCTTCAAGGCGGTCACGCCCTACGTGGCCATGACCATGCTGCTGTTGGTGGCGATCTTCTTCTGGCCGTCGATCGCTACCTGGCTCCCGTCGAGATTCTGAACCGGCAGGCCCCAGCCCGCGCGCTCCGACCTTTCCTTTCCCATGGCCGGCTGTCCGTCGACAGCCGCCAGGGCCCTTTTCATCTTTTTTCCAGGACGCTTATGGCAGAGCGATCATTCAAACAGGAAGTCACGAAACTGCGCCTGGGCGCGGGCCAGGAATTCGAAGGCGAAGGCATCCTGGCCGTGACCAAGGCCCTGCTGCAGTCCGGCGTCTCGTACGTCGGCGGCTACCAGGGCTCGCCCGTCTCCCATCTCATGGACGTCCTGGCCGATGCCAGCGAGGTCCTGGACGAACTGGGCGTGCATTTCGAAAGCAGCGCCAGCGAGGCGACGGCGGCCGCCATGCTGGGGGCTTCGGTCCACTATCCGCTGCGCGGCGCCATCACCTTCAAGTCCACCGTCGGCACCAACGTGGCCTCGGACGCGCTGTCCAATCTCGCCTCGGGCGGCGTGACCGGCGGCGCCCTCATCATCCTGGGCGAAGACTACGGGGAAGGATCGAGCATCATCCAGGAGCGTTCCCACGCCTTCGCGATGAAGTCGCAGATGTGGCTGCTGGATCCCCGGCCCAACCTGCCTTCGCTGGTGCGCGCCGTGCAACAGAGCTTCGATCTGTCCGAGGCCAGCAACACGCCGGTCATGCTGACGCTGCGCATCCGCGCCTGCCACGCCCACGGCCGCTTCGCCGCCGACGACAACAGGCGCCCGGCGTTCTCGCTGAAGGAGGCCATCGACCAGCCCCGGCGCGACGTGGAGCGGATGGCCCTGGCCCCCGCCACTTTCGTGCACGAGCACGAGAAGATCACGCGGCGCTGGAAAGCGGCCGAGGATTTCGTGCGCGAGCATGGCCTGAACGAATGCTTCGACGGCGAGGCCCGCCATGTCGGCATCATCGTCCAAGGCGGCCTGTACAACACCCTGATGCGGGTGCTGGAGCTGATGGGGCTGGCCAACATCTACGGCGACACCGACATCCCCATCTATGTCATGAACGTCGTCTATCCCGTCGTGGAAGACGAGGTGCTGGACTTCTGCCAGGGCAAGGACGCGGTCCTGATGCTGGAGGAAGGCCAGCCCGAATTCATCGAGCAGGCACTGCACACCATCCTGCGCCGCGCCGGCGTCGCGACCGTGCTGCACGGCAAGGACATCCTGCCGCGCGCCGGGGAATACACGCCGCGGGTCGTGATGAAGGGACTGCGCCGCTTCCTCGACCGCCACGCGCCCGAGCTGGCCGGGCGGCGGCCCCTGCCCGAAGGCGTGGCCAGGATGCTGGAACCCCGGATCCCGCCCATCGTGCCGTCCATGCCCGGCGTCGCCTTGGAAAAGGTGGACGAGGTGCTGCCGCGGCCGCCCTCCTTCTGTACCGGCTGCCCGGAACGCCCCATCTTCACCGCGATGAAGATGGTGGAGCAGCGCATCGGCAAGCACTATGTCAGCGCCGACATCGGCTGCCACCAGTTCGCCGCGCTCGCGCCGTTCAACATCGGCGCGACCTCGATGGGCTACGGGCTGGGCGCCGCCGGCGCGGCGGCCCTGAACACCGGCGAGACCGACCGGCGCACCGTCAGCATCATGGGCGACGGCGGCTTCTGGCACAACGGCCTGACCTCCGGCATCGGCAACGCGGTCTTCAACCGCAGCGACAACGTCACGGTCATCGTCGACAACGGCTACTCGGCGGCGACCGGCGGGCAGGACATCCTCTCGTCCGCCGCCGACACGCCCACCCGCTCGACCCATCACGGCATCGAGGCCGCGGTGCGGGGCGTGGGCGTCGAGTGGGTCCGCACCGTCACCCATACCTACGACCTCCAGCAGATGCAGTCGGTCTTGACCGAGGCGCTCACGACCGATGAACCCGGCCCCAAGGTCGTGATCGCCCAGTCCGAATGCATGCTCAACAAGCAACGGCGGATCAAGCCCCGGCAGCGCCAGATGGCCAGGGAAGGCCGGCGGGTCGTCAAGGAACAGTTCGGCATCGACCACGACACCTGCACCGGCGACCATTCGTGCATACGCCTGTCCGGCTGCCCCTCGCTATCGATCAAGGACAACCCCGACCCGCTGCGCCGCGACCCGGTCGCCACCGTGCTGCCCAGCTGCGTGGGCTGCGGCCTGTGCGGGGAGGTCTCGCACGCCGCCGTGCTGTGTCCGTCCTTCTACCGGGCCGACGTCGTGACCAATCCCACCCGCCTCGAAACCCTGGGCGCGCGCCTGGCCGGCAAGATCATCGGATTCCTGCAGCGCCGCCTTGCCAAGCAGGAGTATCGCCATGCCGCTTGAGGCAACCCCGCGCCCGATCAAGATCGCCATCCTCGCCATGGGCGGGGAAGGCGGCGGCGTGCTGGCCGACTGGATCGTGGCCACCGCCGAGCACGCGGGCTTCCATGCCCAGTCCACCTCCGTCCCCGGCGTCGCGCAGCGCACCGGGGCCACGATCTACTACGTGGAGGTCCTGCCCGGCCCCCGCGACCGGACGCGCACGCCCGTGCTCGGCCTGATGCCCGTCCCCGGCGACGTGGACGTGGTGATCGCCTCCGAACTGATGGAGGCGGCCAGGGCGGTGCAGCGGGGACTCGTGACCCCGGACAGGACGGTATTGATCGCCTCGTCGAATCGCGTTTATGCCCTGCCCGAGAAAATGGCCATGGGCGACGGGCGCAAGGACTATGCCTCGCTGTACGAGGCCGGGCGCTCGGCCGCCCGGGAATTCATCTGCCACGACTTCTCGGCCCTGGCCGAACGCAGCGGCAGCGTCATCAGCGCGACGCTGTTCGGCGCGCTGGCCGCCACCGGAACGCTGCCCTGGGAACGGCAGGCCTTCGAGGCCGCCATCGAACGCGGCGGGATAGGCGTGGCCGCCAGTCTCCAGGCGTTCGACGCGGGCTTTCGCGCCCAGGCCGGGGCCTCCGGGCCGCCATCCGCCCCGCCCCCGGCGGAAACGGCCATCGACGCCCGGCTCGCGCCGCTGGACGCCCGCATCGGCCGCGAGTTTCCCGCTCCGTTGCAAGACATCCTGCGGGCGGGCATCGTCCGCGCCGCCGACTACCAGGACCCGGCTTACGCCGCCCTGTACCTGGACCGGCTGCGGCCCCTGCTGGACGCCGCGCGGGGCGCGGACGGGGCCGGCGCACGCCTGCTGCGCGAGACGGCGCGCTACCTCGCCCTGTGGATGACCTACGAAGACACCGTCCGGGTCGCCGAGCTGAAGATCCGCGCCACCCGTTTCGAGCGGGTCCGGCAGCAGCACGGCGCCCGCGCCGGACAGACGCTCCGCATCAACGAATTCTTCCACCCCCGTCCGGAAGAGATCGCCGACATGCTGCCGGCCGCCCTCGGGCGATGGCTGCTGGCATCGCGCTGGGCCGGCCCGCTGCTGGCGCGCGCCACCCGTGGCGGCCGCGTCGTGCGCACCTCCGGCCTGCGGGGATTCCTGCTGCTGTACGGGGTCGCGTCCTTCAAGCGCCTGCGGCCGCGGTCGCTGCGTCAGGAAAGGGAGACCGCCGGCATGCTGGACTGGCTGGACCGCGTCGCGCAGCTCGCGCCCGTGGACTACGACCTGGCCTGCGAAATCGCCGAGTGCCCACGCCTGATCAAGGGCTACGGCGACACCCACGCGCGCGGCCTGGGCAGCTACCGGAAGATCATCGCCGTGCTGCCCGCCCTGCTCGGCCGGGACGATGCCGCGCGCACCGTGGCGGGCCTGCGCGAGGCAGCGCTGGCCGACGATAGCGGCGAACGGCTGGCCCGGCGGCTAGCGGACATCGAGCCGGCCGCGCATGAGGTCTAATTGAGGACCGCGGCCATCTGCGCGCCCGCCCTTTCCATCCATCGAGGAAACCGCATGGGAACCATCCATGTCATGCCGGTCGAGATCGGCTTCAAGCACTGCGATCCCGCCGGCATCGTGTTCTATCCGCGCTATGTCGAAATACTCAACGACGCCGTGGAGCACTGGCTCCGGCACGGCCTGGGCACCGGCTTCGCCACGCTGCACGGCGAGCGGCGCATCGCCATTCCCATCGTCAACCTGCAGGTCGATTTCATTGCTCCCAGCAGGCTGGGGGAAGACCTCGCCTGCGCGCTGCGGATCGACGGCGTGGGCCGCACCTCGCTGAAGATCACCATCGAATTGCGCCGCGCCGGCCACGACGAGCCGGTCCGGCTGCGCGCCGCGCTGGTCCTGGTGTTCGTCGACATGCACACGATGCGGCCCATCGAGGTGCCCGAGGACGTCCGCCGCGCCATCGAGACGGGCGGCTACTGGCAGGCCTGAGCGGCCCGACCGGACGCCGCGCGCGTCAGTCGACCGTGATGCCCTTGGCCTTGATCAGCCGGCCCATGACCTCGGTCTCCCTGCGTATGGCCGCGGCCGCCTCCGCCGGCGTGGTCGACATCGGCTCCAGCCCCGCCTCGGCGATCATCCTTTGCATGCCAGCCGAATGGGTGACGGCCTGGATCTCCCGGTTCAGCCGTTCGACGATGGACGCCGGGGTCCCGGCCGGCACCCAGAAGCCAAGCGACGTGAATATCTCCACGCCCGGATAGGACTCCGCGACGGTCGGTACGTCGGGCAGCACCGCGCTGCGCCGGTTGCCCGTGTAGGCGATGGCGGTCAGCTTGCCCGACCGGATGGCCGGCAGCGCCGAGACCGGCGGCTCGAATCCCAGCATCACGTGCCCCGCCATGACGTCCGGCAAGGCCGCGCGCTTGTAGGGGACGTGCAGCAGCCGTGCTCCCGACGCATCCTGCAACAGCTCGAACCCCAGGTGGGCGGTACTGCCCGATCCGTACGAAGCGTACGAGATCCTGCCCGGCTCGCGGCGCGCCGCGGCCACCAGGTCCGGCACGCTCTTGATCGGCACCGCGTTGTTGGCGACGATGAACGAGCCCCCGCGCAGCGCCTGCGTCACCGCGACGAAATCGGCCTGCGGATCGTAGGGCAGCCGGCTGAACAGGAAGGGCGTGATGGCGAACGGATTGCTGGTCGAGAACAGCACGGTATAGCCGTCCGGCCGGGACTTGGCGACGGCATCGGTCCCGGTCACCGACAAGGCGCCGGGCTTGTTCTCGACATAGACCGGCGTATTCAGCGCTTCCGACAGGCGCTCGGCATAGGCCCGCGCGAACAGGTCCGACCCGACGCCGACCGGACTCGGCGTGATGATCTTGATCGGATGGCCGGGCCAGGGC
Organism: Pigmentiphaga sp. MLSB6-MA01; assembly: GCF_058793475.1. Taxonomy (NCBI): domain Bacteria; kingdom Pseudomonadati; phylum Pseudomonadota; class Betaproteobacteria; order Burkholderiales; family Alcaligenaceae; genus Pigmentiphaga; species Pigmentiphaga sp. MLSB6-MA01. The sequence goes on along the minus strand of NZ_JBXAFV010000015.1, from coordinate 85,757 downwards.
GCCTGCGCCGGCGCGGGGGTCGCGACGGCTTGCAGGGCCGCGGCAAGCAGGAACGGAACGAATGTACGCATGGGTGTTTCCTGATGTCGTTTCAAGGCGTCCCGGCTCTCCGGCCGGGCATCGGCCAACAACGCGCCTACGCGCGGGGATAGGCGCAACCATCCAGCCCCGGCACGACGACGCGCGCCGGATCGTTGCCATGGGCCTGCAACTGGTCGACGGCGTAGTCGGCCACGCACCCCGACAACAATTGCCGGGGATCTTCCAGCACGACCCGCAGGCGCGTGTTCATCGCCAGCCAGTCGTCGGGCCCGGCGATCGCCGGCAACTCGGCCACTTCGGTGGTTCCGGGCGTCAGGCGCGGATGGGCGGCCGCCGCGGGGGCGAAACGCGGGTAGCCGTCGTACATCAGGGGCCCCAGGTCGCTGACCGTGCGCGTGCGCGACCACAGCTGCCGCAGCGGCGATTCGAACGCGCGCGCCGCCGCCGCGGCTTGCGCCGGATCGGCCGGCAGCTCGGGACTGGGCACGTGGGGCGCGATGAGCACGCGCTCCAGCGGCAGCCGGTAGCGCGAGGCCGCGCGTATCGACGCGCACACCGAATTGGAGGTCCAGGTGACGCCGGCGGTGGGCCTGCCCTGCTTGCCGACGATCAGCGCCATGCCGCGGTCCCAGTCGATCGCGTGCCGGTCGAACCAGCCGATGATGCGATGTCCGGTATCCAGGCCGACCAGGAAGAAGGTCGCGATCATGACCGCGTTCATGGGCTCGGTCGCCCCTATGGCCCCGCCCTTCGCCTCGAGATAGTGCTCGCGCATGTCCTGCGCGGTAAAGCCGGCCGGTTCGCGCAAGGCCCGTTCCAGGTAGCGCAGCGTCATGGCGCACGCGTAGTCCACCATGTCGGCGATGGCCTGCTCGCGCCCGCGATACGCCGCCACCGCGATCTCGTCGCGCCACAGCGCCGCCGAGTTGGCGGCCCGGACCGCCCGCGTGGCCGCCATCATGCGCCGCGCCTCGCCCTGCCACGCCTGGCCATCGGGATCCAGTTCCCGCATCTTCAGCAGCGACGCCACCGCCGGCCCGAGGTGCGAAACCGCCGCCAGTTCCTTGAACCCCCGGTTGAACAGACGATAGCCCTGGACTTCCGGCGCCCGCCCGGCGCCCGGATACAGCACGATGTCGGTACTGGTGGCGACGATCAGCGGATCGCCCGCCATGGCCGCGCCCGTCATCGCGGCCAGCTTCGCGCCCAGGCTGTCGGCCGCGGCCGTGTAGGTTTCATACAGGCGCAGGAAGTCGGGATTCTGGTACGACGGATTCATGTCTTTTCCTTTTCATCGCCGCCCGGCGCGGCCGGGTCGATCTCGTAGATCCGGGTCGGCGTGCGAAAGCGCACGTCCGGCGACAGGCTGTTCGCCACCACGAGATAGCGTTTGCCGTCGCGGTGGAAGTACGCCGCGTCGGTACCGCCACGGGTGGCGAACGATACGGCGGGAACCAGCCTGTCATCGGCGAACCGGTAGATGACGGACGCCAGGTCCGTGACGGGAGCCTCGCGGGTGCCGCGCAGGAAATTCACCACCACCAGCGCCTGGATGTCGTCCAGCCACGCGAACTCCCGGCCGCCTGGACCGGACACCACCTGATGGGGCACGAACCGGTTGTCCGTCCACCGGTACAACAGCGTGTCGCCGAGCAGATTGCAGAAGGCCAGCCAATGCCGCCCGCCCGTCACGAAATGACAGAAGGCACGCCCGCTGTTGCCGTCCAGGTCCTGGAAGTGCTCGAACGATGTGCCGTTCCAACGCAGCAGCCGCGACGGCCGGACATGGTCGGCGTAGGCCAGCAGCTGGTGGCCGTCGACTTCGATGCCGGCCCAGTTGTAGCCCCAGGCGGAATCGATGCGCTGGAAGACGGAGAAGTCCCGGCCGTTCCATTCGTACAGGGTCGACATGTCCTCCGGGGCCGGCGTCTCGCCCGGCCCGGCCACGCACTGGGCCAGCGCCAGGAAATGCCGCGCGCCGATCCCTACGTGCTTCCATTGCTTGGCCGCGAAGCTCGGCACCCGCTGGAAAGGCAGGAAACGCCCGCCTTCCACTTCGAAGATGATCGACCCCGGCCGCATGTCGTAGGGGCCGGAGCCGGACCGGAGGCAGGCCACGGCCAGGAAGGCGCGCTCGCCGATGCGGAAGAACTCCGCGTCCTCGCCCCCCGGAGCGTCCAGGGTCGCGTGCGGCACGAAGCGGCCCCCCTCCCAGCGGTAGACCAGCACCTGCGTATCGCTGTCCCCCGCCGTCATGTCGGCGGGCCTGCCTTCGACGTCGCGCGCCAATTGCGGCACGGCCAGGTAGCGCGCCCCCTCGTGCTCGAACGTGGCCGCGGCCCGCGCCCCCGACGTATCCAGCTCCTGGATGCAGCGCAATCCGATCATGGCCGTCTCGCCGCGGGAAAGCCGAACAGCCTGGCGGGATTGTCGACGAGGATGCGCCGCAGCCCCTCCGGCTCTGGGACCCAGTCCGCCAGCAGGTTCAGCAGACTCCCCGTATCGAGGTCGCCGTCGGGAATGTGCGGCCAATCGCTGCCCCAGATCACGCGGTCGGGCAGGGTCTCGACGATGGCCCGGGCCAGCGGGCGCAGTCTGGCGTAGTTGCGGTCCTTGGCCAGGCGATAGGGACCGGACAGCTTGAACCAGCCGCGCCCCTCGTGCGCCGCCCGCAGCAGGCGGTCGAAATCCTCGCGGGTCAGGCCATCGGCCTCGAGCATGTATCCCATGTGGTCGATGACGAAGTCGGCGTCGATCGACGGCAGGAACGGAATCAGGTCGCGCACCACCGATCCCGGGGTATAGAACTGCACGTGCCAGCCGAGGCGCGAGGCGCGGCGCACGCTGCGCTCGATATACGCCCGCAGTTCCCTGCCCGGCAACCGGGCGCGCAGGAAGAGGTCCAGCCTGAGCGCGCGCACGCCTCGCTCGTGCATGCGCGCCAGCGCTTCGTCCTCGATGTCGTCGTCGATCATGGCCACGCCGCGCGCGCGGTCGCCGCGGCGCTCCAGCGCATCCAGCATGCAGCGGTTGTCGGTGCCGTAGTAGCTGGGCTGCACGATCACGTAGCGTTCCACGCCCAGCGCCTCCAGCGCTTCTTCCAGCTTCGATCGCGCGCCGTCTGGCAGCGTGTAATGAGGATGCGGAACGCGCGGATAGCGGTCGGCCGGCCCGAATACGTGCACGTGGGCATCGCAGGCGCCCGCCGGCACGTCGAAACGGGGACGCTCCAACGTGGAAGACGCGCGCATGGGCGTGGAGACAAGCATGGAATCTGTCATGGCGGAACCGTGGTGGATCAATCGAGATGAACGCGCCCGCTCGCGGCGACGCGCCGGTTGCGGTCGAGTTCGGAGGAAATCGCCTCGCGCATCGCCGCGGGGTCGTAGGCCTGGGGTTCGAAGCCCTGGCCTTCCAGGGCCAGACGCAGCCCCGGCTCGGCCATCGCGTCGCGCAGCGCGCGCCCGACCGCGTCCTGCTGGGCCGCGGGCGCGCCCGCCGGCATGGCCAGCCCCACCCATGAGCGATAGGTGTAGCCGCGCAGCGCGGGCAGACCCGATTCGGCGTAGGTCGGCACGCCGGGCAGCAACTCCCATCGCCGCGCGCCCGTCGCCGCCAGGGCGCGAACCCTGCCGCTTTGGACGTAGGGCACGATGGGTGCGGTGACATAGACCATCATGTCGACTTCACCGGCCACGAGCGCGTTCATGGCCTGCGCCTCGCCCTTGTAGGGCACGTGCCGCGCCGTGATCCCCAGCGTCTGCAACAGTTCCTCGCTCTGCAGGTGCAGGCTGGTGCCCACGCCGAAGGAAGCGTAGGTCAGCCCGTCGGGATGGGCCTTCGCAAAATCGACCAGCCCCGCGAGATCCGCCACCGGCAGGCCCGCGCGAACGGCCAGCACCCCCGAGTTCGCCGCCACGATGGCCAGGGGCGTGAAATCCTTCAGCGGGTCGTAGCCCACGGCGCGGTCCACCACCGGGTTCACGGTCAGGATGGACGGCGAAACCGCCAGCAGCGTCTGGCCATCCCGGGGCGCGCGCAGCGCCGCCTGGGCGCCGATCTTGCCCGCCGCGCCCTGGCGGTTCTCGACCACCACCGGCGCGTCGAGCCGGGGTTGCAGATATTGGGCGACCACCCTTGCCACGCGGTCTATCGGCCCGCCGGGCGGCGTCGGCACCACGATGGTGACCGCGCGCTGGGCATGGACCGGCAGGCCCCCCGCCATCAATGCGAGTGCCAGGGCCAGTGCCCCGCACCCTCTACGCCCGGGCCGCATCGCCAGTCTCCAGGGAAGCAAGGGCCAGGTCGACGCGCTCCCGCATCGCCGCGGCCAGCAGATCGCTGTCTATGCCGGTCATCATGAACGGCGCGGCGCCGCGCGCGATCAAATCCGCCACATAGCGGACATCGGCGACGCCGCCTATGGCCAGCGGCTTGCCCGCCCTCAGGCATGCGCGCAACGCCGCTTCGTGCGCCTCGCGCACGAGGGGATGCGTGGCCTCCCCAGGCACGCCCAGCTCCGCGCACAGATCGTTGGTGCCGATCGCCAGCAGGTCCACGCCGGGCACGCTCGCGATGGCCTCGGCATTCTCGATGCCGAGCGGGCTTTCCAGCAGCACCTTGACGAGGGTGGCACGGTTGGCGGTGGCATAGAGCTCCGCCGCCGGCACCCGGCGGTATCCCACGCAGGGCAGCGTCGCGATGGCCGACCGGTGCCCCAGGGGCGGGAAACGGCAGGCGGCCACCAGGTCCGCCGCCTGCCCGGCCGTCTCCACCCGGGGAAAAATGATGCCCGAGGCTCCCGCGTCCAGCAGCCGCCCCACGACGCCGTACTCGCGCTCGGGCACCCGGACCAGCGCCGTCAACCCCAGGTCCGCGGCGGTTCCGCAAAGCGCCCCCGCGACGTCCACGGGCATGGCGCTATGCTCCAGGTCCACCCAGACGGCATGGTGCCCCGTGGCCCGGGCCCACCGCACGACATCGGGCGTGCGCGCGCACCGCAAACCCAGCGCGGCCACCGGCAGCCGGCGCGCCAACCTGTCGATGACGGGGTGGACGGCGCCTGCCGGGGAGTTGTCTCGTTGATCCATTTTTTGCTCTCGCCTCCTCGATGCCCCGCATCCTATGCCTCCTTTTTGATATTCTGAAATACAATTTATAGGGGGTTTTTGATATCCTGAAGATATGATCGAACTGCGTCACCTGCGCTACTTCATCGCCGTCGCGGAAGAACTCAACTTCACGCGCGCCGCCCAGCGGCTGCACATGGCCCAGCCGCCGCTCAGCATCCAGATCCGCGCGCTGGAAGAAGAACTCAAGGTGCAATTGTTCGAACGGGACAAGCGGCGCGTGGCGCTGACCCAGGCGGGCCGGCATTTCCTGGAGCGCGCCCGCGGCATCCTGCGCCAAGTGGAGGATGCGAAGGGAGAGGCCCGCAGCGCCGCCTCCGGCGAGATCGGCGCCATTTCGCTGGGCTATACCGCATCGTCGATGCTGTCCTCGCTGCCGTCCATCCTGCGGGATTTCCAGCTCTCCCATCCGCGGGTGCACATGGACCTGCACGAGATGACCTCGGTCGATCAGCTCGATGCCGTCAACGCGCGCACGCTGGACCTGGCCATACTCCGGCATCCCGGGGTGGAAATCCCGGCCGGCATCGCCATCGAGGAATGGCTGCGCTCGCCGCTCGTGGCCGCGATTCCCGCCGGCCATCCCCTGGCGGCCGCGCCGCTCCACATAGGCGACCTGCGCGACCACCCGCTCGTCATGTATCCGCGCCAGGCCGGCATAGGCCTGTACTGGAAGGTCCAGGACCTGTGCGCGAAAGCCGGATTCCGGCCGCGCATGGTCCAGGAAGCCCGCGAGGCCTCCACCATCATCGGGCTGGTCGCGGCCGGCGTGGGCATCGCCATCGTGCCTTCGCACACGCAGTGCATCGCGCTGGAAGGAGTGGTCTATCAGCGCATCCTGGACAAGGACGCGGTATCGCCGCTGCACCTGGCCTACCGCGAGGCCGATCAGGGCGCCCATTTGCGCAAGTTACTCGTTCTTCTGCGCGCACGCCGGAAAATGTAACGCGGCCGTCATTGCCTGCCATCCGCCAGCCATGTGTATCCGTTCGCTAGCAGGCAGTTTTTTCTACTCGGGCCACGCGGCCTTTTCTTCCCGCTCCCCAGGGAACCGAATCCCGCACGCAGCCGCGGCTCGGGAGCCTTTGTTGTACCGGAGGCGACTCCCTTTTCCCGGGCATGCCGCTTTTTTGCGAAAAAAAAGATAAGCCCTTTCTAACAACTGAGACATCCTGCAAACTTCCGATAACACACGCCACCTATACTCGCTCGCGCAATTACAACGGGAAGAGCATGATTGTTTTCATTGCCATCATCGCTGTCATCGGCGTAGGGATCCTCGTCATCAAGGTTCGCCAGCGGGCGAAGTCGCGTGAAGCCGCCCGTGAAAGATACGGCAAGCAGTGCCCCGGCTGCGGCAAATATGTGCACCCCGCCGCGGCCATCTGCAAGCACTGCTACGCCCGGCTGCCGGCCTCCAGGACCTAGGCTGAATCGACATCCGGCGTCCTGGCCCGCGACCGCCGCCGGGTACCGCCGCGGTCCCTGGCCGGTGGGGCGGGGCGAGCCGGGGCTAGGTATGCTCCAGGATGTCGAACCCGGCGTAGCGGTCGACCATGTAGATTCGATGCTGGTCGTCGACGAATACATCGTTGGTCTGCGGCGCGGCCTTGCCCGCCGCCGGGTGAGGAATGAAGTACCCCGCTTCGCGCGGCGACATGGGATTGGCGACATCCACCACGCGCAGGCCGCCTGCGAACCATGCGCAATAGACCAGAGTCCCCCGCCGCTGCTCCTGGAACTGATGCGCGCCGAAGCGTCCTGGCGTGGCGCGGCTCCAGGGTGAGTCGAGTTCACTGACTTCGTAGCTCGACAGGGCCTTGATATTCGACAGGTCGGTTACGTCCAGCACCCACAGGCAGCCGTGAGGCCGGCCTCGACGCCGGTCCAGTTCCTCGTCGTCGTGGGCATGGTCCTCTTCATCGATGGCCAGCGCGATCCTGCGTCCACCTATGGGCTGCTCCAGCGGCATGAAGGTATGCGAGGGCTCGGGAAAAGGCGGGTGATAGTTGAAACTGCCCAGGGTGGCCGGCTTGCGGATGTCCTTGACGTCGATCACCGCCACGCCGCCATGCCACAACCCCGCCCACAGTTCGTCCCCGTAGCGCAGCGCGTGGTGCAGCCGGTTCCTGCGCCCGGACCAGGCCGGGGTTTCGCCGCCGGCGATGTGCTGCCCGGGTATCCACCAGCGCGAGACCTCCTCGGGCCGGCTGGGGTCGCGTATGTCGTAGGTGACGAGGATGTTGCCGACGTAGCCGTCCATCTCGGTGGAAATGTAGGCGTAGTTCTCGTCCATGTCGAAGCGGTGCACGCCTATGCCGCCGGTCTTCTGGTGGACGAGCAGCCGGGGCCGGGTCTTGTCCGAAATGTCGTAGACCTTGAAGCCGCCGCGGTCGTAGGGCCGGCGTTCGGCTTCCTCGACCTTGGGAATGTCGGCCGCGTCCACGTTCAGGGCATGGGCCAGCTCGGCATGGGTCGCGTCGCGGCCCAGCGTTTCGCGCAGCCGCGCGCGCAGGCCGGGGAGCTCTTCCGCCTTGCGGCCGATACGGGTCATGTTGCGTTCGTTGTTGACGATCATGATGTCGCCCACCACGCGCGCCTTGTGGGTGTGCGACTCCGGGTCGTCCAGGTGGATCTGGCTGACGACCACGGGCTTGCGCGGATCCGAGATATCGACGATGGAGGTTCCCAGCTGCGCCTTGTTGGGAATATGGCCGACATACGCATACTTGCCGGCGACGCACACCTGGCCGGCGCCTGGCAGCTCCAGGCGGGAAAGACGGGCGATGTTTTTCGAGAGTTGTACCGGATCTGACACAGACTTCCCCTTATGACGCTGTCGTGCGCGATTGACCGCCGGCGTCGTCGAAGCCGTATAGCCGCGCCGGGTTGTGCACAAGAATTTTTTCCCTCGTCGCGGCATCCGGGACCCACGTTCGCAGCAGGTCGCAGAGCGCGCCATCGTTGGGCATGGGTCCCTGAACCATGACATGGGGCCAGTCGCTGCCCCACAGCACGCGATCGGGAGCCTGGGCGACGATTTCCGCCGCCAGCGCGTCGACGTCGCGGTAAGGCAGGGGCTGGTGCGAAATGCGATAGGGCCCGGTCAGCTTCACCCAGGCCTTGCCGCGCCGCATGAGGCGTATCAGTCCGGCCATGCCGGGCGCATCCGGCCCGCTGCCCGGGTGCGGATAGCCCATGTGCCCGAATACCAATGGCGTGGGCAGGTCGTCCAGCAGCGCCTCGACGCCGGGAAATTCGTCGGCGTGCATCAGCAGTTCCAGATGCCAGCCCAATGGCGCAATGCGGTCGGCCAGCCTCCGCAATGCCGGCAGGGGCAGCTCGCCCTTGCCGTCTTTCCTGTCGACGATGTTCACCCGCAGGCCCCGCACGCCCAGTTCGTGCATGCCGGCAAGGTCCACGCCGGTATCGTCGGGATCGATGACCGCCACGCCGCGCAGGTCCGGCCCCGCCGCGCGCAGGGTATCCAGCAGCAGCCGGTTGTCCGTGCCGTATACGCTGGGCTGGACCAGTACCGCCCGGCTTGCGCCCAGGGTGTCCAGCATGCGCCGGTACTGCTCCAGCGGCGCGGCGGGCGGGGTGTAGACGCGCCGGGGATCGTAGGGGTAGGCATGCGCCGGCCCGAACAGGTGCGCGTGGGTATCGCAGCTGGCGGCGGGCAGGCGGAACGCCGGCCGGCGCGTATGGGGGTCGGCGGCCGCGCACAGCGGGGCATCGCCGGTATCGGCTGCATGCGAACTCATTCGACGCGGGCCCCGGAATCCTTGACCAGCCTCGTCCATTTGGGGGTTTCCGACTTGATGAAATCGGCAAAGGCCTGGGTAGTGCCGGGCGCGGGCTCGACCCCCAGCTCGCGGAACTGGGCCCGGATCTCCTTGCTGTCCAGCGCGTGCCTTATCTCCTGGTTGATGCGCTCGACGATGGCGGGAGGCGTGCCGGCCGGGACGACGATGCCGTGCCACGTCTCGGCCACGAAACCGTCGAAACCCGCCTCGATCATGGTCGGCACATCCGGAAACTCTTGCATGCGCTTTGCGCTCGTCACCGCCAGGGGGCGCAGGCGGCCCTGGTTGATGTATGGCACCACCGAAGCGGCCGTGGCGAACATCAGCTGCACCTGGCCGGCGATCATGTCGGTCAGGGCCGGCTGGGCGCCCTTGTACGGAACGTGCTCGATCTTCAGGTCGGCCGAAGTCACCAGCCATTGCCCCACCAGGTGCGCGGCGGCTCCGGCGCCCGACGACGCATAGTTCAGTTCGCCGGGCTTGGACCGTGCGAGCGCGACCAGCTCGCGCACCGACCTGGCCGGAACGTTGCTGTTGACCACGAGAATGCTGGGCTGGACTCCCACCAGCCCCGCCGCGGCGAAATCCTTCTCGGGGTCGAAGGGAAGATTGGCGTAAAGCGCGGCGTTGGTGGAAAGAATCGAGTTGTTGCCGAACAGCCAGGTATAGCCATCGGCGGGGCTGCCGGCCACGGCCGCCGCGGCAATGTTGCCGCCGGCGCCGGGCCGGCTGTTGATGACGATGGGCTGCCCCAGGCGCTCGCTCATCTGCTTGGCCATGGCTCGCGCCAGGATGTCGCTGGGCCCGCCGGGGGTAAAGCCCACGACCAGGCTGATGGGCTTGCTGGGCCAGGCGGTCGCGGATTGGGCGAGGCACTGTGCCGCGGGAAGGGCCACGAACAGCGTCAGCGCCGCATATCGCTTCAATAGCATTGGGAGTCTCCTCGCGCCGGTTTTTTAGGAATGGGGACGCGAATCTATGGTGGCCCAAGCCCGGGACGCGAGCAACGCGCAGCGGTGAACACACTGTTCACCAGGAGAACCGATCAGACGAAGCTCAAGCCCTTGTCCCAATAGGGCGAATCTCCGAATTCGGCGCACAGGAAGTTGACGAAGGTCTGCACGCACTGGGGCTGGGTGGGATTGGGAAGATAGGCGGCATAGAGCACGAGCGGCGCCAGGCTGTAGCCGGAAAGCAGACGGACCAGCTTGCCCGAACGCACGTATTCGGCGGCCACCATCGACGGCATGGCGCCGATGCCCAGGCTCTGCAATGTGGCGACCAGCACGCCGTCGGCATTGTTCGCCTTGAAATTGCCTTGCACCCGGACCGCATGCCGGGCGCCGTCCTGGTCGTGGAAAACCCATTCATTGCGGGGGTTGGCGGTGCGGACCAGGCAATTGTGGCTGGCCAGGTCATCGGGCCGCAGCGGCGCGGCGTGGCGCGCCAGATACGACGGGCTGGCGCAGACGATCTGCCGCAGCGGCGCAAGCTTGCGTGCCACCAGCGACATCAGCCGCGGCTCCTCGGCCTGGCGCACGATGACATCGGCATCGCCCGATATCAGGTCGGCGAATTTCTCGCTCAATTCGAGCTCCACCGAGATGTCCGGATGATTGGCCAGGAATCGGCTGATGGCCGGCACCAGGTGCAGGCGCCCGAACGCAATCGAGGCGCTGACCTTGATCAGCCCTCCCGGCGTGCTGCGAAAGTGTTCGAGTTCGTGCCGCGCCAGGTCCGCATGCGATACCAGTTGCTGGCAGCGCTCGTAGAAAACCGCCCCGGCCGGCGTCAGCCCCAATTTCCGGGTGGTGCGGTTCAGCAGCTTGACGCCCAGCGTGTGCTCAAGGGCGGCCACACGCTTGCTGACCAGCGCCTTGGAGACGTCGAGCCGTTCAGCCGCCCGGGAAAAACTCCCCGCTTCGACGATGGCAGCGAATGTGACGAATTCGTTGAGATCGAGCATGGCCGGCGAAGTGCTGGGTGCTAGGGCTTGCGGAATTTCAACACGAACCCGTCGGCCTCCCCGATCGCGGCGTAGCGTTCGCGGTCCTTGTCGCCCAGCCGGAAGGTCGGGGGCAGCGTCCAGACGCCCGCCGGATGATCCTTGGTATCACGGGGATTGGCCAGCGCCTCCGAACTGCCGGCGAAGACGAAGCCCGCCTGCTGCGCGAGCCGTATCGCATAGTCCTGCCGCACGTAGCCGTCGGCCGCGCGCGGATCCTGGGGTTTGTCGGTCCGGCCCCGGTGGGCCTCGATGCCCAGGATGCCGCCCGGCTTGAGGGCCCGGTAGAAGGCGGCCATCACGTCCTCGGCATAGCCGTCGTTCATCCAGTTGTGCAGGTTGCGGAAAGTCAGCACGATATCGGCGCTTCCCGGCGGGGCGATGTCGTAGCGGCCCTTGCCGAAAGCCGTCACCCGGACCCGGTCGTACCGGGCGGGATCGGCATCCAGCTTGGCGCGGAAATTCCGGTAGTACTCCTGGTAGTAGGCGCGGCCCCCGCCGTCCTGGGGATACTGGGCCGCGTAGTAGGTCCCGCGCGGCTTCAGGTACGGCGCGAGAATCTCGGTCCAATAGCCGGCCCCGGGCGAGATCTCGACCACGGCGGCGTCCGGCCGCAGCTCGAAGAAATGCAGCACCTCGTAAGGCTTGCGGGCGGAATCGCGGGCGGCGAACGCCGGCGTGCGCGCCGGGCTGGCGATGGCCTGCTTCAGCGCCGCGTCTTCCCCCACGGGCGCGACGGCGCATCCGGCGCCGGCCAGCGACACTCCAACGACCGCGACAAGGGCTTTGAATGACATGCGAAAGACTCCTGTGGACGAGGACCATGCACCGGAGGGAGCACAATCCGTGGCTGCGCATACAATGGCGTCGTTCCACGTTTTAACACCGGCCCGCCCAGGCGGGCCATGCCAAGCCCGCATATCGATCTGCATTTTCCACCGCGGGCCCACCCCGCGGCCGAAAGGCAGTCCCCACCGGGGCCGCGGCGCCTTTTTCCTTTCCCCTCATGATCTCAAACGCATGCGGCGTCGATTTCGGGACGTCCAACTCCACCGTCGGCTGGCACCGGCCCTCCGCCCCCTCCCTGCTGCCGCTGGAAGACGGCCAGCCCACCTTTCCCTCCGCGGTCTTCTTCCACGCCGAGGATATCGACACCAGTTTCGGGCGCGCGGCGGTCCGCGACTACCTGGAAGGCTATGACGGCCGGCTGATGCGGGCCCTGAAGAGCCTGCTGGGCACGCCGCTCATGGAGGGCCATACCGAGGTCCAGGGCCGGGCACTGCCGTTCCGCCTGCTGCTCGCCCGCTTCATCGGGGAACTCAAGCGGCGCGCCGAGCGCGCGGCCGGCAGGACCTTCGACCAGGCCGTGTTCGGCCGTCCCGTCTTCTTCGTCGACGACAATCCGCGGGCGGACGCGAAGGCCCAGGAAACCCTGGCCGACATCGCCCGCGAGGTGGGCTTTCGCCATGTCGAATTCCAGTACGAACCCATGGCGGCCGCATTCGACTACGAGTCGCAGATCACGGGCGAGGAACTGGTGCTGGTGGTGGATATCGGGGGCGGCACGTCGGACTTCACGCTGATACGCCTGAACCCCGCGCGCGCGGCCGATGCCGACCGGCGCGCGGACATCCTCGCCAATGGCGGGGTCCACATCGGCGGCACCGACTTCGACAAGTACCTGAGCCTGCGCACCGTCATGCCGCTGCTGGGATTGGGCAGCCGCCTGGCCAGCGGCAAGGAGATGCCTTCGACGCCCTACTTCAACCTGGCTTCCTGGCACACCATCAACCAGGTCTATGCCCGCAAGTCGGCCACCATGCTGGCCGAGCTGTTCCACGAATCGGCCGAGAAGGACAAGCTCGCCCGGCTGCTGGAACTGGTCAAGGAGCGCGCGGGCCACTGGGTGGCCTTCCAGGTCGAGGAAGCGAAGATCGCGCTGGCCGCCGAGCCCGAGGCCCGGATGGACCTGGGCCGCGTCGAGCCCGGACTGGTCCAGGTGGCGACGCGCGCCGACCTGGATGCCGCCATCGAACACCTGGTGGACCGGATCGGCGGGACGATCGCGGGGCTGCTGGACACCGCCGGCGTTGCCGCGCGGGCGGTCGATACGGTGTTCTTCACGGGGGGATCGAGCAGCGTGCCGCTGCTGCGCAACCGGGTCGCCGCCCTGCTGCCCGCGGCGCGCGCGGTCCAGGGAGACACGTTCGGCAGCATCGGAACGGGCCTGGCCCTGGACGCCGCGCGGCGCCTGGGGTGAAGCGCCGGCCGGGGCTCAGCGCCCCGGCACCTGCTCGCTCTCGACGGTCATGTCGAGCACGTAGGCATGGCGCGACGCGTCGGCCGGCGGGTTGGCGACGGTATAGCGCTTGACCCGCAGCACGTTGCGCACGCCCGCCGTGTGGGTGTAGCCCTGGATATTGCCGTAGAAGGCCTCCCAGTCGCCATAGCCCTGCTTGATGCCGGCGGCGTCGTAGCTGACCGTGCGCACACGCATGCACTTCATGTTCGGGATCAGGGGATGGCTGCACGGCACCAGGTCGGGGGCCACCTCCAGGAACATGGTCTCGCCCGCCGAGCCATAGCGCGTCTGGTCGGTGGGCGTGCCAGCCAGCCGCCACTGGCTGCCGTCGGCAAAGGTCAGCTTCAGGGCGGGCGACGTCCCCGCTTCCGGCCGGGCGGCACCGTCCAGGATCTCCCAGCCCGACACCGTCGGCAGCCGTTCGGCCACGTCCCGCTCGTATCTCATCAGTGCCTGATCGGCGCACATGCGCAGCGTGCCGACCATCTGCGTAATGGACATCCGCGCCCCGTCGACACGGTAGCCGCCGCCCAGCATGTTGCACAGGCCGGCCACGGACACGCGCTCGCCGGCAAAGGTCAGTTGCAGCGCCTGGCCGCCATGGGTGTTCACGGCATCGGGCTGGGGAGCGCCCGTTGCATTCAGCGCCTGCTGCAGGCGCCAGTGATAGGCCGTCAGGATCGAGGCATCCGCCTTGGCGCCGGGACCGCCCGCCGCGCCGCCCTGCTGGGCGCAGGCCGCCAGCCCCTGCACCACGGCCGCCGCGATCAGGATTTTCCAGTTCAATTTCATGGATATTCTCCTTCTTCTTGGGGCCATCAAGCGTAGCACCCCTCCGCGCCGTCACGAACGGCCGCGGTCCGGGGAGTGCTACAACTGCAATAATCGCCGCGCGCCCGCAACAAGTGCTGACAAAGAGGCGATGCCGGCGGCCCCCCGCACGCCTCTAACGCCTACGCATCCCCTCCTGCTGGATCCCGGACATGGCTCCTTCGCACTACTTCCTGGCCATCGGCCTGACCGTGGCCTTCTCCATCGGCACCGTCGCCCTGCACTACGAAGCCCTGCGCTTCATCTCCTCCATCCATCCGCGGCGATGGAGCGGACGGGCGAACATAGGCGTACTGATCTGCGCCATCATCGCCGCCCATTGTCTGGAAGGGCTGCTTTTCGGAGCCGGCTACTGGATAGGCGCCGAATGGCTGGGACTGGGACACCTGACCGGCGCGGCCGGCGCGGGTCCGCTGGCCTACATCTATTTCGGGCTGGAAACCTTCACCACCCAGAGCCTGGGCGACATCTTTCCCACCGGGCCATTGCGCCTGCTGGCCTCGGTGGAACCCCTGGTCGGCCTGATCCTGATCGGCTGGTCCACCTCGTTCACGTTCATTCTCATGCGGCGCAACTGGCGAGAGCGCCGGGACGGCGGCGACGAGCGCTGACCGCCCCCCCCCGCCGCGCCGGTTTCCGCCGCGTCAGACCCCCAGCCTGGAACGCAGCTCCTGGCGATAGGGACGCGATACCGACCACGGCTGGCCCAGTCCGCGCAGTTGGACGGTCCAGGGCCTGGAAGCGCCCCGCTCCAGCACCTTCACGTGCCCCAGGTTGATCAGCGCCGTGCGGTGGATACGCATGAAACTCTCCAGGGGCAGCAGCGCCGCCCAGGCGGACAGGGGCCGCATGTCCTTGACCGAATCGCCGCCCGCCAGCCAGATCAGGGAATAATCCCGCGCCGAACGGACGCCCAGGATGTCCGCCGGGGCCAACCCCCGCGTCCCGTGCCCCTGCCGCAGGTAAAGCAAGGGCTCGTAGAACTGCGCCTGCGCCCGACCGCACCCGGCATCCGTGCCGCCATAGCGGGCCTGCGCGATCAGGTCCGCGCACAAGAACAGGCCCAGCGCCTGCGCCGGCTGCCAGCGCACGGGCTCACGCGTCGCGTCGAAACCTATGCACGCGCGCAGGCGCCCTTCATGGAACACGGGCACGCAGAGCACGCTGCGGTCCTGCTGGCGCTGCATCTCCGCCCGCAAGGACCTTGCCGCCCGCGGCAGCCGCCCCACGTCGTGGATCATGACCGCGCGCTGCAGACTCAGCGCGCGATGCAGCCACGCGATCATGGTGACCGGCGCATCCTGCAGATCGCTCACATGCGACGGGATGGCGGACCGGCACCATTCATGGGTGTTGCGAAAGCGCAAGGCGCGGGCATCGTACTCGAACATCCATGCGCGATCGACCTGGGCCATCGCGCCCAGCGCCTGCAACGCAAGAAAGATGGCCTCGTCCTGGGGCCGGCTCATCAGGGCCAGGGCAACCTGGTGGACCCAGGCCCCCGGCGCGGGGGCCGCCGCGCATTGATCGCGCCCCAGGCTTTCGAACGATGCCGCGGTATCCATATCCTGCCTCTTCCCGCCCTATTTGCGAATGGCGTCCACACAAGCCTGCAGCACCGGGCGGACGGCCTTCACGAACGCCTGGAAAGGCGCGCCGGTACTGCTTTCCGGGCCCCGCCAGTTGTAGGTGAAGCAGAACGTGACCGGCACCCGGTCCACGATCATCTGGCCTGGAAAGCTGATGGTATGGAAATCGAGCCAGTCGATGCTGCCCCCCTTGCCATAAGCGATGATGTCCGCCGGCACCACCAGGGAAATGGCGTCGGCCATCGCCAGGATCCGCTTGAACTCCGTCATGGTCGCCGGTTGGGTGAAGAACTTCCCCGACAGCGACTGCCGGTACCACTCCACCAGTTCGGTCGCCGTGCTGAGCATCGACTGCTTGTCGTTGATCGCCTGCCGCGCATTCGGCAGGGAAGGCTTCGCCAGTTCCGCCATCAATGCCTCCCAGCCCAGGTCCACGCCGTCCGGGGCCCCGGTCAGGTACGAGAACAGGCGGCGCGTGGAGTCCGGGATCCGGGTATGCGTCAGTCCGGCCCGCGCGATCAACTGCCGCACCCGGTCCGCCCCGACCGCGGCGTAGGCCATGTCGGTGGCGGTATTGTCGCTGTGGGCGATCATCGCCTCGAGAGCGTACTTGGCGGGCAGCGTACCGTCCAGGTTGCCGAATACGGGACTGCCGGGAGAGCGGACCGCATCGCTGATGGTCTGCGGCATGTTCCCGGAAATACCGTTGTACGACGTTTCCGCGTCGATCACGAACTGGCCAAGAATGAAGGTCTTGACCGCGCTACCGATGAACAGCTGCCGATCCGGGTTGTAGCTCGCGCTCCAGGGCGCATTGGGAACGTCGGCGCGCACCAGGCAATGCGTGCCCTCGGGAGCCAGCGCGCCGAAGCCGGCCACCGCCTCGCGCACCGCGTCGCTGGCATTGCCGCCGGCAGCATTGGCGTCGCCGCCGCAGGCGGCAACCGCCTGCATCGCCAGCGCCGACGCGGTGAACTTGAAAAGCCGGCGGCGCTGCAGGCCGGCTGGGTCAATGGGAAATCGCATGATCGATGACACTCCGCGGGATGACGGGCCCGGTGCCAGCACCGGCAAGAAAGGAAGCGGCCCGCCGGCAAGCACCATGCGGAATGCTCGTGTACGGCGTGGATGTTGAAAGTCGCTACGGGGATTGTCAATCGATCGCAGCCCAATCGACATTTTCAGCCGACGAATCGACATGCGAAGAGACGCGGGAAATGAAAAAGGGCTAGTGGCTGCTAGCGCACTAACCCTTGGAATTCCTTGGCGGAGCGGACGGGACTCGAACCCGCGACCCCCGGCGTGACAGGCCGGTATTCTAACCAACTGAACTACCGCTCCGCAGCGGCATTTTTTACTGCTGCCAACCCGTGGCGGCTGGCGTCCCCTAGGGGATTCGAACCCCTGTACTCACCGTGAAAGGGTGATGTCCTAGGCCTCTAGACGAAGGGGACCTGGAACTACAGCAACGACTTCGTGGTGGAGGTAAGCGGGATCGAACCGCTGACCTCTTGCATGCCATGCAAGCGCTCTCCCAGCTGAGCTATACCCCCACGGTCACTGCCATCCACCTGGGTGGATGCCCGCAGAAACGTTTTTCAAGCGGGACCTGGATTATAGCCATATTTCTGCTTGCGAGTCCACGCAGGGCGGCACTCGAACCCAAGCATCTCACCCGTGTTCTCAATGCGTGGACACAGCCTCTTCGATGGTCTTCGCAATCCATTGATTGAGGCTTTCGCCTTCCGCCGCCGCGGCAATGCTCGCGGCTTCGTGTACCTTCGCGGAAACACGCAGATTGAACTTCCCTGAAAAGTGCTTGCGCGGCTCAATGCCACGCTCCTCACATATATCGAGAAAGACCTTGAGCGATGCCTTCCCTTCGCGAACGAGGCCGGGAACATCCGACGCGTAGAAGTCGGCCCCACCATTGAGTCCGACGGACTCTCCCCGGAACATCTGGATTTCCGGGTCAAATTGGATAACTGCTTGATAGCCGTCGATGTTCATCACATTCTTCATGGCTTGACGCCTGATTCTTCGAGCCATTTGCGGATGGAAGCAACAGCGCCTTTGCCCTATGGCCGACCACTTCACTCCGCCTGGGGTCGGACGGGAGAAGATCAGTTCCAGCGTGCGCCGATGCTTGGCTTTCATTTATGGGAAGTACCACATTTTGGTACCAAAACCCAAGACTCGAAAGCTTGATGGGCCCCAAGAATGTCGGAGCGGAAAAGCAAAAACCCTGCTAAACACGGGATTTAGCAGGGTTTTCTGATTCTTGGCGGAGCGGACGGGACTCGAACCCGCGACCCCCGGCGTGACAGGCCGGTATTCTAACCAACTGAACTACCGCTCCGCAGCGGCATATTTTTACTGCTGCCAGCCTGTTCGGCTGGCGTCCCCTAGGGGATTCGAACCCCTGTACTCACCGTGAAAGGGTGATGTCCTAGGCCTCTAGACGAAGGGGACCCGGAACTACAGTACTGCACAACTTCTTCTTGGACTGGTGGAGGTAAGCGGGATCGAACCGCTGACCTCTTGCATGCCATGCAAGCGCTCTCCCAGCTGAGCTATACCCCCGTCCTGCGAAGAAGCGAGATTATGCACGGTTTTTAAACCGCGTGCAAGCGGGCCAGCACTTTCTCACGACCAAGCAATGACAGGACCGCATCGATGGCCGGCGTCTGCGCCCGCCCCGTCACGGCCACCCGCAGCGGAATGCCAAGCGCCGGCATCTTGACGCCGTGTTTGGCCAGGGTTGCCTTCATCAGCGCCGAAATCTGCTCGCGGGTCCATTCGATCTTGCCGGCCTCCTGCGCGAAGTCGCGCAGGATCGCGCGCGCGCCATCGGTCAGGTGCTGCGCGACCAGTTCTGGCGGCGTGGCGGCGGCATCGAATTCGCCGCAGAACAACATGGCGTCGTCGGCCAGTTGCTCGAGCGTTTCGGCCCGCTCCTTGAGCAGCGCCATGATGGCCGGCAGGTCCCCGCCGTCGACTGCCCCACCGCGCCTGGCGATGCGCGGCGCGACGCGCGCGGCCAGGTCGGCGTCGGTGCTGTGCTTGATGTAGTGGGCGTTGACCCAGTTGAGTTTCTTGGGATCCCACTGCGCCGCGGACTTCGACAGGCTGCGGGTATCGAACCACTCGACCAGTTGCTCGCGCGTGAAGATCTCGTCGTCGCCGTGGCTCCAGCCCAGGCGCGCGAGGTAGTTGATCATGGCTTCCGGCAGGTAGCCCTGGTCGTCGTACTGCATGACGCTGACGGCGCCATGGCGCTTGGACAGTTTCTCGCCGTCGGGCCCCAGGATCATGGGCACATGGCCGTATTCCGGCAGCGTCGCGCCCAGGGCCTTCAGGATGTTGACCTGGCGCGGCGTATTGTTGACGTGGTCGTCGCCGCGGATGACGTGGGTGATGCCCATGTCCCAGTCGTCCACCACCACGCAGAAGTTGTAGGTGGGCGTACCGTCGGGCCGGGCGATGATGAGGTCGTCCAGCTCGGCGTTGGCAATGGTGATGGGGCCCTTGACCAGGTCGTTCCAGGTGACGTCGCCGTCCAGCGGATTGCGGAAACGCACGACGGCCTTGCGGCCCGCGGGCACCGGCGGCAGGGTCTTGCCCGGCTCGGGCCGCCATGTGCCGTCGTAGCGCGGCTTGCGCCCTTCGGCGCGGGCGCGCTCGCGCATGGCTTCGAGTTCGTCGGGCGAACAGTAGCAGTAGTAGGCCGTGCCGGCGTCGAGCATGCCCGCCAGGACTTCGCGGTAGCGGTCCATGCGCTGCATCTGGTAGAACGGGCCTTCGTCGTGCTCCAGCGCCAGCCACTCCATGCCGTCCAGGATGGCTTGCACCGCCTCGGGCGTGGAACGCTCCAGGTCGGTGTCCTCGATCCGCAGCACGAAGGTGCCGCCATGATGGCGCGCGAACGCCCACGAGAACAGGGCCGTGCGCGCGCCGCCCAGGTGCAGGAAGCCCGTGGGCGACGGCGCGAAACGAGTGCGGACCGCGGAGTTGCGGCCGGACGACGAGGAATCGGTGCTCATAGGAAAACGGCTCTTGTCCTGATGTGAATACTGGGCGCGCGAGGGGCTCGACCGGGGTAGTATTGTATTGCAGCCGATCCGTACGCTCCCGAGCCGCCACGAACCGCCGCGTCCTCGTCCTGAAAGGAGGGCCATGTCCCGGCACGCCCTGTCTCCGCTGTTCGATCCCCGCTCGCTGATCACCGTCAGCGTCCGGCCGCTGCCGCTGATGGCGTCCCTGCCCGCCGAGTTGCGCGCCCGGACCACCGAGCTGCGGCTGGACGAACGGCAGGCCTGCGTCCTGCCCGCGGAACTGGCCCAGGCGGCCGAGCGGCCCGATCTCGCGGTGGTCGCCGTCCCCCGCGACGCACTGCGGACCACGCTGGAGACGCTGGCGCCCGCCCGGCCGCGGGCGGTGGCCGTCCTCACGCACGAACCCTCGCGCGACGACAACGACTTCTGCCGCGCCTGGGCCTCGGCCCACGACTGCGTGCTGCTGGGGCCGCACAGCTTCGGGCTGCAACGGCCCCACGCCGGCCTCAACGCCAGCGTGCATCCCTTGCTGGGGCGCTCGGGCCGCGTCGCCCTCGTCACGCAGTCCCGCTCCATCATGGCGGTAGTCATGGACTGGGCCGACGACAACCGGACCGGCTTCTCGACCGTGGTTTCCCTGGGAGCCGAAGCGGCGCTGGATGTCCCCCGCGTGCTGGACTTCCTCGTGGCCGACGCGCGCACCGACAGCATCGCGCTCTACCTGGAGGATGTGCGCGATGCCCGCGAGTTCATGAGCGCGATCCGCGCCGCCGCCAGCGTCAAGCCGGTGGTGGTGCTCAAGGCGGGCCACCCGGGCCGCGAGCGCACCAGCGTACGGCCGCTGGGCACGGACGATGCCGCCCCCGCCGTGCCGGCGGGACCGCCCTCCATATCGCCCGACATGGTCTTCGACGCCGCGCTGCGCCGCGCGGGCGCGGTGCGGGTCCGCTATTTCGTGCAACTGTTCTCGGCGGTCAAGGCGCTGGGTTTCGCCAAGTTGCCCAGCGGCCGGCGCATCGCGGTGCTGGCCAACGGCAGCGGCCCGGCGCAATTGGCGCTCGACCAACTGGGACCGGGCCGGCCGGCCATGCGCGCGGAACTGGGCGAGGACACGCGCCGGCAACTGGCGGCCACGCTCAGCGCCAATGCCTGGACCGACAATCCCGTGGTCGAATTCTCGGCGCCCGACCCCCAGGCCTGCGCGCGGGCCGTGCAGGCCATCGTCGCCGACGCCGGGGTAGACGGCGTGCTGGCCGTGCTGTCGCCCGATCCCGAGGCCGACATGCGCGCGGTGGCGCAGGCCCTGGCCGCCACCGCCCCCAAGGCGCCGAAGCCGGTCATCACCTGCTTCATGGGCGATGCCGCCATGCGCCCGCTGCGCCGCATCCTGGACGATGCCGGCTCGCCCTCCTTCCGCACGCCCGAGGCGGCGGTGGACGCTTTCGGCAACCTCGCCACCTATCACTACAACCAGCAGTTGCTGCTGCAGACCCCGCCGCCCGAACCACCGGGCCAGGAACCCGACCTGGCCGGCGCGCGCATCCTGCTCGACGGCGCCCGCCGGGAGGGACGGCTGACCCTGACGGAACCCGAGAGCAAGGCGTTGCTGGCGGCCTTCCACATTCCGGTGGTCCAGGTCCTGCTGGCCCGCACGCCGGCCGAAGCCGTGATCGCCGCCCAGCAGATCGGCTTTCCGGTAGCCATCAAGATCGACTCGCCCGACGTGGTGCGCAAGTCGGCGGTCCGCGGCGTGCACCTGGACATCCGCAACAGCACCGAGCTCGTCACGGCCTACCATCGCATGCTGGCGAATGCCCATGCGGCCGCGCCGCAGGCGTACATCGAAGGCATCACCGTGGAAGCCATGGCCGGACCTCCCGGTTCGGCCAAGGTCTCCATGGGCGTGGCGCGCGACGCGCTGTTCGGGCCGGTGATCCGTTTCGGATCCGCGCGCTCGCGCAGCGAAAACCCCTCCAACCGCAGCCTGGAGCTGCCGCCGCTCAACGGCTTCCTGGCGCGCCGCCTGATGGAACGTTCGCCGGTATGGCGCTACGCGCTGGCGGACCAGCTCTCGCCACGCGCCCACGACGCGCTCGAAGACGTGCTGGTCCGCATATCGGAAATCGTCTGCGCGCTGCCCGACATCGAGACCATCGACATCGATCCGGTCATGATCGACGGCGACCGGGTCGTCGCGGCCGACACCCGCATCACCCTCACGCGCGAGACCGCGGGCGAGGCCGACGCGGGCCTGGGCGGCTATGCCCACATGGCCATCCATCCCTACCCCGCCCGCCTGGTCAGGCACCTGCAATTCAAGGACGGCTCGCCCTACACCATCCGCCCCATCCGGCCCGAGGACGCGGCGCCGCTACAGGACTTCACCCGCGAGTTGTCCGAGCACACGCGCTATATGCGCTTCATCTCGTTCATGCGCGAACTCTCGCCGCGGACGCTGGCGCGCTACACCCAGGTCGACTACCACCGGGAACTGGCCCTGGTGGCCACCATCTGGGAAGCCGATCCCGACCACCCCGGCGAACTGCGCGAGACCGTCATCGGCGTGGCGCGCTACCTGCTCAACGCCGACGGCGAGAGCGCCGAGTACGCGCTGGTCATCGGCGACGCCTGGCAACGCCGGGGGCTGGGCATCCAGTTGATGACGACGCTGGTGGATGCCGCGCGCCAGCAGGGGCTGGCCGTCATCGAGGGCGTGGTGCTGGGCAACAACCGGCCGATGCTGGCGCTGATGGACCGGCTCGGGTTCCATATCGACATGGACCCCGACGACTTCAGCATGCGGCGGGTGTGGCTGCGCCTGCAGAGCGACGGCGCCACGGCGGGCGGCCCGGCGGGCTAGCGCGGGCCACCGCCGTCCTGCGTCGCCAGGACGGCGACGAATCCCAGCGCGGCCAGCGCGACCAGCCCTGACACGGCAAAACCCAGCGCCGCGCCGTGCGTCAGCAGCCCCGCGCCCAGCGCGGTTCCCAGCGCGATGCCCAGGTAGATGCAGGAAGCGTTCAGGGCCACCACCAGCGGAGCCTCCTGCGGCGCGGCATTGGTCAGGCGCAGTTGCTGCGGCGGCGTCTGTCCCCAACTGCTCATGCCCCAGACCAGCACCAGCAGCCCCACCGCCGCGTCATGCCCGGCGCCGGCCGCGGCCAGCCACGCCATGGTGCCGAATGACGCGGCCATGGCCACGTAGGCGGCGATCGACACCGGAGTGGGTCCCCAGCGATCGGCCCCGTACCCCGCAAGCAGATTGCCCAGCACCGCCCCGGCGCCGTAGCAGAGCAGCATCATGCCGATGCGCCCGTCGGCGACCCCCAGGGCCTGCAACGCGGGCACGCTGTAGGCGTAAACGATGTAGCAGGCCGTCATGCCGACCACCGTCAAGGGCAGCACCCAGGCCACCGCGGGCCGGCGCAGCACCGCCAGGCGCACGCGCAGCGGCGAACGCGCCTGCCCCGGCAAAGCCGGCATGATCAGCGCCACCCCGGCACAGGCCAGCGCCGCCAGCGCGGCCACCATGCCCAGCGCCGTGCGCCAGCCGAACCAATGGCTGACCAGATTGCCCAGCGGCACCCCCAGCGCGGTCGCCACCGTCAACCCGCCCGTGACCAGCGAAAACGCCCTCGCCCGCAACGCCGGCCGCACCAGCGCCCCACCCGCCGCCGTGGCCGTCGGCGTATAGGCCGCCGCCCCCACCGCCGCCAACGCGCGGCTGGCCAGCAGCGTCCCGATATCCGGCGCCAGCGCCGACAGCAGATTGGCCACCGCCAGCACCACCAGCGCCCCGACCAGCACCCGCTTGCGCGGCCACGGCGCCGTGGCCGTCGCCAGCACGGGCGCCAGCAACGCATAAGTCGCCGCGAAAACCGTGACCGACAGCCCCGTCACCGAATTCGACGCCTGCAACGACTGCGCGATCGAAGGCAGAAACCCCGACACGATGAACGCATCCGTTCCCACCGCGAACGTCCCCAGCGCAAGAATGGCAACCGACCCCAAGCCCTGCGCCGGCAAGGCCCCGGCAGGCGAAGAAGAGCTACGCGTCATGATGAAGAACTCGACAAGAGCGAGGCGACGCCTCAATTCTGGACATCTTATATCCAGAATAAAAACAAAACAAACCCCAACTCGCCAGCGATGGCAACGGTAATCCCATCCAAGAAACCGGCACCAGCCCCAGGATGCGGTAGATCCGGCTCCGCCGGTCCACCCGCATCGCCCCCTGGGGGGCGCCCGAAGGGCGTAGGGGGGGGGCCTACTTCAAGCTGAAATCCACCCCCGTCTGCTTGCTGCCCTCGGCGGCCTTGGCCTCGACCCTGGGCGCGACCACGAAGGCCCGCTCGCCCAGCTTGGCCTCGCGCAGCACGGCCATCACGGCCTGCGCGCGCCGCACGGCCAGTTCGCGCAGCTGGTCGGGCCCCACGTTCACGCTGGCGGCCAGCAGCGCCTCCATGTCGGGTCCGGGCAGCGACTTGGCGAAGCCGATGACGTTGCGCGGCTTGTCGATCTTGGCGGCCTTGTAGGCGCTTTCCAGGTAGCGGGCCCGCTGCGCGGCGTCCAGGGGCGGCAAATCCTTCCCATCGACAGCGTCCCCCCCCTTCTTGCTCAAGTC
Organism: Pigmentiphaga sp. MLSB6-MA01; assembly: GCF_058793475.1. Lineage (NCBI taxonomy): Bacteria > Pseudomonadati > Pseudomonadota > Betaproteobacteria > Burkholderiales > Alcaligenaceae > Pigmentiphaga > Pigmentiphaga sp. MLSB6-MA01. The sequence goes on along the minus strand of NZ_JBXAFV010000015.1, from coordinate 61,374 downwards.
TTCCCGCTGCTGTGCCCGGATCAAGGCTTCGACCCCGGCCTTGCGCAGGCCATCGGTGTCCACGGACGGGTTGGCCCGGCCAGCCACGTCCAGCTTCAATGCCGGCCGGTCGTTCAGCGCCTTGACCAGCGTCTCGATGCGCTTGCGCGCGTCGTCGTCGAGCATGGCCCGGCCCGGGGCGAAGTCGATGTGGGACAGTTCTTCACCGGACCCGAAGGCCGAGGCCAACAGCGAGAACGGCGCCGTCACGGCCCGCACGATCAGGTTGACCAGCGCCCGGAAGATGATGCCGCCCACCGAGAACTGCGGATCGTCCAACGAGCCCGAAATGGGCAGCTCGATATCGATCTCGCCCCGGCTGTTCTTGAGCAGCGATACCGCCAGCAACACGGGCAGCTTCAAGGCATCGGGGCTGTCGACGCGTTCGCCGAAGGTAAGCTGGTCGAGGAATATCTTGTTGCTGGCCTGGAGCTTGCCGTCCTGGATCAGGTAGTGCACGTCCATCGACAGCTTGCCGCGCTCGATGGCGTAGCCGGCGTACTTGGCCGCGTAGGGCGTCAGCGTCGGCAGCTCCACGCCCTTGGCGCTGGCATGGATATCCGTGTACAGCCGCGGCCCGAAGGGATGGAGCTTGCCGGTGATGTCCACCGGCGCGTCGCCGTCCACCTTGGCCGTCACCTGCACATCGGCCGGCTCGCTGTCGGCCGACGACACGGCCGATATGCTGCCGGCGATGTCGGTCAGGTTGGCGTGGTAGTTGGGCTTGACAAAGTTGTCGGTGAAATTGATCTGGCCCCGGGCCAGTTGCACCGTACCCACGCGGATGTCACGCGGCATGCCGCCCGCGTCGGGAGCGGCGGCCCCCGCCTCCCTGGCGCCCGGCTCGGCGGGCTTGCTTTCCGCCTTCGCCGCCGGCTCGGCCGGCTTGTCCGCCGTGATGGAACCCGCCTGCTCGCCGGGCTGGACGATCAGTTGCGACAGGTTCAGGCGTCCCTGCTCGCTCAGGATCACGCGCGCGAAAAAATCCTCCAGTGAAATGTCGCCCAGATCGGCCTTGAGCGTATCGCCCGCGCTCACCACATTCAGCCGCTTGAACGCCAGCCGCTTCCATTTCAGGAAATCCGCCGAGTTGAGCTTGTCGATCAGGTCCAGGCTGGAGATCTCGGCGGCGCCATTCCAGGCCGCGCGCTGCGGCTGCCTGCCGGTGGCGGCCGCGAACTCCAGCCTGCCGTCGGCACCGGCCACGACGCTTTTCACGGTGGCGTTGAGCCGGTCGGCCAGGTAGGGGGCGAGCGCCGTCAGGTCGAGCCGGTCGGCGCGCACCTGGGCCTTGACCGAAAGGGGTTCCGGCACGACCGTTCCCTTGATGTCGGCGGTGCCCCGGCCCTGGACGGACGACCGCAGCGAGAAATCGATGGGCGCGCGCAGGTCGGACCCCAGGTTGCGGGCCTCCATCTGCAAACCGTCCAGGCGCAGTGCCACGCGGGGCGATACCGACTCATCGGTCAGCCTCAGCGAACTCCTGGCGACCGCCAGCGTGCCCGCCGTCACCTTCCAGGCGGCCTGGGCCGCCCCGGAAGAAGCCGGAGCCGGCTTGCCGGCGGATCGGGCCTGGGGCGCGGCGGGAACGGCGATATCCGCCCAGCTCACGGCCGACGAGGCCGACCGGGTGGCCGCCAGTGCCAGGCCGTCGATGGCGATGCGCTCGATCCGGGCCGTGCGTCCCGCCAGGTCGCCAGCCAGCCCGCCGACGTCCAGCGATTCGAGCTTCAGGCTGGCTGCCTTGTCCGAGGCGGGCGCGGCGGCCAGCCTGCGCAGCGCGACGCTGCCGTCGCTCCAGCGCACCGCCATGGACTCCCCCTGCTCCACGTGCAGCCTCGCCGCCGCGCCCAGCGAGCCGTCGTCGATCCGCAGTGCCAGGTAGGGCTTCCATAACGGCGCCAGCGCGGGCAGCGCCAGCGCGTCCAGCTTGAGGTCCAGATCCGCGGAGAAAGGCTGGAGGCGGATCGGGCCGCTCACATCCAGGCGCCCCGCCTCACCCACGCGCGCGGCCAGGGTCAGGGGCGCGGCCTGGGCATGGGCGACGGGCAGGCTCAGGTCGCGCAATTCGGCCGAGAACTCGGAAATCCGGTAATCGAAGCGGGCCTGCTCATCGTGCCAGGCGAGCTCGCCATCCTGCAGCGCCACGGCCCCCACCGACACGTGCCAGGCATCGCCCTGGCCGGAAGCCGGCGCCGCGGGTACGGGAACCGGCGGGGAAGACGGGGACGGGGACGGGGACGGCGATGGGGACGGACCGGCGGATGGAAGCGGCGCGGCCGGAGCGGCGGTGGCTGGCGCCGCCGGCTGCTGGAAACGGGCCGCCACCTCGGCCAGGTTCACGCGGCCGTCGGCCGCGCGGCTGGCATGGATCGAGGGGCCGGCCAGGATGATGCGTTCCGCCTGGAAACGGCGCGCCAACGGTTCCAGCGCGAATTTCTCCAGCGCCAGGCTCTTGAACGCCAGCAGCGCGGCATCGCCCTGGTCGCGCACGTCGACCTCGCGCACCGTGGCATTGCCCTCCAGGCGCACCTTGGGCGCTGCCGCCCCGCCCTCCTCGAACACCAGTTGGGCATCGCTGTCCAGCCGCGCATGCTTGACCACCAGCGGCATCGCGCCCGGGACGGCATCGGCCAGCGCATCCAGCCCCAGGTCATCGATCTTGAGATGCAGCGAGGACGTGCGCGGCGTATCGAAAGGCCGCGCGGTGCCATCCAGGTTGAACGGACTGCCGTTGACCAGGGCCGACAAGCGGGGCTGCACGTCGATGTCGGTGGCATAGGCCAGGGTGGACAGGAACGGGATGCCCACCTGCAGGTCGCGCACCGTGTGCTGGCGGCCCGTGACCTTGTCGTCGACGGTAATCTCGCCATCGTCCAGCTTGACGTTGTTCAGCGAGAACCTGGGCGGCGGGCCGCCTTCCGAAGGCTTGGCCGCCAGCCGGTCGAGGATGTCGCTGATATTGAAGCGCTGCGGCCCCTCGCGGACCAGCGAGACGCGCGGCGCGGTGACCGTCAGCCCGTCCACCACCGGCGCGAACCGGAACAGCGACGAAATGGAGGCATTGACCTCGACCTGCGATACCGAGAAATCCGGATTGGCGCCCGCCCGGTCGAGGATGGCGAAATCATGGATGCGCAGGCGCAGCTTGAAGGGATTGAACGATACCTCGCCCATGCGGGCCGTCCGGCCCAGGACCTCCGGCACCTGCGCCAGGGCCACGCTCCGGACCAGCCGGGGGATGCCCCAGGCGGCCAGGGCCAGGAACAGCAGCCAGAGCGCCAGAAGGACAATGAGAATGCGCAGCAGGGGCTTGCGCCGCCGCCTGACGCCATCGACCGCTCCCGCCAGCGTGAAAGCCACGGCGCGGCCCGGTCAGAGAGAACTGGCCGACATGAACAGCTTGGTCGAGCGCGCCCCGCTGCGGCAGAAGGCCAGGACCGGCCCCGGCAGGGTCTTGAGCAGGGAAGCGAACGTGGCAACGTCGCCCGGCTGGATATTCGCCCCGTTGACCGGCTGGTGGACGTAGCTCAGCCCCGCCGCCTGCGCCGCGGCCTGCATCTGCTCGCTGGACGGCTGGGCCGGCCCGCCTTCGAAATCGGGCCGGTTGTTGATGACGCTCTTGAAACCGGCCGCGGCGACGGCCGCCATGTCGTCCGGGGCCAGTTGGGGCGCCACGGCGAAGTTTTCGGTCAGGGAAGTGAATGCGGACATGCGTGTCTCCGGAAGGATCCCCCCGCGCGCCGCGCGCGCTCCCGGAAGAGCCTTGCGGCCCGCGCGTTGCGGGAGATCGATAAGGGGTAATCCTAACTCGGAGACGACCGCCAGACAAACGAAATGCGAAGAATGCGCCGGGCTTCCGCGCCGCCCGGGCGGCGCGGATGGCCTCACGAACTGCCGGCCTTGCCCTGGATCTCGATGACGACCCGGCGGTTCGGCGCCAGGCAGGCGATCAGGTCGTTGCGATTGCGCTGGTCGCACTGCACCAACGGCTCGCGCGAGCCCCTGCCGTCCGAACTGATGAGGTTGGACGGCACGCCGGAGTTGACCAGATAGGTCACCACCGTGGCGGCCCGCTGCCGGGACAACCTGTCGTTGTAGCTCGCGCTGCCCAGCCGGTCGGCATGGCCGATCACGCGCACCCGCTCGACATCCACGCTGCGCAGTTCCTTGCCGATCTCGTCCAGGCGGCGGCGCCCTTCAGGCGACATGCTGGCCAGATCGGACCGGTCGAACGCGAACAGCGCGTCGGCGCCCAGCGTGATCTGCCTGGGAGCCGGTTTCACCGGCACGGGCGCCGGCGGCGGAGGTGGCGGCGGCGGGGCGGCCACCGGACGCGGAAACACGAAATCCGCGCACTCGCGCCGGTTCCAGTTGCCGGCTTCGGTCTGCATGTCCTTGTTGAAGCGCAACTGGTACTGGCAGGTGATGAACTCGTTGCCGTTGCCCGTGCGGAAATTGAAGATGTAGTTCCAGGTGCGCACGCCGAACACGCCCTCGCTGAAATGCGGGGGGCCGAGCAGGTCGTAGACCTGGGGCTTGGTCATGCCCGGGATCATCTGCCTGAGATTGTCCAGGTTGACGAAGGTGCCCTCCTTGAGCGATGCGGACTCGCGGGCGGGAAACTCCACCGCGGGGGGGCTGGCCCCGTTCGCCGCGGCCGCCGAAGACGGTGATGCGGGCTCCTTCGAACTGCGGAACATCGAGCAGCCGCTCATCACGGCCAGCGAAGCCACGCATGCGGTCAGCAGCGCGAGGCGCCTGCCGGCCAGGCCGGCGCGGCGGGCATGGGGGTTCTTTTCTTGCATCCTGACCTCCGATGATTCGTTCATGCGCGCTACCACTGGTAACCCGCGCCGATGACGGCGCCCAGCTTGCCCTGCGAGTTGACGTTGCCGGCGATCTTGTAGACCCAGCGGCCATTCTCGGAAATGGTGGACAGCCCCACGGCGATGGCGGATTGGCCGAGATAATGGCTGGCCGCCGCCGAGGCCATGCTGCGTCCCGGGGTGTACGCCTGCGGCAGGCCCGCCACCGCCATGGCCGACGCCGCGCCGGCATTGGCATTGCGCTCGACCTTGCGCAGGTCGTCGCGCACGTTGTTGATGCTGCTGGTGAAGTCCGACGTGGCGCTGCGCAACTGCCGCAGGTTGACGGCATCCGTGTCCGCGGTGCCGTCGCCCACGTTGACGACCTGCCGCTCCGCGCCCTCCGCTCCCACCGACACCACGTTGGGCCGGTTCGCCACCGAGTTCGTGCCCAATGCCACGCTGTTGGCGCCGCTGGCCTGCGCCCCGGTACCCAGCGCCATGCTGTTGGCCACGGTGGCCTGCGCATTGTTGCCCAGCGCGACGGTATTGCTCTGGGCGGCATTGGCCTGGTTGCCGATCGCGACCGAGTTGGTCGCCGAGGCGCCGGTCTGCGCGCCGTTGCCCATGGCCATGCTGCCCGAGCCCTCGGCCTTGGCGCCAGTGCCGAAAGCCGAGGAATTGGCGCCCGACGCGAGCGCGGAGTTGCCGACCACCGTCGAATTGACGCCCAGGGCCTGGGCCGAGTTGCCGACGGCCGTCGCGTTCTCGCCCTTGGCGATGGACGCGTTGCCGACCGCCGTCGCCGCGGCGCCTTCCGCCACCGCGCCGGCGCCGCCGGCCACCGAGTCCTTGCCGGTGGGCTTGGGTTTGTCCCGCGCGAGCGAGTTCTCGATCTGGAACATCCCGTCCTTGCCTTCCTGGATGTTCGTCACGTCGTTCTTGATATTGGTGACGTCGCCCGAGACTTCCTTCAACTGCGCGTAGTTGACGGCGTCGGTATCCTCCGTGCCGCGCGCCACGTTGGTGACCTGGCGTTCCTTGCCCGCGGCGCCCACCGATACGGTGTTGTCGCGGTCGGCCACCGAGCCTGCTCCCAGCGCGACGCTGTTGTTCGCCTTGGCCTCGGAATTGGCGCCGATGGCGGTCGAATCCGTTCCCGTGGCCTTGGAGCCCGACCCCACCGAGGTCGCATTCGCGCCGCTGGCGGTCGAACCGGCGCCCATCGCCGTCGACTGCGCGCCGGTGGCCTTGGAATCGGAGCCCACCGCCGTCGACGCCGCCCCGGAAGCCGTCGATGCGCCCCCCATCGCCACGCTATTGTCGGCGGCCGTGGTCGCGCCATTGCCGACCGCCACGCCGTTGGCGCCGTTGGCCACCGCGGCCGGACCCGCGGCGACGCTGTTCGTGCCGACGGCCTGCGCCGCGGCCAGGGTCGAGTTGGCCTTGAAGTACTTGGTATCGACGCTGATGTCGTTGATCCGCTTGTACAGGCTGAGGTTGCTCATGACGTTGGTCTCGTCCTGAGTCCAGCCCCACAGTTGCGAACCGTTGATCGCCTCGGTGCTGGTCGAGATCACCGCGCCCTTGGCCACGTTCGAGATCACCGTGCCCGTGCCGCCCGGATTCAGCGTGATCTTGGTCTTGGTGTCGTCGTCGTACTTGACCGCCAGCTTGTCCACGTCGCCGATGCGGTTGTCCACCGCCTTCAACTGCGCGATGTTGGCCGCGTCGTTGTCGGCGCTGCCCGCCGAGACGTTGGTGACCCGGCGCGTGGCGCCGGCGCTGCCCACCGAGACCTCGCCCGCCGACGATTGCCGCGCGGTCAGCGCATAGGCCACATAGTCGGACTGCGCGCCCACGGTCGTGGTGGAACCCGCGCCCAGGGCGACGCTGTTGGCCAGGCTGGCATTGGCGCCGTTGCCCAGCGCGACGGCGTTGGCCGCGGAAGCAACCGATGCGCCGCCGGCGGCCACGCTGTCCGTGCCGGCGGCCGACGCGGCCGCCAGGGTGGAGTTCGCCTTGAAGTACTTGGTGCCGCTGTTGTCGATGTTGGTGACGCGGTTGTCCACGTTCGTCACGCGATTGTCGACGTTGGTGATGTTGGTGTTGGTGTCGTTCAGCTGCGAACCGTTCACCGCGTCGGTGCTGGTCGCATTCACGGCACCGGCCTTGACGTTGGTCACGACCGTGCCGCCCGCGCCGGCCAGCGTCACCTTGCCACGGGTGGCGTCGTCGTACTTGACCGAGTTGACATCGACGTTGTCGATCTGGTCGGACACGGCCTTGAGCTGGCGCACGTTGACGGCATCGGTATCGGCCGTGCCGCCCGCCACGTTGATGATCTGCCGCTCGTTGCCCGTGGAGCCCACGGATACCGCGCCGCGCACCGGCACGGCCACGTTGGAGAACCTTTCCTTGCCGCCGCCCTCGCGATCCGACACCGACTGGAAGCCCAGCGCGACGCCTCCCGCCACGGTCGACGACGCGCTGGCGCCGACGATGGTCTGGCCGTTGGCGTTGCCGTAGGTGCTGTCGCCGATCAGGACCGAGTGGCCCTTGCGCGCCGCGTAGTTGGTATCGGGCACGCCCGGCATGTTGGGATCGGTGAAGATGGCGCCCGCGTCTTCGTTGGGCAGGATGTGCTTGGCGTTGGTGCCGATCACGACTTCCTGCGAACCGTTGGCCGAGGCGCCGTCGCCGATCAGCACCTGGTTGTTCTGCGCGGCGGGCACGTCCCAGCACGTGGCGCCGGCCAGGCCCAGGACATTCAGGCAGTTGTTCTTGTCGACCCACGACGGCGGCTGCGTTCCCGGCAGCAGCAAGCCGTTGTTATAGGTCAGTCCGGAATTGATGTTGGTGATGTAGTTGCCCGAGGTCACGCCGCCCAGCAGGGTGAGTTTCTGCTCGGGCAGGGATCCGCCCAGCGTGCCCTGCAACGTCCCCGTCACCGGCGCCAGGTCCAGGATGGGGATGCCCAGCAGGTTGACCACGCTGAACCGGGCGTTGATGTTCTCGCGGTTCACGCTCAGCGCGCCGGAGCGCAGCCAGGCTTCCTTCTGGCCGAACAGGCTCATCGTCAGCGGCTGCAGGCCCTGGCCGACGCCGCCCAGCAGGCCGGCGGTGCCGATCACCAGGCCCGTGGGCGCGGGCGGATTGAGCGGCGGGGGCTCCGAGCCCGACGAGGCCGCGACCGCCATGGTCTGGCGGTTGGAACTGTTGGGGAACAGCGAACCGCCGGTGGGCAGGATGCCCGGCGTGCCGTTGCCGCTCAGGGGCGACATGGGCGAGGCCGGCACGCTGTTGGACAGCGTGGCGACCGATCCCAGCGACGCCGCCGAAGCGACGGCGCCGTCGGCAGGCGACACGGAATTCCTGGCCTTGTCGGCCGGCGCGGAAGCCAGCACCTCGGCAAGCTTGGCGGGCACCGCCTCGACGGCATTGCCGACCTTGCCCGACGCCACGCGCTTGGCCACCGCGGCGGGCGCCGCGGCGATGGTCTGCACGGCGGCCGGAACAGGGGTGGCGGCCAGGACCTCGGTCACCACGGGCAGCGAGGGCACCGCCTCGGCGATGGGAACCTGCTGCAATGCCGAGGCTGGCGGCAGGATGGACGAACCGACGCCGGCCAGGGCCGCCGCCGTCTGCGAGACAGCCTGCTGCACGCCCGCCGCGACCGGGGCGACCCTGGGCGCCGCATTGGTCGTGGCCTGGAGCATCTGGCTCATCACGCCCACCGCGGCGCCTTCGGTCAACCGTGCGTTCGACAGGCCCGGAACGCCGTGCATGCCGTCGGCCGCCGCCGGCGCCATCCATGCGCCGGCCATCAGCGCCACGGCAAGCGCACCCGCCTTGCCGGCGCCTCCCTTACCTCTTGCTCGCGCGGTTTCGGCAACCGCCACCCAACATCCGAGCCTCTGGCTCCACACGGTGCGATAGGTCTTGTTCAATTTCAGCCCCCACAGATAGGTATCCCATCAGCGCACGATCCGCCGGATGGGGAGTCGGTCGATGCTGGAAAACACGTTTGCGGAAGCTTTGAGCAAAAGCTATGCCATCAGCCTCGCACCTGTGCGGGACCGTGCCCGCGCGCCCCCCGGAACCAGGGTGCGCGAAGGGGCGGAAACGTTGAAAACAAACGGGATATCGGCAATCCGAAGATGTGTCTTCGGTGCGATAGTCACACCGATTCCCGATCCGGCCACACGGGGCGGGAGGCCGAAACGTTACGTACCATACACAGGAGCGTTACGTAACGCGCGGCGGCCGGGAACGTCCCGCGACGACGTCGCGCGCCACTTCGATGAAGGCCGCCGCCGCGGCCGAAGGCGACCGGAAACGATCGCGTATCAGCACGATTTCCGACCGGACCACCGGGTCGCGCAGCGGCCGGGCCACCGAATTGCCCTCGCCGGGCACCAGCGCGCCGTAGGGCGGCATGATGGCGGCGCCGAAGCCGGCCTCCACCAGGCTGATGACCGTGCTCAACTGGACGACTTCGACGGCGATCTCCGGTTGCAGGTCCAGGCGCGCGAAGCATCCGTCCAGGAACTGCCGGAAGGAATTCTCCGGCGTGAGGGCCACCAACGGCGTCGCCGCCAGGTCCGCCCACTTCACCTGGCGCCGGCGCGCCAGCGGATGGTCGCGCGGCAGCAGCGCCACCAGCGGCCCTTCCAGCAACGGATCGGCCAGGTATTCGTCGCGGTCCGCCGGCAGCATGCCTATGCCCAGGTCGATATCGGCAGACGCGATGCCCGCGGGGATGGCTTCGGAAGGAATATCGCGCAGCGTCAGCGCGATGTGGGGATAGGCGCTGCGGAACCGGGCGGCGATGCCTACCAGCAGGCGCGACATCAACAGGGGCGGGGCGGCCACCGTCACGTGGCCGTGCTGGCGCGACGCCAACCCCTTGACATTGCCGACCGCCGCCGAGAGATCGGCCAGCAGGCGGGAGGCCGGCCCCCGGAACTCCCGCCCGGCGTCGGTCAGGCTGACCTGGCGCGTGCTGCGGTCGAACAGGCGGCACTCCAGGCTCTGCTCCAGTTCACGTATCAGGATGCTCAAGCCCGACTGGGAGATATGGATGCGCTGAGCCGCCTTGCTGAAGTTCCCTTCATTGCACACCGCGACGAAGGCCTCCAGTTGGCGCAGGGATATCGACATCGTGCGGACCCGCCCGGGAAGTATTGAAAATCACTATGAATCTATATGAATATTTCAATTTTTACAATTAGTCGACTCTGCTAGATTGGGCGGAACGCATACCGCAGGAGCCATCCGGCCGTGCCGTCCACCCTGGTCCTCCACCGAGGCAAGATCATCACCTGCAACGACCGCGGCGACATCGCCTCGGCCGTCGCGATCCGTGGCCGGCACATCGCCGCCGTGGGACGCGATGACGACATACTCGCCATGGCCGGTCCGCAGGCGCGGCGGGTGGACCTGGGCGGCAAGGCGGTGCTGCCAGGGCTGACCGACGGCCACGCCCACATGGACCGCGAGGGCCTGCGTCGCCATCTGCCCAGCCTGGCCGGCGCGCGCACGCGGGACGACATCCTGGACATCATCGCCGCCGAAGCCGCCAAGGCGCCGCCGGGAACCTGGATCGTGACCCAGCCCGTCGGCCGGCCACCGGAGTATCCCGAGCCGGAAGATGCGCTGGCCAACGGCCGCTACCCCACGCGAGACGACCTGGACCGGGTCAGTCCCGGCCATCCCGTCTACATCCGGCCCATCTGGGGATATTGGCGCAACCGCGCGCCGTTGGTCTCGGTCGCCAACAGCCGCGCCCTGGCGCTGGCGGGCGTGACGCCGGCCACGGCCTCGCCGTCGCCCGATGTCGACATCGAACGCGATGCCTCGGGGCGCCCCACCGGCCGGTTCGTCGAACGGACACTGGTGCCCATCGTCGAACATACGCTGATGCGCGCGGCCCCGGGCTTCACCGCCGAGCAGCGCGCCAGCGGCCTGCGGCACGCGATGGCCGAATACAACCGCTACGGCACCACGGCCGTGTTCGAAGGACACGGCGTCGCCGACGAAGTCATCGACGCCTACCGGACGGTCCGGAACCAGGACGCATCGACCGTGCGGTCCACCCTGGTCCTGAGCCCCTACTGGGGGCCTCGCGGCCAAGGGCAGGCGCTGGAACTGCTGCGCGAATGGAGCGCCTGGCTGGCCCGCCGCGGCCGGGGCGACGAGATGCTGCGGATACAGGGCCTGTATGCCGAGATCGACAAGGATCCGCTGAACAACATGCTGCGGGCCGGCAATCACCCCTGTACCGGCTGGGCCGGCTTCCAGGCGGGAGCCGCCCTGGATGCCGGCACGCTGGCGCCGCTGCTGGCCGAGGCCGCCCGCGCCGGCATCCGCGTGGCGGGCATCTGGCCCGACCTGCTGCCCCTGTTCGAGCAGGCCCACCGCCAGCATCCCATCGACGACCAACGCTGGGTGCTCGGCCACCAGCCGGTGATCGACACCGACACCCTGGCCCGGATACGCGATCTCGGCCTCGTTCTGACCACGCATACCAATCGCCATATCTATAAGGACGGCGATCTCTGGATGCAGCGCCGCGGCGCCGGCGGCCAGGACGACATCGTGCCGCTGCGCCGCCTGCGGGATGCCGGAGTGGCCGTCGCCTTCGGCAGCGACAACCTGCCGGTCTCGCTGTTCGGCCCCATCTGGCACTCGATCGCGCGCCGCAGCCGCGGCGGCGGCCCCGTGGCCCCCGGCCAGGCGCTGAGCAGGCAGGAAGCCCTGGACGTCGCCACGCGAGGCGGCGCCTACCTGACATTCGACGAAAACGTCCGAGGCTCGATCGAACCCGGCAAGCTGGCCGACCTGACGATGCTGAACGCCGACCCGCTGACCTGCGCCGAGGACGAGATCGCCACGCTGCATTCCCTGTTGACGGTGGTCGATGGCCACATCGTCGCACCACCCCCCGAAGGAGTTTGCCCATGAAATCCGTCCCGTTCCAGGCCCGCCGGCTGGCGGTCGCCAGTCTCGCCGCCGCCTGCGCCCTCGCATCGACCGCCGCCGTCGCGGCCGATGCCTGGCCCTCGCGCCCCATACGCGTGGTGGTCCCCTACGCGCCCGGCAATACCGGCGACATCACCCTGCGCTTCGTCCAGTTGCAATTGGAAAAGCAGTTTGGCGTACGCATCCTGATCGACAACAAGAGCGGCGCATCCGGCAACATCGGCGCCGACGAAGTGGTGCGCGCCGCCCCCGACGGCTACACCTTCCTGCTGGGCGCGACCAACAACTTCGTCACCAACCAGTACCTGTTCAAGGGCATGCGCTTCGATCCGACCAAGGACCTCCTGCCCGTGTCCCTGCTGAGCAACGGCCCGTCCGTGCTGGTGGTCAATGGCTCGTCCGACATCCGCACCCTGTCCGACCTGACCGCGGAAGCGAAGAAAAACCCCGGCAAGCTGAACTTCGGCTCGCCCGGCAACGGCACCCCGCCTCACCTGGCGGCCGAGCTGTACAGCCAGCTCGCCAACGTGCAGCTGACCCACGTTCCCTACCGGGGCTCGCCGCCCGCCGTCCAGGCGCTGATGGCGGGCGAGATCCAGCTCTACGTGACCGCGCTCAGCTCGGTGGCCGGCCACGTGGCCAGCGGCCGGCTGCGCGCCATCGCCGTGGCCGACGGCGAGCGCCTGGCCATGCTGCCGTCGGTGCCGACCACGGCCGAGCAAGGCCTGCCAGGACTCGTCACGGGCAACTGGTGGGGACTGGCCGCGCCAGTGGGCACCGATCCGCAGATCATCGACAAGTTTTCCGGCGCGCTGCGCGAGGTCCTGAAGGACCCCGCCATCCGCAAGCAATACACCGACATCGGCGTCACGCCGCTGGGCAGCACGCCGGCCGAGTTCGCCGCGCGCATCAAACAGGAGGCGAAGGCCTGGAAAGCCGTGATCGACAAGGCCAACATCCAGCCCGAGTAAAAGAAAGAAGGGCCCGGCGGGGCCTTCAGAATTCGGTGTGCAGGCGCAGCGCGAACACCTTGGCCGGCCCCCGGTCGCGGTTGTAGCCGGGATGCCGGATGTATTGCGCGTCCGCGGTGATCCAGAGCCGCTTCAAGGGCCGCCAGCTGTAATAGGCCTCGGCGACCTGTTCCGTACCGTAGTTCAGGTTGCCATCGCCGAGAAAGGCGCCCAGCCCGCCGCGGCGCAGATATTCGCGGTGGGAGGAACTGAGCGCATTGATCGCGGCCGCCACGCCCACGGTGTCGCCGGAGCGGCCCCAAGCCGCGCCGTCGAACACCACGCCGCCCGAGACCGAGCGGTCGATCTCGGTGAAAGCATAGGTCTCGGTCTTGCCGTCGGCCCAGTTGAGGCGGACGAAGGCGGTGGCGCTGTCGGTCAGCGCCTGCTCCAGGCTCACTCCCATTCCGAGCTTGGCCTGTTCCTTGCGCACCGCCGCCAGATCGGGCGTTCCGCCCCGCGCCGCCACCAGCGCATCGTCGAAGCTCCCCATGTTCGCCTTGTTGCGGAAGGCCAGCACCCGCAGCGTGCCGGGCCGGTCCATCACGGCGTACGACTTCTCGAACTCGACCTGATCACCGTAGTGGCGCCCCAGCCGCCGGTCCAGCGGCAGGCCGTTGGACTCCCGGGGCTGCATGAAGCGGCCGGCGCGCACCGCCCAGCCGTCATCGATGTATTCCAGCATGGCGCCCCACGTATAGCCGCGGGCATCCGCGGCATAGTCATAGCTGCCGTGCGCCATGAAGGACCAGTTCATGAACTGCGTGCGCGGGTCATGGCTGACCGACACCGCGTCGAACGCATCCAGCACCGAGATGTTGCCCGCCGTCAGCACGAGACGCCGCTTGTCGACGAAACCCGCGAGCTGGTTCATGTCCGGCTCGACCGCCTCGCGCCCGCCACCCAGCCCCCAGGTCTGCCGCAGGAAGGCGCGGGCGCGGTAGAAGACCATGTCCGAGCCCGCGGTCTTGGCCAGTTCGCCGTTGGGCAGGCCGGCCAGGCCATGCAGGCCGGAGAACGCGACGCCCTGAGCGCCTTCGCCATTGAAATGGACCTCGGCCCCTTCCCACAACCGGGCGCCCACGTCCACGGTGGCCGTCAACGAATAGCTCGTGGCGCTGGCCCCCGACAGCGAGTTCTCCCCCTGGTATGGGGAGGCGAACGAAGGCTTGCGCTGCCACACATAGGTCGATTGGGCATGGATGGCGAAATCCTCCGCCTCGACCTGCGGCGACTCTTGCGCCATCGCGGGCGCAACCAGCAAACCAGTCAGCAGGAGCCCACAGACCCGCAGCAGACGGAACACGACCATCATTCTTTTTATGCTCGCGACGCAATCACTCAACGTACAATTATGCCCGCCCCGCGTGACACATCGGTGACTCGGGGCACTGAACCGGCGGCGCAAGCGCCCCATTCGCCATAAAACGAGGAGACCCGCCCCCATGACCCCGCAGCCGGCCGACCGTCCGCGCCAACGCCTGATCGTCGCCATCACCGGAGCCAGCGGCTCCATCTATGGCCTGCGCCTGCTCGAAGCGCTGCGCGAACTGCCCGACTGGGAAAGCCATCTGGTCGTGTCCGAAGCTGGCGTGCTCAACACCATGCACGAACACGGACTCGGCCGCAAGGACCTGGCCTCGCTGGCCGACGTGGTCTACCACCCCGGCGATGTCGGCGCCGCCATTGCAAGCGGCTCCTTCCTGACCGCCGGCATGGTCATCGCCCCCACCTCGATGAAGACCCTCGCGGCCGTGGCCCACGCCTACGCCGACAACCTCATCACCCGCGCCGCCGACGTCGTCCTGAAAGAACGCCGCCGCCTCGTCCTCCTGACCCGCGAAGCCCCCCTGAACCTCGCCCACCTGCGCAACATGGTGGCCGTCACAGAAATGGGCGGCGTCGTCTTCCCCCCCGTCCCCGCCTTCTATTCCGGCGCCCAAAGCGTGGACGACATCGTCAACCACACCGTACTGCGCACCCTGGACCTCTTCGGCATCCACTCCGACCGCCTCAAGCGCTGGAAGGGCCTGGGGGAAAGGCCCCCCCCTACGCGCTGACGCGCGCCCCCCAGGGGGCGGCGCTGGCGGACCGGCAAAGCCGGATCCGCGGCGCCCTGGATCAAAGCAAGCATGCGGTGCTCCGCACCGAGACAACCCCACTAGACCCAGGATGCGGAGGGTCCGGCTCCGCCGGTCCTCTCGCATCGCCCCCTGGGGGGCGCGCCAGCGCGTACGGGGGGTCTCAATACGGCAACCCGACGTAGTTCTCCGCGAGCGAGGTCGATGCGGCTTGAGAACCGACCAGGTAGCCCAGTTCGGCGTGCTGGATCTTCTGGCCGAAATCGCCGTTCTCCGGGAACTTGTGCATCAGCGAGGTCATCCACCACGAAAAGCGGACGGCCTTCCAGACGCGGTCCAGGCAGCGTGCGGAATAGGTATCGATGCCCTGCTGGTCGCCACCGTAGTAGCGGATGATGGCGTCGGACAGGTAGCGTACGTCCGATACCGCCAGGTTCAAGCCCTTGGCGCCCGTGGGCGGCACGATGTGGGCCGCGTCGCCGGCCAGGAACAGCCGGCCGAAGCGCATGGGCTCGGCCACGAAGCTGCGCAGCGGCGCGATGCTTTTCTCGATGGACGGACCGGTCACCAGCGACGCGGCCGCCTCGGCGTCCAGCCGGCCGCGCAATTCGTCCCAGAACCGTTCGTCCGACCAGTTCTCGACCTTGTCGTCCAGCGGGCACTGCACGTAATAGCGGCTGCGCGTGTGCGAACGCATGCTGCACAGCGCGAAGCCCCGTTCGTGGTTCGAGTAGATGAGTTCATCCGACACCGGCGGCGTCTCGGACAGGATGCCCAGCCAGCCGAACGGATAGATCTTCTCGTAGGTCTTGATGGCGGACGCGGGCACGCTGGCGCGGCTCACCCCGTGGAAACCGTCGCAGCCCGCGATGAAGTCGCACTCCACCACGTGCTCCACGCCGTCCTTGCGGTACGTGACCCTGGGCCGGCCGGTATCGAAATCGTGCACGCGGACCTGCTCGGCCTCGTACACCGTCGCATAGCCGGCGGCCTCGCGCGCATCCATGAGATCGTGGGTGACTTCGGTCTGGCCGTAGACCATGACGCTCTTGCCGCCCGACAGCGTCTTCAGGTCGATGCGGTGGCGCTGGCCATCAAAGCACAGTTCGATGCCGCCGTGCACCAGGCCCTGCTCGTGCATGCGGCGGCCGGCGCCGATCTCGTCCAGCAGGTCGACTGTGCCCTGTTCCAGGACGCCCGCACGGATGCGGCCCAGCACGTACTCCTTGCTGCGCTGTTCGATGATGAGCGTCTCGATGCCCGCCCGGGAAAGGATCTGCCCGAGAAAGAGTCCGGCCGGCCCGGACCCGATGATTGCGACTTGGACCCTCATGGCATGTCTCCTGCATAGGTTCTGACTTTCAATCATCTTAAGAGCCGGGCCGGCTGCGCGCGATAGATTATGGAGACATCTTCATGGATAATCCGAACATCTTGCGCGCCAGGAACCTCGGCCATGAAAAGCATCGTCCCCACCTACGCCCTGTACGGCGAGCACGGCAAGAACCTTGTCCCGGAAAGCCTTCATTGCGAATCCATCCCCCAGCGCAGCCGCCTGTACGACTGGGAAATCAAACTGCACCGCCATGACTTGTTCGTACAAATTCTGTACATACGGTCAGGCACCGCCGACATCCAGTTCGACGATCGCCGCTTCACTGTCCACGGTCCCTGCGCCCTGTTCGTTCCCGCCCTGCACGCACACGGTTTCCGCTTTTCCGAAGACATAGACGGCGCGGTCATCACCATCGTCACGCAACAACTGGAAAGCCTGCTGGCGCACCACACCGATCTCTTTCCCCACTTCCAGGCGCCGCGCCACGTCCCGTTCGACACCGGGGAAGCCGCCTATGCGCCCTTTTCGCAATCGATCGAACTGTTGCTGGCCGAGTACGACGAAACCCATGCCTGGCGGCTGCCGCTGCTGGAGTCCCTGCTGGGCACCGTGCTGGTCTTGCTGGCCCGCAAGATCGCCACGCTGGCCGGCCCGCGGCCCGGCCGGCGCAGCTCGCGCGGCGTCATGCACCTGCACCGTTTCAAGACCCTGCTGAACCGCAGTTTCCGCGACCAGCGCGACATCGCCTATTACGCCGAGCGCCTGGGCATCACGCCCACGCAGTTGAACCGGATCTGCCGCGACGAACTGGGCCTGTCGGCCCTGGGCGTCGTCAATGACCGCCTGCTGACCGAGGCGCGCCGCGACCTGGCCTATTCGTCGCTGAGCGTGAAGGAAATCGCCCTGACGCTGGGGTTTTCCGATCCCGGCTATTTCTCGCGCTTCTTCACCAAACACGCGGGCGCATCGCCCAGCGACTTCCGCGCCATGGTGCGCGACCAGCTCGACCGCAACCGCGCCGCCCCGCCTCCCGGGGCTTGACCGCTTTCCGCTTTCCCCATTACTTTCAGGAACCTGTAAGTTTTCCGCCCGCGCCGCGCCGCCGGGCGCGAGGCCTGCGGCCGCTGGACGACCACGCACCCCTGCCCCTGCATCGAGGACCCTCCCGTCATGAGCAACGCGTTACCCGCATCGAACCCGCATGCGTCCACCCCGGATGCCGCCGCCAAGCCCACCTCGCGCCCGCTGCTCGGCACGCTGGACATCATGGCGCTGGTCGTGGGCATCGTCATCGGGGCCGGCATCTTCAGCGCGCCGTCGCTGGTGGCCATGCATGCGGGATCTCCCTCCGCGATGATGATGGCCTGGATCGTGGGCGGCCTGATCTCCGTCGCCGGCGCGCTGTGCTACGCGGAACTGGCCAGCACCTATCCGCATGCCGGCGGCGACTACCACTACCTGCGGCGCGCGTTCGGCACCCGCTTGTCCTTCCTGTTCGCATGGGCGCGGCTGACCGTCATCCCCACCGGCTCGATCGCCCTGCTGGGCTACATCTTCGGCGACTACGCGTCGCAGATCGTCTATCTCGGGCCGGCTTCGCCGGCCATCTACGCGGCCGCGATCATCATCGTGCTGACAGTGGTGAACGTGGCGGGCCTGAGCACCGGCAAATGGACCCAGAACCTGCTGACGGCCCTGGAAGTGGGCGGCGTCCTGCTGATCATCGCGGTGGGCTTGCTGTACGTGCCCGAGACGGCGCCGGCCGCCGCGCCCGCCGCCTCGTCATCCGGCGTCGCCAACTGGGGCCTGGTCCTGATCTTCGTGATGCTGACCTACGGCGGATGGAACGAGGCCGCCTACATCTCGGCCGAGGCCTCGGGCTCGGGACGAACCCTGCCGCGCGCGCTGTTCTGGAGCCTGGCGCTGATCACGCTGCTTTACCTGCTGGTCAACCTGGCTTACCTGAACGTGCTGGGCCAGGAAGGCATGGGTGCCTCGTCGGCCGTCGCCGCCGACATGATGCGGCGGGCGCTGGGCGAATCGGGCGCGCAGCTGATCGCGCTGTTGATCGCGATCTCCGCGCTCACGTCGGCCAACGCCACCATCCTGACCGCCTCGCGCACCACCTACGCCTTCGGCCAGGACACGCCGGCCTTCTCCATGCTGGCCAAATGGCATCCGCAATGGAACACGCCGGTCAATGCCCTGTGGGTCCAGGCGGCCATCTCGCTGGCGCTGGTCGCGCTGGGGGCGTTCACCCGCAGCGGCTTCGCCACCATGGTCGAATACACCGCGCCGGTGTTCTGGCTGTTCTTCGTGCTGAGCGGCCTGGCGCTGTTCGTGCTCCGGCGCAAGGACCCTGGCGCCCATCGCCCCTTCCGCGTTCCGTTGTATCCGCTGACGCCGCTGCTGTTCATCGCGACCAGCGGCTATCTGCTCTACGCCAGCCTGCGCCATACCGGTATCGGCGCCCTGGTGGGCATTGCCGTGCTGGGTGTCGGCGCGCTGCTCATGCTCGCCCAGCCCCGCGGCAGCACTCCGCCCGCATCCTGATCCGCCACGCTTCCCGGAGCCAAGCCGCCATGAATCGCCGCCAGTTCTGCCTGACCACCCTGGCCGCCGCCGCGACCGGCCCCGCCTGGGGCCAGTCCTTCGGAACCGCCAAGCCCGTTCCCCGCACGCCCGACGTGATTTTCGTGCCCACGCCCCAGCCGGTGGTGGACGCGATGCTGCAGGTGGCCCGGGTCGGCCCCGACGATATCCTGTACGACCTGGGTTCTGGCGACGGCCGCATCCCGGTCACCGCGGCCAAACGCTTCGGCACGCGTGGCGTAGGCATAGACCTGGATCCCCAACGCATCGGCGAGGCCAACGACAATGCGCGCAGCCAGCAGGTCACCGACAAGGTCCGCTTCATCCAGGGCGATCTGTTCGAGCAGGACCTGAGCCCGGCCACGGTCATCACGCTCTATCTGCTGCCCCATCTCAACCTCAAGCTGCGCCCCACCCTGCTCGCGCTCAGACCCGGGACCCGCATCGTGTCGCACGCGTTCGACATGGGAGACTGGGCGCCCGAGCAGACCCTGACGGTGGACAACAAGCGGATCTTCTTCTGGACCGTGCCGGCCCGCTAGGCTGGATCGGCGCTCGCTTTCTCCTCCCGGTCTTGTCCAGGGTGCCGGATCAGAATCGCTCGACCCGCTCCAGGATCTCCTGGCCATAGGCCTCGAGCTTGCGCGCGCCCACCCCGCTGATCGCGCCCAGCTCATCCAGCGAGGCCGGCCGCGCCAGGGCGACTTCCCGCAGGGTCGCGTCATGGAAGATGACGTAGGCCGGCACGCCGTGGCTGCGCGCCACCTCGCCGCGCCAGGCACGCAGCGCGGTGAACAGCGCCTCGGCCTCGGGGGGCAGGGTGACGGCGGCTCGCGCGCGCGAGCTTTCGCGGGCGCGGGCCGGCTTGGCGGGCTCGCGCCGCAGCATCAGCGTGCGCTCGCCCTTGAGCACGCTGCGGCTGCCCTCGGTCAGGGCCAGCGTGCCGAAGGCCTCGTGGTCCACGGTCAGCAGGCTTTGCGCGATCAACTGGCGCAATACGTTGCGCCAATCCTTCTCGCTCAGGTCCGCGCCTATGCCGAATACACTGAGTTCGTCATGCCGGTGCTGCTCGACCTTGTCATTGCGCTTGCCCCGCAGGATGTCGATCACGTGCCCCGCGCCGAACCGCTGGCCGCGCTCTTTCCAGAGCCGATAGACCGCCGACAGGATCTTCTGCGCCGCCTCGGTGCCGTCCCATGCCTGCGGGGGTTCGAGGCAGGTATCGCAATTGCCGCAGGCTTGCGAAGCCTGGCCGAAATACTGCAGCAGCCGCACGCGCCGGCATTCCACCGTCTCGCACAACCCCAGCATCGCTTCCAGCATGGAAGCCGAGCGGCGCTTGTAGGCCTCGTCGCCGGTCGACTCGTCGATCATGCGGCGCTGCTGCACGACGTCCTGCAGGCCATAGGCCATCCAGGCCGTGGCAGGCAGGCCGTCGCGGCCGGCACGGCCGGTTTCCTGGTAATAGCCTTCCACCGACTTCGGCAGGTCGAGATGGGCGACAAAGCGCACGTCGGGCTTGTCGATGCCCATGCCGAAGGCGATGGTGGCCACCATGACCACGCCATCCTCGCGCAGGAAACGCGCCTGGTTGGCCGCGCGCGTGGCGGCCTCCAGGCCGGCGTGGTACGGCATGGCATCGATGCCCTGGGCGCGCAAGGCCTCGGCCGTGTCCTCGACCCGGGCGCGCGACAGGCAATAGACGATGCCGGAATCGCCCGCGTGCTCCTGCTTCAGGAAATCGAGCAACTGGCGGCGCGGATCGTTCTTTTCGACGATGCGGTAGCGGATGTTGGGACGGTCGAAGCTGGAGACGAAATGCTGTGCGTCTTCCAGCCCCAGCCGCTGCGCGATCTCGATCCGCGTCGCCTGGGTGGCGGTGGCGGTGAGCGCGATCCGGGGCACGTCCGGCCAGCGTTCGTGCAACGCGGACAGGCCCAGGTATTCCGGCCGGAAGTCATGGCCCCACTGCGACACGCAATGGGCCTCGTCGATCGCGAAAAGAGCGATGCGGCCGCGCTCGAGCAGGGCCAGGCAACGATCCGTCAGCAGGCGTTCGGGGGCCACGTACAGCAGGTCGAGTTCGCCGTCCACGAAGGCGCGCTCGACCTCGCGCACGCGGGCGAAGTCCTGCGTGGAATTGAGGAAAGCCGCCCGCACGCCCAGTTCGGTCAAGGCGTCGACCTGGTCCTGCATCAGCGCGATCAGGGGCGAGACGACCACGCCCGTTCCGCTGCGGACCAGCGCGGGCACCTGGTAGCACAGGGACTTGCCGGCACCGGTGGGCATCAGCACCAGCGCGTCGCCGCCAGCGACCACGTGATCGACGATTTCCTGCTGCGGTCCGCGGAAATGGTCGTAGCCGAAAACTCTGTTCAGGACCTCCAGCGCGCTGCCGTCAGCCATGCGCGGCGGCCTTGCCGTCTTGCAGCAGGTCCAGCCCCTGCCGCAGGTCGGCGATCAGGTCGGCCGGATCCTCCAGGCCGATGTGCAGCCGCACGGCGGGCCCTTCGGGCTGCCAGCGGGTGGCCGTGCGATAGGCCGCGGCGTGCACGACCGTGATCAGGCTTTCAAACCCCCCCCAGCTCGAACCGATGCCGAACAGCTTCAGGCCGTCGACGAAACGCGCCAGCGCGGCGTCGTCGACCGGCTTGAGCACCACCGAGAACAGGCCCGTTGCGCCGCGGTAGTCACGCTTCCAGAGCGCATGGCCGGGATCGCTTTCCAGCGCCGGATACAGCACGCGCGCGACCTCGGGCTGGACCTCGAGCCAGCGCGCCACCTGCAGCGCGTTGCGCTCGTGCTGGCGCAGGCGCACCCCCAGGGTGCGCAGGCCGCGCAGGGCCTGGTAGCAATCGTCGGGACTGACGCTGTAGGCATAGTCGTACACCGTCTGCCGCACCGGCTTCCAATAGCGTTCGTTGGTGGCGACCACGCCTATCATCAGGTCGGAATGGCCGCCGATGTACTTGGTGCCCGCATGGATGGAAATATCCACGCCCAGCTCGAACGGCGAGGCGAAATACGGTGTGACCCAGGTGTTGTCGGCCAGCACGGGGATGTCGCGGGCATGGGCCGCCGCCGCGATGGCGGGGATGTCCTGCATTTCGAACGTGAGCGAGCCCGGGGATTCGCAGAACACCGCGCCGGTGTTGTCGCGCAACAGGTCGGCGATGCCCGCGCCGACGAGCGGGTCGTAGTATTCGACCTCGATGCCCAGGGGCACCAGCCTGCGGTCGCAGAAGCCGCGCGCCGGCGAATAGGCCGAATCGGCCACCAGCAGGTGCTGGCCCGGCTTGAGCACCGCCAGCAGGGCCACGACGATGGCCGACAGCCCGTTGGGCGTGGCCACCGCCTGGTGCGCGCCTTCGAGCCTGGCCACCGCTTCTTCGAAGGCGAAGGTCGTGGGCGTGCCATGGCGGCCGTAGCTGACCGGCTTCGTGGTCAGGTCGCGCGGCGCCTCGTACGACTCGATCGTGGGATGGATGACGGTGGAAGTGCGGAAAACAGGCGTATTGACCATGCCGGCATAGGCTTCGGGAGCGCGTCCGGCATGCGCCAACAGCGTATCGGGCTTGGGCATGGGCATCTCTGGCTGGTTCGGGCGGGTCGCCGATCAAAGATGATTTTAGCGAAGTCGGCTGGCCGACCGAAGCCGGCCCGGCGCGAACCAGGACAAAAAGAGGTCAGCGGCCGGCAATCCGGGTCCTGCGGGAGACGTCCCCATTCCCGCAAAAAAAAGCCGCCAGGCGGCGGCGTTGCCCACCAGGCGAGGGCCGGCGCCTCGCTGCGCCGGCCCTCGCCCCCCGGAATCAGCTCTTGGACGGAGCGTCCGGGCGGCGATGCTCACGCATGCGGTCGCCCCGCTCCAGGCGCTGCTTGACCGCGTCGGTCACCACCTGTTTCTGCTTGCCGTCCAGCGAATCGTAGGCGGCCAGCCAGGCGTCCCGGGCGGCATCCAGCTTGGGCTTGGCAGCCGCGCGCTCGGCGTCGTGCCGGGCGCTCAGGGCCCGCAGGTCCAGCGGACCGGCGGCGACCTGCGTGCGCAGGTCCTTGATGCCCTCGGCGCGCTGGGCCCGCATGGCCTGTCCGGCTTCACGGCTGGCGCTCTGCGCCGCATCCCACAGCTTCTGCTGCGAATCGGTCAGGTTCAGCCTGGATTTCAGGTGGCCCAGCATGGCCAGCGGCGACTGGTCCATGCCGCCCCGGAAGTGATGCCCCTTGGAGCCATGATGGCCCATCGGGCCCCGATGGCGTTCCGGCGCGGGTTTCTGCTCGGCCTGCGTGGTATTGTCCCCCGCGGCCTGGGCATGGGCGGCCTGCAGCACGCCTGCGCCCCCGGTAGCCAGGGCCAGCGACAGCGCGATCGTACGAAGGGCGTTCTTGGTCATTGCGTTACTCCTTGTCGACACCGCATCGGACTGCGGCGGTGAGTGCATTCTTGTTCCAGACCCGTTTCGGACCGGTTGCGCGGCGGGGTCCATCTGTTTCAACCGATTTCAGGCAGCTTGCGGGTCCGGCCCCGCCACGCGAACATTTCCCCATGGAAAAATCCGCCACCAAATTGCTCGTGGTCGACGACGACCCGGCCCTGCGCCAGTTGCTGGCCGACTACCTGAACAAACAGGGCTACGACACGCTGCTGGCGCCCGACGCCACCGACCTGGAAATGCGCATCACCCGGTACGCGCCCGCCCTGCTGGTGCTGGACCGCATGCTGCCGGGCGGCGACGGCGCGGAAGCCTGCCGGCGGCTGCGGGAGCGCGGCGAGGACCTGCCGGTGATCCTGCTGACCGCGCGCGACGAAACGGTGGACCGCATCATCGGCCTGGAATCCGGCGCCGACGACTATCTGGGCAAACCCTTCGACCCGCGCGAACTGCTCGCCCGCATCGAGGCGGTGCTGCGGCGCAAGAGCGGCCCCTCGGCGCTGGTCAAGGATGCCCCGGTATCGTTCGGCCCCTTCATCTTCGACGCCAAGGCCCGCACGCTGCACCGCGGCACCGAACAAGTGCGCCTGACCGGCGGCGAATTCAACCTGCTGGAGGCCCTGCTGCGCAACGCCGGCAAACCGCTTTCGCGCGAACGGCTGCTGGCCCTGGCGCGTGACGACGAGGCCGGCGAGCGCAACGACCGCGCCATCGACATCGCCATCCTGCGCCTGCGCCGCGCCATCGAGGACGACCCCAAGCAGCCGGCGTGGATCCAGACCGTCTGGGGCATCGGCTACCGCTTTGCGCCCCTCTCGCTGAACGACGACCCGGCGCCGGCCTCGCCGCCCCTGCCATGAACGCCCCCGCGGCGCGGAGCTGGGCCGGCCGCCTGGTGCCGCGCTCGCTGCGCGCGCGCCTCGTCCTGCTGATCCTGGGCGCCGTGCTGGTCGCGCAGGCCACGACCTTCCTGGCCATCGAGCATTACCGCCGCAACGTCCTCGAGAACGTCACGCCGGATCTCATGGCCACCACCATACGCACCCTGCGCGCCTCCATCGCGCAGATCGACGAAAGCGAGCGCGCCGCCTTCGTCGCGCAAGCCTCCCAGGGCGAATGGCGGCTGGTTTCCCGCCCCATCCCCCCCCGGCCCCGGCCGGGCGAGGAGCGCCCGCGGCGCGAGGGTCACCCCCCCCGCCCCCGTTTCGAACCCCTGCCGGGAGGCCGCATGCCGCCCGACTACCGGACCGGCGAGTTCCGCTTCGGCCCCGAGCGCCGCGGCCCCCGGGAGGCTCCCCGCTGGGCCGACGACGATCCCCGCCACGCCATGCGGGGCCTGATCCAGCGCCTGAACATGCAACTGGCGGACGGGACCCGGGTGGCCCTGTCGCGCGGACCCGAACCCGCCCTGTTCATTTCGCTCAATCCCGGCCTGGGCAACGACGAAGAGCCATTCATGCGGTCCTGGCTGGTCATTTCGCTCGAGCGCATCAGCCCGCCCGTCAAGACCCCCCTGATCGTCATGTGGCTGGGCGGCGTCGGCGCGATCCTGTTGCTGGCCGCCTGGTTCTCCTGGCACATCACGCGGCCCATTACCTCGCTCGCGCATGCCGCCGACCGCCTGGCGGCCGGCAAGCCGGAGCGGGTGAAGCCGGCCGGGCCGCGCGAGACCCAGGCCCTGGGCGAACGCTTCAATGCCATGCTCGACGCGCTGAACGAATCTGACAAAGTGCGGCGCACGCTGCTGGCCGGCCTGCCGCACGACCTCAAGGGCCCGCTGTCGAGGATGCGCCTGCGCACCGAGATGATCGACGATCCCACGCTGCGGGACGGCCTGCGCAAGGACGCCGAAGACATGCAGCACATCGTCGACCAGTTCATCGGCTTCGTGCGCGGCACCGACCGCGCCACCTATCACTTCACGCCCATCGACCTGGGCGACTGGCTGCGGGAACGCGTCCATGCGTGGCTGGGCACCGGCTGCCAGATCGACTACCCGGCGCCCCCCGCGGACGAAATCGTGGTCAACGCCGATGCCGTGGCCCTGGCGCGGCTGGTCGACAACCTGATCCAGAATGCCCTGCAACACGGCGCCCCGCCGCTGGAAATCACCCTGGAAACCCGGAACGGCGAGGCCCGGCTGGGCGTGCGCGACCATGGTCCAGGCATCAGCCCCGATCGCTACGAAGACGCCCTGCGTCCCTTCTCCCGCCTGGACCCCGCCCGCAGCCGCACCGGCAACGTCGGCCTGGGCCTCGCCCTGGTCGACGCCATTGCCCGCGCCCACGGCGGCCGTCTCGACCTGGAAACCCCGCCAGACGGCGGCCTGCGGGCCGTCGCGATCCTTCCGTACCGGCCCCCCGCCCCCTGAGGAGCGCCCGTCCGGGCGTAGGGAGGGCCCGTTATGGCAAAATCGAAACAGGGACACTTCGTCCAACGCATACAACGATGACCATATCCAACAAACCTGCCCCGGCTCCGGCCACCAATTTCCTGCGCAATATCGTCGAGGCCGACCTGGCCGCCGGGCGCTATGCCGAGAAACACTGGGCCGGCCATCCCGGATCGGCGTCGGAGCTGGCCGAGGCGCCGCTGGACCCCGCCCGCATCCGCACGCGCTTTCCGCCCGAGCCCAACGGCTACCTGCACATCGGCCATGCCAAGAGCATCGCCCTGAATTTCGGCCTCGCCCGCGACTACGGCGGCGTCTGCCACCTGCGGCTGGACGACACCAACCCCGAGAAAGAAGAGCAGCGCTACGTCGATGCCATCGTCGACGCCGTGCGCTGGCTGGGCTATGACTGGACGGCGTTCGGCACGGAGCACTACTACCACGCCAGCGACTATTTCGATTTCATGTACGAGGCGGCCGAGGCGCTGATCATGGCCGGCCACGCCTACGTGGACGAACAGAGCCCCGAGGAAATCCGCGCCATGCGCGGCACGCTGACCGAAGCGGGCACCGATTCGCCGTGGCGCAGCCGGCCGCCCGGGGAATCCGTGGCCCGGCTGCGCGAGATGCGCGACGGCAAGCACCCGGACGGCTCGATGGCCCTGCGCGCGAAGATCGACATGGCCTCGCCCAACATGAACCTGCGCGATCCTGTGCTATACCGGATCCGCCACGCCACGCACCACCGCACGGGCGACAAGTGGTGCATCTATCCGATGTACACCTACGCCCATCCCATCGAGGATGCGCTGGAAGGCATCACGCACAGCATCTGCACGCTGGAATTCGAAGACCAGCGGCCGTTCTACGACTGGCTGCTGAACCACCTGCGCGAACTGGGCCTGCTGCGGGCTCCCCTGCCCCACCAGCACGAATTCGCGCGGCTGAACCTGACCTACATCATCACCAGCAAGCGCAGGCTGCTGCAACTGGTCAACGACGGCCACGTCAGCGGCTGGGACGACCCGCGCCTGCCCACCATCCTGGGCCTGCGCCGGCGCGGCTACACGCCCGAGGCCATCCAGTTGCTGTGCGAACGCACCGGCGCCTCGAAATCGGACTCCTGGATCGACTATTCGCTGCTGGAACAGGCCCTGCGCGACGACCTGGACCCCAAGGCGCCGCGGACCGTGGCGGTGCTGCGCCCGCTCAAGCTGGTCATCACCAACTATCCGGAAGGCCGGACCGAGGAATGCTCGGCCCCCCGCCACCCCCACCACCCCGAAATGGGCAGGCGCGCCTTCCCGTTCGGACGCGAGCTCTGGATCGAGCGGGAAGACTTCGAGGAAACCCCGCCCAAGGGCTTCTTCCGCCTGTTCCCCGGCAACATGGTGCGGCTCAAGTACGGCTACGTGGTCAAATGCACCGGCTTCGTCAAGGACGAGGCCGGCAAGGTGGTCGAGGTCCAGGCCGAATACCTGCCCGACACCAAGAGCGGCACCCCCGGCGCGGACAGCGTCAAGGTCAAGGGCAACATCACCTGGCTGCACGCCCCCACGGCCGTGCCCGCCGAGATCCGCCTGTACGACCGCCTGTTCACCGAGGCCAACCCCAGCGCCGGCGGCCAGGACTTCATCGAGTACCTGAACCCCAACTCGGTCGAGACCATCCAGGGCTACCTGGAGCCCGGCACCGACGGCACGCCGGGCACCTCCTACCAGTTCGAACGCTTCGGCTACTTCGTCGCCGACCGCGAGGACTCGTCCACCCTGGCCCCGGTCTTCAACCGCACAACAACCCTCCGCGACACCTGGAAGTAGTCGTCCCCCCTACGCCCTTCGGGCGCCCCCCAGGGGGCGAAACCAGCGGACTGGCGGAGCCAGATCCGCGGTTTCCCGGGTCTGGTTCCTTTATCTTGGGTTGACCTCCGCGCTTCGCTGGCTGCCAGCGGCAGCAACGGTGATCCAATCCAGGAAACTCGTACTAGATCCAGGGCGCCGCGGATCCGGCTTTGCCGGTCCGCCAGCGCCGCCCCCTTGAGGGGGCCCGCGTCAGCGGGTAGGGGGTGGGCTTCCCTCCGACACAACCGCTAACGCCCACGCGGGGGCGCCTACCGGTAGAATCTGTATTTTGCGCATTTGCGCCGTCCGGCGCCGCCCATGGAAGCCAGTCCCGTACTTGATATCAAGAGCACCTCGCTCTACGCCATCCGCGTAGTGCTGCATTCCTCCGACCTCCAGGCCGTGCTGGCCGCGCTGGACCAGCGGATGGAAGAGGCCGCCGGTTTCTTCGAAGACGAGCCGGTGGTCATCGACGCCTCGCGGCTGGCCGAACCGCTCGACTGGAACCAATTGGCCGAGGCCCTGAAGCGGCACGGCCTGCCGACCATAGGAATCATGGCCCCGGCGGAACTGGCCGAATCGGCCCGCGAGGCCGGCCTCGCCCTGCTGTCGCTGTCCGCCGCGCCGGTCCGGTCTCCCGCGCCGGAGCCCGCCGCCGAACCGGCGCCGGCCGCCCAGGCAGCGCCGGCCCCCGCCCCGCGCCCGCCGGCCACCCCGGCCGCCACCGAAACCGTGGCCGAGCAGCCTCCCGCCGCGCCTCACGCGGTGCCGACCATGATCATCGACAAGCCCCTGCGCTCGGGCCAGCGGATCTATGCCCGCCATGCCGACCTGATCGTCATGGGCGTGGTCAGCCATGGCGCCGAGGTCATCGCCGACGGCAACATCCATGTCTACGGCCCGCTGCGCGGCAAGGCCATGGCGGGTGCCCGCGGCGACACCAAGGCACGCATCTACACCACCCGGCTCGAGGCCGAGCTGGTCGCCGTGGCCGGCGTCTACCGGACGCTGGCCACGGCCCTTTCCCCCGACATCCAGGACAAACCGGCATTGATCCGCCTCGAAGGCGAGAAACTGCTGGTCGAACCGTTGCCCATCTAACTCATAAGGATCCACACCCCATGGCACGTATCGTTGTCGTGACTTCAGGCAAAGGCGGCGTCGGCAAGACCACCTCCAGCGCCGCCTTCTCGGCAGGCCTGGCACTGCGCGGTCACAAGACCGCCGTGATCGACTTCGACGTCGGCCTGCGCAACCTCGACCTGATCATGGGTTGCGAACGCCGCGTGGTCTACGACCTGATCAACGTCGTCCAGGGCGAAGCCACCCTGAACCAGGCCCTGATCCGCGACAAGCAGCTCGACAATCTCTACATCCTCCCGGCCTCGCAGACGCGCGACAAGGACGCCCTGACGCAGGAAGGCGTGGAGAAGGTCATGGAAGGCCTGAAAGAGATGGACTTCGAATACATCGTCTGCGACTCGCCCGCCGGCATCGAGTCGGGCGCGCTGATGGCCGCCTATTTCGCCGACGACGCGCTGGTCGTGACCAACCCGGAAGTCTCGTCGGTGCGCGATTCGGACCGCATCCTGGGCATCCTGTCGGCCAAGTCGCGCCGCGCCGTCAATAGCGAGGAACCCGTCAAGGAACACTTGCTGCTCACGCGCTACAACGCCAAGCGCGTGGCCGAGGGCGAAATGCTGTCGCTCAAGGATGTCGAGGACATTCTGCGCATCAAGCTGATCGGTGTCATCCCCGAATCCGAAGACGTGCTGCAAGCCTCGAACCAGGGCCTGCCCGCCATCCACCTGAAGGGCACTTCGGTGGCCGAGGCCTACCATGACGTCGTCGACCGCTACCTGGGCGAAGACAAGCCGCTGCGTTTCATCGACTACGAGAAGCCCGGCCTCTTCAAGCGTCTGTTCGGAGGGAAATAATCGATGTCGCTGCTCTCCTTTTTCCTCGGACAGAAAAAGCCTTCGACGGCCGGCGTCGCCAAGGAACGGTTGCAGATCATTCTCGCCCACGAACGATCGGGCACCGGCGCCTCGGCCGACTACCTGCCGCAGTTGCAGAAGGAACTGGTGGCCGTCATCTCGAAGTACGTCAAGATCAACCCGGAGGACATCAAGGTGAACCTCGAGCGCCAGGACACCTTCGAAGTGCTTGAAGTCAAGATCGAGATGCCTTCGGCGACCTGACGCCACCGCTCTCCCGCGGCCCCGGCGCCTGCGCGCCGGCGGCCCGCCAGAACGCCTCGGCCGCGGCCGGCTCGGCGCCGCCGCGGCGGTACAGGCGGATGTCCAGCGCGATGCGCCAGGACGCCTCTGCCGCCTCGACCAGTTTCCCCTCATCCAGCTCGTCGCGGACCAGGCTGGCCGGCAGCCAGGCAACGCCGCGGCCGCTGCGTGCCATCGACTGCAATACCGTCGCCAGGTGCGCCGTCACCGCCACATCGGCCCGCAACCGCGCCAACGCCGCCCCGTGCACGGCCCGGACGATGCGCCCCAGGCCCGACTCCGCGCTGTAGGCCAGGATGGGCACGCGCCTGCCCGTGGCCCCGCCCAGCACGAAGCGCGGCCGGCCCTGCCGATCGGGCGCGCAGACGGGCAGCAGCACGTCGTCGCCCACCTTGACCGACGGATAGGCCGACGGGTCCAGCCGCGCCGGCGCCTGCTCGTGCGCGTGGCACAGGAAGAACTGCGCCCGCCCCTGGGTCATCAGCGCCTCGCACTGCTGGGCGACGTCCGACACCAACTGGATGGGCCCCAGGGCCAGGCCGGCCTCCAGGCCGCGCAGCCAATCAGGCAGGAAAGTCAGCGACAAGGCATGCGTGGCCGCGAAGCGCAGCGTGGCCGAGCCGGCCTGCGCCACCCGGCGCGCCTCGTCCGGGATGCGCTCGACGCGCGCCAGCATGTCCTGGGCCGTGGCCCGGAACCAGAGTCCCGTCTCGGTCAGGGTGACCGGATGCGTGGCCCGATCGAACAAGGTCACGCCCAGCCAGTCCTCCAGCATGCGTATGCGGCGGCTGAAGGCCGGCTGCGTCATGTGCCGCAGTTCGGCCGCGCGCGAAAAATTGCCGCACTCGGCAAGGACCAGGAAATCTTCCAGCCAGATCAGGTTCATGGCCGATGCTTACAGAGCATGGAAAAAGAGAAAACTAGCATTGGCCGCCCCGTGCGGCAAACGGCATGATACGTCCATGCAGCCGGCCATCCGCCCGGCCCCCTGGAGTTTCCATGTCCGTCCGCATCCTCGAAATCCGCGAAGTCACCAAGCCCATTTCCTCGCCCATCCGCAACGCCTATATCGATTTCACCAAGATGACCAGCAGCCTCGTGGCCGTGGTCACCGACGCCGTGCGCGACGGCAAGCGGGTGATCGGCTACGGCTTCAACTCCAACGGCCGCTACGGCCAGGGCGGGTTGATCCGCGAACGCTTCGCGCCCCGCATCCTGGACGCCGATCCGCAGTCGCTGCTGAACGATGCCGGCACCAATCTCGATCCGCACCGCGTGTGGGCCGCCGCGATGTCCAACGAAAAGCCCGGCGGCCACGGCGAACGTTCGGTGGCCGTGGGCACGATAGACATGGCCGTCTGGGACGCCGTCGCCAAGATCGAGGGCAAGCCCCTGTTCCGCCTGCTGGCCGAACGCCACGGCGCGACGGCCGATCCGCGCGTATTCGTCTACGCCGCGGGCGGCTATTACTACCCGGGCAAGGATCTGTCGGCCCTGCGCGCGGAAATGCGATCGTACCTGGACCGCGGCTACAACGTGGTCAAGATGAAGATAGGCGGCGCCGCCCTCGACGAGGACCGGCGGCGCATCGAGGCGGTCCTGGCCGAGATCGAGGGACGCGGACAGCTGGCGGTGGATGCCAATGGCCGCTTCGACCTGGATACCGCCATCGCCTACGCCAAGATGCTCCGCGACTATCCCCTGTTCTGGTACGAGGAAGCCGGAGACCCGCTGGACTACGCGCTGCAGGCCGCGCTGGCCGAGTACTATCCGGGCCCCATGGCCACCGGCGAAAACCTGTTCAGCCACCAGGACGCCCGCAACCTGATCCGCTACGGCGGCATGCGGCCGGACCGCGACTGGCTGCAGTTCGACTGCGCGCTGTCCTACGGACTGGTCGAATACGAGCGCACCCTGGAGGTGCTGCGCGCACACGGCTGGTCGCCGCGCCGCTGCATCCCCCACGGCGGGCACCAGATGTCGCTGAACATCGCGGCGGGGCTGGGGTTGGGCGGCAACGAAAGCTATCCGGACCTGTTCCAGCCCTACGGCGGCTTCCCCGACGGCGTGCGGGTCCAGGACGGGCACATCGTCATGCCCGAATTGCCGGGCATAGGCTTCGAGGGCAAGAACGACCTGTATGCGCAGATGCGTGAGCTGGCGGAGTGAATCCGCCAGCCCGCGCCGCGCTTACAACTGGCTCAGGGTCGTGCTCTTGCCCGACGAGGACTTGATGGAGATCGTCGTGACGCCCGTGCCCGAAGTGGCAATGGTCGTGTCCACCGTCTCGGCATCCATCCTGGCCCGCAGGCCGCCGCTGATCAGCTCGCCAAAGGCGATCTTGGCCACGAGCGGCGAGGTCATCGAGACCCGGTAGTCGAACGCGCCCAACGGCGAACGCGCCCCCTTGGCCCGGTAGTCGACCCTGGAGAACGTGTCGGTGTCGGTGGCATGGTCGGTGGCAAGCTCCGCGACATAGTCGCTGATCTCGATCGACGAGCCCTTCTCGGTGATCCTGGCCGAGCCCGAGAGCTTCAACGTGCTCGTGCCATCGTCCGTGCCGGGGGCTCCGCCCGGCGTGGTGACGGCCTTCAGCACGAAATCGCCGTCCAGCGTGGTCTCCCCGTCCATATCCATGCCACGGAACGGGAAGGACATCGTCGCCGCCGCCGCCGCGTCGGTATCGAAAATGTCGCCGCTGACGTCGCTGAACGTCACGGTCGTCTTGCCGGTCAGTTGCGCGGCATCGTCCTCGCACTTGTCGAACGCGATGTCGACCTTGTCGCCGTTGGCCGGGATGCTGCCGCTGCCGCCGCCGGCGCGCGTCAGCGTGGCCGTATAGGTGCCACCGTCTTCGCACGGCTGGGGGCCGCCTGGCGCGCCGTCGTCGAGGAAGCCGAGGACCTGGCCGGCCGTGAAGACCGTGACCTGCGGCAACCCCAGGCTGATGCCCACGACATCGATGCCGAGCTCCTTGAGCTGCGTCTCGGAATAGGTCGGCTTGGGATCGTCGCTGCCGCCACAGGCGGCCAGCAAGGCCAGCGCGACAGCGGCGCCGGTGGTTTTCAGGACACAATGCATCTGGATTCCCCCTGGTTGTCTTGTTGGAATGGCTCGATGAGCATCCCCATCCTAGGAGGCGTGCTCCCGCACGACAATCGTCAAAATTGATGATTTTTCGACAATAAGACAATTCTTGATCACGCCAGCCAGGATGGCCGTAAATCGGCAATCATCGTTGAAGCGGATACTTACTTCTTTCATCACCGGCCTGGTAGGGTGACGGAAACACGACGCCCGCCTTGGCGGCGGACACCTTCCCGGAAAGGGTTTTTTTCATCCCGGACGTCCTTGACGATCAGCGCCTCTCCTCAATAAAATTGAACACGCTCAAAATTGATCGTCGATCGGAAACCCCGATCCGCAACACCCAAGGGCCTGGAGACCGGAATGAAGATTTGCCGTTACAACGAAGGCCGCATCGGCCTGGTGGAAGGAGACATCGTCCACGACGTCACCAGCGTGGCCGGACAACTGCCGGCCCTGCGCTGGCCCGTCGAGCCGGGCGACCAGTTCATCGAGCACCTCGAGGCGCTCAAGCCCGCCATCCTGGCGGCCAAGGCCGGAAGCGCCACGGCCAGGCTGGCCGACGTGACGCTGCTCAGCCCCGTCGCCACGCCCGCGAAAATCATCGCCGCCCCGCTGAACTACCATGCCCACGTCGACGAATCCCTGGTCGACGCCCAGATCCACAACAACGTCCACGTCGCCCACTACGAAGGCTTCGCCAGCCCCGTCGCCAAATTCGGCGTCTTCCTCAAATCGGCGCAGTCGCTCGTGGGCGCGGGCGAAGGCGTGCGCATCGCCTTTCCCGGCCGCCGCAACGACCACGAGGTCGAACTGGCCGTCGTCATCGGCAAGCGCGGCAAGGACATCGCCGCCGCCGACGCCTTCTCCTACGTCGCCGGCTACAGCATCGGCCTCGACATGACCGTGCGCGGCACCGAGGACCGCAGCTATCGCAAGTCGGCGGACACCTACTCCGTGCTCGGCCCCTACCTCGTCACCGCCGATGAAATCGCCGACCCCGGCGCCCTGGCCTTTTCCATCCACGTCAACGACGAACCGCGCCAGAACGCCAACACCCGCGACCTCATCACCGGCATCGCCGAACTCATAGAGATCGCCTCGCGCGTGTACACGCTCTACCCCGGCGACATCCTCATGACCGGCACACCCGAAGGCGTGAACACCGTCCAGCCGGGCGACATCATGCATGCGCGCATCGAAGGCATAGGCGAAATGCGCGTCGCCGTGCGCGGCTGAACACCCTGGGCAGGCACGTCCTGCCGCACAACCTGTCCGGGCAGGAGGAGACCATGAACGACACCCCACCCTCGACCGGGAAGACCTCGGCCAGCCGCGCGGAGCGCGAAGCGTTCTACGCCCGCATCGGCGCCGACAATCTCGCCCCGCTCTGGGAGCAACTGCACAACCTCGTCACCAAGACACCGCGCTCGGATTGCCAGGCCGCGCACTGGTCCTACCCGCAGGTCAGGCGCTACATCGCCGAAGCCACCGACCTGATCACGGCCGAGGAGGCCGAGCGCCGCGTCCTCATCCTCGAGAACCCCGGGCTGCGCGGCAAGGCTGCCATCACGACCTCGCTGTACGCGGGCCTGCAGGCCATCCTGCCCGGCGAAGTGGCGCGCGCCCACC
Organism: Pigmentiphaga sp. MLSB6-MA01; assembly: GCF_058793475.1. Lineage (NCBI taxonomy): Bacteria > Pseudomonadati > Pseudomonadota > Betaproteobacteria > Burkholderiales > Alcaligenaceae > Pigmentiphaga > Pigmentiphaga sp. MLSB6-MA01. Next base: position 26,902 of record NZ_JBXAFV010000015.1, on the reverse strand, counting down.
GGCACAGCCAGGCGGCGCTGCGCCTGATCCTGGAAGGCGATGGCGCCTACACCTCGGTCAACGGCGAGAAAACCATCATGCATCGTGGCGATTTCGTCACCACGCCGTCCTGGACCTGGCACGACCATGGCAACGACAGCGATGCGCCCATGGTCTGGCTGGACGGGCTCGACGTGCAACTGGTTGCCATGCTGGACGCCAGCTTCGCCGAGTCGTCCACCCAGGATCGCCAGGCCCTGCAACGCCCGGCCGGCGACAACGTGCTGCGCTACGGCAACGGCCTCGTGCCCGTGGATGCCGCACCCGCGCCCAATCTGGCCTCGCCGATGTTCTGCTACCCCTACGAACGCACGCTGGCGTCGCTGCGCGCGCTGCAGGCGGCCGACCGGCCCGACCCCCATCTCGGCTACAAACTGCGCTACGTCGATCCGCTGTCGGGCCGCTCGCCCATGCCCACCATGGGCGCGTATGCGCAATTGCTGCCGCGCGGCCATGCCACGGCGCCCTACCGCTGCTCGGCCGGCACCGTCTTCGCCGTCCTGGAAGGCAGCGTGGCCGTCACGCTGGACGACCGCCGCTTCGTGGCCGGGCCCAACGACGTCTTCGTCATTCCCAGCTGGGCCACGCACCAACTCCATGCGCAGGACGAAGCCGTACTGTTCAGCTTCTCCGACCGCCCCGTCCAGGAAGCGCTGGCGCTATGGCGCGAACAGCGCGACTGAGCCGCCTCCCGGACCCACCGCAACTATCGAACGAATCATGGAACATCATCCCGTCGTGATCTCCGGCGCCGGCCCCGTGGGCCTGGTGGCCGCCCTGTCGCTCGCCCAGAAAGGCATAGCCGTCATCGTCCTCGAAAGCGAGGACCATATTCCGCAGGACCTTAGGGCCGGCACCTTCCATCCGCCCACTGTCGAAATGCTCGACACCCTGAACATAGGCGAGACACTGCGCAGCCGCGCCCTGCGCGTGCCGGAATGGCAGATCCGCGACCGCAAGCAGGGCCTGGTGGCGCAGTTCGACCTGGGCATCATCGCCGATCTCACTCCCTATCCGTTCCGCCTGCACGTCGAACAGCACAAACTCTCGAGCATCGCGGCCGAGGCCCTGGCGCAGCACGCCCATGCCCAGATACTGTTCTCGCATCGATGCCTGGGCTATGAACAGGACGCCGACGGCGTGACCGTGCAGGCGGCCGGACCCGACGGCCGGACCACCGAGATACGCGCCAGCTATGTGATCGGCGCCGACGGCGCCCGCAGCGTCGTGCGCAAGACCATGGGTACGGAATTCGAGGGCTTCACCTGGCCCGAGCGCTTCCTGGTGTTCGCCACCCGCTACGACCTGCGCGAGCAGGGCTACACCGGCAACGCCTACATCGCCGACCCCGACGAATGGAGCGCCATCTTCATCCAGCCCCACGACGGCCCGCCGCCGATCTGGCGCATCGCCTTCCCGATCCCCGCCGAGATGGACGAGACCGAAGTGCTGGACCCCGATTTCGTGCAGGGCAAGATCAAGGGCTTCCTGTCGCCCGACCTCGACTACGACGTGCCCTACAAAAGCGTGTATCGCGTGCACCAGCGCGTCGCCAAGGACTTCCGGGACGGCCGCGTCATGCTGGCCGGCGACGCCGCCCACGTCAACAATCCGCTGGGCGGCATGGGCCTGAACAGCGGCATCCACGATGCCATGAACCTCACCGCCAAGCTGGCCGAGGTCCTGCTGCACGGCGCCTCGTCCGATCTGCTGGACCGCTATCACCGCCAGCGCCGGACGGTGAACGTGGAATACGTGCAGGCCATCACCATACGCAACAAGCGCCTGCTCGAAGAGCGCGATCCCGAAGTGCGCCGCGAGCGCCTGGACGAATTGCGTGCCACCGTGGCCGACCGCGACGCCCACCGCCAGTACCTCATCAATTCATCCATGATCGCCAGCATCAGGCGAGCCAACGAAATCCAATGACATCACCGCGCCGCAGAGCGCGGCCACTCTCAGGAGACACCTCATGAACGACTCCACGTCCATCCCTCGGCGCAAGTTCGTCGGCACCATGCTGGCGGGCGCCCTGGCGCCCTGCTACGGCAGCGCCTTTGCCGGCGAAGACAGCTTCGGCCTGGCCGACAAGCTGGTGCAATTCATCGTGCCGTTCACGCCCGGCACCACGCCCGACCTGTGCGCGCGCCTGTTCTCGCCCAGGCTGTCCGAGCGCATCGGCCGCACGATCGTGGTCGAGAACCGGCCGGGCGCCTCGGGCATCATCGGCCTGGGCGCCGTGGCCAAGGCCGCGCCCGACGGCCATACGCTGGCGTTCAGCACCAACACGGCGCTGACGCTGCCGCTGGTCTATTCATCGGTCCCGTTCGACGTGATCGAGAGCTTCTCGCCCGTGGCCATGCTGGGCTCGACCAACTTCGCGCTGTGCCTCCATCCCTCGATCGGCGCCAGCACCCTGGCGCAATTCATCGACTACGTGCGGCGCAACCCCGGCAAGGTCAACTACGGTTCGCCGGGCAAAGGCACGTTCCATCACCTGTGCATGGAAATGCTGACCGCCCAATTGGGGCTGGACATGGTCCATGTCCCCTACAAAGGCTCGGCGGGCGCCACCACCGACCTGCTGGCCGGCCACATCAAGGCCATGTTCCAGCCCATGCACGTGGCCGTCCCCCTGCAGCAGGAAAAGCGGCTGGAGATCCTGGGCGCCTCGCGGCGCGAGCAGGACCCGGGCTATCCGGCCATCGCGCCGCTCGACAAGCTGGGCGCGCCGGGCTATGACGCCGATGCCTGGTATGCGGTCTGGGGTCCGCGCGGCATGAAGGCGCAGACCGTGGCCGCCTATAACCAGGAAATCAACCGCCTGCTGGAGACCTCCGATGTCAGGGCCACCCTGGTCAAGCAGGGGGTCACGCCACGGCCCATGAAACCCCAGGCGCTGGCCGACCTGTCGCGGGCGGAATTCGCCAAATGGCAGGGCGTGGTCAAGGCCGCCGGCATCACGCCGGAATAATTGATACAGAAAGTAGTAGAAAAACAACAGCCCCGAATCCTGCCGGACCGGGGCTGTTTTCATTTTCCATCGCCAGGCCGCCGAGCGGCCCGGCGTCGCGCAGGCGCTCAGCGGCGCTTGCCGACCTGGTCGCCCACCACGCCGCCGATGGCGGCACCGCCGATGGTGCCCAGAACGCCGCCGCCTGTCAGCGCCGCGCCGGCCACGCCGCCCACGCCCGCACCGACCACGGTGCTCTTCTGGCGACCGGACATGCTGTCCCAACTGGCACATCCCGTGGCGGACACGGCAATGGCGGCGCCGACCATCAGCTTGGCTACAAGATTCGCTTTCATGAGTGACTCCCTAGTGTCTGTTATAGACGGATGGCACCAGATATCGTGCCCTGGCATGGACCAAAGGTGACAGATTCGCCCCAGGCTGTCTGTGAACGAACTCGACAAGCATGACACAACGTAACCGTCTCCTGGCGCCCCCCGGCTCCCCGACACCCCGCGGGGGCTCGAATCGCGCGGGAAATAGGCTTATCCTGGATAGACGTCGAACTCGGAGAATTCGGTGGACGCTGTTGCAACTAGCCTTCCGTGGCGCCTGGAAGAGATCGATTTCGGGCGGATAGCCCCCTCCATGGTCAAAGAAGACGAAGCGCTGTTCTTTCTCCTGTGCAGCGCCTCGTTCGTCGAAAGCGGGTCCGATCTCTATACCCGCAACCTGGTCGACTACTACCACGACGACAGCGACGTGGCCGGCTGGCTGGGACAGCACTGGGAACCGGAAGAACTGCAACACGGCCGCGCGCTGCGCGCCTACATCGAACACATCTGGCCCGAATTCGACTGGCAGCGCGCCTTCGACAGCTTCTTCGGAGAATACTCGCAGCGCTGCACGCTGGAGGAATTCGAACCGACCCGCGCGCTGGAGCTGGCCGCGCGCTGCGTGGTGGAAATGGGCACCGCGACGCTCTACCGCAGCCTGGCCGAATACTCGCCCGAACCCGTGCTGCGAGAACTCGCCACCCACATCCGGACCGACGAGGTCCGGCACTACAAATATTTCTACCGTTATTTCAACCGCTACAACACGCAGGAAGGCAACGGCAGGATCAAGGTACTGGGCGCGCTGGTCAGGCGCCTGCTCGAAATCCGCAACGACGATGCGGAATGCGCCATCCGCCACGTGCTCAATCACCGCCATCCCGGCCACGCCAACGACAAGGCCTACATCGAACGCGTCAATGGCGCGACCCGCCGCCTCGTGCAAAGCCATGTCAGCGCGGACATGAGCGTAAAGATGTTCCTCAAGCCGCTCAACCTGCCGACGCCCATACAGTCCGGCATCGAGATCCCGCTGGCGCGGATGGTGCACTTCGCACTACGCTGACCGGCGCCGGCCGGCGGCATGGCCCAGCGTTTCGGCATGGCGCCCCTGCAGATAGTTGATGATCTCGTCGGCCCGTTCGACCGGCCAGTGCCAGATGTCCGTCCAGGGCTGGCGCTGGGCGATGGCGAAATCGCGCTTGAGCCCGGCCACGATGGCGCCGTAGGCGGCATAGCCGAAACACCGCTGGCGCGCCTCGCCCAGGCCGGCCAGTTCCGCCTCGATGCGGCCGCGCAGCGCCAGGTCGGCGCCTATGCTGCCGGGTTCGTAGTGCGTGTCGAAAAGCCCGGACTCATGGAGGCCGGCGTAGCATGACTGGTTCACGGCATCACTCCTCGGAGTCACGGTATGGCAGGTCCCGCCGGCGCCGGGCAGCGTCATTGGCGTCCCCTGCGCCCCAGCCAGGTCGAGGGCTTGACCACCTCGCCGCTGGCCGGGTCGAGATACAGCTTGATCTTGGCGCCGTTCTTGTCGAAGCCTTCCACTTCCCAGCAACCGTCGTCCGGCTCGACCTGGCGCACGTCGTAGCCCAGGGACTCGGCCTTGCGGATGGCCTGGTCGATGGGGATCCAGCGCTCGCGCGGCACGTAGGCGCACTTGTCGGCGGCCTGGGCGGCGCTGGTGGTGGCGGCGGTGGCGGCAACGGCGATAATCAGGGCGGGCAAGATGCGCATGACGGTCCTCTTTCGTAGGGAGTGTTGATCCATGGCTGGCAGAATAGCCACCCGGCGCCCCGCCTTCCTGACCGCCCCTGTCAGCGTTTTATCAGCCAGCGCCTGTTAGTGTCCGTCCATGTCTGCAAGCCTGCTTCACCTCCGCCTTCGTCCCCGGCTCCTGCCGGCCCTCGCCGCCGTGTTTCTGGCGGGCACCCTCGCCTGCGCGCCCGCCCAGGCGCGCGACCGGGACAACTGCAAGAAAGACCAGGACTGCGCCCGCGCCGCCTTGATGCAGGGGGAAATCCGCCCCTTGTCGGCGGTGCTGGGCGTGGTGCGCGATAAAGTGCCCGGGGATATCATTGAGATCGAGCTCGATCGCGATGACGGCATCTGGATCTACGAGGTCAAGGTGCTCCCTCCCAGCGGCCACCGCAAAAAGCTGGAAATCGACGCCCGCACCCTGGAAATCCTGAAGATCAAATAACCATGCGCATACTGGTAGTCGAAGACGAGCCTCGTATCGCGGCCGACATACGCGCCGGACTGGAACGCGCGCAATACGCGGTCGACGAGGCGTCCGACGGCGAATCCGCCTGGTTCCTCGCCGGCACCGAAGACTACGACGCCATCGTGCTGGATCTGGGCCTGCCCAAGCTGGACGGCCTGACCGTGCTCAAGCGCCTGCGGGCCTCGGAGATCACCACTCCCATCCTGATCCTGACCGCCCGCGACGGCTGGCGCGACAAGGTCGAAGGCATAGACGCCGGCGCCGACGACTATCTGGCCAAGCCATTCCAGATGGAAGAACTGCTGGCCCGCCTGCGGGCCATCACGCGGCGCGCGGCGGGGCAATCGTCCGCCATCCTGCGCGCCGGGCCGGTCGAGATCGACACGCGCACCCGGCTCGTCACCGTGCATGGATCGGCCATGACGCTGTCTGCGCTGGAGTACCGCCTGCTGTCCTACTTCCTGCATCATCCCGGCCGGATCCTGTCGCAAAGCGAGCTGATCGACCATATCTACGAGACCGGCAGCGACCGCGACACCAACGCCATCGAGGCCCTGGTCGCGCGGCTGCGGCGCAAGCTGGGCGTGGACCTGATCGAGACCCGGCGCGGCCACGGCTACCTGATTCCCGACCCGGGCCGATGAGCAGGCGTTCGCTGCTCGTCCGGCTGGGATGCGCCGCCGCGCTCATGATCGCCCTCGCGCTGGCCATCAGCGGCGTGGGACTGACGCTGATCTTCGACCGGCAGATGGAGCGCCGCGCCACCGCCGAGCTGGACGTTTTCCTCAAGACGCTGGCCGCGCAATTGCGCATCGAGACCGACGGGAGCATCGCGCTCGACGCGCCCCTGGCCGAACCCCGCTTCGAACAACCCTACAGCGGCCTGTACTGGCAGATCGACGCGCCCGGCAACCGCCAGTTGCGCTCGCGCTCGCTGTGGGATACCACGCTGCAGGTCGCGCCCGCGCGGGCCGGCGCGCAACTTCGATCGGACTGGGTGGCCGGGCCGGAGCATGCGCGGTTGCTGGCGATCACGCGCACCGTCGTGCTGGACGACCCGGGCCCGGAAACCGCGGTCCACATCGCCGTCGCGCTCGACAGCGCCGACCTGCAGGCCGAGCGCCGATCCTTCCTCAACCTGCTCGTGCCGTCCCTGTTCGCCCTGGGCATCGTCCTCATGATCGCCATGGCCGGCTTCATCCACCTGGCGCTGCGGCCGTTCCGCAACCTGCGTACCGACCTGCGCGCCATCCACGCGGGCCGGCGCCGCCAGCTCTCGCGCGACGTCCCCGACGAAGTACAACCGGTGGTCGACGACCTGAACCGGCTCATCGCCTTCCAGGATGCCGCGGTCGAACGCGCGCGCACCCAGGCCGGCGATCTCGCCCACGGCCTGAAGACGCCGCTGGCCGTGCTCGGGGCCCTGGCGCGCCAGATACGCGCCCAGGAACAGGACCGGCTGGCCGACGACATCGACGAACAGGTGCGCGCCATGGACAAGCACGTCGCCCGCGCCCTCGCGCGAGCCCGCGCCGGCATGGCGGCGGCGCTGGGCCGCCACACCGCCGATGTCGCCGCCGTCGCGCGCAAGACCCTGCGCGCCCTGACCACCCTGCCCGATGCCCAGGCGCTGGACTGGGACGTCGACATCGCCGGCGGCCTGCGCTTTGCCGGCGACGAAGGCGACCTGACCGAACTGCTGGGCAACCTCCTGGACAATGGCCGCAAATGGGCGCGCACCCGGGTGCGCGTCCAGGCCCGACCGGGTCCCGACCGGAGCTTCACCCTGCGGGTGGAAGACGACGGCCCCGGCCTGCCCGACGACGAAGCCATCCACATCGAGCGCGGGCGCCGCTGGGACGAATCGCGCCCCGGCACCGGTTTCGGCCTGGCCATCACCCGCGACCTGGTCGAGGCCTACCGGGGCAGCATCGCCTTCGGCCGCTCCGCCGAACTCGGCGGACTGGCGGTGATCATGACGCTGCCCGCGCCGGCCCAATCAGCCCTCTGATACGGGAAGACGCCGGGTCCGGCCCGAACGGCCGCGACCCGCCCCTGAAGGCGGCCGCTCCGCCGCCTACTTCAACGCCTTGAACCGCACGCGCTTGGGCTTGGCGCCTTCCTCTCCCAGGCGCCGCTTCTTGTCGGCCTCGTATTCCTGGTAGTTGCCATCGAAAAACACCACCTGCGAATCCCCCTCGAAGGCCAGGATGTGGGTGGCGATCCGGTCCAGGAACCAGCGATCGTGGCTGATCACCATGACGCTGCCGGCGAATTCCAGCAGGGCATCTTCCAGCGCGCGCAGCGTTTCCACGTCCAGGTCGTTGGACGGCTCGTCCAGCAGCAGCAGGTTGCCGCCGGCCAGCAGCGTCTTGGCCAGGTGGAGCCGGCCGCGCTCGCCGCCCGACAGGTTGCCGACAGTCTTGTTCTGGTCGCCGCCCTTGAAGTTGAAGCGGCCCAGGTAGGCGCGCGACGACATCTCGAAGCGCCCGACCGTCAGGATGTCGGCGCCGTCGGCCACGGCGTCGAACACGGTCTTGCCGTCTTCCAGCGCGTCGCGCGTCTGCTCGACATAGGCCAGCTTGACGGTGCCGCCGCGCACGACTTCGCCGCTATCGGGCTGTTCCTTGCCCGCGATCATGCGGAACAGCGTCGACTTGCCGGCGCCGTTGGGGCCGATGATGCCGACGATGGCGCCGGCCGGCACCTTGAAGCTGAGATCGTCGATCAACAGGCGGTCGCCATAGCCCTTGCTGACGTTCTTGAACTCGATGACCTCATTGCCCAGGCGCTCGGCCACCGGGATGAAGATTTCGGAGGTCTCGTTGCGCTTCTGGTATTCGTGCGAGCTCAGTTCATCGAAGCGGGCGATACGCGCCTTGGACTTGGCCTGGCGCGCCTTGGGGTTCTGGCGCACCCATTCCAGTTCCTTCTTGATGGTCTTCTGGCGGGCGGACTCGTTGGCCTCCTCCTGCTTGAGACGGTCTTCCTTCTGCTCCAGCCAGGAGCTGTAGTTGCCCTTCCACGGAATGCCATGGCCGCGGTCCAGTTCCAGGATCCATTCGGCGGCGTTGTCCAGGAAGTAGCGATCGTGGGTGACCGCCACCACGGTGCCCGGGAATTTCTGCAGGAACACCTCCAGCCAGTCCACGCTTTCCGCGTCCAGGTGGTTGGTGGGTTCGTCCAGCAGCAGCATGTCGGGCTTGGACAGCAGCAGGCGGCACAGCGCCACGCGGCGCTTCTCGCCGCCCGACAGGTGACCCACCACCGCGTCCCAGGGCGGCAGACGCAGGGCGTCGGCGGCGATCTCGAGCTGGTGCTCGATGTCGTCGTTGCCGCTGCCGCTGCCCGCCGCGATGATGGCCTCGAGCTCGGCCTGCTCGGAAGCCAGCGCGTCGAAATCGGCGTCGGGTTCGGCGTAGGCGGCATAGACCTCGTCCAGCCGCTTCTTGGCGGTGAACACGCCGCCCAGCCCGGTCTCGACCGCCTCGCGCACGGTGTGCGCGGGATCCAGCTGGGGTTCCTGCGGCAGGTAGCCGATGCTCAGGTTGGCCATGGGGCGGGCTTCGCCCTCGATGTCCTGGTCCACGCCGGCCATGATCTTGAGCAGCGTGGACTTGCCGGAACCGTTCAGGCCCAGCACGCCGATCTTGGCGCCCGGGAAGAACGACAACGAGATGTCGCGCAGGATCTGCCGCTTGGGCGGCACGATCTTGCCGACGCGATTCATGGTGAAGACGTATTGGGCCATGGATGGACGAACGAAAAGGAAAAAGGACGCGGGGCCGGCCAGGCCGGCCCCGCCTATGGCGAAGCAGACAGTGTAGGCCGGTTCGCGCGGGAAAGGCGAACCGGAACCGGCGCTACTCCAGCTTGATGCCGGCCTGCCGGATGATGTCGCGGTTGTTGTCGTACTCGGCACGGATCAGGCGCGCAAAGGCCGCGGCGCTGCCGCCGGTGGGCACATTGTCGCTGTCCACCAGGCGCGCGCGCAGGTCCGGCAGCGCCAGGGCCTTGTTGATCTCGGCGTTCAGCCGGCCCAGCACCGCCTCGGGCGTGCCCGCCGGCGCGAAGACGCCGAACACCGACATCAGGTTGGCCTTGGGAAAGCCGGCCTCGGTGAAAGTCGGCACGTCGGGCAGGAAATCGATGCGCTCGGGCGCCCCCACGGCCAGCGGCCGCAGCTTGCCGGCCTTGATGTGGCCGTTCAGCACCGGGCCAAGATTGGTGGACAGCAGCTCGAACTGGCCGCCCAGCGCGTCATTCTGCTGCTGGCCGCCCCCCTTGTAGGGAATGTGGGTGATGTCCACCCCGGCCGCGCGCTTGAACTGCTCCAGCGTGATGTGGCCGACCGTGGCCAGGCCCGAGGTGCCCCAGCGCAGCGCGCCGGGACGGCTGCGCGCCTGCCCGACCACGTCGGCCAGGCTCTTGCCCTGGAACGCCGGCGTACCCAGCAGCACGACCGGCGAATACATCACGCTGGCGACCGGCGCGATGTCCTTGAACGGATCGTAGTTGACCCGGCCCAGCAGCGGATTCAGCGACAGCGGGCTGATCGAGGAAAAGCCGATGGTGTAGCCGTCGGGCGCCGCCTTGGCGACCGCGTCCATGCCCAGGGTCCCGCCGGCGCCGGCCTTGTTCTCGACGATGACGGTCGTGCCGAGCTGGCCGCCGAGCTTGTCGGCCAGGGCGCGCGACACGATGTCGCTGACCCCGCCGGGCGGATAGGCGACGATGATACGCACGGGCTTGGCGGGCCAGGTCTGGGCCGTGGCGGCGGTGCCGGCCAGCGCCAGCAGGCCGGCGCACAGGGGAGGCAGGATACGGTTCATGGTGGTGGCAAGGAAGCAGCCGCGACGAAAGCCCCGGATGGCGCGCCGGCGCGGCCCGGCGGACGGCGTCCATTGTAGTGGAGTGCCGCGGCCCGGCCCTTGGTATGCTGTGCTCCAGGACGACTACCCGCAAGCGACGCCATGCTGCCTTTCGACTGGAATTTCCCCTATACCTCGCAGAAGATGCCTCTGCTGGCGGCCAATGCCGTCAGCACCAGCCAGCCGCTGGCCTCGCAGGCCGGCCTGCGCATGCTGTACGAAGGCGGCAACGCCGTCGATGCCGCGCTGGCGGCCGCCATGGTGCTGACCGTGGTCGAACCGGTCATGAACGGCATAGGCGGCGACCTGTTCGCCATCATCTGGCACGAGGGACGCCTGCACGGCATCAACGCCAGCGGCCGCTCGCCCGCCGCCTGGACCCTGGACCACTTCCGCGGCCGCGCGACCATGCCCGTCACCGGCTGGGACGCCGTCACGGTGCCCGGCCAGGTCGCCGGCTGGCGCGCGCTGTCCGAGCGCTTCGGCAAGCTGCCTTTCGAACAACTGGTCCAGCCCGCGCTGCACTACGCCAGGGAAGGCTTCCAGGTCACGCCGCAGATCGCCCGCCTGTGGGCCCGCCAGGCCCCCAACCTGGCCCGGGAACCCGGCTTCGCCGAAGCCTTCTTCCGCGACGGCCGCACGCCCCAGGCCGGCGACCGCTGGCGCTTCCCCGAACAGGCCGACACCCTGGCCGACATCGCCCGGACCGGCGGCGACAGCTTCTACCGCGGCGCGCTGGCGCAGAAGATCGTCGACTTCGCGCAGCGCACCGGCGGCGCCATGACCCTGGCCGACCTGGCCGCCCACGAAGTGCAGTGGGTCGAACCCCTGCGCCAGGACTTCCGCGGCTACACCCTGCACGAGATCCCCCCCAGCGGCCAGGGCATCGCCGCCCTGGCCGCGCTGGGCATGCTGGACCGGCTGGATCTGGAAGGCATGGGCCTGGACAGCCCCGCCATGTACCACGCCATGATCGAGGCCATGAAACTGGCCTTCTCCGACCTGCACGAACACATCGCCGACCCCGCCGCCATGCGCCTGGGCCTGGACGACCTGCTGGACCCCGCCTACCTCGCGCAGCGCGCCGCCCTGATCGACCCCACCCGCGCCGGCACCCCCACCGCCGGCACCCCCAAGCTGGGCGGCACCGTCTACCTGGCCGCCGCCGACGCGGACGGCACCATGGTCTCGTTCATCCAGTCCAACTTCCAGGGCTTCGGCTCCGGCGTCGTGGTCCCCGGCACCGGCATCTCGCTGCACAACCGCGGCATCGGCTTCAACCTGCGCCCCGGCCACGTCAACTGCGTCGCCCCGTCCAAGAAACCGATGCACACCATCATCCCCGGTTTCGTCACCCGCGGCGGCCAGCCCGTCATGGCCTTCGGTGTCATGGGCGGCTCGATGCAGGCCCAGGGCCACATGCAGATGCTGGTGCGCCTGGGCGCCTTCGGCCAGAACCCGCAAGCCATGAGCGACGCCCCGCGCTTCCGCGTGGAGCCCGGCGAAGTCCGCCTGGAAGCCCACACGCCCGCCGCGGTGGTCGACGGCCTGCGCAGCCTGGGCCACACCGTCGAGGTCTCGGAACGCCACAGCCTGGACTTCGGCACCGCCCAACTGATCTATCGCGGCGACGAAGGCTACATCGCGGCCTCGGATTCACGCCGCGACGGCCAGGCCGTCGGCTACTAGCGCACACCCCCGCCCGGGGCCTCGGCCCCGGCAAGCTCCTGCTCCACCTCCCGGCTCTCCAATCGGACCAGCCGGCTCCCCACTTTCCGCAGCGGCCCCAGCACCCCACCGATCAACCCCAGTTGCGTCAGCACCAACCGGTGCCCATCATCGGCATCATCCTCGGGCAGTTGCTCCAGCGCCCGCGCCAAGGCCCCTTCCTCCTCGCTGCTGGCCGCCAGCCCGCCCTTCCCCGCCAAGCCCGCCGCAATCCCGTCCAGCGCGTCGATCACCTCCATCGTCATCCGCGCGATCTGCGCGTCGCTCGCATGGTCCGACAGGCTTTCCCGATGCGCCCCCAGCCCCGACAGATAATTCAGCAACGTATGCGACAACGTCAGGAACCGCAGCCCCGCATCGGCATCCCGCCGGAAATGCCCCGGCTCGGCCAGCATGTTCGACATCGCCATCGACAGCGCCGCGTCCGCATTGTGCGCATTGCGCCGCGCCAGCCGATAGGCCAGATCGTCGCGCTTGCCTGTCTCGTACTGGATCATGATCTCGCGCAGATAACGGCTGTTCGCCGCCAGCGCATTGGCCGCCACCTGCGTCAGCCGGCGCCCCTGCCAGTCCGGCATCACCACCAGCACCGCCAGCCCCGCGATCGCCGCGCCGATCAACGTGTCCACCAGCCGCGGCACGAACAGGTCATAGCCGTTGCCGATCTGGTTGAAACACAGCAATACCAGTACCGTGATCGCCGCCGTCCCGATCATGTAGCGCGTCGAACGCGTGGCGAAAAAAGCCACGCCCGCCACCACGGCGAACAGCGCCTGCACCAGCAGGCTGGAAAACAGCTTGAACAGCACCCACCCCACCAGCAGCCCCAGCACCGTGCCCAGCACCCGCTGCACCAACCGGGTACGCGTGGCGCCATAGCTGGGCGCGCAGACGAACAGCGTCGTCAGCACGATCCAGTAGCCCTGCTGCGGATGGACCAGATGCAGCATGCCGTAGCCCGCCGCCATCGCCAGCGTCAGCCGCACGGCATAGCGGAACACCGGCGCCCCCGGCGTCAATTGCAGCCGCACCCGGTCGAAGGCCTCGCCCACCGACTGCGGGGAACGATCCAGCAGGCTGTTGTCCTGCTGCTGCTCGTCCAGCTTGTCGGGATTGCTCGCGCTGCCCAGCCGCCGGTCCAGTTCCGCCAGGTTGGCCGACAGCGCCCCCACCGACCGCAGCAACCGCATCCATTCCGGCCGGCCCTGCCGGCGCAGGTAATCCAGCGAGGCATCCAGGTCGGCCCGGGCCTGCCGCGCCTCGTCCCCGGCATCGAAGGGCTGGCGCATCCGGATCGCCCGCGCCAGCCGGCGGCAAGCCTGCCCCTGCAGGCCCAGCAGCCGCTGGCAGCGGAACATGATGTCGCTGTGGAAAAAGGCGTCGGCCAGCTCGTCGTAGGGATAGTGCGAAGAACTGGCGCGCTCGTGCACGTCCTGCGCGATGAAGTACAGCCGCAGATAGCGGGCCGTCTTGCGGCCCGGCCGGCTCTGGCCCAGGCGGCTGAAAATGCTCTCCTTGGCCCCGTTCAGCGCCACCACCACCTTGCCGTTGAGCTGCGCCAGCTCCAGCCGGCGCGCCTCCAGGTCGATCCCGCGCACCGGTTCGAACAGCGAGCCCTTCAGCACCAGGTAGTCCCCCAGCGCCGCATACAGCCGCGCCAGCCGCTGCTGCACGGGCTGGTGCACGAACAGCGCCGCCCACAGCACCGACAACAGGCCGTACCAGGCCGCCCCGGCCATCAGCAGCGCCGGCTCGTGCCAGAAGCCGCCCTCGCCGCCGCCCTGCTCCACGCCTATGGTGGTATAGATGGCCAGGATCAGCGTCGCATACCCGATGGCGCGGTAGCGCTCGCCGATGGCTCCCAGCATGGTCAGGCAAAACGTGGACAGCACCATCCCCGCCAGGAACAGCCAGGGATAGGGAAACAGCGCCTTGACCGCGACGGCCGCCACGGCGAAGCAGGCCAGCGTGACGACCTGGGCCAGCAGCCGGCCGCGCCAGTTGTCGTCGGTCTCGGCCAGCGCGCAGGCGATGACGCCCAGGAACGCCGGAATGACCAGATCCATCCGGTCATTCCACCCGCACAGGGCCATGACGCTGGCCAGGGCGATGAACACGCGCAGGCTGTAGACGAAGGTGTCGTGCGCCCAGAGGCGGCGCAGGGTATCGGGAATGGAGGCGAGACGCATGAGTGCAACAGGGAACTGACAACCGTAACTATCGCACGCAGGACTCGTGCCAGGGTCCCCGGCGCGCAACGCCCGTCCCGGAACACGGCCCGCGTAACGCGGACTTCGCGCCACCTGGCCGCGCGCGGGGACATGCGATAATCGAAGCCGCCGTACCTCCCAGCCCAAGCCCATGAAACAATACCTCGACCTCGTCCAATCCGTTCTCGACAACGGCTCGTGGCAAGTGAACAGAACGGGCGTCCGCACCCTCAGCCTGCCCGGCGCCTCGCTGCGCTTCGACCTGCGCCAGGGATTCCCGGCCGTCACGACCAAGCGGCTGGCGTTCAAGTCCGCCATCGGCGAACTGGTGGGCTTCCTGCGCGCCTCGCGCAGCGCCGCGGAATTCCGCGAACTGGGCTGCAAGGTCTGGGACCAGAACGCGAACGAGAACGCGCAGTGGCTGGCCAACCCCTATCGCGAAGGCGAAGACGACCTGGGCCCCGTCTATGGCGTCCAGTGGCGCCAGTGGCCCGCCTACAAGGTCCTCGACGCGGCTCGCACCGCCCAGTTGCAGGACGCGCTGGGCCGCGGCTATGCCCGCGTGGCCGAGTTCGACGAGGACGGCGCGCGCAAGGTGCTGCTCTACAAGGCCGTCGACCAGTTGCGCCAGTGCCTGGACACCATCCACGCCAATCCCGGCGACCGCCGCATCCTCTTCCATGGCTGGAACTGGGCCCAGATCGAGGAAATGGCGCTGCCGCCCTGCCATCTGCTCTACCAGTTCCTGCCCAACGCGACCACGCGCGAAATCTCGTTGTGCCTGTACATCCGCTCGAACGATATCGGCCTGGGCACGCCGTTCAACCTGACCGAAGGCGCCGCGCTGCTGCATCTGGTGGGCCGGCTGACCGGCTACCAGCCCCGCTGGTTCAGCTATTTCATGGGCGATGCCCACATCTACGAGAACCACCTGCCCATGCTGCGGGAACAACTGACCCGCACGCCCTTCCCCGCGCCGCAACTGGCCTTGTCCGACCGCATCCCCGACCATGCCCTCACCGGCAAGTACGAACCGGAATGGCTCGAACGCGTGGAGCCGGGCGACTTCTCGCTGGTGGGATATGAACACCACGCGCCGCTGACGGCGCCCATGGCCGTCTAGGACCCGTTCCCGCCAACCCCCGCCCGCGCCCAAGGCGCGGGCCCTGGCAGTCCGCTCGCCGCCGGTCACTCCGGCGTCAACCCCGCCGCTTTCACGCCCTCCCGCCAGCGAGCCAGGTCCGCCTGGATCTGCTCGGCGTAGCGCCGGGGCGTCGTGCCCTCCGGTGCCAGGCCCAGTCCTTCCAGTTGCCGTACGACGTCCGGCAGTTTCACGATGCTCGCGATCTCGGCCTGCAGCTTGTCGATGATCGCCTGGGGCGTTCCGGCCGGCGCCATCAGGCCATACCAGGAGTTGATTTCGTAGTCCGGGAACAGCTCGACGATGGCCGGCAGCTCCGGCTGCAACGCCGACCGGCGGCGCGTGCTGACCGCGATGCCCCGCAACTGCCCGCTTTTCAGATACGCCACGGCCCCCGAGATGTTCAGGAACGCCATGTCGATCTGCCCGCCCAGCATGTCCGTGATGACCGGAGCCGCGCCCTTGTAGGGCACGTGCAGCAGGTCCACGCCCGCCCTCTTGCCCAGGATCGCCCCCGCCAGGTGCGTGGTGCTGCCCGGCCCCACCGACCCGTAGGACAGCTTGCCGGGATGCGCCTTCGCATAGGCGATGAGTTCGCCCAGGTCGTGGATGGGCAACTGCGGCCGGACCACCAGGACCAGCGGCGCGGACACGACCTGGGTGATCGGCGCCAGGTCCTTCACCGGGTCATAGGGCATGTCGCGTTGCAGTGCCGGGCTGATGGTGATCGGCCCCACGTGCGAAAACAGCAGGGTGTAGCCGTCGGGCCTGGCCCGGGCGACCATGGCCGAACCGATGACGCCATTGGCGCCGGCGCGGTTCTCGACCACGAACTGCTGGCCCAGGCGTTCGGACAATTTCTGCAGGATGGGGCGCGCCACGGCATCGGCCGGCCCTCCTGGCGTCCAGGGGTTGATAACGGTCACGGGGCGGGACGGATAAGGCTGGGCCAGGGCGGTACCGGCAGCCAGCAGCCCGGCGGCCAGCACCGCGCACACCCGGTGCCATGGACGACGTCCGACGGCGCACGCAGGATGGATCCACATGTCAGGTCTCCTCGTATCGTTCTTCGTGTCCCGCGTTCAGCACTCGGGAATTTTCGAGCCGAGCTCCGATACGCCATAGAACTGCAGCACCTGCTCGAAACGGCGCGGATCCGGCGACTGGTGGAAATAGCCGTGGTTGCTGGGCCGCATGCCGCTCAGGCGTCGCAGGTCCACCATCATCTCGGCCATCTTGAAAGAGACGGCCAACCCATCGACCACGGTGGCGCCGCCGATCCGCTCGACCCCGGCCTTCGACAGCAACAGGTTCATCGGCAACTCCCCGGGCACGATGACATCGGCCCCGGTTTCCCGCACCAGCTTTTCGCCCTGCTCGACGATGCGGGCCACCACCGCGTCGCGCCGCGACGGATCCATGTGCCCGGCCAGCACGTCCTTGAAAGACACGCCCGCGTGCTCGATGCCGGCGAAGCGGTTCTCCAGTCCCCAGTGGCGCAATTGCTCGGGCCAGAAATCCAGCCGTTCCTTGATGAAAAACAGCATGCCGGCACGCCGGCCATACAGGCCCGCGAGATTGAACGCGGCCTCGCCGTATCCGACCACGGGGATATCGACGATGGTCCGGATCTCGCGCGCCATCGGACCGGCGATGCTGGCCAGCACCATCGCGTCGAAGCCCTGCTGCTGCGCCTCGCGCGCGGCGGCCAGCCATTGCAGGCCGTGCATCCAGTACAGCACGCCGTAGGCCAGGTCCGAACCGGGATAGTCGCTCGTGTAGGTGCCGGGTATCTGTCCGTGCAGGACGACCTCGGTGTCGGGCCGGACGACCTCGCCGATGCGCAGCTTGAGCGCGTCGGCATAGGCGGGCAAGTCCTGCAGTACGGTAAAGCTCTGGTGCCAGATGCGCATGATGGTCACTCCGGGTGATCAAAGGGTTGAGGCTTCGCGCTGGCGCGCCCATTCCCGCAGGACGTGGCGCTGCAGCTTGGAACCGTTGGCCGCCGTATGGTAGGGCAGCTCGTCGACGAAATAGATGGCCCGCGGCACCTTGAAATTGGCGATGCGCGCGCGGCTCCAGGCGATCAATCCGTCCGCGTCCGCCGACATGCCAGGACGCAGCTTGACGAAGGCCACGGGCACCTCGCCCAGCCGCGGATCGCTGCCGGCCGCGACCGCGACGTCGGCGATCGCCTCGTGGGTCCGCAGCAGCCCTTCGACCTCCTGCGGGGCGACGTTGAAGCCGCCCACCTTCAGCATGTCCTTGAGCCGGCCCACGTAGAACAGGAAGCCGTCCGCGGTCCGCACGCCCAGGTCGCCGGTGTGGAACCAGCCGTCCCGAAAAGCCGCGGCGGTGGACTCGGGATCGTTGTAGTACCCCCGCATGACCGTGGGCCCGCGCACCACGATCTCGCCTTCCTGCCCGGCCGATCTGTCCAGGCCGGACTCGGGATCCACCACACGCACCTCGACGCCTTCGGCCACGCGTCCGCCCGCCTTCACGCTGACCTCGAACGCATCGTCCAGGCGGTTGTACAGGATCATGGGGTTGGTTTCGGTCATGCCGTAGGCATGGATGAAACGATGGAGGCCGAGCCCGGGCCCCATCTCGCGCGCCAGCGCCTCGTCCAGCCCGGCGGTGAAGGCGATGGTGGCCCGGCGCTCGGGCTCATCGCCCGGGGGATCGCGCCGGCACGCCGCCATCAGTTCGCGGATCTGCACGTCCACGCCGTGGATGACGGTGCAACGCTGCGCGCGCAGCAGCTCGGCCGCTTCGTCCGGCCGGTAGCTGTCCTGGAAGACCAGCCGCGCGCCGGCGCCCAGTGTGGACAGGACCTTGTTGGCGCCGCCCGAGATCCCGAAGAACGGATAGAGGGTCAGCACGCTCTCGCCGGGTTGCAGCTCCAGCCAGCGGCCGCCGCGCACCGAATGCGGCAGCAGGTTCGCGTGGGTCAGCGGCACGCCCTTGGGAAACGAAGTCGTGCCCGAGGTATAGAACAAGACCGCGACGGCATCGGCGTCGTCCGCGCGGGGCGGTACGCCATGCTCGTCCAGATACCGCCGGCCCGTGTCGAGCAAGGCTGCCGTATCCTGCGCGTCCGCCGCGGGCGCGGTGTGCACGCCGATCACCGTCTCCAGCGCCGGCAGCGCCGCATCCGCGCGGGCCTCGGCGATCTGGCCGGCGTGATCGTGGCCCAGGTAGCTGCCCATGGCGATCAGCGCGCGGGCGCCGGAATGGCCCAGCACGTGCCGCAGCTCGCGGCTGCGGAACCGCGGATTGATCGGAACGAACACCGCCCCCAGCCGCGTGACGGCGAACAGATACAGCACCCACTCCGGAAAGCTCGACAGCATCACGCCGACCCGGTCGCCCGGCCGCACGCCTTGCCGCATCAGGGCCCATTGCAGCGCGCATGCATCGCGCGCCAGTTCCGCGTAGGTCCACCGGCGCAGGCCGGGACCGTGCTGGCGGTCGCTGGCCACCATCGCCCCGCCATCGCCGAAACGCGCGCCGATCTCGTCGACGAACCGCCCCAGGGTCCAGCGGTCCACATCCGCCAGCGGCCCGTTCGTCGCGACTGTCATGCGAACATCTCCCGCCCCAGGCACGCCCGGGCGATCTGGTTCTTCTGGATTTCGCTGGTGCCCTCGCCGATGCGAAAGGCGCGGACATCGCGATAAATCATTTCCACCGGCGATTCGGCCATGTAGCCCGCGCCGCCCAGCAGTTGCAGCGCGCGGTCCGCCACCCTGCCCGCCATCTCGGTGGCCGACAGCTTGGCCATGGAAACGGCCGCGCGTGCATCGGCACCCCGGTCCATTTCGCGTGCCGCCGCATAGAGCAGGGCGCGCGACTGTTCGATGTCGACCGCCATCTCGGCCACCATCCACTGCAAGCCCTGGAAGCTGCCCAAAGGCCGCCCGAATTGGCGGCGCACACGCAGATGTTCGATCGCGTAATCGTAGGCGCGCTGGGCCATGCCCACGCAATGCGCGGCCACGCCTATCCGCGACTCCAGGATATTGGCCAGCCCCAGCCGCAGGCCGCCGCCGATTTCGCCCAGCACATCCGCATCGGCGACGAACACGTCGTCGAACACCAGCTCGCACACCGGATAGCCGCGCCACCCCATCTTGCGATGGACGCGCCCCACCGAGAAACCCGCCGCCCCGTGCGCCACGACGAAGGCGGCCGGGGCCTCGCCACCGTCCTGCCGCGCCTTGGCGATCACGATGACACGATCGGCGTGATCGCCGTGCGAGATGAAGTGCTTGGTGCCGGTCAGCCGCCAGCCTCCTTCCACGCGGAGGGCACGGGTCCGGATGGATCCGGCGTCCGACCCGGCACCGGGCTCGGTCAGCGCGAAGGCCCAGACCTGCTCGCCACGCACCGCGGGCGCCAGCAGACGCTCGCGCTGCTCGCCGCGGCAGGCCAGGAGGGCCTTGGGCGGACGGCCGGCCAGGTCGGCCAGCGCCACGCTCGCCTGCCCCAACTGTTCGCGTATC
The DNA here is from genome assembly GCF_058793475.1 of Pigmentiphaga sp. MLSB6-MA01. Taxonomy (NCBI): domain Bacteria; kingdom Pseudomonadati; phylum Pseudomonadota; class Betaproteobacteria; order Burkholderiales; family Alcaligenaceae; genus Pigmentiphaga; species Pigmentiphaga sp. MLSB6-MA01. Next base: position 6,890 of record NZ_JBXAFV010000015.1, on the reverse strand, counting down.
AGGACCTGCGCCAGATAAGGCAAACCGGGGCCACCGGCCTCCTCGGGCATGTTGAAACCGAACAGGCCAAGCTCCACCGCCTTGGCCCGCAGGCCGCGGGCAAGCTCCGGGGGCACGCGGTCGGCACGCTCCACGTCTTCTTCATGCGGCCACAGTTCCTTGCGCACGAACTGGCGCGCCAGGTCGGCGAACTGCACGAACTCCGCGGGAATCAGGTAATCCATGTCAACCTTCTGCAACGACGAATACGGGAACCGGCACGGCGGAATCGGAGAGCGGATCGAAACGGCAGCCTACCCGCATGCCCGCCCGCAACGCGCCGGCATCAGCGCCGACGACGCGGGAAAACAGGCGCACGCCCTCGTCCAGCTCGACGAAGGCCACGACGTAGGGCACATCGGACTGGAGTTCCGGACGCGGCGCCCGGGTCACCACGCTCCAGGTCGCGAGGCGTCCGCCGCCGCTGGCCTGCCCCCAGGCCAGCGCGCCGCCGCAACGCCGGCAGGCGGCGCGGGGCGGCCATTGCCAGGCAGCGCAATCGCCGCAACGGGGCAGCAGGAACACGCCCCGTCCGGCCGCCTCGCGGTACGGCGCAAGCAGTCCGGCGGAAGAAGCAGACATCATCACGGCGCTCCCAGCAGCAATACGCCATGCGTGGCGAACACGCCGCCCATGCCATGCGCAAGCGCCAACCGCCTTGGGCCGGCCTGGCGCGCGCCGGCTTCGCCTCGCAACTGCACGACAGCCTCGACCACATTGCCGATGCCGCCGGCCCGCGCGGGATGGCCGTGCGACAGCAGGCCGCCATGCGTATTCACGGGCAGCGCGCCCTCCCGGCCAAAAACGCCGTCGAGGAATCCCCCGCCCGCCTGCCCCGGCCCGGCCAGCCCCAGGTCCTCCAGGTTCACCAGCATGGCGATCGTGAAGCAGTCGTAGACCAGCGCCAGATCGATGTCGCGCCGATCCGCCCCCGCCTGGCGCAATGCCGTGTCGAGCGCCTTGCCGGCCGAGAACGCCGTCAGCGACGCGGCCGCCGACAGATGCATGTGGCTGGTGGCGAAACCCGCGCCCCGGACCGGCACCCGGCGTGCCCCCGGCGCCCCGGTCACCACCAGCGCGCCGCCGCCGTCGGACACCGGCGCGCAGTCCAGGAGCCGCAGCGGATCGGCGATGACACGGCTGGCGCGATGGGCCGCCGCATCGATGGCCTCCCGGTGATGCGCGTTGGGATGCGCGGCCGCCGCCGTCCGGTCGTGTACCGCCACGGCGGCCAGTTGCTCGTCGATGTCGCCCCAGCGCTGTGCGTAGGCGCGGGCGACCAGCGCGAACATCGCGGGAACGGTGGGACCGTAGGGCACCTCCCATTCCGGATGCACCGGGCCCGCCTCGGCCAGGGTCTTCACGTACGCGTCCCGCGACGCCGCGCCCAGGGGCATGTCGGCGGCCACGATCAGGACCGTGGCCGCGCCGCCACCGCGGATCAGCCCGCGCGCGGTTTCCACCATCGCCATGGGCGCCGCGCCCCCGGCCTCCAGGGTCCAGGCCACCGCGGGTTCGATGCCCAGGTGTTCGGCCAGGGCGGCGGCGTGGATCAGATAGGGATCGGTGCGAGGCGGGACCGTCAGCACCGCGTCCACCTGCGGCAGTTCCATGCCCGCGTCATCGAGCGCGCGGCGGGCCAGCTCCGCGTGCAGCGCCATGGTGTCCGGCAAGGACGACCGGCCCTGCGGCAACTCCCCCACGCCGGCGATGTAGGTCTCGTCCATGATCAACCGGCCTGCGTCTCGCGCCGGGACGCCTCGCAGACCACCACCCGTCCGTCGGCGCCGCCGAACTCGACGCCCAGCCCGTGCACGCCGGGGGATTGCTCGTAGGCCCTCACCACCGTGGCCAGCGCCTCCTCGATATCGACCGGCTCGGCGGGCCATTCCTGCAACTGCTCGCCCAGGTCGTCGACCAGGGCCAGCAGATCCGCGCCGGTAGCGGGCAGCGCGCGCACCACGCGGTGCGTGCCGACCCGGTACGCCGGCAGCCAATTGGCCATGATCACCGGGCCGAAATCCCTGTCGCGCGCGATCTCCACCCGCAGCCAGGGCGCGGCCGACGCCGAGACCTCCAGCCCATGGCGCGCCAGCAGTTCGCCCGCCTGCCGGCCGCGGAGGACCCGCGCATCCGCGGTGCGCTCCGGCAGCGGCGGCGCGGGCACGGGCTCCTCGGCCGGGCGGCAGGCGATGCGCGCCAGCGCGCGCAGGCACAACTCGGGATCGAGCAGCACGGCGATGCCGTGCTCGGACAGGGCCGCCTGGACGTCCGGCGCCAGCGGCACGCCGCAACAGACCACCATCGCCTTGCCCGTGGCATTCACGAATTCGATCAGCATGGGGTAATAGCGGTCGATGATGGGCCGCCCGAACAGCATCCAGACATTGATGCTGTCGTCCTCGCGCAGCGTCAAGAGCGTGTGTCCGAGGATTTCCCCGCGCGCCACCACGTCGGCGGACAGGTCGACCGGATTGCTGGACGAGCCATAGACCGGAATGCCGCGATCCAATGCCTGCTGAAGGACGGGCGGCAGCTCGGGCAATTCCAGGCCGGCCTGGATCACGTGGTCGGCGATGACCGAGCAGGCGCCGCCCGAGGCGGAGATGATGCCCACGCGCGGCCCCAGCCGGTCGCCCACGCTGGTCAGCAGCGTCATCACATAGCTCAGCTCCGACAGTGACACCACCTGGATCACGCCCAGTTGGCGAAAGACCCCCGCGTACACGTCGCGGTCGGTGGGATGCCGGGCGGTGTGCGCGATCGTGGAACGCACGGAATCGGGATATTCGCCGGCCTTGAGCACGACGATGCGCTTGCCGGTGCGCCGCGCCGCCTCGGCCGCCGCGATGAACTTGCGCCCGTCCCGGATTCCCTCCATGTAGCAGATGATGGTGTGGATCTCTGGATCGGCGCTGAAATGGGCGATGAAATCGGCCGTCTCCAGCGTGGCTTCGTTGCCCAGGCCTATCCAGTAGTCCACGCCGATGCGGTTGAGCTGGAGCGACGAGAAGATCAGGCCGCCCACGCTGCCGCTGTGCGTGACGATGGCCACGCCACCGCGCTGGCCGGTGTCCCGGCCGTACCAGTCCGCGAAGGTCAGCGGCAGCCGCTTGCGGAAATTGACCATGCCGACGGTATTGGGCCCGACCACGTGCATGCCGGTCTCGCGGCACAGGCTTTGCAGGCGCGCCAGGCGGGCCCGCCCCTCGTCGCCGCTGCGGCCTTCGCCGAAACCGCCCGTCATCAGCACGCAGAACCGGACGCCGCGGCGCGCGGCCGCCTCGATCGAGTCGAAGGCCGCCGCGATGGGGACGACACACACCAGCAGGTCGACCGGCTCGGGCAAGGCCTCGACCGACGGATAGCACGGCATGTCGGCGATGGTCTGGTAGCGGGGGTTGATGGGATAGACCCGGCCTTCGAAACCGCTCTTCGACAAGAAACCCAGGATCATCCCGGACAACTTCGAGGGATCCGCCGACGCCCCCGCAATGGCGATGGAACGAGGCTCCAGCAAGCCTTGCAGATTCATGACTATGTTCTCCGTCCTGCCTTGATGTCCGGCTACCTGCCAGAAAAGCGCGGCGGGCGCTTCTCCAGCCAGGCCTCCACGCCCTCCGCCTTGTCCGCGGTGCCGCAGACGATGCCGAACAGGCGCCGCTCGTAGTCGAGCCCATCGGCCCGCCCCAGGTCGCCCGCGCGGCGGACGCATTCCATGATGGCGCGCATCGCGACCGGCGGCCCCGCCGCCAGTTCCTGCGCGAGCGCCAGGCCTCTCTCGCGCAGCTCGCCCGCCGGCGCGACCTCGGTCACCAGGCCGATGCCCAGCGCCTCCCGGGCGTCGACGATCCGGCCCCTGAGCATCAGCTCCAGCGCCCGCCCCTCCCCCACCAGCCTCGGCAAGCGCTGCGTGCCGCCCAGCGCGGGAAAGATGCCCAGCTTCACTTCAGGAAAACCGCCCCGGAAATCCTCGGACGCCAGGCGCACGGTAAACGCCAGGGCCAGTTCCAGGCCGCCCCCCAGCACGTATCCGTGCAGCGCGCCGACCACCGGCTTGGACAGCGTCTCGACCATCGTGTCAAGACGCTCGGGCGCCCAACCGGCCTCCAGCATGGTCCGCGCCCGCAGTTCGCGGATATCCGCGCCGGCGCAGAAATGGCGCCCCTCTCCGGTCACCAGCACCGCCCTCACGCCGGGGTCGGCCTCGGCCTGCCGGAACGCCATGGCCAACGCCTGGCGCACTGGCGTGTTGAGGGCATTGCGGGCATCGGGCCGGTTCAGCGACACGTGCATCACCGCGCCTTCGCGGCGCACGAGCACCGTGTCGCCGGCCGCTTCGGAAGCGGGGCTATCCATGGACATGTCCTGCACGGTCAGTTGTCGAGCTTGATGTTGAGCCGGCGCATCAGTTCCGAAAACTTGCGGATCTCGGCCTTGACGAAGGCGCCCGCCTCCGCCGGCGAGGTGCCGCGCGCTTCGCCGCCGATGGACTTGAAGCGTTCGGACAGCTCCGGCGACTTGAGCGCCGCCAGCGTGGCGGCGTTCAACCTGGCGACGATCGCCGGCGGCGTCGTGGCCGGCACGAACAGCCCATACCATCCCATCGTCTCGACATCCACGCCCTGCTCTTTGGCGGTCGGGATGTCGGGCAGCATCGGCGACCGCTTGGCGGTGGTGATCGCGAGGGCCCGCAACTGGCCGCTCTGGATGGCCGGCGTGGCCAGCGACGAGCCGGCGATCACGTAATCCACCTGGCCGCCGATGAGATCGGTGATGGCCGGCGCCACGCCCCGATAGGGTACGTGCAGCGCCTCGATATCCGCCGCGGCGTTGAACGAGGCTTCGGACAGGTGGATGGACGTGCCTATGCCCGAGCTGCCATAGCGCAGCTTGCCCGGATTGGCGCGCGCGTAGGACACCATGTCCTGCAGGGTCTTGAAAGGACTGTCCTTGCTGACGAGCAGGATCTGGGCGCCGGAGAACAGGACCGAAACCGGCGTCAGTTCGCGCAGGAAATCATAGGGCAGCGTGCGGCCGCTGGCGGTGTTGATGGTGGCGGCATCGCCGCTCAGCAACAGCGTGTAGCCGTCGCCCGGCGCCTTCGCCACATAGTTCACGCCGACGATGGTGCCGGCCCCGTCGCGATTGACCACCACCACCGACTGGCCCAGCTCGCGCTGCAATTGCTCGGCCACCGAACGGCCGATCACGTCCGCCGCGCCGCCCGGCGCGAAGGGCACGACCAGCCGCAGCGGCTTGGAGGGGAACGACTCGCTCCCCTGGGCCAGGCAGGGCGGCGCGAAAGACAGCGCCGCCAGCACGGCGGCTGCCGCGAGCACGGCGCGCCGTGCCGGCGCCCGGGCGTTCCGCGCGGAAGGATGAGCGAACATCGATGACGGACGGGACGGGCCCATGATTGTCTCCTGTTGGTCGGCGGCCATTGTGGAATCGGCCCCGGAGAGCGTCCAATGAAGAATGTGGTCCACGTCATTACCCCGGGGTAATGCTGCACCGCACCCAGATACGGCGCCGCCCTCGCCGGTGCTAAGATCGCCCGCACTTCGTGCGACGGAAGCAGGCATGACGCAGCTCGACTGGTACATACGGAACGAATTGCGGCCCCGCCACCTGCGTTTGCTGGTGGCGCTGGACGAGCTGCGCCATATCGGCAAGGTCGCCGCGCACATCAACGTCACGCAGCCGGCGGTGTCCAAGATGCTGGGCGAGATGGAAAAAGGACTGGACCTGAAGCTGTTCGAGCGCACGCCCAAGGGCGTGACGCCGACGCTCTACGGGGAATGCCTGATCCGCCACGCGCGCCGCCTGCTGAACGATTTTTCCCAGGCGCGGGACGAACTCAAGGGGCTGCTGGACGGCGACACGGGGCGCATCCGCGTCGGCGTGCTGTCCAACGTCGTCCCCGCCCTGCTGCCGCGCAGCGTCGCGCTGCTCAAGCAGCGCGCACCCCGGACCAACGTCTTCTTGCGCGAAGGCACGATGGAACGCCTGCTGCCGCAGTTATTGCAGGGTGAACTCGACCTGATCGTCGGGCGCCTGGCCGAGAAGCACGCCCTGCCCGAACTGGGCGGCAAGGTGCTGTCGCAGGAACCGGTGGTGCTGATCGCCCGGCCCGGCCATCCGCTGGCGCGGCGCAAGCGCCTGGAATGGGCCGACATCATGCATTGCCCGTGGGTACTGCCGTCGTCCGAGGGGCTGCTGCACGAGCCGCTGGAGCGCACCTTCGAGCAGCACGGTTTCCCGATGCCGGCCGATTTCGTCGAAGCGCTGTCAGTACAGTTCGTGCTGGCCTACCTCCAGGAAACCGATGCCATCGCCACCATGACGCGCGACATCGCCCACCACTACCGGCGCCAGGGCCTGGTATCGGTGCTGCCCTTCAATTTCCCGAAGCTGATGCGCCCATTGGGCATCACCTGGAACCGCAACCGGACCATGTCCCCCAGCACGACGCTGCTGATCGAATGCCTGGAGGAGGCCGCCGCCTCCGGCGCGCCGGCCTAGGCTGAATCGACATCCATGGCATCCGGATGGCTAAGGGGTCAGGTTCTTGAACCGTCCTTGACCGGCGGCTCCGAATGCGCCCCACCGCGGGCCGCTCTCCCCCACCGATCATGAACTACCGACGGTGATGAGTGACGATCGCAGGTCCAGAGACGACAAAGGGTTTTTCTCATCGAACAGGACCACCGTACTGAAATGGCTAGGTAACCAACGGTGCAGGTCTTGTCCGGGGTGCCGGGGCCGGCGGGTGGGCGGGGCGCATTCGGAGCCGCCGGTGGGGACAGGGTGGACGGGGAAGCAAGGGCGCAGCTGTTTGAGGGCGGCCT